>CAZHJL010000005.1:0-119789 GCA_964532795.1 uncultured Phycisphaeraceae bacterium | reverse complement strand
AGCATGACAACCCCAACCGACCAGCGGAAGACGCGGTTCATGGAACGCTTACCGAGTTGAAGCACAGCAGGTGGTTGAGGCGTTCACGGCGGGTGACGCGCCGGACGTCCGCGTCTGGACCCGCTCAGCGATGTTGACCGAGGCCATCGCGCGGATGCATGACGTCGCGCAGGTCGCGTGCTGCGGCCTGCGCGCTTCGGCCGCGCACGATGCGGGCTTGGCGCATCGCCCGAACCCGACACGCCCCACGACCTCCCTCCGTTCCTTTGCGTCTCAGCGCCTTTGCGGGAAACACTCCCGCTTCTACTGCCATCCACGGCGCGATGCGCACGAAAGTAGCCGTGTTGTGCGCAGAACGTGACACCCGAATTTCGGGAAATCTCGCGTGGCGGGCAGATTTTCTTTCGCTCGGCCGCACCTGCACTTGCGCGGCTGCCCCCGCGCAAAACGCGCCATGTTGCGCGCGCCAGGGCGGTCTTTCGTCCCTATGTGGAAGGGCGCTTTTCCCTCGTCACCCCGGGCGCCCGCCGCGTGGAGGACTGGACCATCGCCAGAAAACATGCAAAACCATCATCCGCCGCACGGGCTGATTACAGAATCCCGCGGAATCCTGCAGAATCCTGCAAAACCCGACAGAACTGCGCCGAACCGGGCGAAAACGCGTGCACTTTTGATCGGTTTCTGGCCGGCATTCTTACGCCTCAGCGCATTTGGCCGCCCACATCCGCGATTGCAGGCTCTGAGGCGGTATCGGCCCCGGCCGGACCTAAGCCTTGTGCGCCGGATGCCGCGAAACATCCAAAACCGCCAGGATCAATCTCCCTTCGTCGTCTGGTCGCAGCCCCCATCCCCTCCGCTTCGTGCCTTCGCGCCTTGGTGCCTCCGTGCCTATCTTCCTCAATACCCCATCTCCCGCCGCGCCAGGTCGCGGAAACGGACGCTGCGGGCGTCGAACTGCAGTTCGACGGTGTCGGTCGGTCCGTTGCGTTGCTTGGCGACGATGCACTCGCCCACGCCGACCTTGCCCGGGTTCTCTTCCTTCCAGGCCGGGTCGTTGTGGTAGTACTCCTCGCGATGCAGCAGGAGGATGACGTCGGCATCCTGCTCGATCGAGCCCGACTCGCGCAGGTCGCTCATGCGCGGCCGGTGCCCTTCGCGCGATTCCGGCCCGCGGTTGAGCTGGCTCAGGCACACGACCGGCACATCCAGTTCGCGGGCCAGGGCCTTGATGCCGCGCGACAACTGGCTGACTTCCTGTTCGCGCGAGGTCTGCCTGCCGGACGCCCCGCCGCTCATCAGTTGCAGGTAGTCGATGAACACGGCCTGCACGTGGTACTGCGCCGCCAGCCGCCGCGCCTTGGCGTTGAGCGTGATCAGGTCCAGCCCCGGCGTATCGTCGATGTAGAGCGGCGCGTTGCTCAGTTCGCCCATGGTCAGCGACAGTTTCTGGAAGTCATCGGCCGAGAGCATGTTCCGCCGCAGCTTGTGCGAATCGACGCCGGAGCGCGAGCACAAAATGCGCTGGGCCAACTGTTGCTTGCTCATCTCGAGGCTGAAGATCGCCACCGGCGCATGGTTCGTCGCGGCGATGTGTTCGGCGATGTTGACAGCGAATGCGGTGTTATGGGTGACGATGTAGTCATCGGTGATGTACAGGCGACTTGGATGCGACACGGCGATGCATTGCGTCCGGGCCTCCCGGGTCGGTTCGATCGACTTGATGGTCAGCCTGCGCGCCCGCTGCCGCCCGCCCTCGATGCGCTGCATCTTCTCCGGCTGCAGCGACAGCAGTCGTGGATCGCCACACTGGATGTTGCACACATAAGCCGGCCGCCCCGTGCGCGACTCGCCGTTGTGGTCGTTGCGCGTCTGCTTGACCGTGTGCGACGCCGTTCCGCCAAGCGAACGCACCAGTTCCACCACATCGTCCGCCAGTCGTTCACTCGCCGTCGAGAAGCGCAGGCTGCCCCAACGCTCGACCCATCCATCGGCATCAAGCAGGCCGCTGAGCAGCGACGCGCGGCTTTCGCGCGTGGCCGTCTTGTACGCCTCGGGGATGAACTTGGTCTGCGCATGCACCTCCCACAGGCCCAGCGGTATCAATGCTTCCTTGATCGGGTTCGATGTCACGCCCTGCACCCCCGCACGGCGCGCGCCGCCGCACTGCACCAGGCGATAGTCGTAACCGCCGGCGGCGCTGATGGTCATCTCCGCGCCGATCGTTTCGCCGACGCGCGACAGCACGGTCTGCTCCGCACTCGCAAGACGCACCGACGAACCGCAGAGGGCACCGTCTCCGATGAGCAATCCGAGCAGCCACGGGTCGAGTGGCAGATCATCGTCGGCGCCGAACTCGCCGCAGAAGCAGTCCACCCAGAGCCGGCGCTGGTATCGCCGGCACGCGAGCATTTCGATCAGTCGGCGCGTTTCCAATACGCGTGGCGCGTCCCACTCGCGGTGGTGCACGCGCCACAGGTGTTCGGCGCAGCATTCGGTCGATCGGCCATCGGCGAACGTCACGCGGTAGACTTGTCGCAACCCTTGAGGGTAAATGCCCTCAACGCGAGACGGCGCACCGTCCACCGACGCAAGCGCATCGCCAACGGACAACTCGCCCATTCGCCTCCAGCCATCGGGCGTGAGGACCTTCGCATCGAGCGGCTGAGCCTTACCCATCGACGGTCTGCCGGCGACGATGATCATCTCGCCCTTCTGGAAGCCGCTGGTCAGTTCGTTGAGGTCGGCGAAGCCGGTGTCGAGACCGGTCAAATACTTGCCTTCCGAAGCTTCCAGCCGCGCGAAGGTTTCTTCGAGCAGTTCGTTGAGGCTGCTGGCCTGTTCCCCGCCGCGCCGTTCGGCCAGTTTGAAGATCTCGGCCTCGGCGCCGTTGATCAGGTCCTCGGCCGAGTCGCCGCTGGTATAGGCCGCGTGCACGATGTCACTGGCCTTCTCGATCAACCGCCGCTTGAGCGACGCCTCGAGCACGGCCTGGGCGTAATACGGTGCGCTGACGGCCGAGGGCACCGACTCGACCAGCTCGATCAGGTACTGCGTGCCGCCGACCTGCTCGAGCATCCCCAGGTCGCGCAGCTTCTGGTTGATGATCGGCAACTCGATCGGCTGGTTCGCGTCGTACAGTTCGACCAGCACCCGATAGATCGCCCCGTGCTCCGAGCGGTAGAAATCCGCCCCGTCCTGATTCTCGATGATCTGCAGCACATCGCCGATGACGCGGCTGTCGAGAATCATCGCCCCGAGCAGGCACATCTCCTGCTCGATGGCCGCAGGCGTTTCCTTGCCCAGCATCTGGCCGAAGTCCGGCCGACGCCCGCTCATCCCTGGTCGCGTGGCGGTAGTCATTCACAGCAGTATACGCGCGGGGGCGCCTCGTCTCCTCATGAACGGCGTCCGTGCACAAGCTGTCGGAATCCAAGGCCCTCCAGTAGAATGGCGGCCGCATCTGGGCATCTTCTTCCTCGATCAGGAGTTGGGCATGTTCACTCAGGATCACCTTCGCGGCTACTCGATCGGTCCGCTGTTTCTGGCCTCGGCCTGCCTTCTGGCAGCCAGCGCACCCGCTTTGGCCGTCGACACCATCGGTCCCGGCACACAGCCGGCGCTCATTCTGGCGACCGACGCAGACGCCATGGCGCCAACTGACCAAGGCGGCCCTGTTCACAAGCCCTGGGACCCGGAAGTCTGGAGCATCACCGCCTACGCCTCCGGGGCGATCGGCCAGGATGGCGATGTCATCACCGGGCACGTCGGGGTGGGGTACAACCCCGCGACCGATTTCACCATCAGCCTTGAACTGGTCGGCGGTTACATCCTCGCCAAATCACCGGCCGAGGATGCAGGCATCGTCGCGCTCGATCTCATGCTGAAATACCACATGTGGCGCGGCGAAGACTGGTCGATCTTCTTCGAGGGCGGGGCCGGCATCGCGTGGATGACCGAGGAATTCCCCTTCGGCGGCACCGACTACGTCTTCCGGCCGCAGGTCGGCGCGGGCTTCAACTATCACATCGACGGCAACGTGTGGCTCAACGCCGGCATCCGCTGGCTGCACATGTCCAATGCGGACATCGAAGGTGAATCGAACAATCCCGGCTACGATTCGGTGCTGTTCTACGCGGGGGTGGTCATCCCCTTCTAGGGCCGGCGCGGAGTGTGGAGGCTAGAATCGACCATGCATTCCAGAACACAGATGCAACGTTTCGCGCGGCACGGCGCGATGGCCATGGCCATCCTACTTGCGAGCGTCTTGACCGGCTGCACCGGCATCACGTATTCGGTGCGCGAGCCGCGGCTTTCCAATGAGCGGATCAAGACGCGCGTGCGGCTGAACGACGAGCGGCTGGAAACCGAGACCGAGGCCGGGCCTTTCGCGGTCCGCGAGGTCGCCCTGATGCTGGCCGACGGCTCGATCGTCAAGCCCACCATCTCCACCCGGGCGCCCGGCGA
Source organism: uncultured Phycisphaeraceae bacterium (assembly GCA_964532795.1). GTDB lineage: Bacteria > Planctomycetota > Phycisphaerae > Phycisphaerales > Phycisphaeraceae > CAZHJL01. The sequence goes on along the minus strand of CAZHJL010000005.1, from coordinate 115,325 downwards.
AATCCGGGAGGGCACGACAGTTCGCATTGGCGTGGGCACCGGCTACGGCTACGGCCCGCGCACGTACACCGGCGCAGGCGTCGGCCGCAGCTATGGCGGGAAGGTGTATCCCGGTCCGTTGGTGTCGCAATGGTCGCCTCCGCCGCCGCGCGATCAGCAGCTCTGGCGGCTGCTGGTCACGCTCGATACGGAGCCCGCGCTTGAGGTGACGATCCCACTGGGACGACACCGCGGCACCCGGGAAGTCGAGGACGCGACACTCAAGATGATGGGCGTGGACGAACTGCAGTCCTGGGAACTGCCGACGGGGGAGACGAAGACGTTCAGAGTGGCCAAGCGCGGTGAAATGGAGGTTTACATGCCGGATGCCGGGTCCCCGGAAAAGACGCCGCAAGAGCTCCCGCAGGAATCGGGGGAGTAGCAGGCGTCGGCGCTGCTCAAGTTTCGTGCTTGCTTTTCATCACCGCATCGTCCTTTCTCACGCGCAGCCACCCGCCCATCGGCACGGTCTTCACACGTGAAACGACGACAAGCAGCGCGACCCCGACCAGCACGAGTGCGGCACTGAGCCACTGGCCGCGCGTGATGCCGGTCGCTGCGAACTCCTCCGCGCGGATGTGCGCATCGGGCTCGCGCCAGATCTCGCTGATGATCCGCGCCACGCCGTAGGCGATCGCGAACCAGGCGCCAACCACCAGCGGCTTGCGCGGCTTGATCCACACGATCGCCAGCACCGCGAACGCCATCAGACCTTCCAGGGCGGCCGCGTAGAGCTGCGAGGGATGGCGCGGCGTGAGCAGCGGCTCGATGATGACCGTCACCTGCGCATTGCCCGCCTGGATCGCCTTGATCACCGCGGTGTAGGGATCGACATTCGGAAACAGCACCGTCGCCGTCTCCTCGGCCTTGCGCAGTGCCGCGAGGTGGCCTGCATCGGCCAGCCACTGTTGCTCGGCGATCTCCTGAGGGAACTTCGTGGCGAAGACAAAGTCCGGATCGCACGGCCGCCCGAGAAGTTCGCCGTTGATGAAATTCGCAATGCGCCCGACAAGGAAGCCAAGCGGCGCGGGAAAGGCCAGCAGGTCGATCAGGTGCCGCCACTTGTGCCCCCACCGCCGCGCGTAGACCCAACCGCCGAGCACGGCGCCGATCATGCCGCCGTGCGACGCCATGCCGCCCTTGTTCAGGGCCAGGATGCCGGGGATGGGAAAAGTCACGCCGAACAGCGTGACATCCGGGAACGTCCACAGCAGGCTCGCCTGGTAGAAGACGCAGTAGCCCAGCCGCCCGCCGATGATCACGCCCAGTGCCACGGCGATGACGAAATCACCCACGCTCTCGCGCTTCAGCGTGGACACGCCCGCACTCACCACGCGGCGGATCAAGAAGTAGCCGATCACGAAAGCCAGCAGGTAGGAAAAGCCGTACCAGCGAATGCCGATCCCATCGGAGAACTCGATGAGAAACGGGTCAATGCGGTGCAGGTAAGCGGCCAGAGTCAAGCACATCAGCGCGGCAGTTCCTTGCGGTATCGTCGCCGGACCAGGGGAAACGAACAGTGTAGCGTCAAGCGCGGCAACCCGCAGAAGCACGGGCCGCACGACAGGTGTCATTTCCTCCTCAGGGGTAAGACAACCCGCCGTCGGGGCGACGCGACTGCGTCCAACCGATCACGCTGTCATCGGGCGGAAACCGGCGTGCGGCCGCCTCGTCGATCTCGATGCCCCAGCCCGGGGCATCATTGGGGTAGAGGTATCGGCCGCGCGTTGCGGGGCAGCCCTGGAAGACCTCGCATGTCGCTTGGCTGAACTGCACGGACTCTTGAATGCCGAAGTTCGGGCAACTGACATCAAGCGCGAGGTTGGCCGCATGACCGACGGGGGACACGTCGGCCGGACCGTGCCATGCGGTGCGCACGCCGCACAGTTCACCCATCGCGGCGAGTTTGCGCGCGGGGGTCAGCCCGCCGATGGCCGAGAGGTGAGCGCGGATGAAGTCGATGCGGCGATCTCGCACCAGCGGCACGTACTCGGCGGGGTTGGTGAACAATTCACCGATGGCCAGCGGCGTCGTGCACACGGCGCGGACATTGGCCAGCCAGTCGAAGTGCTCGGGCGGCAGCAGGTCCTCGAGGAAGAAGAGCTGCAACGGCTCGATTCGCCGCGCGAAATCGACGGCGTCGGCCGGCTCGAGACGCGAGTGAACGTCGTGGAGCAGGTGGATGTCGGGCAACGTATTGCGCACATGCATGAGGGCGGCGACGGCCTCATCCATATATTCGTGCGGGTCGTAGTATTGCCCGTCGCCGGCGTCTTCCGGCCGGGGACCGGTGGCATCGCGCCCGCCGTATCCGGCGGTGCCGGCGCCGAGCGGCAGGCCGGCGGTGGCCGGCGTACCGCCGTACTGCACGCGGATGTGGGTGAAGCCGGCGTCGCGCAGGCGTTGGACATCGTCGGTCAACTCGCGAAGGTCGCGGCCGGTGGCATGATGGTAGGTCAGCGCCGCCGTCCGGAAGCGCCCGCCCAGCAGATCGTGCACGGGCATGCCGGCGCGCTTACCGGCGATATCCCACAGGGCCGTGTCGATGCCGGAGATGGCGTTGTTGAGCACAGGGCCGCCGCGCCAGTAACCGTTCGTGTGCATCAGGCGCCACAGCTCTTCGATCCGCGAAACGTCGCGACCGAGGAGAAGCGGCCGCAGGTGCTTCTCGATCGCGGCGACAACGGCGTGGTAGCGCTGGGTGAAGGTGGCGCAGCCGAGGCCGTGCAGACCGTTGTCGCTGGTGAGCACCTTGACGACGACAAGATTCTGCCGGCCGGGGCGGGTGACGATGGTGTGAACATCGGAGATGGTGGGCATGGCGGGCTCCGACGTGCCAGCATAGCAAGGGGCTCGGTTCTACGCCTGAGCTTCGACGCCCGGCCGGCTTTCGACGCGCTGCGGCGTGCCCAGCACGCGGTCGTAGATGGCGCGGACCTTCTCCATGCGGTTGGCGAAGCTGTATTCGCGCTCGATGAGTTGCCGGCCGGCGGCGGCGAATTGCTCGCGCAGCGCCGGGTCGCGCGCCAGCCTGCCCATCGCGTCGCGCAGCGGTTCGATCTCGCCGATGGGCACGAGCAGGCCGTCTTCGCCGTCGGTCAGCATCTTCGGCACGCCGGCGACGCGCGTCGAAACGATGGGCACTCGCATCGACGCGGCTTCGAGCACGACGTTGGGCAACCCCTCGCGCAGACTCGAGAGGACGAACACATCCATCGATTCGTACAGGGCGATCGTGTCTTTTACAAAACCCAGCAGCCGCACGCGATCGGTCATGTCGAGCGCGGCGGTGAGCTTCTCGAGATCGGCCCGCGCATCGCCGTCGCCGGCGATCCACACCTCCAGGTCGACGCCCTGCTGCACAAGCTGATGCGCGGCGTGGAGGAGATTGTTGAACGCCTTCTCGGGGCTCAGCCGCCCCACCGCCCCGAAGACCAGCCGGCCCTCCGGTGTGCCGACGTCGCGTCGCATCGCGCCCTGCGCGGCCGGGCCGCTGCGGGTGAAGGTGCGCTCGTCGATGGCGTTGTGGATCAGCGTGACGCGCTCCTCGGGCACCCGCAGTTGCAGGATGCGTTCGTACAGATCGTCGGAGACCGTCACGATGTGGTGATAGAACGGCAGCGACCAGCGATCGATGGTGTAGTAGAGCGGCGTGCGCGATGTCTGTTTGACCCAGCCGTGCACGGTGGTAACGAGCTTCATCGGCCAGAACGGCCGCAGGAGCAGGCCGAAGAGGTTGGACTTGTAGTCATGCCCGTGCCAGACCTTCACGTTGTAGTGTCGGCAGATATCCAGCAGCTTGCGCAGCGGCCGGCGATCGAGCGGCCCGCCGTCGGGCACGCTGATCAGCGGCGAGCCCCACGCCTCGGCGCGCCTGCGGATGGCGTCAAAACCCGGTTCGTCGGCCGGGTGCATGTAGGCCGAGGCGAGCCAGTAGTTCGTGTGCGAGAGGAACGGCGCGGAAAGGAGGATGGTCTTGTCCGGCCCGCCGCCGGTCTCGGTGACGACGCGTGTATGCAACACAACATCCCGCCCTTCGCCGGGGGGCGAGGGCCAGTCGGCAAGACCATCGATCTGCTGCGGCGTTTGGGCCATCGGTTCCCTTCACACGTCGCTCACGTGAGCGCGGACCCATACTCCTAACCAACATCGGCCGTCGCGGCGACCGACGCAAGCGGGGCCGCTGCGGCACGGGTACGCCTATCGGACTACGGCGGCCGCTCCCGCTTCGTTCGCACGAAGCTGCTGCCATGCCTAACATCAGCAATTCGTCGGAACAACTGCTCCATGGATTCTACGGCGATGTCCGCCGCACGATGGAGATCACCGCCATGACGACCCAACTCGGAAGCCTCCCCGTCCGCGACCTCGAACCTACCCAGCCATGGGATATCGTCATCGTCGGCGCCGGTCCCGCCGGTTGCGCTGCGGCGATCAGCGCCGGGGAGGAAGGCGCGAAGGTGCTGCTGATCGAGCGGACGTGCTCCCCCGGCGGCATGGGCACCGTGGCGATGGTGCCCGCCTGGTGCCCGTTTACGGATCGTGAGAAGCAGATTCACGAGGGCCTGGCCGGGCGGATTCTGCGGCGGTCCAAGCAGACCACGCCGCATGTGCCCGATGAGCAGCTCGATTGGGTGCCGATCGCGGCCGAGCACCTGAAAGTGATCTACGAGGACGAACTGGCCAAGGCCGGTGTCACCGTGCGCTACGACACGTTCCTTGTGCACGCCGAATCCGACGGCGCAGGCGGCGTCAGCCGGATCATCGTCGCCGACAAGTCGGGACTCAACGCGATCCGGGCGCGCACGTTCATTGACTGCACCGGCGACGGCGACCTGGTCGCCCGGGCCGGCTTCGCCATGCAGCGCGGCGACGAGGGCGGCGGTTCGCTCCAGCCCGTCACCCTGTGCTTCACGCTGGCCAACGTCAAGGGCTACGAGCGCGGCGATCGCGTGGGCTTCAAGGGCAAACCCGCCGACGGTGGGCCGTCGATCATTCAGCGCATCCTCGCCGAGGGTCGGTATCCGCTGATTCCCGATGAGCACATCTGCACTTGCTGGGTCGGACCGGGCTGCGTGGGGTTCAACGCGGGGCACATCTATGAAGTGGACAACACCGATCCGGCAAGCGTGTCGCGGGCGATGGCCGACGGCCGCAAGTTGGCGCACGCCTACCGCGACGCCCTGGCCGAGTACGATCCCGAGCATTTCGGGGAGGCTTTCCTGGTCAGCACGGGTTCGCTGATCGGCGCCCGTGAAACGCGGCGGATCGTGGCCGAGTACGAACTGACGATCGAGGACTACATCGCGCGGCGGTCGTTCGACGACGAGATTTGCCGCAACGCCTACTTCATTGACATTCACCTGGCGAAAGAAGAATTGGCCGGCGGCGACTGGGAGGAGAAGGTGCACGCGCGGTTCGACAAGTACGGGCCGGGCGAGAGCCATGGGATTCCCTACCGCTGCCTGCGGCCGCGCGGGGCGACGAACGTGCTGGTGGCCGGCCGCTGCATCGGCACGGACCGGCCGGTCAACGGTTCGGTGCGGGTGATGCCGGTGTGCCTGTGCACGGGCGAGGCGGCGGGGGTCGCTGCGGCGATGGCGATATGCGGCGATGGCGCGCACGTCGGTGAGATCGACGTCCAGGCGCTGCGGGCCCGCCTGCGCGAGCGCGGGGCGTACCTGCCCGATTCCAACGAGGTTTGCTCCGGGACGGGGGCTTCCTAGAATAGGCCGTCGATCGCGGAAAGGAAGCAGTCGATGGGACTTGAGGCAATCCTGGCCGGCGGTGAAGGTTACCTGACAACGACCTTGCAGGGCGCACTGAACTGGGTGCGGCGGTCGTCGCTGTGGCCCATGCCGTTTGCGACCGCCTGCTGCGGGATCGAGCTGATGGCCACCGCCTCCAGCCGCTTCGACATCGCGCGGTTCGGCGCCGAGGCCATGCGGTTCAGCCCGCGGCAGAGCGATCTGATGATCGTCGCGGGCCGCGTGCCGATCAAGATCATGCCCGTGCTCCATCGCATCTACGAACAGATGACCGAGCCCAAGTGGTGCATCTCGATGGGCGCGTGCGCCTCGACGGGCGGCGTGTTCGATACCTACGCCGTGGTGCAGGGCATCGACCAGTTCATGCCGGTGGACGTCTACGTGCCCGGCTGCCCGCCGCGGCCGGAGCAGTTGCTCGAAGGCCTGATGGCCATCCAGCGCATCGTGGACAACGACGGCATTCCGCCCAAGGGCCCGGACGGCAAACGCCGCGCGTTGGGCCTGGTGCTCGAACCGACGCACAACGTCAGCCCGCAGCCGACGCCGCTGACGGTGGACGGGCGGTAGCCGGGGATGAAGCTTCTTTTCCTCCCGCCGCATGATTGGAAGCTGCCGCAGACCGAGCGGGAATGGGCATCGATGGACGTGGAGCAACCGGGGTGTCCGCTGCTGCCGCGCGCTTTGCGCGAGCTTGGGGCGGAGGTCGTGTACGTCAATCCCAGCCGCCGGCCGTGGAATCCGTGGGCGAAGCGCAATCCCTTTCTGAAGGCGATCGATCCGCTGCGGGCGCTGAAGGTGCTGACGCGCCATCGCGATGTGGACGCGGTGATCTCGATCTTCGAAAGCGGCGGCCTGGCCCCGCTGCTGCTGCGCCGGCTGTTCCTGTTCAAGCCCACGATCGCGCTGTGGGACTGCAGCGTCGGCAACCCGTGGCGGTTGCTGCAGCGCATACAGAAGTCCGTCTTCGCGCGCTATGACGTGATGATGATGCTCACGCGCTCGCAGATCGAAGCGGTGCGGCGCGACTTTGGGCCGCGCGGCGAACTGGCCTTCATCGGCTACAACGTCAACGAGCATTTCTACCACCCGAAGCACAACCACGACGAATCTCACATCCTGTGCATCGGCGATGACATCTCCCGCGACCACGAGACGTTCTACGCGGCCGTGCACGACCTGAACCATCCGGTCGTGATGAAGACGCGCTGGCGGCCGGACGGCCAGGCGCCGCCGCACGTACGGTTCATTGACCGGCGCCTGGATGCGCCGGCGTTCCGCGATCTCTATGCCACGGCCAAGGTGGTGGCGATCGCCCTGCACCGGATGGACCACGCCGGCGGCATCACCGCCCTGTTCGAGGCGATGGCGATGGGCAAGGCGATCGTCGTGTCCGACGTGCCCATGGCGCGGGACTTCGTGGAAGACGGCGTGAGCGCGCGGCTGGTGCCGACCGGAGACGCCGAGGCGATGCGGGCGGCGATCGGTGAATTCATGGACCGGCGGGAGGCCCGCATTGCAATGGGCCAGGCCGCGCGGCAGCGCCTGGATCGCGAGTTTTCTACATCCGCGCTGGCCAGGCGCATGGTCGAAGCGCTCGGTGAGCGAAGGTGATCGCGGCTGGCTTCGGTCAGCCGCGTTCTCTATGCTCGGGGCCGCGGGGAAGGCATCGACGCCGGGAGACCCACGATGGAACCGACTTTTCGCGATCGACCCTACGGACCGCACGCGTCGAACCGGTTCGATGCGTACCTCGTGGCGTCGGATGCGCCCACGCCGGTGTTCGTGCAGATTCATGGCGGTGGGTTTTCCTGGGGTGACAAGGCCAATGTGCGGCCGGCGCTGATCGAGTCGTATCACCAGCACGGCATCTCCGTCGTGGCGATCAACTACCGGCTGACGCAGGAAGCGCCCGCGCCGGCGCCGATGCACGATGCGGCCCGGGCCATCCAGGCGATCCGTTACTTCGCGCGGCATCTGAACATCGACCCGACGCGCATCGCCGCGGGCGGCGGGTCGGCCGGTGCGGGGATCAGCCTGTGGCTGGCGCTGCATCCGGACCTGGCCGATGCGAAGGCGACCGACATGATCAGCCGCGAGTCCAGCAAGGTTGCGACCGCGGTGGTGGATGATGCGCAGACGTCTTATGACCCGCAGTGCATTCGGCAGTTGATTGCCGGGCCGGCGTGGTGCGAGCGGGCGCTGAAGCAGTTCTATCGCAGCGATCTGGACGGCGAGCCCGACGAAGGGATGCGGGCGCTGGCGACGTCGATCTCGCCGATCAACTTCGTCACGGCCGACGCCCCGCCGATCTTCATGTGGTACTGGACGCGCGACCTGCCGCTGGATGAGAACCTGTCGGCGCGGGACGGTATCCATCATCCGCAGTTCGGCCGCGCGCTGAAGCAGCGCATGGACGCGGCGGGCGCGCGGTGCGAACTGGTGTACCGCGAGGAACGAGATGATCTGACCAACGACCAGTACGTGGCCGCCCGCGACGCGCAGGGCGCGGCGTTCGTCGCCGAGGTGTTCGGTCCTGACCCGATGCACGGCGCGGCACCGCCAGACGCTCGCGGTCAAGGCGTGGGCCGGTAATCGGACTGGCTTGCCTTGCATCAGCCGGGATGTGAAGATGCGGGTGCACGCACCGCACAAGGACAAGGGGGACATCCCATGGTGGCTGAGCGCACATACGGTTTCCGGCATGATCCCATGGCATGGGCGCGGCAGAGCGATTCGCTCGAGGCGGCGCTCGCGCGGCTGGCGGTTCTGGATGCGCCGGCACAGGGCGATGCCGAGAGGATACGAGACGCGGCCGCGACATTCGTCGGCGCGTTGCGCCGCGAAATGAACCTGTGCCGCCCGTCCGCCGAACTGCACGACCTGATCCAGATCGCCTGCGAAAATGAGCTGATCGACCGACGTGCGCTGGCTGATCTGATCAAGGCGCATGGCGAGCGCGACAAGGATGGCCTCTTCGGCCCGTACGAAACCATCGCGATGTGCGCCATCGGGTGCGGCCATGAGCAGGATGTCCCGGCGTCGGTGGCGAAGCTCGCCGCGAAGGTCATGGAGGAGAATCCGTGGCATACGTGTCCGTGGGGCATGTTCCTGAAGCTGCGATGCATGTGGCTCGGGCGCGATGTCGCCGATGTGCACGAGCCGTTCGAAAAGCTGCTCGAAGTCGTGGCCAGTCACGGCGACGCGGCCGGGTGCTTCGCGGACAAGGACCCGATGTCGCGCATCGATGTTTGCGGCGTCATCGATCACCCGAAGGCGCGGCTCGTCGTGGAGAAGGCGCTTCCCATGATCCTGCGCGGCCAGGACGACGACGGCGGTTGGGGCAAGCGAAGTTTCCAGGTGTTTCGGGCGCTGCATCGCAATGGGGTGATCGACGCGCTTGCCGACCGCCCGCCGCTGCCGCCGGACTGGCGCGTGGTGAAGACCCTCGCCGCGCCGGAAGGCGAACTGTTCACGATGGCGTGGGGCGAGGCGAAGCTGTGGGTGCTCGACGTGAAAGAGAAGAAGCTCGTCGGGGTGTCGCCGGAGGATGGGAGCGTGCTGGTCACCCACCGCCTGCCGGAGGTGAAGCTCGGCGGCATCGGTTGGGTCGGCGGCGCGATCGCGCTGACGCGGGACGAACCGAAGATGCTGCTGCGCGTGGAGCCGACAACGGGCGATGTCACCGAGATGCGCGGTCTCGAGAAGGTGCACTCGTTGGGCGGTGTGGCGCAGCGCAACGGGACGGTGCTGGTGTGCGACACGTGGATGCCGTGCGCGTGGGAGTACGAGTTGACGGGCGATCATGACCCGGCGTACCGCTGTTTCGGCGGCCCGGAGGGCCTGGCCGCGGACGGCGAGGGATTCTGGCGCTTCGACTGGCTCGCGCCGCTGCTGCTCAAGACGGACGGCGAAGGGAAGCTGATCGAGTACGGCGACCGGCCGTTCGGCCGCGCGGTCAAGGGCATTGCACATGACGGCGAGCACCTGTGGGTGCTTGACAGCGCGGCGAAGCGCATCTGCGCGATCGAACGGTGCGACTGACTGGGGGCCCGTGCGCGACCGCTCAACATCTGGCCGGAACAACAAGTCCCGGCAAAGCATGTCCGTATCTGTCAACTTCGATCCGCGCTTGATCGATTTCCATTTGCCATTCTCGTTCTGCGTGGTAGAGGTTTTCCAGGGCAGGTCGCGCGCGGATGGCCGTGTCGCAGCGCCCGGTAGAGGAGACTGAACATGAACTTGACGAAAAGCCTCATCATTGGCATCTGCTTCGCAGTCGCGGTCGTGGTTGTGCCGCGATCCACCGATGCGGCGATGCTGTTCGCCGATTCGCTTCAGAGCGGGTCGTTGCCGGCGAACTTCACGCTGGGGTCGAGCGCCGGCGGCCGGGCGCCGACGTTTGATGCCAACGGCGTGACCTTCGCCGGCGACGGCGACAACGCGCGGAACTACCTGCGCACCGATGATATGGACTACCACAATGTGAGCTTCGTCGCGTACGTGACGGTGAACACGAAGCTCGGCACGAGCTTCGACAACGACAGCCAGTTGTTCTTCGGCCTGGGCGCCGGCGAGCCGGGGCAGTACGGCGTCCCCGATCGACAGAACGACCCGGGCATCTACCTCGGGCTGAATGACGATGCCGGCCTGGCGGTGATCCAGATGACGACCAGCGGCTCCACGGAACTGGACACGCTGGGGTACGTCGGCGTCAACACCATCCAGCCGTTGACGATGGCCGTAAGGTTTGTGCATGATGCGGTCAACCACACCGTGACATTCTCCGTCGACTACAACTACGCTGGCGACGACACCTACGCCGGCTTCACCGCTTTCCAGACCATCGGTCCGGTGGCGATCCCGGCGGACACGCTCGCGGACTGGGCGGGCAGCGCGCGGGCCAGCATCGTCTTCGGCGGCGATAGCGACAACGACAGCGATCTGCTGGTGTACGACTTCGCCGTTGTGCCCGAACCGGCGACGCTCGCGTTGTTGCTGGCCGGGGCGCCATTGGCGCTGAAGCGTCGCAGGGGCTGATCCGCAACAGACAGAGGTGTCCTGAGAAACTGTTTCATCAGCGCCATCGGCGTACGTTTCGGACGGGGGTGTCCGGCGATGGCCGCGCGCGCATTTCATGCGCCGCGGCGAGGACGGGTCGGTACAATCATGTCGAGTCGGACATGCGGAACCGGGCGGGGCGGCGGGCGACGGTTTGTCCGCTGAATGCACCGGAATCATCACGCCAGGAGCCATGACATGCTTAGCGCCAGGAAGGCCGCGTTCGTTTCGATGCGTTCGTTGATCGCGGTGATGATCGCCGCCCTCGCGGCGCCCGCCCTCGGCGGCACCTATCGCGATGATGTCGACGACAGCGTGTTCCGCCAGATCGGCGACGGCGTGGTCGCCCGGCCGGTGGGCTTCCTCGAAGGCGCATCGCCGTCGTTTGATTTCACCGGCTCGGCCGTGCTGATCCGGCCGGACGTGATGCTCACCGCGGCCCACATCACTTCGATCATGACCGGCGCGGACATCACGCTCGAAGGCAACACGTATGCGGCCACGTCGTGGGTGACGCATCCGCAATACAACGGCAATCTCCTGTCCGGCAATGACCTGGGGCTGGTCTGGCTGGACCAGCCGGTGACGAACGTGACGCCCGCGCAGCTCTACACCGGCGGCAACGAACAGGGCAAGATCGCGCTGCCCGCCGGCTACGGGCGCTACGGCGACGGCCTGACCGGTGCGATCGGCTTCGACGGCGAGAAGCGCGCCGGCACCAACCAGATCGACCTGATCCTCTTCCAGAACATCCTCATCACCGATCTCGATCGTCCGAACGATCCGCTCGGATTCTTCTTCCCCTCCTACCGCGCCACGCCGCTCGAACTGCTGATCAACCAGGGCGACTCCGGCGGCGCGACGTTCATCGGCGAAGGCGGGCAGGTGTTCGTCGCCGGCATTCACTCGTTCATCGGCAGTCTCGACCAAACGCTGGGCAACTACGGCGACATCGCCGGGAGCGTGCGCGTCTCGTCGTACGTCGACTGGATCAACGCGACGATCGAAAACCCGGCCGGCGCGCCGACGCTGACCTTCGCCGGCGAAGGCCCGCTGACACCGGTGGGCGTGACGCGGAATGTCCTGCCGGTGTACAACCAGCCGCTGCCCGTGCCCGAGCCCGCGACAGCCCTGCTGCTCGGCGCGACGGGGTTGCTGCTGATGCGCCGCCGCGCGGGGTGAGGGGTGGTTCGGCGGTGCGATGGTTTTGAAAAGACGAGTTGCGGGGCGCAGGCTGCTCGCGCACGGTGGTGGTTTTGCATGTTTTGCGGCGTCCGGCGCACAAGGCTTAGGTCCGGCCGGGGCCGATCCCGCCTCAGAGCCTGCAATCGAGGGTCGGGGCGGCCAAGTGCGCTCAGGCGGAAGGATTCCGTTCAAAAACAGATCAAAAGTGCACGCGTTTTCGCCCATTTCGGCGCGGTTCTGTTGGGTTCCGCCGTGTTCCTCAGGATTTTGCATGATTCTGTCATCAGCCCGTGCGGCCGATGACGGGTTTGGAAGTTTCGCGGCCATGGATCAGTCCTCCACGCGAGGGGTGAAGCCGGCAGCCGGCGAAAACGCCCCTCCACATAGGGACGAAAGACCGCCTTGGCGCGCGCAACATGGCGCGTTTTGCGCAGGGTCGGCCGCGCAAGTGCCGTTGCGGCCGAGCGCAAAAAAATCTGCACGCGCCGCAGGATTCCCCGAAATTCGGGTGTCACGTTCTGCGCGCAAGATAGCGCCTTACGCGCGCGTCGGCGCGTGCATTGGAGATAGGAAAAGAGCGTCGCCCGCAACTCAGCGCCCGGATTCGCTCAACCGTGTCTTCCGAGCTCGCCAGCCGCTGGCCAATCGTGATCCATCCTTCCGTTGCATGTTGGCTGTGTTTCGACCCCTCTCGGGGTCGTGCCGGCTGCCGCGCGAACGCGCATGCGAAGAGCCGCCGTCGCGATGGCGCGACCGGCCGTGTGTGATCTGTCGAGCAACCGGCCGGGGCCGGCGGCCTGCCGGCGGGCGTGACGGCCGCCCCACCGGGCGCGGCTGCTATCAAGTATCACCATGCGAAGCGCCCGCTACTCCAGGAAGCTCTCCAACATCCAGATGGTCTTTTCGTGGACCTGGATGCGGGCGATCATGAGGTCTTCGCTTTCCTTGTCTTCGACGTCGGCCGCGCGATCGCGGGCGGTTGCGGCGTGATCGACCAGTTGGCGGTTGCAGTCGGCCAGGTGGCGGACCATGGTGTTGGCTTCGGCGTTCTCGGGGATTTCTTTCATCTTGGCCATGCCGGCCAGGTTGCCCAGGCCGCCGGGGGCCAGCGCGCCCAGGGCGCGGATGCGTTCGGCGATTTCATCGATCGCGGTGAACAGTTCGGTGTACTGTTCCTCGAAGGCGGTGTGCAGGGCGAAGAAGCCGGGGCCGCGCACGTTCCAGTGGCAGAGGTGGGTCTGTCCGAGCAATGCATAGCTGTCCGCGACAACCTGCCGCAGGCCGTCGACTACTTCTTTCCTGTCCGTGGCCGTGGTCATGTCCTGATCTCCTGTTCGTGTCATCTTCCGACCGGGATGTCCGAGGATCATTGTAGGCGTTGCGTGTCGGCACGCGAGGCCGCCGGGCGAATTCATGGTTGCTGCGGTCGTGCCAAGCCCGGGGCCGCTGGCGCGTCGACGAGGGCCCGGTGGTGGCGATGGGCCATGAGCCGGTCGGGTCGGACGGGCAGGCCCTGGACGAACCCGCGGGCGATGATGCGGTTGAGTTGCGTGTGGCCGTCGAACTTGGGGTGGTCGGTGGTCATGACCATCGCCTCGTCGAGTCCGAGGATCTCGCGCACCAGCCCGGCCAGCACGCCGTGCGGGCCGACCTCGATCCAGAGGGTGGGGTCCAGCCGCGCCGCTTCGCGCGTGGCGGCGATGAAGTTGACCGGCAGGCGGATCGCGTCTGCGAGCAGGTGGCGCAGGTTCGCACCGGGCTCGATGGTCCGGCCGGTGGAGGCGGCGATGCACGTGTGATGCAGGTCGCCGAAATCGATCGACTCGAGTTGCTGTCTGAAGGCGGCGGCCGCGCCGGCGACGATCGGCGAATGGAAGGCGTGGGACACGGGCAGCGCGGTCGCCTCGATGCCGCGCCGGTCGGCGGCGATGACCAGCGCGTCGATCGCGCCGGTCGGGCCGGAGACGACCGTCTGATCGGGCGCGTTGTAGTTGCCGATGGTCAGGCGCGCGTCGACCTCGCGTATGAGCGGCTCGACGGTCGCGGCATCGGCGCGGACGGCGGCCATTGCGCCGTTGTCGGCCAGTTCGAGCGCCGCCATGGCGCGGCTGCGCAGCGCGGCGATGCGCACGGCGGTTCGGGCATCCATCGCCCCGGCCGCGTGCAGCGCCGCGATTTCACCGAGGCTGTGGCCCATGGTGGAATCGGGCTGCAGGCCGAGGTCGCGTAGCACGCGCAGGATGGCGGCCGAGGAAAGGGTGATCGCCGGCTGGGCGATGCGCGTGTCGCGCAGGGTGGTCTCCCATTGGCGCATCTGTTTACGCGGCGCGGCGATGGCGTCGCGGAAGATGTAGTCAGAGAGCGGGTGATCGAGCAGGTCGCGCAGGTCGTCATCGCACGCGGTGGTCAACGCGCGGGCGGCGGGATAGCGTCGCCAGTAGTCGCGGCCCATGTTGATTCGCTGCGAGCCCTGGCCGGGGAAGAGCATGACCACGCGCGGGGCGGACACGGGGCGACCGGCGAAGATGCCCGCTTCGACGGCGTCGAGCGATTCGAGCGGCTGGTCCTGTCGCAGCGCATCGAGCACGCGGCGAGCGGTCTGCGCGAGGGCCCAGGGCGTGGCGCACACGAAGGCGAGGCGATGGTCGCCGCGGCGCGGCTTGCTGAGTGACGCCGCGCTCAGGTCGGTGAGTTGCGCCATGGAGACGGGCGCGACGGCTTCAAGTAGCGTCTGCAGATCGCTGATCAGTGCAGCGCGAGTCTCGCCGGCAAGGACGAACAACTCCGTCTGCTGCAGGCTGCCACGCAGGGCGAGCGTGTCTTCGACGGGTTCGGCCGGCTGCGTGTCGGACTGTTCGATGACCAGGTGCGCGCTGAGTTGATCGGACATGCAGCCGACGGCGGCGCATCGCTGGGGGTTGATCGCGGGCCATGGGCCGCCTTCGCCGGTCGGGCGCACAGCGCCGTTTGCTTTGGCGATCGCCTGGATGGGTCGGATGCAATTGACGGATGGCGGCACGGTGCCGCGCTCGACGGCTTGCGTCGCCAGCGCGAGCCCGGCCAGTCCGGCCGCGTGCCCGCAGTCGCCGATGATGGGCGCGACGCTCGCGATGCGCAGCGGATGCTGGGCATGCTGCGAAGCGATTGCCGCGGCGATGGCGCTGACTTCAGCCGCGTCGATGTCGGCCCGTCCCGCCCCGTTGCCTTCGAGGTAGCCGAGCGTATCGAGCGGGCGTCCGGCCTTGCGGCAGGCTTCTAGCAGCGACGTGCGGTAGTGATGGTCAGACGTCGTGTCGGGTGCGGCGGACACGGACCAGCCCGTGAGGAAGGCGCGTCGTCGCCAGCCGCGCACTTCGGCATGGTGACGCGCGGCAAGCGCGACGGCCGCAGCGCCTTCGCCGCGCAGCGCTGTGTCGGCCCACTTGTCGTAGGGGCGCATGACGGGGTCGCGTTCGGGGTCGGCATCCGCGTCGGTGAACGACGGGTCGCTGCCGCGCCGCTGGATGGCGCAGCAGAGAACGAGTTCGGCGGCGTCGCTGCGCAACAGCGAGAGACCGAGCGCGACGGCGAGATGCGAGCTGCATCGCCCGGCGTCGAGGTCGAGGGTCGGACCGGTGAGCCCGAACTGCGGCGCTACGCGGCCGGCCAGACTCCCCTCTTCGACAATGCGGCATCGCGCGCTCACTTGTGGTGCGACACCATTGTCGAGGGCTTGAGCGATCCAGGACACGTCCGCGGCAGACGTCGAATGTTCATCTTCCGCGAGTGGGCGGGCGACGATCACGGCCGCGCGGAAAGAATCAATTACGTTCAGGTCAATCCGCGCATCCTCGATCGCCTGTTGCGGGGCGAGCGTCATCAACTCATCAGATGATGTTGTCCGTGAGGCATCGAGCGTTGCGATGACCGATTTGGCCATCTGCGGGCCATCACCGGCGTCAACGCCGCGAAAGCCCTGACGTCCGGCCAGCGCGCTCAGCCACAGGTCATCGGCCGACGCGACGCTGGAGAAAATGCAGCCGATTCCGCAGATTGCCGTGTGAACGTCGCCCATCGCGGTCTGGATCTCCGTGCCCCGCCGACAAACGCGCGGCTGCGTTGTTGCGCGATCCGGCCCTGCCAGGCGTACCGGATGCGCGCGACACAGTATAGGCCGGGCCGGGTTGACCCAGATTCACACGTGACGGGGTTTGCGAGGAAGTGGTGAACGGCAAGATATCTCATTGGAATTGCGGCGGATCGCGTTACTATAAGGGTCTGCAAGGGGTGGGTGTTCTATCCCTCGGTTCCGGTTAGGGGCGCGTACCGAGTCCAAGGGCTGACAAATCGGAGAACAGCGATGAAACGTTTCCTGGCTTTACTGGTGGCCGCGGTTGCGGTGTTGACATTGATCGACAGCGCGTCGGCGGTGGCGGTTTTCCCGACCAATCACGAGCAGTACATGATCGAACTGGTCAACCTCGAGCGCATGGATCCCGTCGGCGTGCCGGCGCGCTGGGGCGGGATGGATCTAAACGAGGGCCTCGCCCCGGGCACCATCTCGGACACGCCCAAGCAGCCGTTGGCGCTGAGCACGATCATCACCGCCGCGGCGCAGTTTCACAGTCAATGGCAACTGGACAATGACACCTTCGCGCACACCGGCGTCGGCACGCCGGCGATCCGCATGGCGCTGGTCGGCTACGGCGCGCTGGGGACTTACGGTTCGGCGGAGAACATCGGCTGGCAGGGCGAACTGCCGGGGACGCCGGACCTGACGCAGTACACCGAAGATCTGCACGCCGGCCTGTTCCAGGACTTCTCGGTCCCCGGCCGCGGGCATCGCCTGAACATCATGAACGAGGACCTCAAGGAAATCGGCATCGGTCTCCGCGAAGGCCAGTTCGACAACGGCCAGCACAACTTCAACGCGGTGATGGTGACGCAGGACTTCGCCTACAAGTTCGATGACCCGTTCATCACCGGCGTCGCCTACCGCGACAACGACTCGAACAGTTTCTACTCACCGGACGGCGAGGGCATCCAGACGATCGTCGCGGCCCGCCGTCAGTCGGACCTGAAATGGTTCTGGACGGTCACCGTGCCCAGCGGCGGCTATGCCCTGCGGGTGCCGGACGGCACGTACGACATCCTGGCCTTCGGCGGCACGCTGACCACGCCGCAGTATGTGCCGGGCGTCACGGTGTCGGGCCTGAATGAGAAGGTCGACTTCGTGGAGGCCCCGGCCGCGGCGACGCTGGCGGATGCGGCTTTCCTCTCCGAGGCCCAGGCGCTTGTTCCGCCCGGCGCGCTGCAGGTTGTGCCCGAACCGGCCAGCCTGGCGCTGCTGAGCATGGGCGCGCTGCTGGTGCTGCGGCGACGTCGGTGACGCAAGCGATGTGGTGACATCTGAGAATACAGCGCCCCGGACGATCTGTCTTGCCGGGGCGTTTCTATCTCTGGATGGTGCGGTCGCCTGCGGGATGGCCTGGCCGCCATCACATCGTTCGCGATACCCGCGGTTCGGGCGCGTGAATGACGAAGCTTGCTGCGCCAGAGCCGCGACGGTGGCGCCCGCGGCCGCGCGCCGCGTGCTCAGGTCGCGCGGTTGCGGTAGAGCGACGGGTCGACGACGCGGGCCATGGCCGCTTCATCCAGTTCGCCGCCGAGGAAATCGTTGATGCGTCTGGCCTGCGCCAGCGGGTCGGAAAGGACGTGGGCGTGGGGCACTTCGATGAACGTGAAGCTCTGCTGGCCGGCCAGCCATTTGAGGCAGTCGTCCAGTTGCCGCTGGAACAGCGCGGCCATCTGTTCATCATCCACCGGTGCGGCGTCGGTATTCAGCCGCGCGAGCATCTTGGCCTGCGAGCGGAGCACTTCGGACAGTTCGCGCTGCATGAAGACGACGCGGTATGCATAGCCGCGCACGGGCAGGTCGTAGAGCAGTCGATAGACCATCTTGACGACCTTGCCGCCGGCGTTTCCGAGCCATGACGGATCCTGCGCGGTCTTCTTGGCGGGCTCGAACTCGTAGTAGCCCTTGGGGTTGTCCACATCGGCCGCGCGCTCGAAATCGGTGAGGGCGGGCAGTCCGCCCGCCTCGAGCATCTGCATCATCATGGAGGTGCCGCTTCGCGGCAGCCCGGAGACGATGTTCACGTATCCTGATGGATCCGGCATGGAGTACTCTCTTGTTGGATGAGAACCGGCCCGCAAGCGACGCCGAAGGATAAGTGGATCGACCATTGAGTCAACCGGGTGTCAAACTGGGCAATCTTCGCACCGACTGCTCTTGATCCAATTGCCTTGGGCCATGTTGCTCTTTTCACGTGTTCGCAGATGAAGAGTATTGCCCGGCGCGGATGCCGCACATTACAATAGAGTGATGAGGGCAGGTGACACCGGCGCCCTCGCGCACCGCACCGCCGAAGCAGGACACATAGGGGTTGGTCTTGCATAGGCATGAAGGTGCGAAGCGAAGCCGATCGAGCAGTAGCTTTGCAGTGGTTGCGTAGCGTCTGATCGGCGGGTGGAGTGTCAGAAAAGAGGGGTCCATGCAAGCGCATCGATCACGTCTGGCCGCGACGGCCTGCGCGGTGGTTGCGGTGTGGTTCGCCGGTGCATCGTTGCATGCGGTGCCTGTCGAGTTGATTGTCAATGGTGACTTCGAAAGCGGTCTGACCGGATGGACGGCGATACCGGGCGGCACCTCGGTCGCCGCGGCGTCACACAATATCCCCGCGGGCGTTCCGGTACCGGTCAACGCGCACGGCGGTTCGCTGATGGGCGCGGTGCCGGCGGGCAGTCTCGGCGATGCGGCCCTGGTGCAATCGGTCAACGCCAGTGGCTTGACGAACCTGCAGATGTCCTTCGCGTTCAATGCGCAGGCGCTGGATACGGACATAGTGGACAACGGCACGGACCTGATGGTGCTCAACCTCGGGCCGCTGACCTTCCCGTTGACGGCGGGATTCGCCGACGCGCCGGACCCGCAGGCCCAGTTGCCCAGCACGCGCGGATGGCAGACGTTGTCGTTCCCGCTGCCCAATGCGTTCGCGTTGCCGAATCTGACAGTGGGGTTCACGGTGCGCAACACCGTGTTTCTCGGTGGTGAGAACAACCAACTCTTCACCGGGTATATCGATGATGTTTCGTTGACGGGCGAACGGGTGGCGGCGGTGCCGGAGCCGGGAACCGTCGCATTGGGCGCCATGGCGCTGGGCGGGATCGGGTTGGCCTGCCGCCGGCGGATGCGCGGCTAGGGTCTGGGGCCGGGGTGTTGTTGGGACACGGAGAGTTGTGGTCGATGCGTTCCGGCGCCCGGTCGCAAGGCGGGCGGCGGTGGATTGGGTTGTTGGGTGATCAGTTGCAGGGGGTAGGCACTGATGTCGAATGCGGATATCAGATTTGGGCAGGGATTGAACCTGCCGTTGGACTCGAGCGAGGCCGCGCGCTGGCGGGACGGGCATGAGCCGGCCGCGGCGCGACGGCCGATCAGCTATACGTTGATCAAGCGGGTGGCGGACATGTCGATCGCGGCGTTTGTCCTGATCGTCAGTTCGCCGCTGCTGTTGCTGCTGGTGCTGATCGTCAGGGCCAGCTCGCGCGGGCCGGCGCTGTTCTTCCAGGAACGGGTGGGCCAGGGCGGCCGGCGATTCACGATGATCAAGCTGCGAACGATGGTGACCACCGCGCGGGCGTACGCGACGAGTCCCGGTTGCGACACGACTGATCCGCGGATCACGCCGATCGGGCGCTTTCTCCGCCGCACGAAGCTGGACGAACTGCCGCAATGCATCAACGTGTTGCGGGGCGAGATGTCGATCGTCGGCCCCCGGCCGGAAATGCCTTTCATCGTGGATCAGTACGGCGAGTCCGAGCGTTTCCGCCTGCGCGTGAAGCCCGGCATCACCGGCCTGTGGCAGATCAGCCCGGAGCGCTACCAGCCGATCCACGAGAACCTGCACTACGACCGCTACTACATCACCCATCGGTCGCTGCGCCTGGACCTTGCTATCATGCTCAATACGCTGATGCTGATGCTCCAGTCGTTCACGGGGCGCGGCGGCTCGGCGCATGAAGCGGTGGGCGACGAACCTGAGGGCGAAAGCACCTCGGTCGCCGCCGGGCAGGTCCGAGAGGCGCAGGCATGACAGAGACGGCCGGAGCGCGCCAGGACGCCAAGCGCGTCATGGTGCTGGGCATTGACGGCGGTAGTGAAGCGGTGATCAGGCGTCTGGCCGGCAACGGCACGATGCCGTTCATGCAATCGGTGCTCGAGCGCGGCAGGTTCGGGCCGCTGACTTCCGTCTACCCCCCCGCCACGCCGCCGGCATGGTCCACCTTCATGACCGGGAAGAACCCCGGCAAGCACGGCATCTACGAGTTTTCGACCTACGAGGGTTACGATCGTGAGCCGCGCGTGGTCAACGCCACGCGCGTGCAGAGCGAGACGCTGTGGTCGATGCTGACGCGCGCCGGCAAGTCGCTGGTCGCGGTCAACGTGCCCATGACCTACCCCCCCGCACCGGTCAACGGCTACGTGATGGGCGGCCTGTTCTCGCCGAGCACCGAGGCGGCTTTCACGTATCCCAAGTCGCTGTACGAGCAACTGCGGCCGCAACTGGGCGACTACACCATCAGCGTGAACTGGCAGCGCTACGCGCGCCGGCAGTTCGGTCGCTTCATGGCGGACCTGACCCGCTGCACCGAGCAGCGTACGCGTTACTTCCAGCACCTGCTGCGGCAGGCCGACTGGGACTTTTCCATGATCGTCTTCTCCGAGACCGACTTTCTGCAACACATCGCCTGGACGTATCTCGATCCCGACGACGACCGGGACCGCAACCCCGCGGCCGAGGGACTGGTGACGCGGTACTTCCGCCTGCTGGATGACAAGTTGCGCCTGCTGGCCGAGGAAGCCGGCGACGCGGCGCTGGTGGTCTTCGCGTCGGACCACGGATTCGGTCCGCTGTACAAGTGGGTAAGCATCAACACGTGGCTGGCCGAGCAGGGACTGCTGACATTCAGGCCGGAGCCGGTGAAGAAGGTGCGGCGGGCACTGCGGCTCAAGCGCCTGGTCGCGCGGTGCGATCCGCTGAATCTGCGCAAGCTGCTGCCGCGCGGCAAGGGCGAGCGGATGGAGGTGTTCGGCCTGATCGACTGGGACAGGACGCAGGCCTTCGCCGCGCTGGCCGGCGAACAGGGCATCCGGATCAACCTGAAAGGCCGCGAGCCGCAGGGCATCGTGGCGCCCGGGGCGGCGTACGACGCGCTTTGTGATGAACTGGTCGAGAAGCTCAAGCAACTGCGCGACCCGGCGACAAATGAGACGATCGGCGCCTTTGTCGCGCGGCGCGAAGAGGTCTACAGCGGGCCCATGCTGGAGCGCGCGTGCGATGTGCTCTACTTCCTGGCCGACGGCCGATATCTGACGGATGTCCTGCCGCGCGAGGCGGTCTTCGAGGCGACCTCCTGGCACGCGGGTTCGGGCACGCACCGTCTTCAGGGGCTGCTGGGCGCGATCGGGCCGGGCGTAGGCGTCGGGACAGGCCCGTCCGACGCGATGTTGCAGGACCTGTGCCCCACCATTCTGACGGTGCTCGGCGTGCCGATCCCCGATGATGTGGACGGGCGGTTCCTTGATGGGCTGTTCGAGCCGTCCGCGGCCGCGGGTTATCAGCCCCGGTTCGCCCGCGCCGGGGCGGGCCCGGCGCAGTCGACCGATGGATATACTGAAGAGGATGAGAAGCATGTGGTCGAGCGCCTGCGCGCCTTGGGGTACATCGATTAAGGCCCGCGGCGGGTACCCCTTGCGGCACTGCGAGCCGAGGCAAAGCGTTTGACACAGGTGGATCGGCCAATAGGCTGATCGAGGCGGGGCCCGGGTTTTGCCCGGTCGTGGGCGGAGGTCGTGTGCTTGGACGAGATGCCTTCACCAAATGAGCTTCTGGGGCGGGCGATCTTCGTGCTGTTCAAGCGCAAATGGTTGTTGCTGTTCAGCACGGCGTTCTTCCTGGCCGCCATCCTCTTCGGTGTCTACCTGATCGACCCGAAGGTGAAGGCCACGTCGCTAATCCTGGTCAAGCCCGGATCGCAGCAGCAGATGATCATGTTCCCGGGGATGGAGACGCCGGGCCAGCGGAACATGCAGGTCAATCCGGCGCGCAACATGGTCGAACTGTCGGGCAGCCGCGGCATGGCGGCCGAGGTGGTCGAGCGCTTCAAGCTCGCCGGGCCCAAGGAACTGGATAACCTGCGCGACTACGTGAAGTACTACGGCAAGCAGGTCGTGCGCAGCCCCATCACGCTGGCGGAAGTCGTCGGGCTGAAAGAGAAGCCGCCCAAGGACTACGAGGGCGAAGCAATCCGCGATCTGCTCAGCGATGTGGACATCGAGGTGCAGCAGGACACGGAGATTCTCGAGCTGACGGTCTGGGGCGACACGCCGGAACTGGCCACGGGCATCGCCAACGCGATGTCGAACCTGCTGGTCGCCCGGACGCGCGCCATCGCGCAGCAGAAAGCGAAGGACGCGTTCGCCTTCGCGAAGGAGCAGGTCGAGAAGTCCAACGATTCGCTGGCCTGGGCGGAGACGCAACTGCTCGAACACCGCCTCGAAAGCCACATCACGAGTCTCGAGCAGCAGAAGAAGCTGATGCTGGAGCAGCTTGACGCGATCGAGACCAGGGCCCGGGCGACGATGGCGGACCTGTCGGACGCCAAGGCGCGGGTGACGGCGACGAGACAGCTACTCGACTCACTGGATGCCACGGTGCTGGACCAGTCGGTGGACGCGGCCAACCCGGTGCTGACCGCCCTGCGCGACCGGGTCAACGAGTTAAAGGCGCGGCTCGCCTCGGCGAAGACGGAGAAGACGGAGGATCATCCCGAGGTCGCGGAGTTGAGCGCGCAGATCGAGCAGTTGCACGCCGAGCTGGAAGGCGAGGAAGAACTGGTGGCCCAGAGCCGGACGCTGGTGGCCAACCCGATCCGGCGCGACCTTGAGCTTCAGTTGGCGCACAAGCAGGCGGAAGTCGCCGCGCTGCAGGCCAAGCACGACACGTGGACACAGGAGATGGGCGCCTTGCAGGAGCAGTTGGCGCAGCTCGCCCGCAACGAGGCGACGCTCAACGCCCTGCTTCGCAGCCGCAACCAGCACGAGGACCGCACGGCCAACCTGCAGAAGAAGCTGCTCGAACTGGAAGTGCAGCAGCTCACGCAGTTCAGCGACTTCGACATCCGCATCATCGACCCGGCCCAGCTTTCGCCCAAGGCGCGCCATGACTACCCGGATTGGGAGTTTGCCACCTACATCTCGGTGCCCATGGCAATCCTGCTCGGGTTGCTCACCGTATTCGGTGTCGAGTACTTCCGCGACGAGGTGGACGATCCGCGTCAACTGGCGGCGATCGGCGACCTGAACGTCTTCGGCCGGGTCAAGGCGCGGCGGGCGGTTGATGTGGACGCGGCATTCCGTGCGATTCAGTTGGAAGGAACCCCGCGTGGCTGACACGAGGATGGATGACCTGTCATCGATCATGGAGCGGGACATCCGCGAGCGGATCCTGCTGGAGGTGCGCCGCTCCGGGCGCCGCGTGATCGGTGTGTGCGGGGTCAACGTGGGCGACGGCGCGACCACCGTCGCCACGGCGCTGGCGGTGTCGCTGGCCAAACAGGATCACCGGGTGGTGCTGGCGGATCTGGATGTCGAGACGGCCGCGCTCTCGCGCTCGCTGACGCCGCAGCAGGAGAACGGGCTGGTTCAGTACGTCAAGTCGAATACGCCGGGCGAGACGGCACTCACCGTGTTGTCTCTCGATGATTCGCACGGCCTGCGGTTTCTGCCGGTCGGCGATGCCTCGTCGAACGGGCATCCCAGCCCGCCGCGCATCGGCAGGCTGATCGACGCACTGCGGGACCAGGGCGAGTTCGTCATCCTCGATCTGCCGGCCGTGGGCGAGTCGATGTGCGCGATCGAGTTGGCGCCGCACATCGATGCGTTCCTGCTGGTGATTCGCGCCCACCAGACGAAGAAGCGCGACGTGGAGCGCGCCGTGGCGCAGTTGCGCGAGACGGACACGGCCATCCTCGGCACGGTGTTGAACCAGTATCGCGAATACGTGCCGCGCCGGCTGTGGCGCCGCGGCAAGACCGGCAATCGCTGACTCGACCTGATCGACCGACTAAAGGGAGGTGGCACACGATGCGCAACGCGGAAACCACCCGGCACGGCATGAGCATGGTGAAACGACTGGCCGCGGTGGCGACGATGCTGCTCCTGGTCATGGGCGTATGCTGCGCCCAAGGCCCGGGCGGTGTGACGGCGCTCGAGGCGCACCGCAAGTTCCTCGAGGTCCGCAAGCTCTACGAGGAGAAGATCAAGGGCGGCTACGACCTGAGCGAGGTCGAACCGCTTCGCGAGCAGCTACCGGCCGCGCGCCAGGCGCGCGACTGGGATCGGTTCATGGATCTGCTGAATCGGATCGAGGCGGGGCTGAAGACGGCGAAGCGCTACGGGTCGGATGACACGACGACGCCGGAGCAGGAGGCGGCGCTCGCCTCGCCGTTCGGTTTCGGGCTGGAGTACGCGCGGCCCGGCGTGGCGGACAAGTACGCGCCGATCGGCGCAACGTGGATCCGCATCGGCCCGATCATCTGGGACTGGATCGAACCCAAGCCGCCGCAGGGCGGACGGCACACGTACAACTGGGCGCTGCTGGATCGCGGGGTGCGGGAGTACCAGGGCGCGGGGTTCCGCAACGTGCAGTTCGTGCTCAACGCGCGGAACAAGTGGGCCAGCCGCAAGCCGAGTTTCGCCGGCGAGCACGTGGCCACGCCGCCGCGCGCCGAGCACTGGGACACGTACCGCGCCTTCATCGCGGCCATGGCCGAGCGCTACGATGCGGACGGCAAGGACGACATGCCGGGGCTGCGCTACCCGGTCAACTACTTCGCCGTCGAATCCGAAGCGCAGCACGCCGGCTTCTGGCAGGGCACGGTGCAGGAGTACGGCCAACTCCTCGCCGCCGCCGGCCGCGCGGCCAAGGGCGCCAATCCCGATGCGAAGATCATGCTTTCCGGTTTCAACCTCGCCGACCTGATGGACGATGACCCGCAGGCTCGCGCGTTCGCCGAGCGCGTGAAGCGCCTGCCGGAGCATCATCGCAAGTCCATCGCGTTCATCGAGCAGTCCCTGGCGCTCGATGAGCACTTCGATGTGATCAGCCTGCACTACAACTATGACTACAAGGGCCTGTACGGCGTGATGCACTGGCTGCGCGGGCAGATGAAGAAGAACGGCTACACCAAGCCGGTGTGGGCCGGCGACGCGGCGGCGGCTCCGATGTTTGACGGCCTGCAGAACCCGCGCTTCACGAAGGCCGAGGCCGATGCGTTGTACAACAAGCTGCTTGAGCCGAGGCGCGCCGGCCATCGCGAAGCGGCACAGATGTACGAGCGCCTGCAGGCGGCGACGCTCGTGAAGAAGCTGACCGTCAGCCGCGCACTGGGGCTGCACGGCATCAACATCGCGAACCTGCGCGACTGGGTGAACTACTGGGGCGGGCGGAACTGGCGGTTCCAGGGCATCCGCCGCCCGGACGGTACGCCGCGCCCGGCCTACCACGCGTATCGCCTGTACGTGCAGGAACTCGGCAGCGCCAGCCGGTGCAAGCGGATCGAGACCGACGATCCGAACGTCTGGATCTTTGAAATGGGCGATGATAGCAGCACGAGCTACGTCGCGTGGTGCGATCAGGACACGGCCACGGCCTCGATCGCCACCGATGCGCCGCGGGCGATCAGCCAGTCGTTCTACGTGCAGTCCGATGCGCTGCGCGCCTCGCCGAGCACGCGTGCGCTTGCGGTGGAAGACGGCAAGGTGCAACTGGACCTGACCACCATGCCCGTGCTGGTGCGGCCGGCCGGTCGCTGAAGGTGATCGCCGCCGATGGCTGAATCCCCGGTATCCCGCTTCCGCCGACTTCCCCTCGAGCACTGGCTGCTGCTGGGCACGCTGCTGGTCTTCCCCTTCGACAAGATCTTCGCCTTCATGGCGGGAAGCACCGTCCAGGAGAGCGAGGGCATCACGGTTTCGTACCTGTTGATGGCCATGCTGCTGGCGGCCGTGGGCGGTCGGGCGATCATCAACCGCGATACGCGCCTGCTGCAGTTGCCGCTGTCGAGTCCCGTCACGATCCTCATCATCGCGCACATCCTGGTATCGCTGCTGTCGGCCCTGGTGGCGAAGAACCCGTTCAACGCCGTGGGGGCGATGATCTCGCGCACGGGGCTGTTCGTGTTCTACATCGTGATTCTCCACCTCGTGCGCGACCGCTGGTTTCTCAAGGTGTGCCTCCTCGCGTTCGTCATCAGCGCGGTCGCGGCGTGCGCGGCCGGGTACTACGAGATGGCCACCGGCCAACCGGTGATCGAGGAATACCGCTATTCAGACACGATCGTGCGCACCGGCCTGCACACGGAATCGACCGGAGCGATGCGCATCCAGGGCTTGTCGCCGGAACCGGACAAACACGGCGCGACGCTGATGATTCAACTCGGCGCGCTGCTGGCGCTGGTGATGCTGGCGCGGCGGTGGTGGGTGTGGGCCGCGGGGGCGATGTTGGTGCTGTCGATCATGATGAACATCGCGGCCACGGCGGCGCGCTCGGCCTGGGCGGGCATGTTCGGCGTGATGGCCGGCTTCCTGATCCTCGCCCCGCTGCGTCGCAAGCCGCTCGTGCTGGGCATCGCCGGTGCGACGCTCGTGTTGTCGTTCATCGTCGCGGTGATCGCCTTCCCGAACCTGGCCATCATGGATCGCCTGCTGGGCCGCAAGGACGTCGGAAGCTTTTCGACGAAGTTCCGCTACGAGATGCTGCTGATCTCGTGGGAGATGGGTAAGGAAAGCCCGCTGCTGGGCGTCGGCACCGGCTCGTTCACCGACGAGTATCACAAGGCGGTGCGCGTCTCGTCCTTCCTGCCGCGCAAGACGGTGTACGTGCCGCACAACGTCTACGGCGGCATCTTCGCGGAGAACGGGATCCTCGGCCTGGTGGTCTACTGCCTGCTGCACGCGGCGGTGGTGATGCAACTGGTGCTCTGCTGGCGCGGCTCGCCGGATCGCGAGGCGCGGATGATCGCCGCCGGCCTGGCCGCGGGGTTCGCCGGCTTTGTCTACTCGCTGAACTGGTACCCCATGTGGGGCAGCAAGTACGGCTGGACCATCATGGCCTTCACCGGCGCGTTCTACCTCATCCTGCGCAAAGAGCGCAGCAAGCTGCGCGTCGCTGAAGGGATGGAACCGCAACTGAATACCGCGCGTCTCACGCCCGCGTCCTGAGGCGCCGTCATCCCGGCTCGGCATCCCTCCCGAGCTTCGGCTCGACGCCAAGTGCCTTCGCCGACGCGACCAAGGCGGCCGCGACCACCTGGTCCATGTCGTAGTACTTGTAAGACCCCAGCCGCCCGCCGAAGATCACATCCGGCGTCTCACGGGCCAGTTCGAGGTACCGGGCGTAACGCGCGCTGTTGCCTTCGTCGTTGATGGGGTAGTACGGCGTCGTCTGGCGCGAGCCCTCGATCGCGTACTCCTTCGTGATCACCGTGCGCGGCTGCGTGCCGAACTCGAAGTGCTTGTGCTCGACGATCCGCGTGAACGGCACCGCGGGCGATCCGTAATTCATCTGCGTGAGGCCCTGGTAGTCGCCGTCATGCACCTCGTGCTCGAAGCGCAGGCTGCGATACTCGAGGTCGCCGAAGCGGTAGTCGAAGAACTCGTCGATCTTGCCGGTGAAGACCAGCTTCTTCGCCAGCTTCCGCCAGTGGCCCAGCGAGGCGAACGATGTGCCGGTTCGCACTTCGATGCCTTCGAGCATGCGCTGCACCACGCCGGTGTACCCGCCGATCGGGATGCCCTGGTACGCGTGCTTGTAGTAGTTGTCATCGAAGGTCAGCCGAATCGGCAGGCGCCGGATGATCGAGGCCGGCAGGGCTTTCGGGTCGCGCTGCCACTGCTTCATCGTGTAGCCGCGGATGAACTTCTCGTAGATCTCGCGGCCGACCTGGGAGAGGATCCAGTCCTCGAGGTTCGTGGGGTTCTCGCAGGGGATGCGCTCGCGCGCCAGCCGCGCTTCGGCCTCCGCCGGGCTGGTCACGCCCCAGAGCTGGTGCAGCGTGAGCAGGTTGATCGGGAAAGAGTAGATCGTGTCGTCGTACCGCACCTTCACGCGGTGCGAGTAGTGGTTGAACTGCGCGAACCGCCGCATGTACGACCACACCGACGGGTGATTGGTGTGGAAGATGTGCGGCCCGTACTGGTGCACCTGGATGCCGTGCATCGGCTTCGTATAGACGTTGCCGCCGATGTGATCGCGCTGGTCGATGACCAGCACCGACCGGCCGGCGTCGATCGCTTCGCGGGCGAACACCGACCCGAACAACCCGGCGCCGACGACCAGATAGTCGAACTTCCCGCTCATCGTCACACCTGCTCCTCTGCGGAAAGGGCTTGCGGGCGCCCGCCGGCGAAGCGCTTCCGGCGCAGCCAGATGTGCGGGTAGTAATCCCGCGAGAGGTAGCGGAACAGACTGCGCACGTGCCGGCCAATCATCTTGTGGAAGACCGACTTGCCTTCGCGCTCCAGGAAATGCACGATCTCCGCCTGCGGAATGTAGAGCACCTTCTTGCCGATCCGGTGCGCCTTGAAGCAGTAGTCGTAGTCCTCGTACATGTAGCGGTACGCCTCGTCAAAGCGGCCGATCGCGGGCACGTCGCTCATCCGCACCACCATGCACGCGCCGTAGACGCATTCGACTTCGCGCATGGTCTTGTGATCCCAGTCCTCCATGGTCACCTCCTTGACCAGGCGGCTGTTGGGAAAGTGCCGGCGCAGGAAGGTGCCTTCGACGATCACGTTGAGCAGACCGGGGAAGCGGCGACACGAATGCTGCAGCGTACCGTCGCGGTAGACGAGCTTGGGCGCGCCGATGGCCACGTCCGGCCGCGCTTCCATCACCTCGATCACCGTCGATAGCGAGCCGGGCTTCACGAGCGTATCGACATCCAGAAACGCCAGGTAGCGCCCCTTCGCGTCGTCGAGCAGTTGGTTGCGGGCCGGGGCGACGCCGACGTTTTCGGCGTTCTCGATCACGCGCACCTGCGGGTACTTCTCGGCGAGCATTTCGAGCGTGCCGTCGCCGGACGCGTTGTCGACCACCAGCACCTCGAAGCTCACGCGCTCCGCGCCCGCGAAGATGGAACGAATGCAGGCATCCAGCATGTCGCGGGATCGCCAGGTGAGCAGTCCGATGGTCAGGTCCGGCGTCATGCGGCTACCACTCTCACTTGCACCCCAGCGACTCGTACGCGGCCAGGAAGCGGTCGCAATTCGCCTCCCAACTGAACCGGTCATGCACCAGCCGCAGGCCTTCCTCGGCGGCCGCGCGGCGCACCGCCTCGTCGTTGCCCAGGCGCTCGATGCCCTCGCAGATGCTTTGCGGATCACTCTCATCAACGATCACGCCGCATCCCATCCCCTCGACGATATCCTTCATGTCGCCCACGTCGTTGGCGATCACCGGCACGCCGCGCGCCATGGATTCGAAGAGCTTGGTCGGCGTCACGTTGCCGAAGCGCGACTTGCCGTAGATCAGCAGCGAGATGTGGATGTTCGCGTACAGTTCGCCGAGTTCGTCGATGTTGTAGGCCCCGCGCACTGTCACGCTGTCGCCCAGCGATGCGATGAGCGAATCGAACTGCTCGCGATACGCATCGAAGACCTTGCCGGCCAGGAACAGCCGATAGCGCTCGGCCTCGCCGCGCGCCGCGGCGCGCTCCTTGAGCAGCCGCATCGCTGCGACGATCTCCTCGAAGCCGTTGTTCGCGTACGCGCTGCCCAGCCGCCCGACGACGACCGTCGCCCCGTTGGACGCGGGTACGGCCGGGATCAGCATCGACCGGTTCGGGTACGAGCCGACCTGCGTCATCCGCCGCACGCCGTACGACTCGAACTTCTCCATCTGGTACGTGTTGTGGACGAACACGTGATCGAACCGGCGCGAGCAGACACGCTCCACCCGATCGACCGCGGCCAGCAGCCATTCCCATCGCTTCTTCCAGAAGCCGCGGTAGTAGTCCGGCTCGCACAGATCAAGCACCGCCGGCTTGCCTCGCAGCCGCGCGGCGGTCAGGCCGGGGAGCATCGTGTCCACGTTGAAGCAGTGGACCACGTCGAAATCCGTCTTGAGCATCCGGCTGACCGCGGCCCGGTAGAACCGGGCGAGATTCAGGCCGTTCAACGGCCCCCGGCCGCGCGGGGCGCGGATGCCGATCCGCTCGATCTGAACGCCCTCGCGCGTCTCCGCCGCCGGCAGTTCTCGCGTACGATCCCACGCGAGCACCTTCACGCCGCATCCGGCTCCCGCCAGCGCCCGCGCCTGGTTGAACGCCCGCAGGTACCAGCCTTCGAACGGCTCGTAGAGCTGGGAATACAGCATGACGACCTTGCGGCCGGACAGCGCAGACGGCTTCGCATCAGCCGCGGGGGCCGAAAGCGTATGTCGTGTTGCTTCCTCAGCGATCACGCGAATCCTCCGCCACACGCGGCCTCACGGCGCACTGCCGTTCATGCCGTAGCCGCCGTCGATGCGAATGATCTCGCCGGTGATGAACGCCGCCCGGTCCGAGACCAGGAAGGCGATCAGTTCGGCGACTTCCTCGGGTCTGCCCATGCGTCCCAGCGGCGTCCGCTGCAGCAGGCCGTCGGTCGGCACGTCGCGGGTCATGTCGGTATCGATCAGTCCCGGTGATACGGCGTTGACGGTGGCCCCCATCGGCGCCGCGTCGACCGCCAGCGAACGCGTCATGCCGATCATCCCCGCCTTGACCGCCGAATACGCGGCCGTGTGACGGAACCCCATCTCGCCGGCGAGGCTGGCCACGTTGACGATGCGGCGACCGGCCGACTGGCGATCCCACCCGCTCATGACCGCCCGGCAGCAATGGAACGCGCCGGAGAGATTCGTCTTGACCTGCCGTTCCCACGACGACGGGCGCTCGCGCAGCACGGGCTGCAGCCTGACCTGGGCCGCGTTGTTCACCAGCACATCAAGGCTGCCCAGCCGCTTGTGGATCGACTTGATGCACTTGTAGATCTCGTCCGCATCACCGACGTTGAACTGCATGATCTCGGATTCGCCGTCGCCCGCGGCGATCAGGCGACAGGTTTCCTTGGCCGCCTCGGCCTTCGCCCGGTAGTTGACCACCACGAAAAGACCGTCACGCGCCAACGCGCACGCCGTCGCCCTGCCGATGCCTCTCGACCCGCCTGTCACCAGCGCTACGCGTTGCAAAATCGCTCACCTTCCGAGTCCAAACCTATTCGTCGCTGCCCCGGCGATGCACCAGCACGGTCACGATGAAGTTCAGCACCAGTTCATCGTACTGGTTCTTGATTCGCATCAGGGATTCCAGCGTTCCCTGTGTGTCATCGACCTCGATCGCTTTCACGATCTTCGCGTCCAGGTGGATGGTGTCGCCGATCACCACGGGGCGCACGAAGCGGACGCGGTTGAACGAGGTGATGGCCACGAACTTCTCCGGCCAGAACTCGAACCACCCCACCCGCGAGAGCAGCCCGGTGCCGATGCTCAGCACCAGCAGCCCGTGTGCGAAGCGCTCACCGGCGCTCGTGTGTTCGGCCGCGTACTCCTTGTCGCAATGCCACGGGTTCCAGTCCCCGGTCATGCCCGCGAACTGCACGATGTCCGTTTCGGTGATGGTGCGTCCGGGCGTGATCACCCGATCGCCGACACTGCAGTCCTCGAAGTACGCTTTCAAGCGCCGGGCCCTCTACTCGGGGATCACCACCAGTTTGCCGAACACCTCGCCGCTTTCGAGGATATCGTGTCCCCGCTCGATCTCCTTGAGCGGGATCACCTCCTGCACCACCGGTTTGATCTGTCCGGATTCGACAAAGCGCATCGCGTCGACCAGTTCGGCCGTCGTGCCCAGGTGCGAGCCGATGTACGTCTGCTGCTTGTTCCAGAGGAAACGGATGTCCATCGGGGCGATAAAGCCGGTGGTCGCGCCGCAGGTGACGATCTTGCCGCCCCACTTGAGGCAGTGCGTGCTCGTCTCCCACGTCGCCGCGCCGGTGTGCTCGAAGACGATGTCCACGCCGCGCTTGCCGGTGATCTTCATCACCTCGCGGGCCAGGCGGTGCTTGTTGCGGTTGAGCACGTGATCGGCCCCGAGCGAGGCGGCCAGTTCGCACTTCTTATCGCTGCCGGCGATGGCGATGGCCTTGGCGCCCCACGCCTTGCAGAGTTGGATCGCCATCACCCCCAGCCCGCCGGTGGCGCCCCAGATCAGCACGTAGTCGCCCGGCCGCATCTGCGCCTTGGTCACCAGCATGCGCCAGGAGGTCACCAGCACCGACGCGATCGATGCCGCCCCCTCCCAGTCAAGCGATGCGGGCTTGGGGATGACGTTGCGCGCCGGCGCGCGGCCGTACTCGGCTTCGGAGCCGTCGAGCGGTCCGGTCTGGAAGCCCCAGATGCGAAAGTCCTTGCAGAACATCGGCTCGCCGCGATCGCACGCAACGCAACTGCCGCAACTGAACGCCCCGTTGACCATCACCTCGTCGCCGACCTTGACGTGGCGCACCTCGCTGCCGACCGCTTCGACCACACCCGCGCCGTCCGTTCCCGAGATGTGCGGCAGGGGGAATTCCATGCCCGGCACGCCCTCGCGGACCCACAGGTCGTTGTGGTTCATCGCCGCGGCCTTGATCCTGATCAGCACGTCATTCGGCGAGATCTCCGGTATCGGCATGTCGTCCCGATACTGGAGCACTTCCTTGCCCCCGTGCTTCTCGAACATCACTGCCTTCATGATCCGCCACCCACAACCCCGGCCGACGCGTTCGCGCCTTACCCCTCACCACACGCGCGCTGCGCGCCGTCGTCGCTACGACGTCTTCGACTGGACGTACTCGACAATCGCCCCCACGGTGCGAAGCTTCTGCGCATCCTCGTCGGGAATATCGAGTGAAAACTCGTTCTCCAGCGACGCCACGATCTCGACCAGGTCCACCGAACTGGCGCCGAGATCGGTCATCAGTTTCGCGTCGCTCGTGATCTTCTCTTCCTCGATGTCGAGGATGTCGATCAGAATCTCATTCACCTGCTCTTGTACGGCCATCGATCAACTCCATGCCCTGGGGATACGATTCACCTGCCCAAGCGTCGAAAGATCAACGCACTGTTGGCGCCTCCCAGTCCGACGCTGAACTTAAGCGCCGTCCGGATCTGTGTTTCCATCGTCTCGGTCACATGACCCACACCCTCACATTCGGGTTCGATTATAGCAAGGTTGGAGGTCGCGGCAATGAATCCGCCCTCCATCATCAGCATCACCAGCACCGACTCGATCCCACCGCTGCCGGCCATGGCGTGACCGGTCTGCCCCTTGGTTGAGGAGACGAACGTCTCCTGATCGAACAACTCGCGTAGCACCGCACACTCGAGACGATCGCCGACCTGCGTGCCCGTGCCGTGCGTGTTCACGTAGTCAATCTGCGCAATCCCTGCGGCCTGTGCCTGTGACAACGCCTGGCCGATCGCCGCGCGCAGGCCGTCGCCGGTCGGGCGGAACATGTCGCACCCGTCGTTGGCGCTGCCGTAGCCGACGATCTCCGCGTAGCAACGCGCCCCGCGCGCCTCGGCATGTGCCAGCGATTCGATCTGCAGGATGCCCGCGCCTGCGGACATCACCAGCCCCGCGCGGTTCTGCTCGTACGGCCGGCACGCGCCGGGCGGATCGTCGTTGTAGCCGGTCGGCATCGCGCCCCAGTTGTCGAAGTAGGCGCCCATCGGCAGCCAGCAATCGCCCTCGGTCGACCCGCACCACGCGATGTCCGACGCGCCGTTGCGGATCAACTCATAGGCCGTGCCGATGTTGTCCGGCCCGGCCGCGAAGCTCGATGACACGCTCATCGCCGGCCCGTGCAGGCCGAGCATCGTGGCGATGTTGCCCGATGAACTGGAGTTGAGCGTCTTCATCACGCCCATCGCCCCGGCCCGCGACTTGCGGCCCGTGCGGATGTAATCGTGCATCTCCATCAGCGCGTAGGTGCTGCTGAAGGCTGCACCGACTACCACCGCCGCGCGTTCGGCGTCGAGCGCTTCCAGATCGAGGCCCGAGTCCTCGATCGCATCGAGCGTGGCCGACGCCGCGTACTTCGCCGCCCAGCCCATCGACTGCCGCGCCCGGCGCGGCACGCGCTTTTCGTCGAACCTGTCGACCTCGCCGAACACCCCGCAGCGGATACCGTACTCGAGCATCTCCGGCTTCGCTTTCAGACCGGAGCGCCCCGTGCGCAGCGCCTCGGTCGCCTCCTCGCGCGTGCAACCGATCGAGGAGACCAGCCCCACCCCGGTGACGACCACGCGTTTGCCGTCGGCGTCAGCCATCGCGGTACTTCCTCACAACGAGGCACGCATTCACGCCGCCGAACCCCAGCGAGTTGGACAGCGCGGTGTCGAAGGTCCGGTCCACGGCCGCCGTGCCCACCAGGCGGATGCCGTTGCACTCCGGGTCCACCTTCTCGAGGTTGGCGTTGGGCGCGATGAACTGCTCGTGCATCATCAGCAGCGTGTAGATCAATTCGCTGGCCCCCGCCGCGCCGATCTCGTGGCCGGTCATCGACTTGGTCGCCCCCACGAACGGCCCGTGGCCGAACACCTGGCGGATGGCCCAGGCCTCCACGCGGTCGCCCACCGGCGTCGACGTGGCGTGCGCGTTGATGTAGTCGATGTCGCCCGGCGCGATCGCGGCGTCGTCCAGCGCCAGATGGATGCAGCGGATCGCCCCTTCGCCGGAGCCGGTGGTCATGTCGCCGTCGCCATCGGTATTCGCGCCGTAGCCGAGCAACTCGGCGAGGATCGGCGCGCCGCGGGACCGGGCCGAATCGAGGCTCTCCAGCACCAGCATGCCCGCGCCGGCCGACGGCACGACACCGTCGCGATCCACGTCGAACGGGCGGCTGGCCGCGTGAGGCTCGTCCTCGCGCTTCGAGAACACGCGCAGCGCATCGAACGTGCAGTCATACTCCCAGGAACCCTCCTGCGCCCCGCCGGCCAGGGCGCGGTCCTGGACGCCGAACTTGATCAACTGGTACGCCTGCCCCACCGCCATCGCCCCCGATGCGCACGCGCCCGCCACCGTCATGCACGTGCCGCGCGGCTTCAAGAC
Organism: uncultured Phycisphaeraceae bacterium; assembly: GCA_964532795.1. Taxonomy (GTDB): domain Bacteria; phylum Planctomycetota; class Phycisphaerae; order Phycisphaerales; family Phycisphaeraceae; genus CAZHJL01. The sequence continues at coordinate 80,040 of CAZHJL010000005.1, read as the reverse complement.
CACCGCGAGGTTCGCCGACACCGACGAGGCCATGGTGCGCGGCAGCGACACGCCGGGCAGGCTCTTGGTCGTCGCCTTGCGCATGTGGCACAGTTCGAAGACGTCGTGCATGTTGCCCGAGTTGCCCACGAACAGCGCCGTGCGCTCGTCCTGCACCAGCGCCTCGGGAAGCTGCGCCTGCTCGATGGCCTGGTTCGCCGCGGCCAGCGCCATGCGACCATGCTCGGTCATCTGCCGCGCCAGCCGCTTGGGAATGTCCGGTGCCTCGTAATCACCGACCACGCCGGCCAGGCACGAGTTAAAGCCCATCTCGCGCCGCGCTGGCACCGCCTGGATACCCGAACGTCCCGCGCGCAGGCTGGCCGCCACCGACGCCCGGTCGCTGCCGAGGCTGCTGATGATCCCCATGCCTGTAATCACCACGCGCTTCACCGGGCATCACCTCCCGTCCATCTTGACATCGCCAGGCAGGCGTTCACCCCGCCCAGGCCGCTGCTCAGCTTCACCAGCCGGTCGATCGGCGCGTCCTGCCGCTCGCGCACATGCCGAACACCCTCGCACTCGGGGTCGACATGCTCCAGGTTGTCGGTGGCGGCAATGAAGCCTTCGTTCATCATGATCAGGCAGTGCACGATCTCGTGCGCCGCGGCCGCGCCCTGCGAGTGGCCGTTCAGCGATTTCGTCGAACTGACCCACGGCCGGTCGCCCAGCAGTTCGGCGATGCCCTGCGCTTCCACCACATCGCCGGTGCGGGTGCCGGTACCGTGCGGGTTCACGTAGTCGATGGCGACATCACCGATCTGCGCGAGCACGCGCTTGAGCGACAGCCGCAGGCCGATGCCCACCGGGCTGAAGACGTTGTCCCCGTCGTTGGCCGCGGCGTAGCCGGTCACCTCGGCGTAGATGCGCGCCCCGCGCGCCTGCGCGTGCTCGAGGGTCTCCAGCACGATCACCCCCGCGCCCTCCGACATGACAAAACCTTCGCGATCCCGATCGAACGGGCGACACGCGGCGGACGGGCGATCATTGAAACTGCGCGGCATGCCGGCGGTGTTGTCGCCGCTCAGACCCGTCTGGCGCCACGTTTCTTCCTCCGTGCCGCCGGCGATGCACACATCGACGACGCCGCGCTTCACCCAGTCGTACGCCGCGCCGATGCTGTACAGCCCCGTGGCGCACCCGGCCGACACCGACTGCACGCGCCCGCGAATGCCCATGTTCGAGGCGATGCCCGCCGCCGCGGTCGAGTTCATGATCCGCACCACGCCGTACGCGCCCAGCCGCGAAGGCTGATGCTTGTCCGTGATCATCAGTGCATCTTCAGGCACTTCGTTCGAAGCGGAGAAGCACGTGCTGACGCAGACGCCGATGCGATCCGCCGGCATCTGCTCGATCACCAGGTTCGCATCGTCCACCGCCTGCGCCGCCGCGGCGTAGCCGTACTGCGCCACCTGGGACGTCGCCCGCCGGCTGCCGCGCGGGACCCAGCGGTTGTCGAAGTCCTCCACCTGTCCGAAGACCTGGCACTGGTAGCCCGCCGCCGCCATATCCGGCATGTGAACGATGCCGCTGCGCCCTTCGCGCAGCGAATCGCTCACCTGGCGGATGCTGTTGCCAAGCGGCGAGATGACGCCCATGCCTGTCACGACAACCCGATTCACCTCAGCTCCATCAATCCGCGGCCGCGCTGATGACAGTCCCCTCCGATGACGCGGCCGCCTCAAGCCACGCAATGGTACGGCCGATCAGTTCATCTCTCCAATCCACCCGTGAAAAGTCATGGTTCGAGTGCTCGACGATGTGCACGCCGCAGCAATCGCCGTTGCGCATCGACCGCTTGAGTTTCGGCCAGTACGATGCGTGGAACGAAGGCAGCAGCGGGTCGCGGGCGCCGTAGACGAACAGGATACGGCGCTGCGCCTCGACCATCCGCCGCGCGGCCGCCAGCAACCGTTCGTCCACGTCCACGCCCTTGAACTTCCCCGTGGCCAGCCGCACCAGGGCCTTGCGAAGCGTGCTGTAACTGCTGCGTCCGCCGAGCAAGCGCCGCCACGCCTGTAGGCTGAACAGCCGCTGGAAGTACATCTGCGTGGCGAAGTCGGTCAGGTCCTCCTCACTGCCTTCGGCAAGGTGCTGCACCGGCATGCCCGCGAGCACCGCGTGCTCAACGCGTTCATCCCCCGCCGCCGCGTGCAGCGCGCCGTACGCCCCGCCGCACACGCCGATCACGATGAACCGCTTCAGCCCGGTTACCTCGCAAAACGCGTCGAGCGCGGCGACACTCGCCCGCGGATCATCCAACAGCCGCTGCTTGAAGTCCGCCACGCTGTCGAAGTCCCCTTCGCTGTCGCCGATACCCGGCGGATCGAAGCGAAGCACGTGGTAGCCGGCTTCGCAAAGCGCGCGGCTGAACCGCGTGTACAACCGGTTGGGGCCGCGCCGGGCGCGCAGGCCGGAACTGATCAGCATCACGCCCCGCCCCCGCGCCGCGCCCTCCGGCCGGTGCAGGATGCCGTACACGCGCGAACCCATCGCTTGGAACTGGATGGCCGCCTCGCTCACGTCCGCATCGCTCCTTCATCAAGCCGATCCAGAAACGCGAGGCTCTCCTCGAAGAGCGACTCGTGCCCCAGCCGAAAGCGGTACTCGCGCCAGGCATCGCCCGCATCCACCCAGAAGGGCGCCTCACTCACGCGCGTGACCGCCGCCGTTCTTCCCTCCCCGGCCAGTGCAGAGACCAGTTTCGCCGCGTCGTCGCGCTTCGAGTCGCGCTTGGATATCGCCGTCGCCTGCGTGTGCACGTGGCGATGAGCCAGCGCCGAAGACAGATCCATCTCGCGGCATTGCCGGTACAGCGCCGGCGACACCTCGTACGTCAACACATCCACGCATTGCCCGCGCTCAAGCGAAGCGACCAACGCGTCGCGCGTCAGCGCCGCGCCATCGCCGGCCGCGTTCTCCGACAACATGCGCAGCCGCAGGAAGGACATGATGTATCGCCGCAGATCGGTCACCGGCTCCCACATCAGCACGCTGTCGATCGCTTCAGTGCGCTGGGCCGCCAGCGCGCCGACCGCCGCGCCCCAGCGCAGACCGGCCACCGTCACCGGGCCGCCGATCTCGCCCGCCAGGTGGCCGGCCAGCGCGCACGTATCGCGAATGTTCGTGTCCACGGTGACGTCCCGGAACGCGCCGCTGCTATCGCCCGTGCCCGCGTAATCGAATCGCATCACGTCATGGCCATGCCGCGCGAGGAAGCGCGCGAAGTTCACCACTACCCGCTGCGCGACCGACGCCTCCTCGGCGAAAGCCGGGCATAACAGCACGCCCCGCCCGCGCGCCGCGCCGGCCGGGCCGAAGCGCATGGCGAACAGCCGCGCATCGTCCACGTCGATGAACATCGGCGCCTCGCGCAGCCTGCCTTCCTCGACCTGTTGAGATTCAACCGCCATGCGGCGTCACCACCTTCTCGTAGAGTTCCAGGTAGCGGGCGCTGATCGCCTCGGGCGTGAACGCCTGCTCCACCCGTTCGCGCCCCTTCGCGCCCATCGCGCGTCCCTGCTCGGGGGCCGCGACCAGTCGCGTCAGCTTCTCCGTGAATGCGGCCTCGTCTTCCGATTCGGCCATGAAACCCGTCACGCCGTCGGTCACCACCTCGCCCGTGCCGCCCACGCGCGTGGCCACCACCGGCAGACGCGCGGCCATCGCCTCCAGCACCGCCACCGGCATGCCCTCAATCAGCGAACTCAGCGCAAAGACATCCATCGCCCCGTACACGCGATGCGTGTCGCTGCGCCATCCGGCGAAACACACGCGATCGCCGATGCCCAGCTCGTTCGCGAGCGACTTGAGCGCATCGCCTTCACTGCCTTCACCCGCGATCAGCAGGTGCACAGGGTGCCCCCCTTCCGCCACGGCTTTCGCCGCGCGCAGCAGCATCGGCAGATTCTTGAATCGTGACAGCCTACATACCGTCCCGACCACCCGCGCATCAAGCGGAATGCCCAGTTCCCGCCGCACATCCGCCTGCGACGCCGGCGCATCATCGAACCGCGACACGTCAATGCAGTTGGGAATGAACGTCACGTCCGATGCGGGTACCCCCTGCCGCAACAGCGCCTCGCGCAAGTCCGGGTTCACCGTCGTCACGTGGTCCGCCATGCGGGCCAGGCGCGTGTGCATCCAGTGCGCCACCGAGCGCGGCCAGGCCGCCCGGCAGACATCCAGCAGCGACTGCTTCGTATCAACATGCACCGTGTGCACGTGCTTCACCTTCGCCAGTCGCGCCGCCGGCGACGCGTAGAACGCCCCGTTCACCGCATGTGAATGCACGAGATCCACGCCGCGTGATCGGATCTTCCGCGCCAGCCGCCGGATCGAACCGATACTCAGCGATCCCCGCTTGTCCAGTGCATCCACCACGCATCCCACGTCTGTCCCCTCCTTGAATCCATCCCGCGTCGCCAGGGGCGTGAGAATGACCTCATGCCCCGCCGCGCACGCCCCGCCGGCGATCGCCAGTACGATCGATTCTACGCCGCTGCGATAGCGTCCACCAAATACATGCATCACGCGCATGCCACCTCCCGCCTGCCCCGGATCGCCGCCCGCAGGCAGCCGGTCAGGTGGCACCCGGCCAGGTACACCGCGCCACCGGTAGCGCCCGCCCCCGCCAGCCGCACCGCGATCTCCAGCGGCCCGTCGCCTGGCAGCGGCCGCGACAGCAGCGCGTACGCGACATACATCGCCAACCCCGTCAACGCGGCGCAGGCGCCGATGTGCATCAGCGGCCTGACCACCGGCCGCACAATCGGGCCGCCCAGAATCCCGGCGATGATCGCCATGAGAATGCACGTGCGAACGATCGCGATCAGCGAACTGGTCAGCGCGATGCCGCCGATGCCCAGCAGCCACATCAACAGCAGATCAAGCAGTATGTTGGCGACGACCGTGATCCCCATCACCTTGAGCAGCAGTTTCGCCCGTCGCGTCACCACGAAAAAGTAGACCGGCAAAATCGCGGCCAGCGTCGCCGGCAGCCCCAGCCCGAGGTACAGCACCACCTGCGATGTCTGCTCAGCCCCTTCCGCGCTGAATTGCCCGTACTTCAGGGCCAGCGCCGTCAGCGGCTGGGCGAACATCACCACCCCGATCGCCACCGGCAGCGAGAGAATCGCCACCAGCAGGATGTTGCGTTGAAACAGGTCCAGCAGGCGCGGCCGGTCATCCGCGACCGCCAGCCGCACCAGCTCCGGGTACAGCACGCGGTAGACCGGAAACGCCACCAGCAGCGGCACTAGGCCGATGAGATTGACCCCGAAACTCAGCGCCGCCTGCGCCCCCTCGCCGAGGTGATTGGCCAGGCCGCGATCGACGATGGTGTTCAACTGCCACGTGAAGAGCATCGTCGCCGCGAGCGCCAGGTCCAGCAAGGCGTTGCGCAGCGCTCCGCCCTCCACCGCCTGCGCTGCCGGCCTCTCGAAATACGGGCGGATGAACAGCGCCAGCGACGCCGCCTGCAGCGCAAAACCAAGCACCACCCCCAGCGCCAGGCCGGGCAGCCCCAGCCACTGCGAAAGCCAGATCACGCCGATCAACGCGCACATCGGCACGAACACGGAACTGGCGGCCGCGATGACGAACCGGCGCCGGGCGTTGAGCACGCTCTCGAACACCGCGTGCAGCGCGGTGAGCGGAATCGCCGGGGCCATGATCAGCGTCATCACCATCGCGCTGTGTCGGATCGCCTCGGGCGAGCGCGGCATGAGCGCGGCGATGATCAGGGGCGACGCCGCGGCGTACACCGCCGCCCCCACCGTCGCGCCCACGGTCACCACCACCGCGAACCGGCGGGCCAGGCGCCGGGCTTCGCCTTCGCCCTTTTCCAGCAGGCGGATGTAGACCGGCACGAACGCGAGGTTGAACGCCACCGCCGCGGGACTGACCAGCGTGACCGGGATCAGCCGCGCGATGAAGTAGGCATCGGTATCCGACGACGCGCCGTATGTCGCCGCCAGCAGCACGGTCACCGCCAGCCCACCGGCCATCAGCAGGAAGCGGGCAAGGCTTACCGCGAAGGCCGAAACGAGGAACTGCATTCGACCTTCACGCGGCGATGCCATCGAACGGGTCCTGTGGGTATCCTACGGGGCGACCGGCAGGACGATCGCGCTGTTGGCGCGTTTGCCCTCGGCCGCGAAGACGATGTCGAAGCCCAGCAGCGCCCCGGTTTCCGCCAGCACGATCGGGCGGATGATCTGCTCGACATACTGCGCGAACTCGGCCGCGTCGGCGATGTAGGTCGTCGGCACGAACACGATGTCTCGGTTCTGGATCATCGGGTTCTCGCTCATGTCGCGGCCCGACAGGACCTTCGCGATGTCAAACGTATGGCCGATGAGCTTCTGTTCGTGCTGGCGGAGCACGACCACTTTCGTCTTGTCCGCGCTGCCCATGAATCCGCCGGCCAGGCCCACCGCCTCGACCGTCGAGGTCGGCCCGTGCAGCACGTACGTGCCCGGGCGGCCGACTTCACCGACCACCACCACGCGCCGGCTGCGCACTTCCTTCAACTCCACCGTCACGTGCGGATGCTTGTAGTAGCGTTTCAGTTCCTCGGTCAGCGCCAGCCGCAGCTTGCTGGTGTTCATTTCGCGCACGTCGAGTTCGCCGACCAGCGGGTAGTTGATCTTGCCGTCGGCGTCGACGGTGATGCTGCGCGTCAGATCATCTTCTCTGAAGACGCTGATCATGATCACGTCGCCCGGCCCGAGAGTCAGTGAATCGGCGCTGCCCATCTCCCCGGCCGCGCCGGCCTTCGGCCGCGGGACATCCTCCGGCGCACCGACCGGTTTGGGCCGGTTCTCACATGCGGTCAGCAGCAGTGCCGCCGCCAGCGCCGCGGCCATCACGCTCACGGACCGGCCGCCGCGCCCATCGCTGCGTCGACGTGCCATAGGGCCTAGGGGATTCATGCAGGTACCTCCGCCAAACGCGTGCTACGAGCCTCATCGGACATCGCACGCCATCGCCGACACAACCACGCCGCCACCGCAACGCGACGCGGGCGGAACGAGGCCGTCGCCAACACAGTCATCCTCTCTCGGCCGTGCATCGCGCGATCAGGAACTCCACCTCCGACACGCGGGGACACGTCCCCCAACGGTGGCAACTCTACTGCCCGGATCAGGGCGTGTCAACGATCCGGCCGCCCCGGTTAGCGCTTCGTAAGTCCACGTCTTTGCCCAACTTGTCGAGACCAACCAGTCCGCACACCGATCGGCGGCAACGCGCCCGAAGGTGCGGGAAATCCATTGACGGTCTTCGCCGCGACCACTACCATTCGGCGGGTCTTCCGCGGCCGCGGGCCGCGCCTGGACGAGGCCGCGGGGCGGGCAGCGGCGGCGTGTGCCCGTATCGTGCACGGTGCGGGGCGCGCTGGTGTGGGGTGTTGATTGCCGGCCAAATTGCACTACTTATTCACCCACCCGGCCTTCCGCGCAAGGCCGGTGCTGACTCTTTGGCGTCTCGCTGCGTGGCGGACGCGGTGCCTGTTGGGCAGGAGCGCGATCGTCCCGCTCGAGCGATGGCACGCGCGGTTCTTCCTCCCCCCGCGCTGGGGCGGGCACGGCACGACCATGATCTACGCCGTGCGCGAACAGCTTGAACCCGAACTCGATCTGCTCGATCGCTACCTGTCGCCGGGTGATGTGGTGGTCGACGCAGGGGCGAACTGCGGGATCTACACCGTGGCGTGCGCGAAGCTCGTCGGTCCCGAAGGCAAGGTCATCGCCTTCGAGCCCGGCGCGGAGGTGCGGCAGGTCGTGGCGAAGAACATCGAACTGAACCAGCTCGCCAACGTGCGGCTGCACGCGGAAGCGCTGAGCGACCGGACGGGCACGGCCAACCTGTTCCACCACGGCGGGCCTGTCGCGTATTCGCTGGCCGAGGCCGGCGACGCCGCATCCGAGCAGGTGCCCATCATCACGCTTGACGCCGCGCTCGAGCGCGCCGAAGTATCGCGGCTGGACCTGATCAAGATGGACGTCGAAGGCGCGGAAGAACTGGTCCTTCGCGGCGCGTCGCGCGCGCTGGCCGAGTATCGGCCGATCGTGTTGTTCGAGCTGAATCCCACCGCCGCCGCGCGGTTCGGCCTGCAGACCGACGGCGCATGGCGCGTGCTGGAAGAAGCCGGCTACCGCTTTTTCAGCGCGGAGAACGCCGACGACGCCAAGCTGATCAGCCGTCCACCCGCGGAAGGCCACTGGGAGCACCAGAATGTCATCGCGATTCACGGCGCCCACGCGCGGCGACTGCCGAAGGGAGACGTCGCATGACGCAATCAGCGAAGCGCGCCTCCGACCCCTCGCCGTCCGCGGCCGCCCGTTCGCGGCCGTGCCCGCTCTGCCACAGCGATCGCAGCCGGCGCCTGTACGATCTTGACCGGATGACCGTCATCCGCTGCGACGATTGCGGATTCGTCTACTCGCAAGCCGACATCGCCCCGTCCACCATCGAGAGCCTCTACGGCGAGGAATACTACCGCCGGCGCTCGCAGTACTACTTCGAGAACGCGGTGACCGACGGCAGCGCCCACCAGCGCGACGGCAGCACCGACGCCTTCCAGCACGGGCTCGATCTGCTCGCCCAGCACCGGCCGGGCAAGGGACGACTGCTCGACCTCGGCTGCGCCATCGGCGTGTTCGTCAAGCTGGCCGAGCAGAACGGCTGGGACGCCCAGGGCGTGGACATCTCGAAGTTCGCGGTGAAGTACGCGCGCGAGGCGCTGGGCGTCGAAGCCACGGCCGGCCAGCTCGAAACCCTCGCCTTTCCCGACAACCACTTCGACGTCGTCACCCTGTGGGATGTGGTCGAGCACCTGGTCAACCCGATCGCGAAGATGCGCGAAGTACGGCGAATCCTGAAAGACGACGGCATCCTCCTGCTGGACACCCCCAACGAGCGCGCCCTGCTGCGCAAACTCGCGCGGGCGATGTTTCTCACCTCCGGCGGCACGCTCAGGTATCCCGTTCGCAAGCTCTACCACGAGTTCCACCTGTGCTACTTCGACGCCACGTCCCTGGGCCGCCTGCTCGACGAGGCCGGCTTCGAGGTGGTCCACCTGCACCGGCAGACGATTCCGTGGGTCAAGGCGCGCGGCTCGAGCCTCGAACGCGCCGTCGTCCGATCGCTGGCCTGGGCCGAACGCCTGACCGGCACCGAGTATGAACTGCTGGCCATCGCCCGGCCGCGACCCGGCGCCTCGACCGACCGTGAGTAACCGCGCATGGCTGCATTCACCCCGCGACAACTGGCCGAGATCCAACACCACGCGAAGTACGAGTGGCCGTTCGATACCTGGAAGCTCGACGAACTCGTGTTGCCGCTGAATTACCGCGAGTTCCTGCGGCATCTCGATGACGTCTACTTCGCCAGTCGCGACGCCGACGGCTGCAAGGTGCTCGAGTGCGGCTGCGGCTTCGGCGTGGTGTCGGTCACGCTGGCCAGGCGCGGCGCGCAGGTCGAGGCATTCGACATCTGCCCGCAGTTCGTGGAGGCGACCGAGCGGCTGATCAGGGAGAACGACGTCACCGGCCGCGTCAACGTCAAGCAGGCGACGATGGAGAAGCTCGAATACCCCGACGCGTCGTTCGACCTGGTGGTCGGCATGAACGTGCTGCATCACGTGGAGATCGCCCAGGCCGCGCCGGAGATCCCGCGCGTGCTCAAGCCCGGCGGCATGGCGGTATTCACCGAACCGGTCTCGCCCAACGCGCTGCGCGAGGCCGTCCGCCGCTGCTACCGGTCGCTGCCGCTGATCGCCAAGCGCGGCACGGAAACCGAACATCCTGTCACCCGCGAGGAACTGCAGCACCTGAGCGATGCCGTCGGCGGGCGGATGACCCACAAGGCCGGCCCGTTCTCGTTCTTCTCGCACCTCGTGGCCATCCTGCTCGTGTCGAAGAAAGCCTGGGCCGTCCGCCGCGCGGCCACCGGCCTCGACCGCGCCGTCGACCGCGTCCTGCCCTTCCTCCGCGCCTTCAGCACGGACCACATGCTGGTGATGGAAAAGCAAGGCGCGTAGCATGAACGCTCGGCTTGGCCGGGCATTGGGGATGATCATCCGCCGGGAACATCTTTACTTGACGCGCACGAGACGACTGGCGGCCATATTGGTGACGGCATCCATCGCCTACGGTGGCAGCGCGGCAGGACGTTGCGGCAACTGCCTCACCTGTATGCGAGTGAGATCAGAACCGGCGCCGAAGGCGCGGAGAACCTGCTGAGCATACTCACCGTCGACCCCGCGATGCTCGGCAGGATCGACGTCGACCATATCCTCGGCAACACCACCCACCATCGACTGATCATCGGGCTGCTCGTCAGGATCCGTAAGCACAACAAGCTGCGGGTGTACGAGACGAGCATCGACTTCCTGTTGCGGAGAGAGGGCCTGCAGCAGGATTGTCGGGACAAGTATGCCGAAATCGCGAAGCGCGGCTGACCTCGTCGGCCGCGCGTTGCCGACTATCGATCCCGATGCCCGGTTGGGCAGGTCGAAGGACAAGACGAACCGGGACACGATCCTGAACTTCGCTGGGTGCCATGTGACGCCAAGGCAGTCACGTGAGTGTGAATGAGGACAGGCTCGTATTCGGATCAGTGACGCTGGCCAACGCCAGACGTCGGATAGATGGTTGGTAACCCCGAGACGTCTCGCATTCGACTTGACAAAGACTTGCTCATAGATGGCACCCGCCGGCAACACAATCTGCCTGCCCGCCTCATCCGCGTTCATCCGCGTTCATCTGCGGTTCCATCTTCTCTACGCTTCGCGAGCGCCCACCAAACAGGCCACTTTGTGCGCAGATCGTGGCCCCGAAAATCCGGCGATTCCCCAGCGCGGCGAGACTTTTTCACCCCCGGCCGCAACGGGAGTTACGGCGCGCGGGGCGGCCAAAACAGGCCATGTTGCGCGCACCAGGGCGGTCCTTGGGACAAGGGTGGAGGGCCGGTCGATCGGTGCGCGCGTGGCGCATTGGGGTTCGCTTGCCGCGCTCGGCGGCGGCGACCATCGCGGCTCGACCAACCGGTGGCGGCCGCAGGAGTGTCCGGCGACCTGGAGTATTGGCCATGCTTGCTACACACCTGACTGCAAGGCACCAGAAAAACGCGGAATCCTGCAGGATCTGGCGGAAGCCAACAGAAACCGAGAGAAACAGGGTCAAAAAGTGTACACTATTTCACCATTTATCAGACAGTTACTTTAACCTGAGCGCAGATGCGTCCATCAAACCCCACTCAGAGCGCGCCAGCGGGGGTCGGGCTTCGGCCGACCTAAGCCTGCTGCGCCGATGGGACACAACTTGGCTGAAATTGCGGGGGTGGGACAGGAGGCCCAGTAACCGCAGCAAGCGCAGTGATAGACATGCCCTGCCGCGCGCTTTGGGCGAGAGAGGCGAGCAGGAGACAGTAGAGCAAGATAGCCCCCGCCTCCTCTCCGCTTCGTGCCCGGCGCCCTGCGGGCGAGTGAGTCGAGCAGGTGATAGCAGAGCAGTAGAGCCGCCGCCTCCCGCCCGCATGGTGCCTTCCTCCCCTTCGTCGCTCCGTCGCCTCGTCGCTTCGTCGCTTCCGAAGATGCACCCATCCCCAAAACCTCTACACTATCGCGCGACCCTCGGTCCCGACCGTCCAAAGGTGGTTGCGCGGGGGTCCTCGGCCGCCCGGCCGGCGACGCGTTCGACGACATCCATCGGCAATCGGTAGCAGGAAAGGAACCAGCGATGAGTTTCGAGATTGAATTCGTACACGGGCGTCAGATCCTCGACAGCCGCGGCAATCCCACCGTCGAGGTCGATGTGCAGCTCAGTGGCGGCGCGCTCGGACGCGCGGCCGTGCCGTCCGGGGCCAGCACCGGCGAGAACGAGGCCATCGAACTGCGCGACGGCAAGAAGGACTTCTTCCTCGGCAAGAGCGTGCTCCAGGCCGTTGAGAACATCAATACCAAGATCGAGCCGGAACTGATCGGTCTGGACGCCCGCGACCAGGAAGCGATCGACGCCGCGATGCTCGCGCTGGACGGCACCGACAACAAGAGCGTGCTCGGCGCCAACGCCATTCTCGGCGTGTCGATGGCCACGGCCAACGCGGCGGCCAACGAGTGCGGGCTGCCGCTGTACCGCTATCTCGGCGGTAACGGGGCGAAGGTGCTGCCCGTGCCGATGATGAACATCCTCAACGGCGGCAAGCACGCGGACAACACCGTGGACTTCCAGGAATTCATGATCCAGCCATGGGGCTTCGACAGCTTCAACGCCGCGATCCGCGCCGGGGTCGAGATCTACCACGCGCTCAAGGGCGTGCTGCACGACCAGAAGCTGTCCACGGCCGTGGGCGATGAAGGCGGCTTCGCCCCGGACCTGAAGGACAATGAAGACGCACTGAAGATCATCGAACAGGCCACCGAAAAGGCCGGCTACAAGTGGGGTGAGCAGATCTTCGTCGCCCTCGACCCGGCGACCAGCGAGTTGTGGAACGAGGCCGAAAAGGACGGCAAGAAGGGCTACAAGTTCTTCTCCTCGTCGCAGGAGATCATCACCAGCGAGCAGATGGCCGACCTTTGGGCCCAGTGGTGTAAGAAGTACCCGATCCGGTCGATCGAGGACGGCCTGGCCGAGAACGACTGGGACGGCTGGAAGGTGCTGACCGACAAGCTGGGTGACAAGGTGCAACTCGTCGGCGATGACCTGTTCGTCACCAACAAGAAGTTCCTGCAGAAGGGCATCGACACGGGGTGCGCCAACTCGATCCTGGTCAAGGTCAACCAGATCGGCAGCCTGAGTGAGACCTTCGACGCGGTGAACCTGGCGATCCGCAACAAGTACTCGGCGGTGCTCAGTCACCGGTCGGGTGAAACTGAAGATGCGACGATCGCGGATATTGCCGTGGCGACGAATTGCGGTCAGATCAAGACCGGCGCCCCCTGCCGCTCGGATCGCAACGCGAAATACAACCAGTTGATCCGGATCGCTGAACAACTCGGCGACACGGCCGTGTATGGTTCGGTGACGTGGAGTAAAGGATGATCGTGATTTTGACTGAATGCGAGCCGCGGGCCCCGGCGCAGTCACGCGCCGGGGCGCGCGACTGGCCCAAACGGTAGCGCCTGTGCCATGGCTCGTCCCCATTTCGTGGCCCGCCAGCAGGTCCTTGAGTGGCGCGAATTCCTCCCTTTCGATATGAAGACCGCCGAGCGACCCCCTGTGTACTGCACTGAATTCCACATGTCTTAATCAAATTAGACAAGAGATAGGGGTTGGCCATGCCGATCCAGATGGTTAGCATTAAGTGTGTATCAGGGACTGCCTCGTGTTGAGCATGCATACCCCCGCTCCACGGCTTCCTGAACTGATACCCGCCTTGATCCACGCAGTTTCTGGCCCGCCTGATTTGGACACCTGAATTTCAGTGACAATTTAGTTCGCTGCTCGCACCGCGATCAGTCACGATTGGCTGGGGTGGAGGCGAGAGTCGCGGGAATCAGGTACGGATGCACTGAACATCGGAGTGAATGATGGCCGTCACGCCCCAGTTCCAGTTAGAGGACATGAGCCAGTACAAAGGCCGGCGGCTTGGCCGCATCCTCACCAAGATGGGCAAGCTGACGCGTGACCAGGTGCATGAAGGTCTGGCGATCCAGCAGCAGAAGCGCCGCCCGATCGGGCAAATCCTTATAGAACTGGGCTACGTCTCGCAGGATGATGTGAATTCCGCCCTCGCCGCGCAACAGGGCATGTCCTCGGTGAACCTCGAGGATATGGAGTTCGACGATTCGATTGTCAAGCTCTTGCCGCCGGAGACGGCCGAGGCCTACCAGGTCTTCCCGCTCATGTATGAGGAAGACTCCAATGGCCTGACGGTTGCCCTGAAGGATCCGTCCAACTTCCGGGCGGTCGACGACCTGCGGATGCTCATGGGCTTCAAGGTCCGCCCTGTCATGGCCCCGCGCGAGCAGGTGGAGAAGCTGATCGCCAAGCACTACGGCGGCGCGGACGAGTCGCTGTCGGACCTGATCGGCGAGATCGCCGGGGACGACGCCCTCGCCGAGCTGCAGGGCCGCGGCGAATCGATCGATCTGGATACCCTCCTCGCGGCCGCGGACGACAACCGCGTGAAGCGGCTGCTGAATCTGGTGCTCATGCAGGCGATCAAGGACCGGGCTTCGGACGTGCACTTCGAGCCGTTCGAGGACGAGTTCAAGATGCGTTACCGCATCGACGGCGTCCTGTACGAGATGATCCCGCCGCCGCGCCACCTGGCGATGCCCATCGTCAGCCGCATCAAGGTGATGTCGAATCTCGACATCGCCGAGCGGCGTCTGCCGCAGGACGGCCGCATCGAACTGGTCGTCGGCGGCAACCCGGTGGACCTGCGCGTGGCGACGCTGCCGACGATGAACGGCGAATCGGTGGTCATGCGTATCCTCGACCGCTCGAACGTCTCGCTGGACCTTGACAAGCTGGGCCTGCGCGACGACGACCTCGAGGTCCTGCGCCAGTTGATCCACAAACCCAACGGCATCGTGCTGGTCACCGGTCCGACCGGGTCGGGCAAGACCACCACGCTCTACGCGGCGCTGAAGGAACTGAACGAGCCGGAAGTCAAGCTGCTGACGGTGGAGGACCCGGTGGAGTATGACATTGACGGCTTGGTCCAGGTGCCGGTCAATCCCGGCGTGGGACTGACCTTCGCCAGGGCGCTGCGCAGCTTCCTGCGTCAGGATCCGGACATCATCCTGGTCGGCGAGACGCGCGACCTCGAGACGGCCAAGATCGCCGTCGAGTCCTCGCTGACCGGTCACCTGGTGTTCACGACGGTGCACACCAACGACGCCCCGAGCACGATCGCGCGTCTGCTCGACCTGGGCCTCGAACCGTTCCTGATCACCGCGACGATCGAGGCGGTCGTCGCCCAGCGCCTGGTGCGGAAGATCTGCTCGCGCTGCCGCGAATCGTTCGTGCCTTCCGAAGAGCACCTGATGGAGCTGGCCCTTACGCCGGACGACGTGAAAGGGCGCGAGTTCCATCGCGGCGCAGGCTGCGACTACTGCAACAATACCGGCTACAAGGGCCGCTTGGCGATCTACGAAATCATGGTGATGGACGATGAACTGCGCGAGCTTGTCATGCACAACGCTTCGACGCAGGTGCTGCGCACCGAAGCCCTGCGTCGCGGCATGCGCACGCTCCGCCAGACCGGTCTGCTGGCGATCTATGACGGAATGACCACGATCGACGAGGTCGTGCGTGAAACGATTGTTGAGGAAGGTTGACCCACGCAAGCCAGCGCGGCGTGTGATCGCCGCCACAGCCAACCGGCACACCGTGTTGGAGAACGACAATGCCGACGTACCAGTTTGAAGCACTCAACGATGCGGGCAAGCCCAAGAAGGGCACGATCCAGGCCAACAGCAGCGACGAAGCGGTGCAGCGCATCCGCGGACAGGGCCTGTTCCCGACCTCCGTGCGCGAGCAGAAGATGAAAAAGCGCACTGGCGGCGGCCCCGCTGCCGCGCAGGCGCAGCAGGGCCCGGTCCAGCAGCCGAAGAAGGCTTCCACCGGCGGCGCGATCACCATCGGCGGCGTCGGCCACAAGCAGTTGACCACCTTCACCCGCCAGTTCTCCACGCTGCAGGATGCCGGCCTGCCCATTCTCCGCTCGCTCCAGATCCTCGAGCAGCAGCAGAAACCCGGCCTGCTCAAAAGCATCCTCACCGAGGTGCAGGAGGATGTGTCCGGCGGCTCGACGCTGGCCGACGCCATGGCCAAGCATCCCAAGGCGTTCGATCGGCTCTACTGCAAGATGATCGCCGCCGGCGAGGTCGCGGGTGTGCTGGACATGATTCTCCAGCGCCTGGCCGACTTCATGGAAAAGGCGGCCAAGCTCCGCCGCAAGATCACCGGCGCCATGATCTACCCGATCGTGGTCATCAGCGTGGCCACCATCATCGTCGTGGGCATCATGGTGTTCATCGTGCCCAAGTTCTCGTCGATCTTCGACGAGTTCGACACCGAAATGCCGTTCCTGACCCGGTTCCTCATCGACTTCAGTAAGTGGATGGGCGGACCGATCCTCGGCTGGCTCGGCGACGTCTACAACGAGGACCAGTTGATCCCCGGCCTCGTCTATCTCCTGTTCATCCCCATTCTCCTGTGGATCGGCATCGTGCTGATCCGCAAGAGTGAAGGCGGGCGGATGTTCATCGACCAGATGATCCTGATCATCCCGGTCTTCGGCGGACTGGTGCGCAAGACAACCGTGGCCAAGTTCACCCGAACGCTCGGCACCCTCATTCGCGCCGGCGTGCCGATCCTGGACGCCATCATCATCACGCGCGACACCACGGGCAACGCCGTCTTCCAGGCCGCGCTTACCCAGGTGCACGGCTCGGTGCGGCAAGGTGAAAGCTTCGCCGAACCGCTGCGCCAGACGCGCGTGTGCGACTCGATCGTCACCAACATGATCGACGTCGGCGAGGAGACCGGCGACCTGGACAAGATGCTGATGAAAGTCGCGGACAACTACGACGACGAAGTCGACACCATGGTGGCCAGCCTCGTCTCGCTGCTCGAACCGGTGATGGTCGTCGTGCTCGGCGTGATCGTCGGCGGCATCGTGCTGGCCCTGTTCATGCCGATGGTGTCACTGATCCAGGCCGCCGCGGCCGGCAAGTAACGCAGCGCCGACCGGACCGGCCGTCGGTCCGACCCCGAAGGGCAATGACGGGCGGAGGCCATGAAAGCGAGAAACGAGAGCAGCATGAGCAGAATGACGGCACAACACGGCAATCCCGGGCGCCGCGGCGGCTTCACGCTGATCGAGCTGCTGGTGGTGATCTCCGTGATCATCATCCTGCTGACCATCGGCGTGGTCGTCACCACCCGCCTGCTCAGCGATGCGCGGCGGGAGCGGGCCAGGGCGGTGGTCCACAAGACGAGCGCCATCATCGCCGCGATCGAGGCGCATCGCGGCGCAAGCGGCCGCGCCCTGCCGCTCGACCACAAGAAGCTGGGCATGGATACGTCGGCGATCTACGAAGAGGCCCAGAAGTGCGACGACGCGGCCAACCTGCTCGCGGGCATCGAAACGGAACTGGTCGACGAAAGCAAGAAGAAGATCTACGACCCGTGGGACGAGGAACTCGTCTGGGCCAGTAGCGTGGACGGCGAAATCGGCGTCAGCCACACCGACGGCTACAAGAACGATGACTTCCTGCCCGCGGCGAATACACCGATTGTCGCCAGTTCCGGCAAGGACCGGGATTTCGGGGATGCGAAGAACAAACCCGACGGCCAGGCATTGAAGGACAACGTGTACAGCGTCGCGATCGAAGGCAACTGAGGAGCGTCAACGTGAACCGCTCAAAGCGAACAAGACAACAAGGCTTCACGCTCGTCGAGCTGCTGGTGGTCATCATGATCATGCTGCTGTTGGCGTCGATCGTGTATCCGCTGATCAGTTCGTTCCAGCGTTCGAGCAAGGTGGACGCCGCGGCGAGCATGGTGGCCGCCGGCGTGGCCTCGGCGCGCGGCTACGCCAACCGGCCTTCGGCCGACCTCGATCCGGAGATCGTCGAGGTCGAGTTCAGCGGCGTCGGCCTGCTGTTCATCGGCAGCGAGATGCGGCTGATCGAGAACGACCAGCGGGCCAAGAGCACCGGCAACAACTACCTCGAATCGCTGAAGGACAAGCGCAACGGCTTCCGCGACATCCCCGGCACCAAGAATCTTTACCTGCCGAAAGGCACGGGCGTGGCGGGCATCTACCGCACCGGTTCGGGCCTGGAGTTGGTGCCGCCGCCGTTCGCCATCCTCTTTGACAAGCACGGCCGCCTTGTGCTGGGCCGCCCGAGCGACCCGGACAGCAACGACCGCGTGGTCTACTTCGACGGCGACTATGACGGGAAGATCGATGTCAACAACACGCGCGTGGGTTTCAAGGTGCGCGAGTACTCCCGCGCCATCGGCACCTTCGACGAGAAGCACGTGCATGACAACGGGCAGCTCAAGCTGCCGTTCGATGTGATCGAGACCGTGATCGGGGTGGTCGTGTACTCCGACAGCGAGTTCCGCGATATCCGCCAGGAGATGCCTGAAACGCGATACGTCAAGTTCACGTTCAACGGCAAACCGCTGACGTGTCAGGACAAGAACGACGGACGAGTGGCGGGGTGGCTTTTCGATAACGGTCGCGTCCTGTTGTTTTCGCGATACACGGGCGCGCCGGTTCGGGAAAGGTCGCTGGACTGATGATCACCAACACAAACATCCCGAAACGCGTTTCAATGCGTGGCCGGCCCGGCTTCACGCTGATGGAAGTGCTCGTGGCGATGGGTATCTTCGCCGTCGGCTTTATCGCCGTCGCCGCCCTGCTGCCGGTGGGCACCATCCTGCAGCGCCGCGCGTTCGACTCGGTCAACTCCCAGGCCGTGGCCCGCACCGCCAAGAGCCAGTTGCTCGGCCGCCCGTTTGAGGCCGGCGACCTCGTCAGCAAAGGGGCGGACACCGATGAAGTCCAGGCGATCGCCGCAGTCGTTACTAGCGACTGGGACATCATGGACCGCTCCTTCCCCACCCACCAGCAGCAACTCGGGGATCGCACCTTCTTCTGGTACCCGCTGTTCCGCTGGACGAACCCCGGACCGACCGCCACCGCGTCGGACTGGCACGTGTTCGTCTTCATCCTCAAGCGCATGGATGACAACAAGGTGCCCACCGTCAAGAAGATCAGCGCCTCGGCCGCCGGTGATACGTTCACCGTCTCCGGCACGCCGAATTCGCCCTTCCTCGTCGGCGACCAGGTGCTCGCCTCCGACGGATCGGTCTACACGCTGATCGATGTCAACGGCAACAAGCTGCAGGTGGACGGCAAGATCATCGGCAGCCCGAACGGTCTCTGGTACGGCATCGGCAACGACCGGCGCACGTCCACCCAGCGGATCATCCTCGTCGCCGACGCCGTGCACTAAGTGAAGGTAAGCGATATGCGAAGCGACAGAACCCGACAATACGGCGACGCACGCGGCTTCACGCTGGTGGAGCTGCTCGTGGCGATCAGCATCGTGTTGGTGCTGCTGGTGGTCATCGCCCGCATCTTCTTCGAGGCGACCGAGGCCGTCGGCTCCGGCGTGTCGCAGAGCGATGCCCTGAGCAACAGCCGCGCAATTTCCGATCAGATCGAAACCGACTTCCTCAAGATGATCGGCCCCGGCGGCTACCAGCCCGGCGCCAGTGCCGACAGCTTCGCGGGCGATCCGAACACCGGCGCTATCCTAGTGATCACGAACCATCTCGAGAAGGACCGCCGCGCCCGAACGCCCGGCCGCGGGGAAGAGGACCGTGACCTCCGCATGGACCAGGTCTACTTCATCACCCGCACGATGGGCGAAGTCGGCATCGCACCTTCGACCACGCAGAGCTTCAGCAACAACACCGCCGCGCCCTACGCCCTGGTCGGCTACCTGCATGCCCAACGCATGGACCCCGTGGATGACTACCTCGCCTCCGACTGGGTGCTCGCGCGGCACGCGCTGCATCTGCACGAGGAAACGGGCACGGGGTTCCCGCCGATCCACGTCAACGGCGCGTACTATGATTCGCCGCTGGTCGGCACATCGGTCGGCCCCGGTGTGCCCCAGGCACGCTACGGCGGCGTCACCGATTCGGCCTACTTCTCCTACGACAACCCCCTGAGCGACGCGGCCAAGAGCGCCTCGGCGGGCCTCATGTTCGGCGACCCGGCCTACGGCGCGAAGCTCCGGACGGACATGGGCAACAGTGCCTATCAGAGCGAAGCCCTCAAGTTCACGTTTGCGAAAGAGCGCATCCGCGTGAACCTCAAGCCCGAGGTGCATGATCTGTCGAACAACGCCGACGCCTACAAGTCATGGGAGATCGGCCAGATGCACGCGGCCATGGCCGTGGGCGTCAGCGACTTCGTCGTCCAGTTCGCCGCGGACGCGGATGCGGACGGCGACGTGGATACGGACGGCAACGACCGGATCAGATGGTACGACATGGACAACCCGCCGAGCTTTTCCGGCGGCGGCAAGTCGGCGCGCGGCGGCGCGGGGTACAACCCGTCGGCCAGTACGTCCGACCAATGGGCCACCGGCGGCGCGTGGGTGTTCCGCCATGACGACTACGGCCCGGACAGCTACTGGCCGCACATGATCCGGATTCGCTACCGCCTGCACGATCAGTATGGGCGGCTCGGGGACGAGGGCAAGACGGGCAAGTGGTTCGAGGTCGTGGTGAAAGTGAATCGGCCGTGACGGCGACGGCACGCAATGAGTATGGCAAGAGGAGTCCGACGATGACTCGCACAAGCAGACAAGCTCGCCGCCGGCAGGGATCGGTCCTGATCCTCGTGATCGTGGTGATCGTGCTGATCATGATCCTCGTCGCGTCCTACGTGCACGTGGCGAAGGTGGATGTCGATGCCTCGCGGCACATGGACACGCACGGCGTGGAACAGGTGGTCGTGGCCGAGGTCGCAGCCATGCAGCGCCAACTCAAGGAGGACCTCGTCAACCCCGATGGACGGTTCCTTGATCCGAGCTACGCCGCCGGCGATGCCAACAACCCGGACTACGGCGATGAAGGCTACGACTACCCGTGGACGAACCAGGATGTCGAGTTCGACGTCGAAACGCTCTACGGCGGCACAAAGAAAGCGAAAGGCGGCCGCTACGACGACCGCTGGCTCGCTTCGACGGTGCCGGACTTCTCGGTCTCGGGCGATGTCAAGTGGCCGCACCTGACGAATACGACGGGCCTCTTCCTGCGTCTGCCGCTGGAAGACCTCGACACGAATACCGGCACCAAGCTGCCGAAGGAAATCGCCGTCCGCAATGGCGGCTACGAAGACCGGGACACCGATGTCAAGATCTTCGGCAGCCAGAGCCTGGAGACGCAGACAAACCAGTACGGCCCGCTTGGCGTCGATGCCGACGGCGACGGCTACGCTGATGCCCGCTGGTCGTGGAGCGTGCTGCCGCGCGTCGAGGAAGACATGATGGTCGTCGCCCGCACGGTGCGGGATTTGAGTTCATTGGTCAACGTGAACGTGGCGACGGCGATGACCACCGATGGTCAAAACAACTACTACGACGGCGGCGGGGGCCGCGACCGTATTCGCGGCCTTTACCCGAGCGAGATTGACCTGACCCGTCTGCTCAGACGCAGCGGTGTCGGTTCCTGGGGCTCGGAACTGGGCGCGCTTCTGGAGGAGCGGCTCGGCGCCGGCGGGCAGCCGCTGAGTTCCCAGTACGGCCTGGACAACCCGCCCGCCACCCCCGGTGTGAGCGACGCCAACACGCGCGCCGGGCACTGGTTCACCAGCGGCCGCATGTGGGGCTCGACCGCGCACGAACTGTTCATCAACAACGAACTGGAACTGCGCCTGCACAACGGCTGCAACAACCCGGAAGTCACGCCGACCCTCGAGCAGCGCATGCCCAATGTCATGCGGGCCAGTGAAGACGACGAGGTCCGGGCTTACGACATCAGTGCAACGCCCGCCGCCGGCGGTCCCACAGACGTGGGCCATATGGAAAGGTTCTTTGTCGGCGGCTCCGGCGCGATCAAGAACCGCCAGTTCATCGACGTGCGCCACCTGGTAACCCTCAACAGCGGCCATGTCCCCTACATCACTAACTGGCGTGGCAGATTCCTGCAGGACCTGCAGAACAGCGCGGCCCACTTCGTCACCAACACGCAGCGCGCCACCAAGTATGACCTGACCTACCAGCACTACGACCTGATTCAGTCGAACGCCCAGCAGGCGTTCGAGAACCTGTACGGCGCGTTCAGCACGATCTTCCGCGCCGGTGATACGAGCTACCTCGGCCTGGACCGCGGCGCGGCCCCGGCCGACTACGACCACGTCGATGTCGCCGCGTGGGAGTATGCCCTGGCCGTGCACGATTACATGGATACCGATCGCCATCCGAGTTGGGCGACGAAGGCGGTCGGCGGAAGGAACATCAAGTTCTTCGGCTTGGAGCCGGTGCCGTTCGTACGCGAAGTCTACGTGGACATGCAGTACGAGACCGTCTGGGGCGCCGGCGGTGCGCCGCCCGTGCAGCACCAGGTCGATCGCTGGCGTGTGCAGCAGAACACCATGCGGCTGGTGGTCGAGCTGGGCAATCCGTTTGATCGGGATATCGACTTCAACGATGTGTATGTGTGGATTCAGTTCGCGGATCGCAACCCCGTGCGCATCCACTCAAGCAACTTCAGCATGATCGATAAGAACGGTCAAGCCACGAGTGTCCTGCCGGCAAATGGTCGACTCATCCTCTACAGCGAGTCAAGCAGAAAACACGATGACGAAGGCAACAGCAAGGGAGCGGACCTGCGCGACTTGGGTTTCACAGATGATTACGGCGCAAGCGGCGACCTGATCATCGGTGAAGATAAGTCAAAGGGTCGCTACAACGGCGTTGACCAGGTCGCCGGGGCCAACATGGGCGTGCGCTTGTACATGTCCCCGACGAACAACTACGGCGACGGCGTCATCTACGACGGGTTTCCGCTTGGCGACGGTGTCAACAATCTTGATCTGAATGCAGTCTACATGTTGCCTGGCGGGCAGGTCTACATCGACGATCCGGCCGGTAGTCCGATCGACGATCGCCATGCCCAGGGCGCCGTAGCGCGGGACGGACGGAAGATCCGGTTCATCACCAACATGGGCAAGTCGCTTGTCGGTCTGCGCGAGCCCGGAGACCCGAGCAAGGGCAGCGAGGGCCGCTTCCGCTACGACGGCGCCGGCGGATCGAACAACCCCGTCTCGCAACTCAATCGCGATGAGAAGGAGCAGACCAACGGTACGCCCATCGTCGCGCCGCATACCGATCCGCCGTTCGGTCCCCGCGACACGCTGGACCGCCTGCAACTGGCCAACGCCGGCCGGCCGATGTATAGCGTGACCGAACTTGGTTGGGTGCTGATGATCGGCGTGCACAACGACATCAACGGCAACCTACCCGCGCGGCTGTCAGGCGTCGATGGCAAGGGCGGCCTGCTGTCCACCGCGGCCGGACGCAAACGCCTGTTCCTTGACTTCGGCGATTCGACTGTCGGCACGACCGCCACGACCATCGACAACGGCAGCGGCTACCTGACACGCATCACGCACGGCGCCCTGATGACCGATGTCTTCACCACGCTCAGCCCGCGCTACGACAACGCCGACAACAACGGCAACGGCGCGGTGGATGACGGTGGCGAGGAAAAGGTCGCCGGTACGATCAACATCAACACCGTACCCGTCGAACTGCTCACGCTGGCCGCGCCGGTGCCGGAGCCGATCGACGAGGTGCAGGCCCTGGCTGAGCGCATCGTCCAGTACCGCGACAACCCCGGCGACCGCAGCCAGTTGACCCGCTTCCCGGCCAACAAGGTGCGGCCGCAACCGGGCATCGCCACGATGGGCGAACTGATGCACATCAGTCCCAGCACAAGTGGGAACATCGCAGACTACATGCAACGATACGCATGGGAGTTCGCCTTTGGCATGAGCCCCCAGTCCACCCACAACAAGCAGTTCGATGTCTACCCCATGCCCGAATCCGGCGCCGACGCCCGCGATGTGCCCGACAGCGCCGAAGAGAAGATGGCGCGCTTCCAGATGCTGGCCAACACGTTTTCCGTGCGCAGCGATTATTTCGTCGGCTACTTCGTCGTGCGCGGCTACTCCGGCGGCGACTTCCGGCTCGGCCCCAATCAGTCCGCGTGGTTCCTCGCGATCTTCGATCGCAGCGAGGTCCAAAGCGCAGGCGGTGAGGTGAAGGTGTTAGGCGTCTACAGAATCCATTGACCCCGAGAGCAATCCGAAGGCCGGATGCCGACCGGCCGGCTGGATTGCTCGTTTGTCCCACCCCCCCGGAGCCCAGGACCTTCCCTCGTGTTGGTCCTGGGTTTTTTTGTTCGCGGATGTGTCGCCGCGCGTGCCGGCCGGGCTGGTTTGCGCGGTACAATGCCGGGCCCGCCAATCGCCTCCCCAGCAGCAGGAGTCCGGCCATGCACCCATTCCGCTTGCACGTTGTTGCCTCCGCCCTTCTGGTCCTGTCTGCCATCGCCGCCTGCCGCACCGCCCCGCCGCCGCCGCCGCGCACGCAGATGTCCGACCTGACCCACTACCGCCAGCCGGACAGCGGCGTGGATGCCGAGCACTTCGTCCTGCTGCGCACCCCGACCGACGTGGACAAGCCGCGCCGTCCCGAGGCACTGAGCGCGTTGGTGAAGCGCGTGGTGACCGGCACCGGCGTAGACCTTGGCGAGCAGTCCATGCTGATCTACACGATGGGCCGGCGAAGCACCCACGGCTACTGGTGCCGCGTGCACAAGGTTGCTGTCGAAGGCGATCGCCTGCATATCGAGATCCGCAAGCATCGCCCCACGAAGCAGGAGCGTCCCACGCCCGGTGAGCAGACCCCGTACTGCGCCGTCGCGATGCCGCCGGTGCCCGAGGCGGTCAGGGCGGTTCAGTACAGCATCGTGGATGACCGGAACCCGAGTGTGCATCGATCCGGTGTGCTCGAGTTGGCGAACTGACCGTGGTCACGGCGCGACGCCCAACGTGGTGACTGGATCGACTTCCACTACGACACGGAAGCCGATGTCCGCCTGCGGCTCATCACCCGGCCATCCTCGACGCGCGGCGGCACGCGCCCGTTGCCATGGCGTCTCGTACGACCCGCCGCGCACCGGCCGCGTGGGTGTGTCCAGGTACTGACCCGCGCACCATTCGCTGACGTTGCCGTGCATGTCGCAGATGCCCCAGGGATTCACCCGCGGGTGCGGCAGGGCCAGGGCCAGGTCCACAGGCAACGGATCGAAGCGGCCACCGAAGTTGCACGCCTTGATCACCGCTTCGTCCCGATCGTCGCCCCAGTAGAACGCCCCCCGCGTCCCCGCGCGGCAGGCGTATTCCCACTGCGCTTCCGTCGGCAAACGGTAGTCGATGCCCTCGCGCTCCGACAGCCACTGGCAGAATGCGTTTGCATCCGACCAAGAGACATGCGTCACCGGTCGGTCCGCCTTCATCCTCATGATCGCGTCAGGCACCGGACGGTCTGTCGCCTGCGCGAACCGCAGGTACTGGCCCACGGTCACCTCGAAGCGTCCGATCAGGAAATCCCGTTCGATCTTCACGAGCCGCCTTCGCTCGGAGTCATCTGCGTTGTTTCGCCCCTCCTCCTCGCGCCCTTCACGTGCGGACGGGCTGCCCATCATGAAACTGCCGCCTTGGCAGCGAACCAGCGGCATGCCCACCGTATTCATCCCACCGCTGCGCAGCAGCTGCTCGCGCTTGGCCGCGGCCAGGTCCGCCTTAATCATCGGCAGCATTTCCATCGCCCGATGGAAACCGGCGACGGCACCCGCCTCGTCACGCTGCCCGGTCCACGCGGACTCCGCGGCGGCGACGCGCCGACGCAGTTCGCGCCAGTGCTCGCCGGCAAGCTCGGTCAAAGGTTGTCCCGGACCGTACGTCAGGTCGATCTCCTCCTGCAAGCGCTGGATCGCTTCGGTAAGTTCCAGGCGTTGGGCATCCACGCGTCGCTCGCGTTCGAGGCCCGATTGCCGGGCAAATCCGAATGCCTGCACCACGGCCTGCCAACTGGCAGCCGCATCGCTTTCGAGATCGACCACTTCCTGCGCCATGCCGACGGACGCGATCAGCCCTGCCAGTTGCAGCTGTGTCCGTGCCTCTGCATCCTCGACCGGCCCGTCAACCTTCACCGCCGCGGCGCTGGATTGCGCCCTCGCGACTGAGATCGCGTCATCGAGCCCCGCGACCTCGATGCGCAACTCGCGACTGCGCTCGGCCCATTGACTTGCCAACTGCGCCAATCGCCGGGTCTTGTCGTAGGCTTCGCGCTGAAGGACAAGCGCTTCGTCGGCATCCCGCCCCGCCCCTGTTGCCGAGGGACGCCACATCGATTCCCGCGCTGACCGCAGCGATGAGGCCGCCAACTGCGATGTGCCGCCGATCAGGAGCCACTCCGGCCTTTGTGCGATCGTCGGCGTGTCTGCCGACATGTCAGCGTGCTGTTTCTGCGCGTCCTCGACCTTCTCTGTCGCTGAACGGAGCTCCCGATCGGCAAGCGATCGCAGCTTCGCCAATTCCCGGATTTGCCGGCGTAGATCATCGAACTGCGCGGCTTGGCCCTGCAGATTCCCGGCGTGGAGGAGCACGTCGTCCGCCTGAGAAAACGCCTCGTGCCGTGCGCAACGGTGGGCATACGCGACGAGTGGCGCGATCCATCCCGCGTCCGGCACACGTTGTCCGGACGCCTTAAGCAGGATGATGCCTGCCTCAAGCTCGGCGCGGGCTTGTTTGAACACATCCTCATCGAAGGCCGCGTTGTTGCTGATCAGTGATCCGGCGTATCGCCGATGAGCTTCGAGCCGGCTCTGCAGGACAACATCGGCCAACTCCGCCGCACGCGAGCGGTCTTCCGCGTCGACCTGGCGCAGAAGAGAAGAGGCCTCATCCGCCAGCCGATGAACATCGGCGTACTGGGCCTCCTCGAGTGCGGTCTCCATTCGCCGCACGGTCGCGGTAGCCGCGTCGATTGCGGCAGGCTCCGGGCGATACCACCGATCACGCGTCACGTAAGCGCCGGTCGCGAAACTTCCAACGACGACGCAGGCGGTCAGCATCGCAACCATTGCCCGTCGGCGGCGGCGCGATGGGCTGTTCAGCAACTGCTGCCGCTCGCATTCCGCCAATTGGGCCGCGGCTTGGGTGTCATCCGGACAGGCGGCCAGGAACTTGCGCCAGATCTGGATCGCAGCCGACCATTGCCGCGCGGCCATCGCATCCAGCGCCTGCTGACGAACGGACTCGGCCTGGTCCGACCGCATCTGCCAGTGGTCCCGTTTGCGCCGCAACAGGTGATCCCATTCATAGCGTTGCGCCAGCGCGCTGATCTGCTCGAGCGCCGCCTCGAAATGCCGGGCCTGGTATTCCTGCGTCGCCTTGGCGAGCAGTGTCTGGTACTCGTTCTCCAGTTCACGTCCCCTGGCGCGCAGCGTCGCGAGCATCGGGTGTGAAGGCTCGCGTTCGGCCAATGCGTTGCAGCACTCCTCCGCAGCCCGGAAGTTGCGTCGGTCCAGATGGCGCTCAGCCTCGAGCACGAGTTGAGCCGCCTCGCGCGCCTCACGCTGTGCCTCAATCTCGCCGGCCAACTGCAGAAGATCGGGGGACTGCGGGGCGAGCCGCAACGCTCGCCCGAGTTGGTCCATGGCGCCTTCGTAATCGTCGGCGGCAAAAGCCTGTCGCGCCGCTGCGGCGTAGTCCGCGATACGCTTGCGGCGATTGGTCGCGGTCTTGCGCAGTCGGGCGAATTCGGTCCGGAGATACGTGCCTCGCTCTCCTCGCTTGGCGGCCTTGATCGCGCCGTCGAAGTTTCGCTGTTCGAGCATGCGGCGTACCGCTCGCAGCGATTCATCCGCGGCCCGGTAGGCGGAGATGTCGATGGCGCAGCTCTGGCACTTGGCCAGATCGGATGGCTGAAGGCGGCCGCAGCGCGGACACATCTGTTCGTCGGCGGCCGACTGCCCCGCGCTGAACGGGGCTTCCGCGTTCGGTGGGTCCGTCGGCCCGGTCTTGTTCGAGTCAGCGCTCATTCTGCAGATGCGTCTCAGCCGTCCAGTGTATACAGCGCATTCTAACGACTACCGCCAACACGGCCCCACCGAGCGGCGACGATCGCTGTCGTCTCACGCGGCGGGGCCGGTCACGTTGGCCTGGATGTCGTTCCCTAGCGGCCCACCGTGACCCGGTCATTCTGCGCGTTGTACCGCACTGTCCTCCCGGTCACCGCAAGTGATGCGCCGAGGCCCTCGCCGCTGATGGCCGCCTGCGGCGGTGTGCCTTGCCCGGCCAGCATCACGATCCATATATCCGCATCCGACCCGCGCGTGATAACACGCACCGGATCATCTGTCGACGAAATGCGGGCGTCCGCGGGATGCATCACCCACGCCTTGACGAACCCTTTGTTGCGGCCGGTCATGACGAAGTACGGCCGCCCGTTTTCGTTGCCGCTGGTGACCTTCACCCCCCCATCGTCCCTGTCACTGCCGAGATTGGCCTGCCACGTGTAGTCGTGCGCGTTACCGGAGCGTACCTGGTCAAGCGTGCTCATGATGCCCTGTCCCTCGCCGAGGCTGAAGTCCACGACCATGTGCCTTCGCGCCGAGTGGACGCCCAGCGCCTGGTAGTGGGCGCCGCCGTCGACAATCGCATAGCCGCCGTGCTTCATTGTCTCGAAATGGTCGCGCTCGCCCGTGTCGGGCTTACCTCGTCCCGGCTGGTACTTGCCGTCGACCAGCAGGGCGCTGAACAGTGAATCATCACGCTCCTTGCCCGGTCCACCGATGAATCGCGTATTGTACCCCATGATGTTGATCGCCAACGCCTCGGGCTGGTTCCAGGCCTTGCTGTGACTGTGCGCATCGGCCGATAGCGTCAAGAGCAGATCATTCTCGTCCTGCCACCGATTGCGGAAGAGGTAATAGCCGCGGTTGTCGGCGACCGCGTGTGGGAAGACACCGGTCGGGTCCCTGGGTTTCACCTGCGCAGGATAGTAGAGCAGCGACCAGACCGTGCCCGCCCGGTCCGCGTCGAACTTCGCTTGGGCGTCACCCGGTGCGAGACGACCCATATGCCGGTCGTACCACCAGACGTAGTACGGCATCTGCTCATCCGGCACCATGTTCAGCAGCAGACTCACCCAGCCTTCGTCGTAGTTGGTGCTGTGCGCGACGCCCGTCATGACGAACTTGCGCTCGTGCGGCTGAAAGCTATGCGAGTACATCGCCAACCGCCACCACGCTCGCGTCTTCGCCACGCGAAGCAATGAGCCATCCCCGACGCTCGCCGCGGCATAGCAGGCGGGCAACAGGAATCCCCCCGGATACTCGGTATACCCGATGCCTTCCTGTGACACGCCCAAGTCGCCGAAGCCGTTGCGCATGTGTAGTTCCAGATCGCGCTTGAGGCGTCGGTACCGGGACTCCCGCTGCTTCTCCTCACCGAGGGCCAGGATCAACATGATCTCACCACCACGACACACGGCCACCCAGTTAGAGCCTTTCACGCCTCCGAAATTCGCGTGCCCGTATTTCGGCCAGGCCTGCAGCGCTTGCTCGATCTTCTGGCGCACAAACTTGCGTTGCTCGTCGTTCCATTTGTCGTAGCACCAGTCATAGGAAACCGCCAGGCCGAGGCCCATCATGGCGCGTCCCAGTCCATACCCCTTGTGTGCGAAGCGTTCCGCGGCGGGATCGGAGTACATGTCGCTGATGGTTTGGAAGCTGACCTGCGCGTAGCGCTGGCGTTCGGCCGCGCTGGGTGAGACCAGACTGAGCATCGCCGCCTCGCGCGCCTTGTACGAACGCTTGTAGTCGCGGATGTGGTCGCTGTATGCCTTCTCGAAATCGTCCGCATCCACGCGCGCCTTCATGGCCACGAAGGCCTGCGCATGGTGTGAATCCCTCACTTGCACGGCCTTCTGGATCACGGCGATACGTTCAGCCGTAACCATCAGCCGCGGGTGCTGCTGCCCCCATGCCGGCACCCCGGGGCCGACTGCAGCCAACAGGACCACCACCAGCACACACCACTTGAGCGTTGAAGCATTTTGCGTCGGTTTGCGCATAGAGGTCTCCTCGATCAATCACAACTCGCTAGTTCCTACAGAAACCGGACAACCAGCCAAGCGCTCCCAAGCTTGCCAGGATTGCATCCAGCCGCCGTGCAACTTCTCCCGCTGTCAACTCCCATCTGCCCGACGTTCAAAGCCGTCACGGGGCACGCCGTTTGACAGGTGGTCACCCCTGCCTAGAATGACGAATCTGAACTGCGGGGTAGAGCAGTCTGGTAGCTCGTCGGGCTCATAACCCGGAGGTCGTAGGTTCGAATCCTACCCCCGCTATTTTCGATAACTTCCGCCGAGTCCGCGAGTTGCGGACACCCGTCTTCCAAGGCGGTGCGGCCTTCGAACGCAAAACCGCGCGGTGTTACACCGCGCAACGCGTTCAAGGAGCACCGCGATGCGAAAGAAACCCCCCTCTTACCGCCAACGCAAGGGCTACGCCCAGGCGCTGGTCACGCTCACAGATGCCGTGACCAAGCAGCGCCGCGACTACTGGCTCGGCGAGCACGGCACGCCGCAAAGCCGCGAGCTGTACCACCAGGTGCTCGCCGAGTGGGAATCCAACGGCAGGCGTCTGCCCGACCCACCCGGCGAAACTGAAGGCCCCGCCGCCGGCATCACCGTCGCTGAGGTCATGATCCGGTATTGGCGTTCGGTGCAGGGAATCTACTCGGGCTCCGAAGCGAACAACATCGGCCAGATCATCAAGATCACGCGGCAGTTGTTCGGTTCGACACCTGCGGAGGCGTTCGGTCCCAAGCGCCTGCGGCTGGTCCGCGACGCGATGGTCAAGGGCGACCCGAATGCCGAGCCGCCCCGAGTGCCGTGGTCCCGCCCCCATGTGAACAAGCAGGTTCGCCGGCTCGCGGCGATCTTCAAATGGGCGGCCGGACAAGAACTCATTTCGATCTCGGTCTTCCAGAGCCTCAAGGCCATCGAATCGCTCAAGCGCGGTCGAACGACGGCGCGTGAACCAGCACCGGTTGGTCCCGTGCCCGACGATCGGGTCGATGCGATCCAACCGTTCGTGAGTCGCCAGGTCTGGGCGCTCATCGAGTTGCAGCGGCTGACGGGCGCGCGTGGCGGCGAACTGTTCAAACTGCGACGGAAGGACATCGACACGAACGGCGACGTCTGGACCTACACGCTGAAGGATCACAAGACCGCCCACCACGGCAAGGCGCGAACCATCTACTTTGGCCCTCGCGCCCAAGCCGTCATCCAACCGTTCCTGCTCGGCCGCCCGATCGACGCATACCTGTTCTCCCCGGCGGATGCAGAGCAGGAGCGACGGGAGAAGATGCACGCCGACCGCACCACGCCGTTGTCCTGCGGGAACCGGCCAGGGACCAACCGGTGCGACGATCCGCAACGCGGGCCGCGCGACCACTACGCGCGCGACACCTACCACACGGCCATCCAGCGGGCCTGCGACGCGGCCTTCCCGCCGCCGACTGAACTGGCCCGCCAGCGCGTTCCGGCCAAGGGTCGAAAGACGAACGCGACACGCTGGGAAACCAAGGCCGAGTGGAAAAAGCGCCTCGGCGAGCGTTGGGCGGACCTGAAGGCATGGCAGCGCGAGCACCGCTGGCATCCCCACCAACTGCGGCATACCGCCGGCACCCGCATCCGGCGCGACTTCGGCCTTGAGGCGGCACAGATTGCCTTGGGTCATTCCAGCGCCCTGGTCACAGACGCGGTCTATGCGGAACGCGACATGGCAAAGGCCGTCGAGGTCATGAAACGCATCGGATAACACCTCGCCGCGCCGAGTTACAGTTACGTAACTCGCGCCGCGAGCATTTTTCCGAACATTTTTTCGCCGCTCGAATCCCTTGAATTACCGTGACTTTCACCGCCCGACGGGTAACCGCCGGGCGGTTTTCGTTTC
The DNA here is from genome assembly GCA_964532795.1 of uncultured Phycisphaeraceae bacterium. GTDB lineage: Bacteria > Planctomycetota > Phycisphaerae > Phycisphaerales > Phycisphaeraceae > CAZHJL01. The sequence continues at coordinate 48,415 of CAZHJL010000005.1, read as the reverse complement.
CCGCCGAGTTACACCTTTCAGACCACCCTTAAAACCCGTGCATCAATCACACGCGATCCAAGCGATCGGAGATTCAGATGCACGAACAAACCGAACACATCACGTTGACCGAGGCGGCGAAGATCACGCCCGGTCGCCCATCGACCAATTGCCTGTGGCGCTGGTGCCGACGCGGGGTTCTGTCCCGCAGCGGCCAGCGCATCCGTCTCGAACACGTCCGCATCGGCGGCAAGATTTTCACGACGGGTCAGTGGGTCGAGCAGTTCGGCAAGGCGCTCGCCGAGGCCGACGCCAGCTATTTCGATCTCGAAGAGCAGGCGATTGAAACGCCCAAGCCGCGACGGCGGCGTCCGGTCTCACGTCACATCCAACAGCGCCAAGCGGCGCACGACCAAGCCAACCGCGAACTCAAGGAGGCAGGCCTATGAGCGCCAACGATCTGCCCCTCGTCCGCCTCGGCCAAGGCGACTACCGCCGCGACGTCTACGCCCACGACCTGACCAGCAAGCCCAAGACCACGACCATGAAGAACGTCCTCACCTACTCGGCCCTGAACACGTTCCGCAACTGCCCGCGGAAATACAAACATCGCTATCTCGATCATCTGCGCCGCCCCGAGCGCCCGGACGCGCTGGCCTTCGGCTCGGTGATCCACGGCGCGCTGGAACGATGGCATCGCCAGGCCGCAGACGAGCCGACGACCACGCGGCTGTTTCAGATCTTCGACTACCTCGATGCGCAGTTCCCGCAGCGCGAAGGCGACGAGAAGCAGAAGCACCAGTGGCACGTCGCCCGCGCCATGTTCGCCGGTTACGTTGATCGCTACGCCGTCGAGGATTTCGAGGTTGTCGAGATCGAAAAGGAGTTCCAGGCTGAGATTCGCAACCCCGACACCAACCGGCTGAGCCAGACGTTCGTGATCGCCGGCAAGGCGGACGGCATCGTGCGGATGCACGGCGAACTGTATCTGCTCGAGCACAAGACGGCGTCGGCGATCACGTCCGACTACCTCGATCGCCTTTGGACCGACACACAGATCGCGCTGTATTGCCACTACCTGCGCGAGTTGGGCTATCCGATCATCGGCGTCATCTACAACATCCTGCTCAAGACCCGCCTGAAGCAGCGTGCCGGCGAAACCCAGCAGGAGTTCGAGACCCGACGCGCGGTACTGGCCGCGAAGAACAAGAGCGGGCGCTCGACCGCCAAGCAGCAGATGCCGGAGACGGACGACGAGTTCCGCGCTCGCCTACACGGTTGGTACGCGCGTCCCGAGTCGTTCCACCGCGAGCGCATCTACCTGTCCGAAGACCGCATGGCGATGTTGCAGGAAGAGGTCTGGGAGATCACGCAGCAGTACCTCGACGCCCGCCGGCGCGGCAAGTGGCTGCTCAACACATCGAACTGCTTCTCGTTCCAGCGACCGTGCGAGTACCTGCCCTATTGCCAGTCGGGCTTCAGCCCGAACGTGCGCGACAACCTCTTCGAGGTCGCGCCGCCCCATGAAGAACTCGTCGAACTGACCATTAACGGCGCTGACGCCAGCGACGACACCGATTTCTGATCCCACGCCCAGCACCCGGAACACCCCTTGCCCAAGGAGCACGCGATGACATTGACATTGCCCACGACACGCAGCAAACCATCGGTCGATCTGTCGACCAAAACCACGCTGATCTACGGCCCGCCGAAGATCGGCAAGAGCACCTTTGCCAGCCGGTTCCCGAGCGCATTGTTCTTCGAGTGCGAGCCTGGACTCAACGAGTTGGAGGTGTTCAAGATGCCGACGTACACGTGGCCGGACTTCCTGGCCGCGTGCAAACTCATCGCCGCCGGCAACCACGACTTCAAGACCATCGTCATCGACACCGCGGACAACGCATTCAAATACTGCTCGGAGTTCGTCTGCGGCAAGCACAACATCGAGTATGAGGGCGACCTCGGCCACGGCAAGGGCTGGGCGCTCGTGAAGAACGAGTGGCACCGCGTGCTCACGCGGTTGGCGAGCCTGCCTTATGGCCTGGTCCTGATCAGCCACGCCGTGGACAAGACCATCGAAACGCGCACGGGTGAATACACGAAGACGCAGCCGAGCCTGCCCGATCGTGCGCGGCACGTCGTGCTCGGCCTCGTGGACATGATCTTCTTTTGCGACACGGCCACTCGCAAAGACGCCGACGGCAACACAATCGTCGATCGGATCATCCGCACGAAACCCCACCCGACGTATGAGGCCGGCGATCGCACCGGCCGCCTGCCCGAATCTCTCCCTCTGAACTTCGACGCCTTCGCCAAGGCGTTCGCTTCTCCCTCGTCCAAACCCTCCAAGTGAAAGGACCCTGCAGATGACCACGACCAACGAATCCAACAACGGCCATGACCACACCGCCCCGGAAAGTGCCAGTGCGTTCGACCATGACGCCTACTCGTCGCAGGATGCGGCGCAACCGTCTGACCTGTCCGCCTTCGACGATGACTACGCCGAAGCCGAAGCGCCGGAGTTCGATGAAGTGCCCGACGGCAAATACCAGGTGCGTGTCCACACGGTAAAGCTCGCCCGCAGCCAGAAGAACGACCCCATGATCAAATGGGACACGGTGATCATCTCTGGTCAGCACGCCGGTCGGCACATCTTCAAGAACTCGGTGATCACGCAGTCGTCGCTGCCGTTCGTGAAGGCGGACCTGCAGACGCTGGGCTTGAAGCTGGAGAAGTTCAGCGAACTGCCCAACCACCTGGATGCGCTGCTCGACCTGACGATCGACGTGACCAAGCGCACCAAGGGCGACTACGTCAACGTCTACTTCAACAAGCTGCTGAACATCCCCGCCGGCCCCGGAATGGGCGACGACGCCGGGGGCGGGATCGACCTGTCGAAGGAACCCGCGCCCTTTTAACCCCCGGACCCCGGATTCCCCGCCTGTGTCGTGGGGCCGTCCCGAAAGCATGCGCTGCACCGCTGTAAGTCTTTCGGGGCGGCTTTTTCCGGCGTTCCGGGGCACGGATGGTTTCACGCATCACGGATGAACCACGCCATGAGTTTTCAGATTGTCATTGATACACGCGAGCAGGAACCTTACGGCTTCACCTGCGACACGGTGAGCCGCAAGCTCGAGGCCGGCGACTATTCGGTCGTCGGGCACGAAGACGCCGTCGCGGTCGAGCGCAAGAGCCTGCCCGACTTCGTTCACACCGTCATTCACGACTTCGATCGCTTTGCCGTCGAGTTGATGAAGCTCGCGGCCATGCGGTGCGCGTGCGTCATCGTCGAGGCTGATCTCGACACGGTGCTGCGCGGCCTCGCGGCGGACAAACTGCGCGGCGCATCACCAGAGTCGGTGCTCGGTGCGGCGCTGTACGTGGCGGTGCGATACCACGTGCCCGTCTACTGGTGCGGCAGCCGCCAGGCGGCGTGTGCGTTCACCGATCAGTTCCTGCGCATGTTTGTCCGGGAGGTATCAACTCCGGGGGTGGCGCATGCCTGAGACCATTCGCGGCACCATCACGCGCGTGTACCACAGCGGACCGCAGTTCTCCGCGGGCCTGCTCGACGCCGACGACGGGCGGCAGGTTCGTTTCTGCGGCAAGTTCTGCGCGAACGACGGCGATGTGGTCGCCCTGGTCGGCTCGTGGACGCTCGATCGCAAGTACGGGCACCAGTTCACGGTCACGGCCCTGCGGTACGACCTGCCCGACAACCTCGACGGCCTGGCCAACTACCTCGTCAAGCACCCGGCGTTCGTCGGCATCGGCGAGGCGACCGCACGCAAGCTGGTGACGCACGCCGGCAGCGCCGACGCGCTCGATCGAATGATCCGCGACGGCATCAGTGATCTGCACGAGACGCTGCGGATTCCGCAAGCCACGCTCTCGCAGTTGCGCGCGGCGTGGATCGCCAACAGCGCTGAGAACGAAGTGCGCACGTATCTCGCGGGCTTCGGGCTGACGCACCATCAGATGAACACACTCATCGGTGTGTACGGCGACGGTGTCGTGAGCGTGCTGCGCGCCGACCCGTACAAGCTGATCCAGCACGTCAAGGGCTACGGCTTCAAGAAGGTCGACAAGATCGCTCGCGCGACTGGCGTTGCGAAGAACCACGCGGGCCGAATTGAGGCGGGCCTTATGTACTGCCTGACCGAGCAGATCGGCGGCGGGAATACTTGGACGGCGGGCACCGACCTGATCGAACAGGCCAACGACCTGCTCGTGCTCGACACGCTCGACGCCCACGACCTTATCAAGCAGGCTGGCGCACGGTTGTTAGAACGCGGCGACATGGTCGCAGACGGCCCCGCTGTGACCACGCCGTACTTCCTCGAGGCCGAGCAGACGATCCAGCAGACGTTCGATCAGCATGGCTCGTCCGATTGCCCGTTGATCACCGGCGCTTTCGATCCATCGAATCTCAGCGAACAGCAGGTTGAGGCGTATCGGTGCGCCATGCGGCACCGGATCAGTGTCATCTCCGGCTTGGCGGGCACCGGCAAGACGTTCGTCGTGGCGCGGTTGGCGCAGACGTGCCAGAGGGCGGACATGGTCGTGAAGCTGTGCGCCCCGACGGGCAAGGCCGCTAAACGAATCGAGGAGGTGCTCCGCGCCAAGTACAAGACGCCGCTCGAAGCCAGCACGATCCACCGCATGCTTGAATACAACGGCACCGGCTTCGGCGTCGATGTGGTGGACGCCGATGTGGTGATCGTTGACGAGGTGTCGATGGTTGACGTGCCGCTGATGGCGAATCTGCTGCGGCGCATCGACTTCAATCGCACGCGACTTGTCTTGGTCGGTGATCACAACCAGTTGCCGCCGGTCGGGCCGGGCAATGTGCTGCGCGACCTGGTGCAGCACCGGCTCGTGCCCACGGTTGTGCTCAACAAGGTCTATCGCCAGGCGGGCGTGCTCAAGTGCAACAGCACCGCCGTGTTGCGTGGCGAGGTCCACCCGACCGAGTTGGATGACGAGACGAAGTGGATCGTCGTCGACCAATTCTCCGACGCGCAGCAGATTCAGTTGTACCTGCGTGACCTGATTCTCGAACGGCTGCCGTCTCGATTCGGCTACGACCCCATCCGCGACGTGCAGGTCATCACACCGACGCACAAGGGGCCACTGGGCACCAAGGCGATCAACGAAGCGATGCAGATGCTGCTGCAGGGCCGCGTCGAGAAGAAGTTCTGCGTCGGCGACAAGGTGATCCAAACGAGCAACGACTACGAGCTGGGCGTGATGAACGGGACGATCGGGTTCGTTGTCGATGTGACGAAGGCCGCATACACGATCGCGTTCGATGGGGTAGGGCCGAAGGTCGTCGAGGGCGAGCGCCTGTCCAACGTCATGCTCGCCTACGCGCTGACGGCTCACAAGGCGCAGGGCAGCGAGTTCCCCTGCGCTGTAGTCCTTTGCCACAAGTCGCACTTCTTCGCTGACCGCAACTGGCTCTACACCGCCGTGACCCGCGCGTCGCAGACGTGCGTGCTGCTCGGCGACCGCTGGGGCCTGCGCAGCGCCGCGAAAAAGAACAACGTCATTCACCGCCGCACGTTTCTGAGTCGCTGGGCGTCCGCCGCGCCGTCGGTGGTTCCGCAGGAGGTAACGTGCGGATGAACGGGACGCAGTCGATCACGAACATCGAGGCGATCGTCGCCAACACACCCGACTGCCTGAAGCAGCGCCCGCAGTGGGTCTGCTGGAAGTACGTCGAGCGCGACGGCAAGCCGACCAAGTGCCCGGTGAACGCACGCACCGGTGAATTGGCCGATTCAACCGCGCCGGACACTTGGGCGACGTTCGATCAGGCGATCGCCGCTGCCCAGACCAACGACCACCTCGCCGGGGTGGGGTATGTGTTCGCCGCCGACGATCCGTACTGCGGCATCGATCTCGACAAGTGCATCCATCCGACGAGCGGCGAGGTCAAGCCGTGGGGTCAGCGGATTATCAGCGACGTCGCCAGTTACACCGAGGTCAGCCCGTCGGGCACCGGCGTGAAGATCTTCATCATGGCCGAGAAGCCAGGCCAGCGCTGCCGACGGCGTTACGAGGACGGCGAGGTCGAAATGTACGACTGTGGCCGGTTCTTCACGGTCACCGGCGCGCGGTGCGATTCGGTGCCGGCAACGGTCGAGCCACGCCAGGACCAGCTCAACGCGCTGTACGTGGAGGTGTTTGGCGAAATCGAGGAACCGGCCAAGCTCGCCGCCGCTCCATCACCATCCGAAAACGGCCATCTGGACGACGGCGAGATTATCCGACTGGCCAGCACACGGCGCAATGGTCGCGGCGAGAAGTTCGCGCAGCTGTGGGCGGGCGATTGGAACGCTCACTTCAACTCGTGGAGTGAGGCCGATTCATCGGTCGTGTTCACGCTCGCCTACTACACCAAGGATGCCGGGCAGATCGACCGCATGTTCCGCGGGTCGGGCCTGATGCGCGACAAGTGGGACGAATACCACGGCGAGCATACCTACGGCAACATGACGATCGACAAGGCGCTGGCCAAGGTCACAAAACAGTACACACCAAAGAAGCGCAAGTCGGGCAAGCGCGGCTCACGCAGCAACCTGACCCCGAGCGGGCCGATCAACGGCGAGCCCGCACCGGGCACGATCGACCCGGCGACGGGCCGGCTCATCCTGTCAACGAAGCGCACGTTGCCCACGGCGGAATCATTCATCAAACGATACCACCGGCACGCCGACGGGCGCACGCTCTACCACTTCGCCGGGATGCTCGTCGCCTGGCAGGACAACCGGTACGTCGAGATCGAAGACGATGGCATGCGCCACCGCCTGCTGCCGTGGATGCACGACGCGGTCCGCATGGTGCATGACAAGGACGCCGGGTGGGTGCCAGAGGATTTCCCTGCCAACCCGACCACGGTCAACGCGGCGCTCGAGTCGATCAAGGCGTACACGCACCTGCCGGCGACGACCGTGTCACCCTCGTGGCTGGGCGATGCGTCGGGCCGGCCTGCAGCCGCCGACATCCTGCCGTGCAAATCGTCGCTGCTACACCTGCCCGACATGCGGCACATGCCGCCGACGCCGCGATTCTTCACGGTGAACGGGCTGGACTACGACCCCGATCCCAACGCCGGCCTGCCCGAACAGTGGATCGAGTTTCTGCAGACGCTGTTCGACGACGACATGGAATCGTGGGATTTGCTGCAGGACTGGTTCGGCTACTGCCTGACCGGCGACACGTCCCAGCAGAAGATGCTGCTGCTCGTTGGACCCAAACGCAGCGGCAAGGGCACCATCGGGCGCGTGCTGACGCACCTGGTCGGAGCGGGCAACGTGTGCGGGCCGACCACCACGAGCCTGGCGGGCAACTTCGGGTTGCAGCCGCTGATCGGCAAGTCGCTGGCCGTGGTCTCCGACGCCCGGTTCAGCGGCGAGAGTATCCACGCGGTGGTCGAGCGCCTGCTCTGCATCAGCGGCGAGGACACGCTCACCATCGACCGCAAGCACATGACGTCGGTGACGATGAAGCTGCCGACGCGATTTGTGTTCCTGTCCAACGAGCTGCCACGCCTGAACGACGCCTCCGGGGCGCTGGCCGGGCGGTTCATGATCCTGCGTCTGACGAACAGTTTCTACGGCCGCGAGGACAAGGCGCTGACGGCGAAGTTGCTCACGGAACTGCCCGGCATCCTCAACTGGGCGATCGAGGGCTGGCGACGCCTGCGGCAGCGCGGCCACTTCGTGCAGCCGTCCAGCGTCGAGGACGCGGTGCGGGACATGGAAGATCTGTCCAGTCCGGTGGGCGCGTTCGTTCGCGAGCGCTGCGAGATCGGGCCGGGCAAGCGCATCTGGGTCGACGACCTGTACGAGGCGTGGAAGACCTGGTGCGAGCAGGAAGGCCGCAGCATGGTCACGACGAAGCAGACCTTCGGGCGCGATCTTTCCGCCGCCGTGCCGGGCGTCACGCGGCGGCGCGCAACGGGCAACACGACGTTCTACGAGGGCATCGGTTTGAAGGAGGTGCTGTGATGCACCGATACCTCACGCCGTTGTATCTGCTTGTGTTCCGTTGCACGCCGTTGCATTCGATGCCACAACCACCGTCGCGCACCGTCACGAACCGTCGCGACGGTTCACATTGCACGCACGCGCGCACGGCCGCGCGTACGCGCACGTGCGCGGCCGCGAGGAATACCAGGGCGCAATGTCAACCGTCGCGACGGTGCGCGACGGTACGGCGCGGTAGGCGGGAGGGAGCGCGATGACCCAGCAGCTCCCGCCCATCCCACAGCGCCCGTATGCGGCCAGCGACGGCGAGGCCCAGACCAAGCCCGTCTACCGGCCCGGCGATGACCCGCTGCCGTTCACACGCAACGTCCGCTTCGCGGCGATCGACGTGATGATCCTGACCTTCGCGGCCCGGCGGCACGCCGAATGGCTGGCGTCGATCGGCGCGTGCCCCGATGACGTGGCGCTGCTCATCCGCAACGATCTCGACGCCATCGCCAGGCTGATCACGCCGCCGCCGGCGATCAAACCCGTCCCGCCACAGCCGCCCGACGTTGGCCCACGTCCGCAACGGGCCACGAGGCCGAAGGACGCTCCCGCCTCGTTGTGGGACGCGACACGTGGCGACGTGGGCGAAACGGGCGCGGATCGCGCGCCGGGTGCCAAAGTGGCACCCCCTTAGGCCGAGTAAGGGATGCGATTAGGTACTTGGAACGCAACAGATGAAACGAGATGGCGGCGGGAACGGACGCGCCGTTCGATTGAATCGCTCGCCGATGGAAAACAACCCCCGGCCACCCCGGTTGCCGGTCAGGAGACAAGCCCATGAACCAGAGAACCTGCAAGCACTGCGGCGACCGCGTCGCGCGATCCACCTGCGACATCTGCGACCGCCAGCCTTGGAATTGCTGCGCCGACTGCCACGCCGAGATCGCGCACGGCATCGTCCGCGACCAGAACGTCCACTTCGTCAGCGGCGGCGATGTAACCCACGACGAGCCGTCGCCAGCGTGGGAGAACGCGGTGCGAACCATTGAAGACCGATCCTAACCCCGAACGGAGTCGAACATGAAGATCGTCAAACGCAAGATCACAGACGTCCGCCCCTACGAGAAGAACCCACGGATCAACGACGCGGCCGTCGATGCGGTCGCTTCATCGCTGAAAGAGTTCGGCTGGCGGCAGCCGATCGTCGTCGACACCGACGGCGTCATCATCGTCGGGCACACCCGCTGGAAGGCGGCGCAGAAACTCGGCCTCGAGCACGTGCCCGTCCACGTGGCGACCGACCTGACCGAGGCGCAGATCAAGGCGTACCGCATTGCCGACAACCAGACAGCGACCATCGCCGAGTGGGATTACGAACTGCTGCCGCTGGAACTGAACGACCTGCAGGCGATGAATTTCGAGATGAACCTGCTCGGGTTCGCGGAGGACGAACTGGCCAACCTGCTCAACCCCGATGGCAAAGACGGGCTGACCGATCCAGACGACGTGCCCGCGCCGCCCGACGATCCGATCACGCGACTCGGCGACCTTTGGGTGCTCGGCGATCACCGCCTGCTCTGCGGAGACAGCAGCAGCGCCGCCGATGTCGATCGTCTGCTCGATGGCAATGTGATCCACCTTGTGAATACCGATCCGCCGTACAACGTGAAAGTTGAGCCGCGCTCGAACAACGCGATCGCGTCGGGCAACTCATCGTTCAAAGGAACGCATCACCAGAAGTTCGACCTGCAGCGCCACCCGGAGAAGGCCAAGGGTACGCACAAGAAGATGCGCGCCAAGGACCGCCCGCTGGCGAACGACTTCGTGACCGATGAAGCGTTCGACGACCTGCTCGTCGCTTGGTTCGGCAACATCGCCCGCGTGCTCGCGCCGGGTCGTGCGTTCTACATCTGGGGCGGGTACGCCAACTGCGCCAACTACCCGCCCGTGCTCAAGGCGTGCGAGCTGTACTTCTCGCAGGCGGTGATCTGGGTGAAGGAACACCCGGTGCTGACGCGGAAGGATTTTATGGGCAACCACGAGTGGTGCTTCTACGGATGGCGCTTGGGCGCGGGGCACCAGTTCTTCGGGCCGAACAATGCAACGGACGTCTGGTCGGTCAAGAAGGTTAACCCGCAATCGATGGTGCATCTGACCGAGAAGCCGGTCGAGCTTGCCGTGCGCGCGATGAAATATTCGTCGCACACCGGTGAGAACGTGATGGACCTCTTCGGTGGATCGGGCAGCACGCTGATCGCCGCCGAGCAGACCGGCCGACACGCCTACCTCATGGAACTCGACCCGCCGTACTGCGATGTGATTGTGCAGCGATGGGAGCAGTTCACCGGCCGCAAGGCCGAACGCATCCCCGCCGTCGAAACTGCCGCACCGAAGAAAACCTCGGTCAAGAAGGCCGAGGTGAAAGAGAAGGTGAAGCAGTGATCTCAGTGCGGCAGTTCAGCCAGGTACGTGAACTCGATCATCGCGTCCTCGTAGAGGAAGTTCGACGCGGGGTAGTTGCGCCGCGCTCGCGTGACCACGCACCCGCGCTCTTTCATGAACTCAAGCGCGACGTTGACCTGCGTGAGCGGCAGGTCGAGCGCTTTGGCCAGCGGGTCGAGCGTGACGCCCTGCTTGGGACGCTCGTCGATGGCATGGGCGACCTCTTCGTAGATCGCCCGCGTGCAGCGGTGCGTGTAGGTGCGCCTGTCGGGGAAGATGACGGTTCGCGTCAGCACGCCGTCGACCACGTCGAAGATCACGTTGCGTTCTCGGTGCCGTGTCGCCATCGGTCACGCTCCTTTCTTACCGGCGGCGCTGAGCGTGAAGCGGCCTCGCTCGACCTTGGTGAACCGCGCGTCCTCGCCCTTGTTCTGCGTCTCGCGCAAAATGGCCGAGTACAACGTGGCCCACGGCGTCGCGGCGTTGCTCGACCAGAGCTTCTTCGCCGTGACCTGCTCGACGATCTGCTTGCAGTTCATCGGCTCCTTCGATTCGCCCAGCACCTGCACGGCCGCGTCGATCAGGCTGAGCTTCTTCGGCTTGGCGGCGGGCTTCGCCTTCGGCGTGGCCTTGGCCTTTTTGCCGCCGTCAGTCGATCGCGCCGTCTTTCGTTCGGCGGCGGTGAGCCGCTTCTTCACCGGCTGCTTCGCGGACGTCGGCTCGTCATCGTTCGGCGGCACGGTGATCCGGCTGCGGAGCTTCTGAGCGCTCTTGATCCGCACCTTCCGGTTCGTGTGGATGTTGGTCGCGTCCCAGCCGCCGTTCTTGTTCTCCGCGTCGATGCGGACGGGTACGACCTTGTCCGTGATCTTGGCGCTGTAAACGCCGCCGATGGTGATCTGCTGCTTTTTCATGATGCTGCTCCTTGTAGGAGGGTGAAAGAAAAATGCTCAGCGACATTCGCTGAGCAGGTCTTCAATTTCGGATGGCTCGCTGTTGGAGAGAAAGGCGAGCGTCTCGATGAGTTTCTCGCGGACGTGCCCGAGGTCACCGGCGTAGCCCCAGTCGTTCGGGCTTCCCTTCGCGTTGGTCCGGTGCTTGTCGAGTTCGAGTTCGATCCAGTCCATCACGCGGGCGATGTCCTGGCGGCGCTCTTCGTAGGCCTCTTTGGCGGTCTGTTCGTTCTTGGTCATGGCGTGGTCCTTTCGGGTGTGTGGCGTGATGGGTCAGTCCTGGAAGCGCTGCATCTCCCGGTAGTAATCGTGGACCATGCTGTTGGTCCCGCGCGTCCCGTCGCAGCGCTGCTGCACTTCTTGCGCGACCTTGAACAGCTCGTCGTCGCTGATGCGGGCGGGCAGCTCCCATGTCTTCCATGCCTGCTCGCCGCGCTTGGGGTCGCGGACGATCGAGTCGATGCGGATGGTGGCGCTGCCGCGTTCGCGGGCGATTGCTACGTGGCCGGCGCTGCCTTCGAGTGCGATTCGGGTGGTTCGCATGGTGCTCCTTTCGTTGGGGGCGTCGTGGTTGGCGTTGCGTTCGAACAGACACATGTGAGCCATGAAATCGAACCCGCATCAAGGCCAGTTCCGCGATGTGGGCAACTTCTTTTCAGGTCGCTGTCATGACGGAAAACACTGCTGAAAACACAGCGGAATCCCCCGGAGCCCCTGGTGTCCCCGACGTAAGGGATGTCCTTAGCCCGGCCACCATCGCGCCCGATGCGCTCGCGCGGATGCTGGGCTTGCCCGCCGACGTGGTGCAGCGGCACATCGATGAGGGCGCGCCGGTGAACCCCGAAGGGACCGTCAATCTGGTGCACTACGCCGCCTGGCTGAACGCCCCGCCCACGGAACAGGAGGGAGCCGACGTTGGCGCACGGAACGATTGACATCCGAAGCCTCACGCCGACGCAGTTGGTGCGCCTGCTGAACTCGACGCCGCTGGGCGTGGTGGTCAACACGGGGAAGGTGAACCGCCAGATGAATGAGGCGGGCCTGCGCATCACCGTCGGCGGCAACGCCCGGCGCGTGAACCTCGTCAAGTACGTAGCGTGGCTGGCGCGGAAGCGCGACGAGCCGAAGGTGGCGACGGTCGGCTACGAGGAGAAGCTGCGCCGCGACCTCGAACGCCAGTTGGCCCGATCTCGGCAAGGCCGAGACATCGCGCCGATCCCGGCGGTTGTAGATACGCAGCGCCGCCAGCGATGCGAGGCATCGTTCCGCGCGTTCTGCGAAACCTACTTTCCGCAGGCCTTTCACCTCAAATGGTCCGGCGACCACCTGCGCATCCTCGAGAAGATCGAGCGGGCGGTGATCGACGGCGGGTTGTTCGCGTTCGCCATGCCGCGCGGCAGCGGGAAGACGACGTTGGCCCGCATGGCAGCGGTGTGGGCGGTGCTCTACGGCTACCGCGAATACGTCTGTCTGATCGGCAGCGCCGAAGACCAGGCGAAGATGGTGCTCGAAGCGATCAAGCGGGACATGCTGGGCAATGCACTGCTGCTGGAGGATTTCCCGGAGGCGATTTACGCGATCCGCAAGCTGGAGAACAACGCCCGCAAGCAGATCGGTCAGCTTTGCGACGGTGAGCCCACGTTCATCACCTGGTCGGCGGACAAGCTGGTCATGCCCACGATCCCCGGCTCGCCGTCCGCCGGTTCGATCATCACCGTCGCGGGTCTGGACTCCAACATCCGCGGGCAACAGCACACGAAGATGGACGGCAGCATCGTCCGCCCGTCGCTGGTAATTCTCGACGATCCGCAAACGCGGCAGTCCGCCGCGTCACCAACGCAGACGAAACACCGCCTGGCCATTCTCAATGGCGACGTGCTCGGCATGGCCGGTCCGGATGTGAAGATCGCGGGCTTCATGACCTGCACGAAGATTTACCACGACGACCTGGCGGACCAGATTCTCGACCGGGAGAAGAACCCCGAGTGGCAAGGCGAATGCACGAAGATGGTCTATGCGTTCCCGTCGGACGAGAAACTGTGGGACCGATACGCCGAGCTGCGCGCTGAAGGGCTGCGCGAGGGCGACAGTGGCAAGCGCGCGACCGAACTGTATCGCACGCATCGTGATCAGATGGATGTTGGCGTCGCGGTGGCTTGGCCCGATCGGTACAACGACGACGAGCTGTCCGCGATCCAGCACGCGATGAACCTGAAACTCCGCGACGAGGAGGCGTTCTTCGCCGAGTACCAGAACGAGCCACTCACGGATCAGGCCGACGAGGACGTGCTCACGCCCGACCAAGTCGCCTCGCGCGTCAATGGTCGCGCCCGCCGCGTCGTGCCGCAGGCGGCAACGTGTCTGACGATGTTCATCGACGTGCATGATAAAATGTTGTTCTACATCGTGTGCGCGTGGGAGCCCGACTTCACCGGCTACGTCGTCGACTACGGCACCTACCCGGACCAGAAGCGGCGGTTCTTCACGCTCCGTGGCGCTACGCGGACGATGTTCGATGCGCGCGAGAGCTCAAGCGCGCCCGGCGTGGAGGGCGCAGTGCAAGCCGGGATCGAAACGCTCACAACTGACTTCCTATCCAGATCGTGGAACCGCACCAACGCCGGGGCCATCCACATCGAACGCTGTCTGATCGACTCGGGCTACCTGCCCGGCGTCGTCGCCAACGTCTGCCACAAGACGCCGGGGACGGTGGCGATGCCCTCCAAGGGCGTGGGCATCCGCGCCGGCAACAAACCGATGTCGACCTACCGACGCAAGCCCGGCGAACGCCACGGCCACAACTGGTACGTGCCCAACGTCAGCCGTACGAGCGAGTTTCCGCACGTGCAGTACGACACGAATTACTGGAAGACATTCGTCCACGCCCGCTTGGCTGACGCCCCAGGTGATCGTGGTAGCCTGACCCTGTTCGGCAAGTCCGAGAGCGAGCACCGCCTGTTCGCGGACCACATCGCCGGCAGTGAGACATGGGTGCGCACCGAGGGGCAAGGGCGCGTGGTGCAGGAATGGACGCTGCGCCCGTCTCGCCCGGACAACCACTGGTTCGACTGCCTAGTCGGGTGTGCTGTCGCCGCCTCGATGTGTGCCGTGCGACTGGGCATCGAGAAGGTCGATCAACCCGCACGTCCTCGCATCCGTCTGTCCGTCCTACAGCAGCAGAGGTCCAAGCATGCCTGAGGAGCCGCCCAGCCCGCGATCGACAGTATCTTCCGCTTTGGCCCACGTTGAGCAGCGCGGCATCGTGTGCCGTCAATGTGGCTGCGGGCATTTCTACGTGCTCTACACCCGCGCGAAGCCCGGCGGTCGGATCATGCGCCGGCGGGAGTGCCGTCACTGTGGAAAAAGAGTCACGACATGGGAAAAGTAGGACGCGATCCGGTACAGAGTTCTACATGCGTAACGAACTGTCACCGGCACCGCTTTGGGCCTTGATCTCGTGATGCACCGTGATATTCTTGCCGATGAACTGAATACCGACGGTCTGTGGGTGGTCCCCTCAGGCTGACCGGCCCGATCAAATCGACCAGGCCGTGCGAGTAACCGAACTCGCGCGGCCTTTTTCTTTGCGCCGCGCCCAGACCAGAGATACGTCATGGGCGACGAACTGACCAACACCATCCGCGAGAACGCCGCCGGGCCGAAACGCGCCTCGGGTGACAGCGGCAGTGTCGAACAGCACTCGCTGGCCGACCAGATCGCCGCCGACAAGCACTTGGCCAGCAAGCAGGCCGCGACCGGCAAGGGCCTGGGCATCCGCAAGGTCAAACTCTCGCCTCCGGGGACTGCATGATGTGGCCGTTCGGCAATAAGACAATCCGAAAGGCTCGCTCGGTCACGCGGATGATCCGGGCGAAGTTCGACGCGGCGGTGACCAATGCCGACAACTTGCGGCATTGGGCCAACGCTGACGGTCTATCCGCCGACGCGGCGGCTTCGGCCGACGTGCGACAGACGCTCCGCAACCGCGCCCGCTACGAGGTGGCCAACAACTCCTACGCCAAAGGCATCATCCTGACGCTGGCCAACGACTGCGTGGGCACCGGCCCGCGCCTGCAACTGCTGACCGACGACGCGGAGGTCAACCACATCGTCGAGACGGCGTTTGCCGACTGGGCGCGGGAGATTCGCCTGGCCGAGAAGCTCCGCACCATGCGGATGGCCAAGGCGACCGACGGCGAAGCATTCGCGCTGCTCACGGGTAATCCTGTGCTGCGGTCGCCGGTGAAGATCGACGCTCAACTGGTCGAAGCTGACCGGATCACCAATCCGTCGCTTCGGCTCGTGGATGACACCGCCGTGGACGGCATCCAGTTCGACCGCCACGGCAATCCGCGCCAGTACCTGGTGCTGCGGCAACACCCCGGCCAGACCAGCTTCCCCTCGACGGTCGATGCGTTCGACCTCGTGCCGGTGGGATCGATGATTCACTGGTTCAGGCCCGATCGCGCAGGCCAGCATCGCGGCGTGCCGGAGATCACGCCCGCGCTACCGCTGTTCGCACAACTGCGGCGCTACACGCTGGCGGTGCTGGGCGCTGCCGAGACGGCGGCGGACTTCGCGGCGGTACTGTTCACCGACGCGCCCGCCAGCGGTGAAGCGGCGGCGGTCGAGCCGATGGACATCGTCGAGCTCGAGAAGCGCATGGCCACCGTGCTGCCTGACGGTTGGAAACTCGGGCAGATCAAGGCCGAGCAACCGGGCACGACCTACGGCGAGTTCAAACGCGAGTTGCTCAACGAAATCGCACGCTGTTTGAACATGCCGTTCAACGTCGCGGCGGGCAATTCGTCGGGCTACAACTATGCCTCCGGTCGCCTGGATCACCAGACCTACTTCAAGTCGATCCGCGTCGAGCAGGCCGACTGCGATAGCGCCGTGCTCGACCGCATCTTCGCCGCCTGGCTTCACGAAGCGAGCTTGCTGGGCGACTTCGCATTCCTGCGGGGAATCGACGCGCTACCGCATCAGTGGTTCTGGGACGGCACCGAACACGTCGACCCGGCCAAGGAAGCCAGCGCACAGGCCACGCGGCTGTCGAACAACACCACGACGCTGGCGACCGAGTATGCCCGCCAAGGCAAGGACTGGGAAACCGAACTGCGCCAGCGGGCCAAGGAAAAGCAGCTCATGGCGGAACTGGGACTCAGCGAAGCCCAGACCCGGCCCACAGAACCATCGCCAGATGACGAGGAGGACGACACGGATGTCGAAGACCAACGACAAGCAGCCTGAGTTCGTGACGATGCGCGGGCCGCTGACGGTCGAAGCGGCTGAGAGCGAAAAGGCTCTGCCGCAGTTCCGCATGGTCGCCTACACGGGCGGGCTGATGCGGATCGCCGGGTTCCCGCACCCGGTCGTGGTTGACCTGGCGGGCCTGGACATCCCGTCGCAGAACCTGCCGATCCGCCTGGATCACGAGCGCCGTCAAGGCGTGGGCCATACACAGCGCGTCACCGTCGAGAGAAATTCCGGGGGCGGGCAACTCATCGCTGAGGGCCTGATCAGCCGCGACACCTCGTGGGCGCGGGACGTGGCACGAAGCGGCGTCAACGGCTTCCCCTGGCAGGCATCCATCGGCGCGGCGGTTATCGAGGCCGAGATGGTGCCCGCCGGACTCAGCGTCAAGGTCAACGGCCAATCGTTCACCGGCCCCGTGCATGTGGTGCGGCGGGCGGTGCTCAAAGAGATCAGTTTCGTCGACAGCGGTGCCGACACGGGCACCACCGCCCGAATCGCAGCCCAAGACAAGGAGAATCACGCGATGAGCGACAAGGACGTCACCACCATGGAAACCACCGAGCTGACCTCGGAGACCAAGCCGAAGCAGGAGGAGAAGATCGAAGCGCGGGCGGACGAGGGCATGGAGGCCCCGTCCGTCAGCGACTCGGTCCAGGCCATGCGCGCCGAAGCGGCCGCCGAGAGCAAGCGGATCGCCGCAATTCGCAACGTTTGCGCCAGCAAGCATTCGGACATCGAGGCCAAGGCTATCGAGGACGGCTGGGACGAGAGCCGCACCGAACTGGAGGTGCTCCGTGCGTCGCGACCCAGCGCCCCCGGTGTGCTCAGCGGTCGTGCCGATGCCAACCCGAAGGTGATCGAGGCAGCCGCGTGCCTGGCGACGAACGAGTTCCGCGACGAGCAATTGGTCAAGGACTACGGCGAGCAGACGCTGGAAGCCGCCCACCGGTTTCGCAACATCGGCGTGGCGGGCGTGATCCGGCTGGCTGCCGCTGCCGAGGGTCACTACATCCCGGCGGTCGGCGCTTCGCCCACCGAGATTCTCGAAGCCGCCGCCAGCACGATGAGCCTGCCGGGCATCATGTCCAACATCGCCAACAAGAGCCTGCTGGCGGGCTTCGACCACGTCGAGAACGCCTGGCGTCGCGTCGCCAAGATCGGATCGGTGCGCGACTTCAAGACCGTCACCCGCTACCGCGCCACCGCAGACATGAGCTTCGAGCCCATCGCCTACGGCGGCGAGTTCAAGCACGGCGAGGTCGGCGAGGAGTCGTACACCAACAAGGCCGACACCTACGGGAAGATGTTCGGCATCTACCGCGAGGACATCATCAACGATGACCTCGACGCGCTGAAAGACGCGCCGTTCCGCATCGGCGAGGGCGCTTCCCTGACCATCAACAAGGTCTTCTGGACGCTGTGGCTGAGCAACCCCAACAGCTTCTTCTCCAGCGGCCACAAGAACTACAAGACCGGCGCGGACACCGCGCTGACCGTCGACGGGCTGACGCTAGCCCGCAACACGTTCAGCAAGCAGCGCCGCCCCGGCGGCAAGGATCCGCTGGGCGTGCGGCCGAAGCTACTGCTGGTTCCGGCCAGCCTGGAAATCCTCGCCGACCTGCTGATGGGCTCGACCACGCTCAACGAGGCGGCTTCGACGCCCAAGAGCAACAAGAACCCCCACGCCAACAAGTTCGAGGTCGTCGCCAGCGACTACCTGGACAACGAGGACTACACCGGCTCGTCGGACAAGGCCTGGTATCTACTCGCCGAGCCGAGCGCCATCCCGGCCATCGAGGTGGTGTTCCTCAACGGCAAGCAGGTGCCCACCGTGGAGAAGAACGACATGGTCTTCAACCGGCTGGGCATCGAGTTCCGGGGCTACCTCGACTTCGGCGTGAAGGAACAGGACTACCGGGGCGCACTGAAGATGAAGGGCGAGGCCTGATCTAAGGCCTCCTGACCAAGGAGATATTGCATGGCAACGGCACGATTCATTCATGACGGAAACGGCATCGACTACACGCCCGGCAGCGATCTGCCCGCCGGAAGCGTGGTGGTCCAGGGCGACCTGATCGGCATCACCAAGCGGGACATCGCCACCGGCGGACTCGGCACACTGGAACTGACCGGCGTGTTCGACGTTCCCAAGACGGCTGGCGTCGGCGAAGCGATCGGCGCTGGCCTGAAGGTCTACTGGGACGTGGCTGAATCCGTCGCCAAGACCGACGACGAGTCCGGCGTGAACAAGTACCTCGGCAAGACCATCGCCGCCGCCGGTGACGACGACGCCACCGTGCGTGTGCGCCTCGAGCAGTAACCGGAGGAATGGAACGTGGGTGACCTGCTGAGGCAAGGAGGCCAGTGGCTGGAGCAGATGCGCACCGCGCACTGCTCCAGCCCGGTCACCTATCAGCGTGGCGTCGACCAGTACGTCGTCAACGCCACGTTCGGCCGCACCGCCTACGAGATCGCGGACGAGTCAGGGCTGACCATCGGTGGGCACGTCTGGGATGTCCTGATCCTGGCCGACGACTTGGCGGCAGGTGAACCCGAACCCGGCGACGTGATCATCGCCGACGGTCGCCAGTTCGAGGTGATGGCCTTGGGCGAAGACGTCCGGGGCTGGCGTTGGAGCGATCCGTACCGCACCACCTATCGCATTCACACGAGAGACATCGGACCTGATTCATGAGTGACGCACCGAGTGACATCTTCAAGCCCCACTTCGATGAGATTCATCGCAAGCTAGATCGACTCGATGAGGCCATTCGCGGCACCGCCAACAATGGCACCAAGCCCGGCATCCTCGTCCGCCTGGATCGGCTCGAACAGGACGCCAAAGGCCAGTCGAAGCTGATCTGGCTGATCGCCGGCTCGTTGATCACCGCGTGCGGATCGGCGGTCGTGGCCTGGGTCACCTCGGGAGGGATCGCGCCATGAGCCTGGTCACCGAAATCGCCGACGCCGTCGCCGCCGAACTGAACGCAGCCGCCCCCGGCACGTTCAGCGAATCGTTCACCGCCGTGCGGAAAGTGCTGCCGGTTCATGAACTGAAGGACCTGGTCGACCTGAAGGTCACGGTGGTGCCCAAGGCTGTGGAGATCACCGGATCGACTCGCGCCGCCAGCCAGTACGAGATCACCGTCGACATCGGCGTGCAACGCAAACTCGCGCCGGGCAACACAGACCTCGACGCCGCGGTGACGACGCTCGGCACGCTGGTCGACCAGATCGCCGAATACCTGCGGCGCAGGCCGCTGGCTACAGCGCCGTGGGCATCGTGGATAAGCCTCGCCAATGACCCCGTGTACGCACCCGAGCATCTGCTCGAACAGCGTGTGTTCACGAGCGTGCTGACCGTGACCTACCGCGCCATGAAATGAGGACTGCACACGATGAACAACACCATCATGCGACACATCACGGTCACCGGCACCTATCAGTCGCTGGTCTCTGACCGGCTGGTCGGTTCGGTGACCATCAGCACGCCGCCGAGTAACAGCGGCAACGTGCTGTTCCAGGGCGACGACGGCTCGGACGTGCCGTGGGTGCCCGGTGAATGGCACGAGTTCAAGAGCATCGACCTGTCGGCGATCCGCGTGAAAGGTACGCCCGGCGATGCGGTCTCCGTCGTGGGAGGGAGCTGGTGATGGGCTACTACGGCGGTGGATCATCGGCAACTGCGGAACCCAGCGCGATGCAGCTGCTGCGCTACGCCAGTGGCACGCAGTTCGTCGACATGAGCGGCTACGACGATGTGCTCGACAGTATCGACTTCGCAGCGGGCGACCTCGGTGCCAACGACATGCTGCTGGTCGTGACCCAGCTTGAGGATGTCAACGGCGACTTGAACGACTGGTGGCTGGAGGACGGCAACGTCAACACCATCGCGTCGCTGGCCTACTCCAATGAACCGTCCATTACACAGGTGCTGTTGATGCCGCAGGACGATGGCAAGATCGCCTCGGCTGAGATGCAGGTCAGTCTGAACTGGATGCAGGCGCAGTGGAACATCCCTGAAGCGGGCTACCCCGATGGGGACTGGACACTGCGGCTCTACGCATCCTGGTACGCGCCGCCCGGGGGCGAGATGGACCAGTCCTGGCACTGGTGGGTCTACCGACTGCGAGGAGGTGTGTGATGGCGATGGTGGTCTTTGAACTGAACGGTCGCACGCGGCGCGTGCGCAAGAACATCGACGACCTTCCCGGCTACCTGGCGCAGGTACGGGCCATGCCTCAGCGCACGAACGTGCGTGTCGAACACGATGCTGACGATGCTGCATCATTGCTGCCCGTCGTGATCGACCTGATCGAGACGCTCAAGGGCAAAGGTGCGATCCAGGACGCCGACCTGCCCGCCGACACGCGGGCCACGCTCACCCGCCTGCGTGCTGTACGCAGCGTCCCGGAACCGGAGGTGCGAGCGTGATCGACCTGCGTTTCAAAGACCTGTTCTTCGACAAGGCGACGGTCGTCCGCAAGGTCGATGCGACCACCCGGCGTGTCCTCAGCCGCTTCGGCGCGTTCGTCCGGCGGACGGCGCGCAGCAGCATTCGCAAGCGGAAGCGGACGAGCCAACCCGATTCGCCGCCCAGTAGTCATACCGGCCTGCTCAAGCGCTTCATCTGGTTCGGCTACGACCCAAACCAGGAGAGTGTCGTGATCGGGCCGGCGCGACTGACACAGAAAGGACGCGGTGAAGCGCCATCGCTACTCGAATACGGCGGCACCGCCCGGCGGGAGAAGAAGCGCGTGCGCTACAAGGCCAGGCCGTTCATGGGGCCTGCCTTCGAGAAGGAACAACCCCAGCTGCCCGCCATGTGGCGCGACAGCGTCCCCCGGAAGTAATCCCCCGGAAGTAGCCCCGGGAAATAACCCTCGAGAAGTAATGCCCCGGAAATCACCGGGAGCCAGTAGCAAGGAGACCACCCAATGCCTGAAGAATTCATCCTTGGCATGAACGCCAAAATCTACCAGGGGCCGACGGGCACCGACCTGGCCACTCTGGCCGAGATGAGCAACGTCAAGGACGTGACGCTCAACCTCGAAGCGGGCGAAGCCGACGTGACCACCCGCGCCAACCAGGGCTGGCGGGCCACCGCGCCGACGCTGCGCGAATGCACCGCCGAGTTCGAGATGCTCTGGAAACCGGGTGACGCGGGGTTCGACGCGATCAAGACCGCGTTCCTCACATCGGCGACCGTCGCCCTCGCGGTGCTCACCGGCGACAAGGCCGCATCGGGCACTGAAGGCCCGCGTGGTGATTTCTCCATCACCAACTTCAGTCGCAACGAGCCGCTGGAGGAAGGCGTGACGGTGTCGGTCACGGCCAAGCTCGCGAAGTTCGACGAATGGGTGGAGGTGGCCTGATGAAGACATTCACTGACGCAACCGGTCGAAGCTGGACCCTCACGCTCAACCTCGGCACCGCGATGGCGGTCAAGGCGAAGCTGGACATCGATCTGCTTCAGCCCGAAGCGGGTGACCCGCCACTCCTGACGCGCCTCGGCACCGACGAGATGCTGCTGGGCGAAGTGCTCTGCTGCATGCTCGAAGGTCAGTTCACCACGCACAGCGTCACCGAAGACGATGTGCGGAACAGCTTCGACGGCCAGACGCTGCTCGCGGCGCAGAAGGCGTTCTACGAGGAACTGATCGATTTTTTCCGCTCGCGCGGCCGCAACGACAGGGCCAAGGCGGTCGCCAAGCAGATGGCCATGATCGACGCGGCGGTGACCGCGATGGAAACCCGCATCGACGGACTGGACATCGAGGCGACGATCCGTGGTGCGATGTCTGGCGAATCGCTGGAAGCATTGGCCTCGGCCCCCGCGAACTCGAGCGGCTGACATTGCGGCAACTGTTGTGGATGGCCGAAGGGTTGGGCCGCGAGCGATGGGCGCATACGTCACTGATCTGCGCCCTGATCGCCAACGCCAACCGTGACCCGAAGAAGGGCCGCGCCTACCGGCCATCCGACTTCGATCCCTACGCCAGAGACAAACGGCGACTACGGACGGTCGCCAGCAAGCAGGACCTGAAACTCCTCCGCGAAGCCCTTGAGGCTCAGAAAGGCAACTAACATGGACACTGCTTCCCTCATCGATTCGCTCTCTAAACTTCTCAACTCCGGCGTCGGCTTCGTCGTCATCTGGGCTGTGCTGGTCGGGGTCTTCTTCTGGCTGTCGAGCAAGTTCAACCCGTTCCAGGAGAAGTGGAAGGAGTGGGAAGGCTCGATTATCACCGGCATCAAGCTGGCGGAGAAGGAGATTCCCGACGACACGCCGAGCGCGGGACTGGCCAAACTCGACGCGGCGCTGCGCTTCGTGCTCAAGGCCTACGCCGACGCGAACAACGGCAAGCAGCCCCCGGCCAAGCTCATCGAGCAGATCAAGCAGGGCATCCAGATCAAGCACGCCGACCTCGACCGCTACGGCGGCCTGACGAAGTGATCGCCGCCACCTCATCCCCCGACCTCCACGGAAGGAGACCCCAATGAAGACCACCCGTTCCCTCATGTTCCTCATGGTCGTGCTGGCACTGGCGACCGCCGCAGGTTGTGCCGCCACGCCCGAAGACCGCTGGTTCCAGCAGCGCGAAGCGCTCAACACCGCCAACCGCGTCTACCTCGCCCAGCGCCATCAGCTGACCGACGAGCAGATCATCCTGCATGGTGAACTGCTCCAGGCGGCGCGGGCCAGCCTCGATGAGGCGAAAGCCCAACTCCCCGAGGGTGGGCCGACCTTCGACGCCACGTTGGACGTGGTCGAGTCGATCCTGATTCGTCTCGCCGCCCCGGACATTCAAACCCCCGTTACGGAGGACACCCCCCATGACACCCGCTGAAATCCTCGCCGCGTTCCAGACCGCTCGGGCCCTGACCGACCTGGCCCTGTCGCAATATCGCCTCGCCCAGCAGGAGGGTCGGCTCACCGATGAGCAGAAGACCGCGATCCTGGCAGCGGCGCAACTGACCGACGCCCAGGTCGACGCCGCCGTGGAAGCGGCGAGGGAGCGCCTCGCCGCAAAAACCAACATCGGGAGCTGATGATTGGCCAAGACCAACGCCATTCGCGCAGGCCGCGCATTCGTCGAGCTGTTCGCTGACGACAGCAAACTCGTGCGCGGCCTGCGCCGGGCCGAGCGCCGCATCCGGGCTTTCGGTGACAACGTGCGGGCGCTGGGCACCCGCATCGCGGCATTGGGTTCGGCCATGCTCGCGCCGATGCTCGGCGCAGCCAAGGCGTTCAGTTCCATGGGCGACCAGGTGGCGAAGATGGCCAAGCGGACGGGCCTGTCGGTCGAGACGCTCAGTGAACTGCGCTTCGTCGCCTCGCAGACCGGTACCGAGTTCGAGTCGCTGGAGATGGCGTTCCGCAAGATGCAGCGCAGCATCTACGACGCCGGTCGCGGTCTGTCCACGGCGGTCGACGCCCTGGACGACCTTGGCCTGACCTTCGAGGACCTGGACGGCCTTTCACCCGAGCAGCAGTTCAAGCTGCTGGCCGATCGGATCAGCCAGATCGAAGACCCGACCCGCAAGGCGGCGATTGCCATGTCGCTGTTCGGGCGGACGGGCACCAACCTGCTGCCGATGTTCGCCAGCGGAGCCAAGGGTATCGAGATTCTGCAGGAAGAGGCTCGCCGTCTCGGCTTGACCATGAGCGGCGAAGACGCCAAGGCCGCCGAGGACTTCACCGACGCACTCGACCGGCTGTGGAAGGTGATCAAGGTCGGCATCTTCAACGTCGGGGCGGCGCTCGCGCCCATCCTGCAGAAGACCGCCGACATCATCACCAACCTCGGCACACGTATCGCGGCGTGGGCGCAGCAGAACCGCGCGTTGATCGCCACCGCTCTGAAGGTGGTCGTGGGCATCATCGCCGTGGGCGTGGCCGTCGCCATCTTCGGCACAGCCATCTCCGGCGTGGGAGCCATCATCGGCGGACTGATCACCGTGATCACAACTGTGGTTGCGGTGCTTAAGGTGCTCGGCGCGGTGCTGGCGTTCCTCGTCTCACCCATCGGCCTGGTCATCGCGGCCGTGGCCGCGCTGGCCGGCTATCTGGTCTACGCCACCGACATCGGCGCGAAAGCGCTGCAGTGGCTGGGTGGCCGGTTCCAGGTACTCAA
The DNA here is from genome assembly GCA_964532795.1 of uncultured Phycisphaeraceae bacterium. Lineage (GTDB taxonomy): Bacteria > Planctomycetota > Phycisphaerae > Phycisphaerales > Phycisphaeraceae > CAZHJL01. The sequence goes on along the minus strand of CAZHJL010000005.1, from coordinate 23,662 downwards.
AGAAGATGCCCTGACCGCTTACCAGGGCATCGCCGATGCACTCGCGGCCGGCGACATCGCATTGGCCGCGAAGGTGCTCTGGCTGACGCTGAAGATGGAATGGACGCGCGGGGTGAACTTCCTCGAAAAGGCGTGGCTGAACTTCCGCAACTTCTTCGTTCGCATCGGCTACGACGCGTTCCACGGGCTGCTGGCCGTGGTCGAGATCGTCTGGCACGCGCTGGACGTGGGCTGGATCGAGTCGGTGGCGGTGTTCAAGAAGCTCTGGTCGAACCTGGTCGGCTTCTTCTCGCGCCTGTGGCAGAACATGGTCGCCATCGCCCGCAAGGCCTGGCAGTGGATCAAGGGATTGTTCAGCAAGTCCGCCCGAGAGAGCAGCGACCGGGTCAACGCGCGCATCGACGCGGAGCGCGACGCCGCTATCCAGCGGATCGATGATGCCAACCAGCGGGATCTGGCGCAGGCTGAAGCAGAGCGGCAACGGCGCAGGGATCGGGCTGCATCGCTGCACGAGGCGACGCTGGGCGAGATCGGTCGGCAGAACCTTGAGAAGCACAGTGAACTGGACGCCGAGTATGAGCGGCGGATGACCCAGAACGAGGAAGACCTTGAACAAGCGCGGAAGGAATGGCAGGACGCCATCGACGAAGCGCGCAACAAGCGCGAGGCGCGTGAACGGGACGACTCCGGTCCCGAGGGACTGCAGAGCGCCGACGACGTGATCGACAAAGCCCGCGATGCGCTGGCGGGCCTCGGTGACATCGGTGACCTGGTCGAACAGGAAGCGGCGAAGATCGGCGTGCGCGGCACGTTCAACGCCGCCGCCATTCAGGGCTTGATCTCCGACAGCGCCGCCGACCGAACCGCCAAGGCCACCGAGGAAACCGCCAAGAACACCAAGAAGCTGGTCACCGCCGCTCAGACCGGCGGATTGACCTTCGCGTAACGCGTAGGAGCCCCGGCAGGAAACTTCCGGGTGAGGCACGTATGCCGATTACCTGCACTGAGAACCCGGACTCGCGACTGTACACCGAAGGCGAATCGGCGGAACTGACGTTCACGATCCGTGGCACCGCCGACGAAGCGGCGGCGCTGTCATCGCTCAACGCCACGGCCCCGTCTATCTTCAACGGCCTGGTGCGGCAGCCGTCCACTGTCGAGCCGGTCCACATCGACGCGACCAATTCCGGGGGCTGCATCTGGACCGGCACCGCGCGGTATGCGCCGTTCGAGAGCCAGGAGCCGGAGACCGGCGACTCGGTCTTCAGCTTCGACACCGGCGGCGGCACACAGCACATCACCCAGAGCCGGTCCACTATCGCCAGCTACCCCGCGCCGGGCGTGCCGGCCGCGCCCGACTTCAAGGGCGCGATCGGCGTCACGCACGACAGCGTGGAGGGCGTGGACGTCACGATCCCCGTCTACACCTTCTCCGAGACGCACTACCTGCCCGCGTCCACGGTGACCAATGCCTACAAGGGCGCGCTGTTCCAGCTTACGGGCAAGGTGAATGCCGGGGCCTTCAAAGGACTGGCCGCGGGTGAGTGCCTGTTCCTCGGCGCATCGGGTTCACGCCGCGTGCCCGAATCCGACCCGTCCGGCGGTGACTGGGAGATCACCTTCCGCTTCGCCGGGTCGCCGAACGTGACCGGCCTCAGGGTCGGCGACATCGGTCCCATCGACAAGAAGGGCTGGGAGTACCTGTGGCTGCGCTATGAGGACGAGGAGGACGCCGCCGCCACGGCGCTGGTGAAACGCCCGGTCGCCGCCTACGTGGAGCAGGTCTACGAGGAAGGTGACTTCGCGACCTTGGGGATCGGCGCATGAGCGATACGTTCCGCAAAGTCCGATCCGGCGAGAAGCTGCGTGTTCCCGCTTCCGCCTACAACGCGTTCATCGACGCGGCGGTGGACATGCGCCAGCGTCGCCACGACGCGGAGCAGGCTGCCGAGAATGAGCAGCGCAAGACCGGCATCATCCTGGTCCGCAATGACAGTGGCGAAGACATGCCGCGTCTGTCGGTGCTGGGGCTGGATACGCCGATCATCACGCCGGGCGCGAACCTGCGGAACTTCAAGAACCGTGTCGCGCTCGGTGCCTCAAAACCCCAGGCCAACCACTGGGGGCAGTTCGTCGTTCTGCTCGATTCGCTGCGCGCCGGCGCGATCGGCCGGGCCTACGTCAGCGGCGTCTGCCCCGGGTACATCTACGTCGAGGATGAAGAGGCCGACAACCGCTTCGCTGACATCATCGTTAACGACACCGAGAAGCTCATCACCGGTGGCAACGGCTCGGCGCAGGTGCTGTGGCGCGAAGGCGGCACTGGGGAACAGTGGGCGGTGCTGCGCCTGAGCAACATCCATCCCACACACAGCAGCCCGAGCGGACCCACCGGACCCACCGGTCCCACAGGCCCCACGGGACCGACCGGGCCAACGGGTCCAACCGGCCCCACGGGGCCGACGGGTTCCAGCGGACCGACAGGCGTGACCGGACCGACGGGCATCACAGGCGACGATGGTGTAACTGGGCCCACTGGTCCGACCGGACCAACTGGTGACACAGGCCCCACCGGTCCTGACGGAGAGACCGGCCCGGCCGGCGAGACCACCGGCGATGGCATCTGGATCGAGGTCACCGGCGGCAGCGTCAACCACATCGGCCCGCACACCACCGACCCGTACAAGTCATCGCAGGCGGTCGTCGTCGACGTCGCGACCGAATGGGACAGCACCTTCGACTGCCGCGTTCGCCTGTACTTCAAGGATCACACCTGGGACAGCCGGGGCCACACGCTCGGTTACTTCAACGCCACCGACCGGTGGGCGGACACCTATTGACCCCCGGCCCCCGGAATCGACCCCGGATTCAACCATGAACTACGAACTACTCATCCTCGTGCCTGGACTCGTCAATGATGCGGCGGCGGAACGCTCGCTCGATTCGATCGCGCAGCTTCAGCCCCAGCCGACGCGCATCACCGTGGTCGACTGGTCGCACGATGTCCATCCCGACCTGCGGACCACCGGCACCAACCGCCACGGCCTGGCCCGATGCCGCAGCGGTGCGCTGGACGACCTGCTCGAACTGGCCGACGAGGTCTGGTCGGAGAACCTGATCCCGCACAAGCGGGTCGATCCGGTCGGGCCGGAGAGCTTCTGCTGCCAGTGCCGGACGAAGGCATGGGCGATCGGTGAGGCCCGCGCTCGCGGCATGTCGCGCATCCTCTATATGCAGTTCGGCGGACGACTGACTGCCACCGCGCCGCAGGCGATGCTGGCCACGCTCGATGCCGATGCCGAAGCGACCTTCGCCTTCTGCCAGGTCTATCGGTGTTCGTGGTCGGGGCAACTCAGCACGCCGCCGCAGTTCATTCACCAGGAGCAGGTGATCCGCGAGGTGACCGCCCGGCACAAGTTCATGCCCGGCATGATGGTCGCGGTGGATCGACTCGTCGATACTGCCTTGCTCGATGACCGTTCCGACTGGCCGAATCTGAGCGACGACCTGATCACCCGACAGTTGCTTCTGACCAACGGGCATGGCATCGGCGTGCCGCGTTCCGAGTCCGAGCATCTGTACTACTACCACGCGGACGAAAACCCGCTGACGAAGATTGTGCGTGGTCAGTACACGCGCTCGAAAGCGGGTGGCAGACCCGGCGACCCGCAGGCGGGCCGACCGCTGCTGATGAACCTGCTGCGCGAGAGCGATGCCGACCACACGAAGCTGTTGGCGACGCGGAAGGTCGCTGATCGGGAAGCGCTGCGTCAGCAACGCGCGGCGCTTGGCGGCGTGTTCCAGCTACTGAGGGAGAAAACCGATGGCGCTATGGTATGACTGTGGTCGTGGTCTCGTGAAAGCGACCGGCTTCGCGCGCAGCGATCTCGGTGCGGACATCTACCTGTGCTGCCCCGGGCCATCGCTGGCGAATGTCGATCCCGCATCGCTGCGCGTGCCTGGCGCATTCATCATCGGTGTCAACACCGCCTACCCGCGCATCCGGCCCGACCTGTGGGTCGGCATGGACACACCGGGCTGCTACGACCCGCACCTGTGGTGGGAGCCATTCCCGAAGATCGTGCGCGGGCCGTATGTGAACGAGACTTGCGCGGGTGTACCAATCCGACAGCTTCCCGGGGTCTACTTCGCGGATGTGGAGCGTGCCTACGTGACAGACCTCTTCCGCCGCCGCAGCCACGATGTCAACTTCGTCTGGAACGGCAACACCTTCATCGTCGCACTGCACCTGGCCGTCTGGCTCGGTGGTCGACGCATCCGCCTCGTCGGTTGCGACCTCGGCGGCCCCCCGGAAAAGGACTACCACGACGATCGCGTGTTGCCTGACGCCCAGCGCGAGACCAACCGCCTGTTGTATCGCCGCCTGGTTGGTCTGCTACCACGCCTGCGTGATGCGGCGGCGCTCAACGGCATCGAGTTGATCTCATGCACGCCTGACTCACCCGCGAACGACCACCTGCCGTTCGTCCCGCTGAACGATGCGCTCGAACGGTCCCAGCAGCGCGTGCCTGCGCTCGCCGGTCACGATGTGCTGCACGCCGACCAGGCCCGGCTCTGTCGGTGGCCGCGTGACCTCACCCCATGCGGGGATGGCGTCATGACCGGGGCGGACTCGACGCAGGAGTGGCTGCTGCCGTGGTGGTGGGAGCATTACGCCAAGCACAACGATTGCCCCGTCGCCTTCGCCGACTTCGGCATGAGCGCCGAAATGCGCGCGTGGTGCGGCCAGCGCGGGCTGGTCGTAGAAGTGCCGCGCCTGCCGGATCGCAAGACCTGGCATCGGAAGCCCTTCGCCATCCTGGCATCCCCATTCCGCCGTACCGTCTGGCTCGACGCCGACTGCGAGGTGCGTGGCGACCTGTCAGAGATGTTCCCGTACTCGGACGGTGGCATCGGCGTGACGCTCGATCCGCACAACCACTGGTGTCGCCAGCCCGGCGCGTTCCAGACCGGCGTCGTCGCCGTCACCCACGGCGAACCCGCCGTCGAGGAGTGGGCGAAAGAGATCCTGCTCCACGACCATCGCGGCGACCAGGAGGCTATTAATGCTATCCGCGACCGCCTGGCCGACCGCATCAACCTCATGCCCCGGCACTACCAGCGCCTTCGCCTCGACCCCGTCCACGATGACGCGCTGGTCATGCATTGGACGGGGGATGCTGGCAAGCGACACGTTGCGGCTGCACAACCCGAGGATATAATGCTGGCGGTTTAACTGATGATTTTGCCCCCGGAAGCGCCCGTACCGGCCTCGTGCTGGTGCGGGCGTTTTGCTCTGGGCTGTGGCGGAATCGTGTCTGGAACCATCCTCGGATAAGCTGAAGCCCTTCAGGCCTATCCGAGGTGGTTTATGGCGACTGTTCTACAAGCTGCTCAAACAGTTCTGGCAAAGGCTGGCACACCCCTCCACTACCGTGAGATCACGTCACGCATACTTGCCGATGGACTCTGGCAACCAAAGGGCAAGACACCCGAAGCCACCGTCAACGCCCAACTCTCCGTGGCGATCAGCAAGGGCGACGGATCGATCTTCGAGAGAACAGGGCCTGGAATCTTCACGCTACGTGAAGGCGTCATCGCACCCGAACTGCCACCAACCGAGGTGAACGATGCTGTCTCGTCGACCATGTCATTCACCGACGCTGCCGAGACGGTGCTGACCAAGCAGGCCAACAAGAAGGCCATGCACTACAAGGAACTGACCGATCGTGCGATCAAGGCCGGCATGATCAAGACCGCAGGCCAGACGCCCGAAAGCACGATGTATGCCCAAATCCTGCAAGAGCGCCAGCGCCGTGAAAAACGCGGCGAACGCCAGCGCTTCGCGCAGATTGAAAAGGGCATGGTGAGCCTGACTGCGTGGAAACCTACGGGCCTAGCCGACCAGATCGCGCGGCACAACGACACCATCCGCAAGAAGCTGCTTCAGCGAATCCAAGACCTGACGGCAGCGGAGTTCGAGCAGCTTGTCGGTCGCCTACTCACCTCGCTCGGGTTCAACAACGTCACCGTCACACGCATCTCAAAGGACGGCGGCATCGACGTTCGCGGCGTCCTGGTCGTCGGCGACGCCGTCCGGATGCGCATGGCTGTTCAAGCCAAGAAGTGGAAGAAGAATATCCAGGCACCCGAAGTGCAGAAAGTCCGTGGCTCACTCGGCGCGCACGAGCAGGGCTTGATCATCACCACCAGCGACTTTTCCGCCGGTGCTGTTGAGGAGGCCAGCCGCCCCGACGCCTCCCCGGTCGGCCTCATGAGCGGCCAGCAGATGATCGGCCTGCTCGTCGAACACGGCATCGGCGTGACCCGGCAGCCGCACGAGCTGCTCAGCCTCGACGCAATCACGGCATCAGATCCCGAGGAGTGACCACCGGGTGGTCCGGCGCGCCCGCCCCCTCTGTTGCCGCCTGATCCCTCCCCGATTATCCTACGGCAGTTCGTTCGCTGTTCAGCAAACGTGAACATCGCCCCTCATGGTGCAGCATCGGGAATCGCATGAAGAACCATTTCCAGGACAAGGTCAACTTCATCTTCAGCATCGCGGACGTGCTCCGCGGGCCTTACAAGCCAAACCAGTACGGCAAGGTGATCCTGCCGATGACCGTACTGCGCCGGCTGGACTGCGTCCTCGCGCCCACGCGCGAAAAGGTCCGCGAGGCCGCCGCCAAGCACAAGGGCAAGCCCGACGAGGCCCGTGAGAAAATCCTCAACAAGGTCGCCGGCCAGCAGTTCCACAACACCAGCAAGCTCGACTTCGCCACGCTCAAGGCCGACCCGGCCCACATCGCCAAGAACCTTACGCACTACATCAAGGGCTTCTCCCCTCGCGCCCGCGACATCCTCGACCACTTCGGGTTCGGCGAACACATCGAGAAGCTCGACAAGGCCAACCGCCTCTACCTGGTCGTGTCCAAGTTCGCCGAAGTCGATCTGCACCCCGACACCGTCCCCAGTCAGGATATGGGCTACATCTTCGAAGAGCTCATCCGCAAGTACAACGAAGATGCCAACGAGACCGCTGGCGACCACTTCACGCCGCGCGAGGTCATCCGCCTGATGGTCAACATCCTATTCTGCCCCGACGGGCACATCCTCACGCGCAAGGCCATCGCGCCGTCGATCTACGACCCGACCTGTGGCACCGGCGGCATGCTCTCGGCGGCCGAAGATTACCTGCACGAACTCAACCCCGATGCCCGCCCCGAGATCTTCGGCCAGGACTACAACGATGAGTCCTACGCCATCTGCGGTTCGGACATGCTCATCAAGGGCCACTCCATCAGCAACATCGTCTTCGGCGACGTGCTCGGCGATGGCCAGACCACCGACGGTTTCCCCAAGGAGCGGTTCGATTACATGCTCGCCAATCCGCCGTTCGGCGTGAAATGGGAAGCCGAGAAGGACTACGTCGAGGCCGAGCACGAGAATCAGGGCTTCTCCGGCCGATTCGGCGCGGGCACCCCGCGCATTAACGACGGCTCGTTCCTGTTCCTACAGCACATGATCTCGAAGATGCGCCCGTTCGATTCGGCCGACGACGCCAAGCCCGGCACGCGCCTCGGCATCATCTTCAACGGCTCACCCCTGTTCACCGGCGACGCCGGCTCCGGCGAATCAGAAATCCGCCGATGGATCATCGAGAACGACTGGCTCGACACCATCATCGCGCTGCCCGACCAGCTCTTCTACAACACCGGCATCTACACCTACATCTGGATCGTCACCAACCGCAAGGAGCCGCAGCGCCAAGGCAAGGTGCAACTGATCAACGCCACCCAGTTCTTCACCAAGATGCGTAAGAGCCTCGGCAACAAGCGCAACGAGATCGGCGACGGCAAGGACAGCAAACCCGATCACATCGCCGAACTCACCCGCGTCTACGGCGAGTTCACGCATGACGACGAACGCACGTTCCGATCCAATGGCGACACGAAAACTCTCATCGTCAGCAAGGTCTTCGACAACGCCGACTTCGGCTACCGCAAGATCACCGTCGAACGCCCGCTTCGCCTGAAGTTCCAGTTCAGGCCGGAGGGCTTCGATGCCCTCCATGACGCCACGCCGTTCCAGAACCTGGCGCAGAGCAAGAAGAAGGACAAGAAGGCCAAGGCCGCCGACGAGGAGGCGGGCCGTGAACACCAGGCGGCGATCATCACGCTGCTTGAATCATTCGACCCGGCGAAGGTTTGGATGGACCGCGCCGACTTCCTGGCCGACCTCGATGCAGCCGCAAAGGACGCCGGGGTCAAGCTGCCCGCGCCGATCAAGAAAGCCATCCTCGCCGCGTTCGGCGAGCGCGACGGGGACGCGGCCATCTGCACCGACAAGGACGGCAACCCCGAGCCGGATACCGATCTTCGCGACTACGAGTACGTCCCGCTCAAGCAGGACATCCGTGAATACTTCGACCGCGAGGTCAAGCCGTTCGTCCCCGACGCCTGGATCGACGAAGCCAAGCGCGACGAGAAGGACAAGCAGGTCGGCATCGTCGGCTACGAGATTCCGCTCAACCGGCACTTCTATGTGTACGAGCCGCCGCGCCCGCTCGACGCCATCGAAGCCGACATCGCCACGCTGGAGAAAGCCATCGTTGCCGAACTGCGGGAGGTGGTCGCGTGAACACCACCACGCAGAGCACCACATTGATCGACGCCGCCGAGGAACTGGCGGAAGTTACGCCGAAGCGCCTCGCGGGCTATCCGGCATACCGCGACAGCGACATAGACTCGGTGGGTCAGATTCCGACACACTGGCGCACGAAGCCGTTGAAGCATATGGTGCGCATAAACTCTGAAGACCTGCCCGACAGGACGGATGCGGACTTCGAGTTGCAGTACATCGACATCAGTAATGTCGATTACACCGCTGGGGTCTTGTCTGTGCAGGCCTATCGCTTCGAGGATGCGCCAAGCCGAGCGCGGCGGCGAGTCAGGGACGGTGACACAATCATCTCCACGGTCCGGACCTACCTCAAAGCGATTGCGAAGATCGAATCTCCGCCAGACAACTTGATTGCCTCAACCGGATTCGCAGTACTCCGACCGTGCAAGGAACTCGACCCGGACTTCTTGTACCGGATGGTCCAGTGCGAGGAATTCGTCGGACGAGTCGTCGCCAGTTCCGTTGGCGTGACCTATCCAGCGATCGCACCGACTGTACTTGGCCGCCTTTATGCATGGCTTCCCCCGCTGGACGAGCAGCGGGCGATTGCGGGGTTTCTGCGGCGGGAGACGGCGAAGATCGATGGGCTGGTCGAGAAGAAGCGGCGGCTGATCGAGCTGCTCCGCGAGAAACGCACCGCCCTGATCAGCCACGCCGTCACCAAGGGCCTCAACCCCCACGCCCCCATGAAACCATCCGGCATCGAACTGTTGGGAGACGTTCCCGCCCACTGGGAGTGCAAGAAGCTGAAGTACTTGGGCGACTCGATCATAGGGCTGACATACTCTCCCGATGATGTCGTCTCTGAGGGTTGCGGCACGTTGGTGTTGCGGGCAAACAACATCCAGCATGATCGAATCACGCTGGATGACAACGTGTACGTCACGACCCCGATTCCCCGGAAGCTCGTCGCCAGAAAGAACGACATCTTGCTCTGTTCGCGGAATGGCAGCCAAGCGCTCGTTGGGAAATCGGCGATGATCCACTTTTGCCGTGAAGATGTTTCTTTTGGCGCGTTCACCACTGTTTTCCGCAGCCCGCTGAATCCTTATCTTCAGCATGTGTTCAATTCGGGGCTTGTGACGCGATATGCAGGCATGTGCCAGACGTCCACGATCTTCCAGCTGACTTCTCGGATCATGAATGAATTCCGAATCGCTCTGCCCCCGGAAGATGAGCGACAGGCCATCGTGTCGTACTTGGCAGAGGTGCTACCGAAAATCGATTCGCTCGTTGAGAAAACGAAGGTCGCCATTGCTCGGTTGAATGAACATCGCTCCGCCCTGATCTCGGCGGCGGTGACGGGCAAGATTGACGTGCGTGGGGAGGTATGCAAAGAACTCCGTAATACGGGACACCACTCATCGACGAAGGAGGGGTAACGCGATGAAGCCAGGAACAATTGTCAACAAGCGATACGAGGTCATTGAGCGCATTGGTCGCGGCGGCATGGGTACAGTGCTGCGTTGTCGCCGATTGAGCGATGACCTGATCATTGCGCTTAAGTACTGTCATCTGAAGGATACTGCGGCATTGCGACGGTTTGCTCGCGAGGTGCGATCGATGCGAGAGCTTGCGCATCCACATGTCGTTTCTGTGCTGTCGATGAGTCTCAAGCATGTTCCCCCATATTTTGTGATGCCGTTTGCAGATGAATCGTGCGCCAGCAAGCTGCCCGAGTATGCAGCGAACGAGAGCTTGGCGTTGGACGCTTTCTTGGAGTTGTGTCAAGGCGTGCAGGCGATTCATGGCGCGGGCATGGTTCATCGTGATCTGAAGCCAGACAATGCACTTATCCTTAATGGTGCGATCGTGGTTGCTGACCTTGGTCTTGTTAAGCCAGTGAATCGAGTTACCACCGTACTCACGGAGACAAAGATGATCGTCGGCACGGAAATATACTTGGCTCCGGAGCAACGATTGCCCGGCGGCAGTCGTGATGCTGACCATCGGACAGACGTCTATCAACTGGGCAAGACGCTTTATCAATTTCTCACGGGTAAGGAGCCGGTCTTGATGGACATGGCCAGCGTGCCATCAGGCCTTGCCCATGTGATCCGCAAGGCGACGCGGGAGCATCCAGATGAGCGATATCACAACGTCGGGCAGTTGATCGACGCGGTCAGAACTGCACGGGCGGCGCGTGATCCCGCCGCGAATCCGGTTACCTCATTCGAGGCCACTATCGGCAGAATCAAGGAACGCCTCGAACGTGGCGAGTACCGAGTCAAAGATGTTCGTGATCTGCTATCAATTCTGGCTCTCCCGGCTGTGCGCGGGGTGGCAGATCAATACTTAGAGTTATTTGATCAGATTCCCTCTGAAATTTTGGAGCTTCTTGCTGAATCGCATGGCGATGACCTGTTGCCGGTTTTGGAGGGATACGTGGAGGCGATTGACCAAGTAGTCGGCGGGCGGGGGTTTTCATACGCCGAAACAGTGGCCGAAAAGATGAATCTCATTGCCTCGGCATCGGGCGCAAACGCCGAGATCAAGGCCCTTTGCATCGAGGCCGTACTGCTTGCCGCAGTGCGACTGAATCGATTTGCGGCGATGAATTCTTTCAACGAAATGATTGCCGCTGTCAAAGATGATGCAGCTGCGATGGCGGTGCGGGAAGCATTAACTCGTCGACAAGATGATTATCGAGGAATCTGTGCACAAATGGCCCCCCTGAAGCTCCATCCCACCATTCGCTCACTCCGCAATGAGCTTGCCGAAGAATGAGCATGCGAATGCCAAACTATGCGATTTGTCGGAGGTATTGCAATGCCCGCGGAATACAAGGAAAAGGCCTTTGAGGCCGCAATAGAAGACCTCCTGCTCACGCAGGCGGGCTACACGAAGGCCGATCCGAAGAACTTCGACCGGGAGCGGGCGCTCGATCCGACCATCCTGATCCCGTTCATTCAGGCAACGCAGCCGGGCAAGTGGGAGGCGTTGGAGAAGTTGCATGGCCCGAACACGGAAACCGTCGTGCTGGACGACCTGTGCAAGGCGATGGACACGCCCGGAAGGGGCTGCCTTGATGTGATCCGCCACGGGTTCAAGTGCTACGGCAAGCAGATCGACGTGGCGTTCTTCAAGCCGGCGCACGGGCTGAACCCCGAGACGATCAAGCTGTATGGCGCGAACCAACTGACAGTGACGCGGCAACTGCACTACAGCACGAAGAACGAAAGCTCGATCGACCTGGTGCTCAGCCTCAACGGCATCCCGGTGGTGACGGCGGAACTGAAGAACCCGATGACGGGGCAGACGGTCAATCATGCCCGGCATCAGTACATGCACGATCGCGACCCGCGCGAGTTGATCTTTCAGTTCAAGAAGCGTGCGCTGGTACATTTCGCGGTGGACCCGGACTGGGTGTTCATGACGACGCAGCTCAAGGGCAAGGAGACGTACTTCCTGCCGTTCAACCTGGGGCTGAATCGCGGGACGCCGACCCCGCCATTCGGTGCCGGCAATCCGGAGAACCCCAATGGCTACCGGACGGCGTACCTGTGGGAGCGGGTGTGGCAGCGGGATTCGCTGCTGGACATTCTGGCGCGGTTTCTGCATCTGGAGGTCAAGGAGCGCCGGTTCAACGGGAAGGTCGTAAAGAAGGAATCGATGATCTTCCCACGCTACCACCAGCTCGACTGCGTGCGGAAGCTGGAGGGCGAAGCGCTGACGGGCGGGCCGGGCCACAACTACTTGATCCAGCATTCGGCCGGCAGCGGCAAGAGCAATTCGATTGGCTGGCTGGCGCACCGCCTGGCGTTTCTGCACACCGCCGACGACAAGAAGGTGTTTGACTCGGTGGTCGTGATCACGGATCGCGTGGTACTCGACCAGCAGCTGCAGGAGACGATCTATCAATTCGAGCACAAGCACGGCGTGGTCCAGAAGATCGACGAGAACACGGCACAGCTCGCCAAGGCGCTGCGCGAGGGCGTGCCGATCATCATCACGACGCTTCAGAAGTTCCCGTTCGTCACCGAGCAGATGCGTAAGCAAGCCGAGGAAGAGGCCAAGGCGAAGGGGCTGCCCGCGCCGCCGGAGGATGCGTTGACGCTGCCGGGCAAGCAGTACGCGGTGATCGTGGATGAGGCCCACAGTTCACAGTCCGGCGAGACCGCGACCGAGTTGAAGGCGGTCCTGGCGTCGGACCACATCAAGCAGAAGGCGAAGGAGGAGGCAGAGGCGCAAGGTCTGGTCGATCACGAGGAAGAGATTCTTAGGACGATGGCGAAGCGCGGCAAGCAGCCGAATATCAGCTTTTTCGCGTTCACGGCGACACCCAAGCACAAGACGCTGGAGGTGTTCGGCACGGTCGGTATAAGTGGGAAGCCCGAACCGTCACACCTTTACAGCATGAGGCAGGCGATCGACGAGGGCTTCATCCTCGATGTGCTGCTCGATTACACGACGTACAAGACCTACTTCGGCCTCATCAAGTCGATCGAGGACGACCCGAACGTCGAGAAGCGGAAGGCGGCGAAGGCGCTGGCTCGCTTCATGACGCTGCATCCGCACAACATCGAGCAGAAGACCGAGGTGATGGTCGAGCACTTCCGCACGCACACGCGGCACAAGATCGGCGGCAAGGCTAAGGCGATGGTGGTCACCGGGTCACGCCTGCACGCGGTGCGGTACAAGCAGGCGTTCGACAAGTACATCACCGACAAGGGGTACAACGACGTTGACACGCTGGTGGCGTTTTCGGGAACGGTGATCGACGATCTCGATCCGAACACCACCTACACCGAAGGCGGGATGAACAAGGGCATTGCCGATCGGGAGATTCCGAAGAAGTTCGAGACGGAGGAGTACCAGATACTGATTGCGGCCGACAAGTTCCAGACGGGTTTCGATCAGCCCCTGTTGCACACGATGTACGTGGACAAGCGTCTGGCTGGCATCCAGGCTGTGCAGACGCTTTCGCGGCTCAATCGGACGCACCCCGGCAAGGAGGACACGTTCGTCCTCGATTTCTACAACGAGCGTGATGAGATCCTGCGGGCATTCCAGGACTACTACGAGGTGACGACGGTCGGGGACCAGGCGGACCCGCAGCAACTGTACGCGCTGCAAGCGGAACTCGACGGGTCAGGGGTCTACCACCACGACGAGGTGGAGGCGTTTTGCCAAGTGTTCTTCGCCAGCCGAGCCAACCACTCGCCGGCGGATCACGCGAAGATGAACGCGGAACTCGACAAGGCAGTTGAGCGGTTCCGCACATTGCGAGATGAGATGCGCACGCAACTACCCGAAGACGAGTGGCGGCAGGCCAAGGAAGAGGCTCAGGAACTGTTCCGATCACGCCTGCAGGCCTTCCGCAGCCTCTATTCGTTTCTCTCGCAGGTCATCCCGTACCAGGACACCGATCTTGAGAAACTCTACACCTTCGCCCGATTCTTGATCACGAAGCTGCCACGCCCCGACACAGGCCCGCACTACCACTTCGATGACGAGGTGGCGTTGAAGTTCTACCGGTTGCAGAAGATCGGCGAAGGATCGATCGCGCTGCAGTCCGGCGTGGGTGGACAGCTCAAGGGGCCGACGGCGATCGGCACTGGGAGAGGCCACGACGAGGAGGTCGTGCTGTCTCGCCTGATCGATATTCTCAACGAGAGGTTCGGGACGGACTTCAAGCCGGCAGATCAGTTGTTCCTCGATTCGGTTCTAGAGGACGCCATATCGAACGCGGACCTGCGCGAAGCCGCAGCGGCAAACACGATTGAGAACTTCAGGTACGTGTTCAGTAAGGCGCTGGAGGGATTGTTCATCGATCGCATGGAGCAGAACGAGGACATCTTCAACCGCTTCATGAGCGACAAGCAGTTTCAGCAGCTGGTCGAGGAGACCTTGCGTCATCAGGTGTACGACCAGATTCGACAGGAACAGACGGCGGATGTGTCCTCCGGGACGTGAGGCAACGAGATGGCCAACACAGCAAAGCCATTCGGCCAGATGCTTCGAGCGAAACGACTCAAGAAAGACTTGAGCCTGCGCAAGTTCGCAGAGTTGGTCGGTCTTAGCCCGACGTACCTCTCCCAGGTGGAGCAGGACAAGGTCGTCAGACCGCCCACAGCGGAGCGCGTGAAGAAGATGGCTGAGGTGTTGGGCGAGAACCCGGATCGGTGGATCGCGTCGGCCGGGCGGATGCCGGATGATCTCACGGCGATCATCCAGCGGACACCTGAGGCGATGCCAGACCTGATCAGGGCGGCATCCGGACTGACTGATGAGCAGATCCGGGCGTTGGCGAAACGTGCAAGAAGGATGACGAACGGCTCCTGACCGATCGCTTGGCCAGTCAGCAGGCCAGTTCGGTTGGCGCGTAAGTCGATGCAAACGCTTTACTTGCGGACGCCAGTTATATTTCCTGTTATGATTCGCTTGTGTTTGCACGCCGACATGCTACACTACCGGGCATGGATAAGCCCATTGCCTCACGGACGGGGCGCGTCACCCGCGACGACGCCATCACCATTCTGGACGAGTTCCTGCCGATCTTTCGCGGATGCCTCGATCAGGCGTGGGATTACGTGGAAAAGGTCTTCAATGACGACCCCGGCCGCCGTGTTGCTTTCTGTCCGGCTACGCGAGCGGGCATGCTTTACGACCGGCTGGCGCAGCTCGTCAAGCAAGCGCTCGATGGTCATCCGCGGGTGGAAGTCACGCACCGGGGCCGCATGCTTCGGTTGATCATCGACGACACGGTCATGGTGCGATTCAAGAAGCTCGACGAAAACCATCGGGCGAAGAACGTCCGCACGCCCAGCCAGCGCAGCGACTACTTCCAGTACCGCCTTCCTGGCATGGAAGAACCCGATCTGACGAAGCTGGTTTTCGGCTACCGCCTCAACGCGACAGAGACCGCTATCGATGGTCGCTTCGTCACGTGTCCGAAAAGTTGGGAAGAGAACCACTGGGTGTTGGCGCTTGACGAAGAGACTTCTTCGGCAATGCCTCTGTTCGCACCAGACATCGAGGAGGACGTCGATGTCGAGATCGTTGTCAAGGCCAAGCAGGCTGACAAGCGTAAAGGATCGGCATCAGCATGACCATTAACCCCGACATGATTCAGTTGGCACGCGAATCCCGGGGGCTCAATCGAACGGAACTGGCGAAGAGCGTTGATGTGACACAACCGTACATCAGTCAGATCGAAACAGGACAGCGATCGCCATCGGATGAGGTGATGGAGCGTATCTGTGCGTGTCTGAAGTATCCAATGGCGTTCTTCACTCAAAACGATGACGTGCTCGGCATTGGCATGAGCGTATTCTTCTATCGGAAGAAGGCTTCCACCAAGGTCGCGGATATACGTCGGCTGGAAGCTGAAGTGAACATTCGCTGTCTACAGGTACGTCGACTCCTGAGCGAGGTCGATATTAAGACCCCTTCGCGCATCGCGTTCCTGGATATCGATGAACATGGGGGCGATGCCGAGAAGCTTGCGGGCCTTGTGCGGGCGAGTTGGAGGCTGCCTGTGGGGCCTGTGAAGAACCTTGTGCGGTCCATCGAGAAAGCTGGCGGCATCGTGTTCAAGTTTCCGTTCGACACAGGTGAGATTGATGCCGTCAGCCAATGGCCCGTCGATACACCTCCGCTCTTCTTCGTGAACGCGAACGCGCCGCCAGATCGGATGCGGTTTTCGCTCGCGCACGAACTTGGGCATGTGGTGATGCATCAGACCGCCAGCGAAACGATGGAAGACGAAGCCAACAGGTTCGCTGCCGAGTTCTTAATGCCAAGCAAGGACATCGCCCCCGATCTTGGCGGGATGACGCTGGGCAAAGCCGCGAGCATGAAACCGCTCTGGCGCGTGTCAATGGCATCCCTCATCCGGCGAGCATGTGATCTGGGCCGACTATCACAACGGGACTACCAGCGACTCATGCGACGACTTAGCGCGACAGGACAGCGCAAGCGAGAACTTGTGGACATTCCTGGCGAAGACCCCCAAGTGTTGAAGCAGATTATTGGCGAACTTTCGGAATCGTGTGGCTACGACCGAGATGAGTTTGCTCGCATCACGCGTGTCAGTGTCGAGGACTTTGCTGATCGTTTTGAATGTGATGGCACGCAACTCAGGTTGGCCAGGTAACACTTGACGTCTTGGAGACATGCCGAACGGAGCCTCTGATGGTAAGGAATTCTGAGCGTATCACATCAAAACGAACGACGCCGAAACGGCGCGAACCTGAAGTCAAGGCCATCGACGCACCGGCCTACACGGATGACGAGCAGCGGGCTGTCGTCGATTTCATGCTCGCCCTCAGGAAATCGCACATCCAAGAGTTCCTGCAGAGCATCGACCTCGCCAAATCCGGTTCGAAATCAGAGATGCGCGAGCGGATTCAGGATGCTCTTGACGAGGGGCGCTTAACGGTGGAGCAGTTGGTCGAGTTTCTCGACTCCGTAGCGCCTTGGGGGAAACAGCACGTGTTCCTCTACGATGGTCCCCGGGGCGATGTGAAGCCGTGGAAAGACTCGGTGTATGTGCTAGGCAAACTGAAGCGGCACCAACTGGAACATCTCTTCAATGCAAACCTACCGCTGGTGTTGCCGGAATCGCTGACGCTCTCGTCGATCACGCATATCGATGGGAGATTGCGCGTCACCGCAATCCAGAAGCGTGAGTACACTGAACGAGCGCCGCAGCACGACGATACGAAAGAGACCGACTCCGACGGAGAGGTCATTCTCAAGGCATACGTCCATCACGTGTCCCGGACGATGGTGGTTTTCGAGTGGGACCTGAACGCAAACGTCGCCATGCTGCAGGTGACCCAACTCAATCAGGATACGCTTTACGAGGAAGTGGCCAAGGAGTTTTTCAAACTCGTCGCCGGATGGCTGAACAGCACCATGTTCACACCCGTGGACGTCCGCCCGGTGATTGCGAAGCTGCATGCAATGGCGGGCAACGGCCACGCCGAAGCCCGATTCCACGGCATCGACTATCGGACGCCGCGCGGCAGCCGCTTGTCGGCGAAAAGCCCGAGCGCTCGCGATTCTGTTTTCGCGGATGACGTCATCGACGGTGCCATGATTGGCGTGGCTAAGAAAAGTGTCGGCCACCTCGGCAATTTCTACTGGCTTCCCGGAACGAACGGAAGTCCGGTCCCCAACCCATTGAAGACGGACGTGCATGTATTCATCGTCGGAGATAAGCACCGCATCAATTTCCCGACCCCCAATACCGAGGACGTAGTCAGGTATGTTCTTCACCGAATGCGATCGTTTAGCTAAACAGTATCCCGACCTCGCTGCGACCATCCGGCGAATCGATGCCCAGTTCGAGAAGATGGGCACAGCGGAGGTTGTACGCAGTGGCGACTTGGCGAGCTTCCTTCGCCTCGATCCGAACCAGGTGCTGTCCGTACTTGAGATGCTTGCCGACGTCAGCGTGCTCCTTCGCGAGGAGATGATTGAATGTGCGCACTGCGACATGGTGGCGCTGCGTGCGGACTACGAGGAAGCGATAGAGGACGAAGACGAATACCGATGCACGAGCTGTGACCGCGTGCTTTCCAAGGGGACCGTTCGGGAGATCGTCACCTTCCGGCGAGGGAAGATGTGGCCCGCGGAGGCATCACATGATGGTGATACGAGTCTCGCGTGGTTGACGGTGACGGAGGCCGCCCAACTGCTCAGGAAGTATGTGTCCGACCTTGACCTTGATAAGGCGCGCGCCCGTGTATCGCGGGCGGCAGGTGAAAAGGGAACCTTCACAACGAACGGGAAGAAGCGCACCGACCGCCGGATCGAGCGTGACAGCTTTAACACATGGCTGCTTCGACAGCACGAACGCGACTTGGCCGCAGCGGAAAGAGATGACTGGTAGCGACTCTTAGCGCGGTCTTGCGCGGTGTTGACCGCGCAACTGGCCGAAAAGCGGCCCAAAACCGCGCAACGGATACAACTCTTGCAATTTGGAAACCACGTCTATATCGTGGGTTACGCGTTCGAGAGGCACGGCGGATGCGCCTCATAACCCGGAGGTCGTAGGTTCGAATCCTACCCCCGCTATTTCCAGGCCGGTTGCAAACAAAACCGGCCCACCAGTTAACGGCGAACGCCGACGCAGAGACGCGTCGGCGTTTTCGCTTTCTACGCCAGTTCTCGCAACGGGTTACGACCAGCAGCCATTTCGAGCCGTGTCTCTGATTCGCCGCACGCCATAACCGGAGCAGCGGTCCACGTCGCCGGATTCGCCTGCCTCGGCCCAAAGTCTCTCTTAACCCGGCAGAGACAGAGGCTCGGGTTATGGGCAGTTTGCGCTCGAAGTGGAAGATGGCCAGTTCGGAAAACACCCAAGTGGTTATCGTCGTTGGGGGTCTTTCGGCAGTGCCGCTGCTTGAGATTGAGAGCCGTGGCCGGTCGGAGACGGCTCAATCCGTCTTCGAGTCAAGCGGGGCCACAGCCGCGGAGTCAGCCGTCGCTTCATCGCCATTGTCCGACAGTCCCAGAATCGCGACCGCCTGATCTGCGGGTAATTGCTCGACGGTCCGTAACTCTTTGGTCATGACACGGGTCCGGGTCTCGGCTTGTTCAACCGTGTTGGCCGCTTCCTGAAGCTTCTTCTTTACCTTTCCGATGACGTCACCGAATTTTCCGAATTCGGTCTTGACAGCGCCAAGGACCCTCCAGACTTCGCTAGAACGCTTCTGAATGGCCAATGTCCGGAACCCCATCTGCAACGAATTCAGGATAGCCGCGAGCGTCGTTGGACCAGCGACGACAACTCGGCAATGCCGCTGACAATGCTCGACAAGTCCCGCCCTCCGCACCACCTCAGCGTAGAGCCCTTCCGTTGGTAGGAACATGACCCCGAAGTCGGTCGTGTGCGGAGGCGACAAGTACTTGGTCGAGATATCTTTCGCACACGACTTGATCGCGTTCTCAAGTTGCTTGCTTGCCGTTGCCACAGCATCGGGATCAGCAGCGTCCTGGGCATCGATCAGGCGCTGATAGTCTTCAGACGGGAACTTCGCATCAATGGGCAGGTAGACCACCGTGCCATCTGCTTCATCTTTGCCAGGCAGTCGAATGGCAAATTCGACACGCTCATTTCCACCCGGCTTCGTGGCGACATTTGCTTCATACTGATCCGGCGACAAGACCTGCTCCAGAATGGCCGAGAGCTGGAACTCGCCCCATGTTCCGCGAGATTTGACGTTGGTCATGACTCGCTTGAGATCGCCAACACCATTTGCGAGCGTCTGCATCTCGCCGAGCCCCTTGTGTACCTGTTCCAGCCGATCGCTTACCTGTTTGAATGACTCGCCCAATCGCTTTTCGAGCGTGCCCTGCAGTTTCTCATCGACAACCTTCTGCATCTCAGCAAGCTTCTGTGCGTTCTCTTCACGGAGCTTATCCAGCCGTTGTTCAACGCTGGTTTTCAGTGCCTCGCCACGTTTGTCGCTGGCCTCGATCAGTTCACCCAACCGGCGAGAGAAGCCATCCTGGCGGTCATTCTGCTCCTTGAACCCGTCGTTCACACGCTTAACAAGCTGCTCGCTGAACTCCCGAAGCGACTTCGCGGACTCATCGCGAGTGGACTTCGCGCTTGCGTTCGACTCCGTCCGCATCTGATCCAAGCTCTTCGCCGTCTCTTCATGCGATGTCTTGAGTCGCGAGTCCACCGCTGTCTTCATCTCGTCAAGCTTGCGAATGCCTGCATCACTGTTGTCCGTTAGGCGCTTTCCAAACTCTTCAAGGCGGCCCTTCTGAGCATCAGACAGCTTCGAGAGGGTATCCATCATTGCGGACCGAAATGCCTCCATCGCCTTGCTGAACTCTTCCCGCTGGAGGCGTCCGCTTTCATCGGCATCCTTCCGTGCCGCTGCCAAGTCGTCGCGGAGCGACCGCTCCAGCCGCTCAAACGCCTGAGATAGTCCCCCAATGCTGGCAGACAAATCCTTCGTCGTATCGCGGCGTCGGAGAATAGCGACGAGCAGAACCACCACGACGACATTCACCACCAGCAATGCAGGAAGAAGATATTCGGTCATGGGAACCCCCTGTTAACACGTTTGCTGCCGAGTGTCAGTCCAAAGGCTTCGTGAAGCATGACTGCGTTGAATAGCATACCGGTTCATTCTGACAGAATACCGCGTCGCGGGCCCGCTGGCGATGGTGGCGACTCAGCAGATCGCGCCGCCTTGCAGCCATGCGTGTTCGGTTGCGCTCGAAGTGGAAGGCGTGCGGTTCGGAATCTTGCCCTCGCGGTTATGGAAAGTCGGGACCGACCTCGCCAGATCGCATAGGTAACTAATGAGGGGACTGCTTGTTTTCGCCCACCATTGGAGACCGCATGATCTCGACCCGCGATCCGCAAACCATGACCGAACGCGAGCGCCGCGACGAAGTCGCCAACATCCTGGCGGCAGGCCTGCTGCGTTGCGTCCGGGCGACCAAATCACCGCCCTCCGATGCCGACGAAACATCTTTGCCCGGGCCGCGAAATGGACTTGATGTTCCTTCGAAAACGAGGCTCAGTGTGGCTCAACGACCCACGGGTTAACGGGTCGAGTCTCGCACAACGCATGATCACAGGAGCCACACTCATGCAGGACATCGCAACGCAGCTCGACGCCTTGGACGGCATGACGACCGGCGAGCTGGCCGACCTCTACAGGGAACTGCACGGCCAGCCCTGCCGCACCCGTCACCGGGCCTACCTGATTCGCAAGAACGCCTGGCGCATCCAAGCCAACGCCGAGGGCGACCTGTCGGAACGCGCCCGTCGGCGCGCGGCGGAACTGGCCGATGACGCCGACGTGCGGGTGATGGCACCGAAGGCCATGATCTGCCCGCCACAGACGGGCGAGACTGTGACGGTCACCTGCCCGGTGTCGCGCGGTCCCGCCAAGCCGACCGACCCACGCATCCCGCCGCCGGGCACGGCGCTCGTCCGTGAATACAAGGGTCGCACCATCCGGGTCGTGGTTCTCAAAGACGGCCAGGGCTTCGAGTGCGACGGCGAACGCTTCCGAACGCTGACGGCACTCGCGAAGAAGGTCACCGGCAGCCACATGAACGGGTTCCGCTTCTTCAGATTGGGGGCCAAGCGATGAGTCGAGCCAGGAAGAAGACGCCCGTGAAATCAACTGTGCGGTGCGCCATTTACACGCGAAAGTCCAGCGAGGAAGGCCTCGACCAAGAGTTTAACTCGCTCGACGCCCAACGCGAAGCGGCCGAGGCGTTCATCGCCAGCCAGAAGACCGAGGGCTGGACGGCGTTACCCGACCGTTTCGACGATGGCGGATACTCCGGCGGCAGCATGGAACGGCCCGCGCTTGAGCGCCTGCTCCGCGACATCGACGATGGGAAGGTCGACTGCGTGGTCGTCTACAAGGTCGACCGCCTCAGCCGATCGCTGATGGACTTTGCCCGCATCATGGAGACGTTCGAGCGCCAAGGCGTCTCGTTCGTGTCGGTGACGCAGCAGTTCAACACAACGCATTCGATGGGCAGGTTGACGCTCAACATCCTGCTTAGCTTCGCTCAGTTCGAGCGGGAGATCATCGGCGAACGCATCCGGGACAAGCTCGCTGCTCAGGCCCGCAAGGGCAAGTGGACCGGTGGCGCTCCTGTGCTGGGCTACGACGTGGATCGGTCGGGACCGAGTCCACACTTGGTCATCAACGCGAAGGAAGCCGCACAGGTCCGTGAAATCTTCCAGATGTACCTGAACGAGGCGGCGCTGCTGCCGGTGGTCAAGGAACTGGCCCGCCGCAACTGGCCGAACAAGCGCCGCACCACGAAGAAGGGAAAGCAAATCGGCGGGCGTCCGTTCGACAAAGCAACGCTGTACGTCCTGCTGACCAACCCGATCTACACCGGGCAGATGCCCTACAAAGGCGAACTGTACCCAGGCGAACACGAGCACATCATCGACCGCGAACTGTTCGACAAGGTCCAGCACCAGCTCAAGGAGAATGGACGAACCGGCGGCGCGGAGGTGCGCAACAAGTACGGCGCATTGCTGCGGGGCCTGCTGCGGTGCAAAGGCTGCGGCACGGCCATGACCCACACCTTCCATCGTGGTAAAGGCCGACACGTCTACCGGTACTACCGCTGCACGCACGAGATCAAGAACGGTCGGGATGCGTGCTCGGCTGGCTCACTCCCCGCCCAGGAGATCGAGGCCCTCGTCGTCGACGAGGTACGCCGGTTGGGCCACGACGAGGCGTTGCTCGCCCAGGTGCTCACGGACGCCCACGCGGCGATCCAGGGCGAACTGGGGGCCGCACAGCGCGACTTGGATGATCTCCGACGACAGCGGGACCGGGACGGGCGCGAACTGAAGCAGCTTGCCGCCAGCGGGAGGACGGATGACGAGACTACCTCGCGCATCGCCGACCTGCATGGACGCCTGGCCGAGGTGAATCAGCGAGAGCCACAACTCTCGGCCCTTGTGGCGGAACTGGACAGCGAGACCGTTACCCACACCGATGCCCGCACCGCGCTCGTCGAGTTCGACGCCCTGTGGAAGAACCTGATCCCCCGCGAGCAGGCACGGCTCCTGAAACTGCTGATTGCCACTGTGGACTACGACGGGCAGGCCGGCACCGTGTCGGTCACCTTCCGCCCGACAAGTATCCGGTCGCTGATCGACCGCAGACTGGAGCAAGCCGCATGACGACCGTCACCCACCAAATCCACTTCGCTCGCAAGACGCGCCGTAAGGTCATCAGGCCGGGGCCTCCGCCCGAGCCACCGCCTCCAACAGGTCGCATCCCTCGCGTCTCGAAACTGATGGCCTTGGCGATCCGCTTCGACCAGATACTCGTCAACGGTGAAGTCGCCAGCATGTCGGAACTCGCCCGCCTCACCCACCTGACGCAACCGCGAATGACACAGATTATGAATCTGCTGCACCTTGCGCCGGACATTCAAGAGGAACTGCTGAACCTGCCGCTGGTGGGTAAGCGTTCCATGAACCGCGTCTTCCGCTGGTCGGTTGGGGTTGTCATGC
>CAZHJL010000004.1:0-121826 GCA_964532795.1 uncultured Phycisphaeraceae bacterium | reverse complement strand
CGAAACCACAAGACAACAGAATCCCGGACAGTAGTGGCGGGACGCCCACCCCACCGAAGACAGCGACGCCCACCCCACCGAAGGCAGTGACGCCCACCGCACCGAAGACAGTGACGCCCACCGCACCGAGGGCGATCCCTAACGCCGGTGCGCTTTTCGGACCGATACTGAGTGCGTGGCGACTGATCTGAGCACCATTTTGAAGCTGTCCGTGCCGGTGATCGTGCAGATCGGCCGCGATGTGAAGACGTTCGATGACATCGTGGCCTTCGGGCCCGGGGCGATCCTGGAGCTGGACAAGAGTTCGGAGGACGAACTCGATCTGCTGATCAACAACAAGCCGGTGGGGCACGGTCTGGCGGTGAAGGTGGGTGAGAACTTCGGGATCCGGGTGACGCGCATCGGCTCGCCGCGCGAACGCATCGAGGCGATGGCGGGCGACGAGTGACGGGGCGAGCGGGCCCTCCGATCGGCCGCATCGGTCTCCAGAAAGCATGTGTCGGGGTCGGCATCGTGGTGGTTTTGACGGTTTCGGTGCGGCTGGCGCAGGAGGCTTAGGTCCGGACGCGGCCGAACCGCCCTGGCGCGCTGTGAGAGGGGGTGCGGAGGCGAAAGTGCGCTCAGGCACAAGGAAACCGTTCAGAAACCGATCAAAAGTGCACGGTTTTTTCGCCGTTTTGGTCATGTTCTGCCGGATTCTGCCGAATTCCGCTGGATTCGGTGCGATCTGGTTGGGGGCGAGGGTGGGCATGTGGTAGTTTTGAAAGGTTTCTGTTCGGAATGAGCACGGGCGGCGACAGGACGCGAACGGGTTGGCGGGGCCGTCGGACATGGGCAAGTCAACGGAGCGGACGCGAGAGGCCGGAAAGGCGGGAACGAGTCCGGGGAGGTGTCAACGCTTACATTATAGCAAACTGTTAGGTATCGTCAAGGGTCTGGCGCGGGCAGATTCAAATCGCAAGCGCAACGGGAGATGTTGGCCGGGAGGTCTCGTCGCTGGATGTCCGCCGGGACTCAACCGACTTCCCGCACCTTGATCTGCATGCCGTCGGCGGCGACGACCTCGACTTTTCGGCCGGCGAGAATGACGCCGCCCTCGGCCAGGCAGTCGCGGCGCTGGTTTTCGATCATGCAGGTGCCCACCGGCCGCAGGTCGGTCATGGCCTTGCCCCGCTGGCCGACGAGGGCGGAGCTGGTGGCGGCCGTCTCGGTGCCGGCGATGCCTTTCTTGTGGGCGTCGCTCATCGGGTCGTTGTGTAACGTGAGGATGCGCGCAATGGGGGTGTCGGGCATGATCTTCGTCACGACGAAGGGCGCCACCGCCACGGCCAGCAAGGCGCAGATCAGTCCGATCATGCCGAAGGTGGTGTCGGAGAAGAAAGCCAGCACCACGGCCGCGACGATGGCGATGGCGCACAGCACCGAGGCGATCCCGCCGGTCGGAATGAACAACTCGACAATGAAGAGCACCACGGCAACACCCATGCAGATCAGCGCCCACGCCCAGTATTCCATGTGCGGCCTCCTTTTCAGGTAGCCAGATTCTAGCGGGAAAGGGATTCTCGGGTCTGGGGTCTCGGGTTTCGAGTTTCGCAGAGATGGGGCGAACCGGTGCGCGGGCGCTGGGCGAACAGGACTGACCCCGGCGCGATAGCTTCGCCATCGACCCGGGGCAAACCCACCGCACGGGCCGCACCCAGATACATCTGCCCGAGACCCGAGACCCGAGACCCGAGACCCCAATCCCCGCCATTGGCACTCCTCGCCCTGATCGACTACAAACGCGGCCCGCTCGCGATGGGGAGCGCTTCAAGGAGCACCATGATGATGCAGCCGTGGTTTGAGCAGGCGAAGCTGGGAATCTTCCTGCACTGGGGGATCTATGCGGTCAACGGGATTCCCGAGAGCTGGTCGTTCTATCGCGGTCGGATCAGCTACGAGGACTACATGAAGCAGGCCGCCGGATTCACCGCTTCAGCGTATGACCCCAAGGAGTGGGCCAAGGTGTTCAAGCAGGCCGGGGCGCAGTACGCCGTGCTGACGGCCAAGCATCATGACGGGTTCGCCCTGTGGGACACGCAGGTCAGCGACCTCTCGGTGGTGAAGATGACCCCGGCCGGGCGCGACCTGATCGGGCCGTACTGCGATGCGCTGCGTGAAGAGGGGCTGAAGGTCGGCATCTACTTCTCGCACCTGGACTGGTCGCACCCGGACTATCCGAGTGTGTTCCCCGACCATCGGGGCGTGGACGAGGAGGCGCCCGGCTACGCGTTTTCGTATCCGCCAAAGGGACAGGAAGCCCCGCAGCGTTGGGAGAAGTTTCTTACCTTCCACCGTGCGCAGCTCAAGGAGCTGTGTGAGCAGTACCGGCCGGACCTGCTTTGGTTCGACGGCGACTGGGAGCGCAGTGCAGACCAGTGGCGCATGGCCGAGCTTCGCGATCAGTTGCACGCATGGTCGCCGGGTGTCGTGCTCAACAGCCGCATCGGCGGGCATGGCGATTACCTGACGCCCGAGCAGGGCATTCCGATCCAGCGGCCGGACGGGATCTGGGAGTTCTGCGTCACGGTGAACAACTCGTGGGGCTACCAGAAGGGCGATGACAACCACAAGTCGGTGCGCCAGATCGTGCGCATGTTCTGCGAAGTGATCGGCATGGGCGGCCGGCTGCTGCTGGATGTCGGGCCGTACGAAGACGGCACGCTGCAACCGGAGCAGATCAAGCGGCTGGAAGGCCTGGGCGCATGGATCGCCAAGCACCAGGAGGCCGTGACCGGCACACAGGCCGGCCTGCCGCACGGGCACTTCTATGGCGCGTCTTGCTGCAACGCGGACAAGACGGTGGTCTACCTGTACCTCTTCGACCGGCCGTGGGAGCAGGTGGCGGTGAAGGGCATCCGCAACGAGATCAAGTCGGTGACGGTGCTGGGCACCGGCCGGGAGCTCGCGCACCGCAAGGTCGGCGGGGCGAAGTGGATCAACCTACCGGGCGTGCTGTGGATCGACACGCCGGAGAGCGAACTGGACGAGAACGCGACGGTGATCCGCGTTGAACTGGAAGGGGCGTTGGATTTGTATACGGGGGCGGGTCAGGCGGTGGAGGTGAATTGAGGGGAGAGCGACGAAGCGACGTAGCGACGGAGGGAAGAGGCGGGGGAATGGCGGCTTGTCCGCCAGTGGCACGCGATGAGAGGCGGATGAATGCGTGACGCGATTCTCCACACCACGAAGTACGACGGCAGCTTGCACTACCGGTTCGCGGTGCGGGTTGTGCACGAGAGTGAAGAACTGGTCGTCACCTACCGGCCGCCGGGCGTGGTGATGGAAAGCTATCGCGGCACGTGGGTGAGCAAGCGTCACCTGATGGGGTTCTACTGGCCGGACCGTCATCACAACCTGTGCATCATGTGGAACGGCGGCTGGGAGCCGCGCCAGCACTACGTGAACATCGCCACGCCGGCCGAATGGGATGGGCAGGCGGTGCGCTGCGTGGATCTCGATCTGGACGTGATCCGCCCGGCCGACAACAGCGCGATCATCATCGACGATGAAGATGAGTTCGAGCGTCACATCGACACGTTCGACTACCCCGACGAGTTGGTGGACACCTGCCGTGGGGAGGTGGCCCGCGTGACGCGGCTGCTCGAAGAAAGGCGAGGCCCGTTTTCCTCGGCGATCTTCGACTGGCGTCCGGGCGCGGTCGACGAGGTCTACTCGGCGCTCTTCGCCGCTTCGATTTGACTGATCGCCGCCTTCGCGCGGCCGCGCACTGCTTCGTCGCTGTCTTTCAGGCATTTTCGCAGCGCCGGCAGGGCGTCGCTCGCCTGGCCGCCCATGCGGGCGAGTGTGTCGATCGCGATGCGGCGGGCTTCCGCGTCGTCTTCCTTCAGCAACGCGATGAGCGCCGGCACGGCCGGCTTGCCGATGCTCGAGAGCGTGTAGCTGATCGGCATGCGCGACGGCTTGACCTGCATGAACGTCTCCACCAGCGCGGGGATCGCGCCGGCGGCGCGCGGGCCGACGCTGCCGATGGCCCCGGCGATCTCGCTGCGCATGCAATGGTGCGTGTACGGCGCTTCGGCCCGGGACTGCCACAGGGCGACCAGCGCGGGCACGGCCGGGGCGGCGTCGGGTCCCATGCGGCCGACCACGCTGACCGCCCAGCGGGCCAGCGCGGGGTCGGACGGGTCGAGACACTCGATGGTCGCGGGAAGCGCCGCCGCGCCGAGCCGCGCGATCGCGCCCGGCAGGGCGTGACTGCGGATGGTGTTGCGCATGGTCTTGTTGTAGCCGGTGTCGTTGCGCATCGGGCCCATGCGCCGCTTCATGGCCTCCGCCTGCTGGCGAAGCACTTCGACCATCGCGTCCGCGGCGGGCGCGGCATCGACGCCGAGGTTGCCCAGCGCTTCGGCCGCGGCCAGGCGCACGGGCAACGCATTGTGGTCGAGCATGTCGGTCAGTGCGGGCACGGCCTCCGGCCCGGCGTGCTTGAGCGCCTCGACCATCGCGCGGCGGACCCCCGCATTCTCGTGCACGAGCTGCGCGACGAGCTGGTCGCCCACCTGGCTCGCGTCGCCGGTGGCCGCGATGGCCCGCGCGGCGGCGCACTTCACGTCCAGACCGCCGGACTCCACCGCATCGCCCAGCGCCGGCACCGCGCCCTGCGCGTCCGGGCCGATCCAGTGCAGCGTCGTCGAGGCGAAGTACTGGCTGTAGTAGTCATCCTTCTCGAGCGTCGCCGCGAGCAGGCCGACCGACTTCTCGCCGGCGCGATGCAGGGCGGCGGCGGCCGCGCTGCGCACGTCGAAGTATTCGTCCGACAGCGCCGCGGCCAGGGCGGGCATCGCGTCGTCGATGTGCGGCGAGCGGTCCCGCAACGCCCGGGCCGCGTCGATGCGCTCGTCCACGTCCTTGGACTGGAGCTGCCGGACCAGGTGGTCCAGGTCGCCCGCGTCAGACGCGGCGGGCAGGATCAGCAAGAGCAGGGCGGCGAGGAGCAAAGCGATCGGTCGGTACTGGCGTAACATGGCGGCCCTTCCTGTAGGCGAAGTGGACAGCGGGTCTGAGAGTGAGACGTGCGGGGCGGGCCGGTTGTTGCGGCGGCGGGGTTCGGGTCTCGGGAAGAGGCCACCTGGCGCGGCTTCCGAGAGACCCCAGACCCGAGACCCGCCTCCCCCCGTTTGCCCGCCTCGCCGGGGGCCGTTATGATTCGCGGCTCGACTCAACCCGTCGCCCCCGACGCCGGCCTGCGGACACGGCCGCGAGAGGGGGCTGTTAACCCGAGACGGAGCCTCAAGATGGCAGAATTCCAGCGATTCGGCGCCCCGCCCCGCAAGATCGTGGTCACGTCCTCGAACGGGACGGACTACGTGGACTACCGCAACGTGGAGGTCCTTCGCCGGCTGATGACCCCGAACGGCAAGATCCAGGGCCGCAAACGCACCGGCCTGAACGCGCGGCAGCAGCGGCTGCTCTCCCAGGCGATCAAGCGAGCCCGCTTCATGGGGCTGCTGCCGTTCACCAGCGCGACGCTGTGAGTTTTGGTTAACTGGTGGATTGGTTAACTGGTTGTTGGTGCGGCTTTCTCTTCCGCAACTGGTGCCGGTCTGCGTGGGCCGGGGAACATGCTTCCGTCACCTATCGTCTTTGGCGCAGTGTGTGGGGATGTGTTGTATGCGCGGCGGCCATGCGCGGATGCGGCGGACGGGCGCTGGTGGTGTTCATCATGCGGGGCGCGCGAGTCCGCGCAGACCGCTTCCTGACGGGCGCGGCTCGTTTCGTGCGCATGGCGCTGCTTCGTGCGACCCCACTCAATCTTCCGCCGGCTGTTGGTTTTCTTGCGCGCGGGGGACCTGGATGCCCAGGTCGTCGTCGAAGTTGATGCGATCGTTGTCCTGCTTGGCCGTGTCGTCCTGACCGTTGGGACCGACGCTATAGAGGAGATATCCGTCGGCGGTGCGGCGGTAGATGAGGGGTTTGCCGGTGTAAGGATCGACCGCTTCTCGCTGCGCGGCGTCGGGCAGGGCGGCGAGTGAGGCGGGGTACTGGCCGCGCTTGTGGTGGTGGATGGCCAGGGAGAGGGCGGTGAGTGTGATGGCGTGGTTGGCGTGGTACCGGGTCCAAGCCTTGTAGGCGGCGTCGTAGGCAGGGGAGAACAGCGTGGCGAGGGTGGCCGCGAGCGCTTCGCGCAGTTCACCGTCGGATGGGCGCTCAACCGGTTCGCCTGTCTCGTGGGCAATCAGTCGTGCCTGGACTTCAGTAAAGCGCTTGCTCTGCCGGTCGATCCGGGCGTAGATGTCGTCAAGGTGCTTTACCGCGGCCGCGAAATCGTCGATCTCCCAGGCCTTAGCGATCTGGTTGTAGTGCTCGACGGCGGCGCGATGGATGGCTTGCAGGTCGAGCGCGGGGATGGCGGGGTCGATGTGGTCGGGCAGGACATCGTCGAGGTGCTTCTGCGTGCGATTCGTCAGCACAGCGCCGATGCCGTTGTTGGCATCGTTGTAGAGTTCACGCAGTGTGCGCGCGTCACGTGCTCTGTTCACCGCCGATAGCGTCATAGCGAGATCGCTCGATCGGATGGCCCGGCTGAGCGGGACATCCGGCGGGAGTTGACGCATGGCCTGGAGGAAGGACTGCGCGGTGGGGCCGTCAAGCATTTCGTGTTCGATCAGGCGCCGCAGTGAAGTGTCGGCGCCGGAAGCGAGTGACAGACCTACCAATCCGTCAATGACACTGGGCTGTTGGGTGACGAGTCTGCCGAGACGCATGCTTGCGATGATGTCGCGCCGGCAGTCGGTCCATTGATCGTTCGCGGCGCTGAGCATTGCCCGGGCCATCAGGCAGCGGTGCGCGAGACGATAGGTGCTCCGCGCCGGCCACAGCCCCTCGCCCATGTAGTCGCCGTCTTCGGTAACGAGCGGCATGAACGATCGCGATCGCTCGCCGGCTTCGACGAAGATGGCCAGCGCCGCCGCGCTGTCGTTCAGCGCGGCATGAGCCTTGGGGAACCGGTCGGGCTCCCACGGCCGTTCCCCTGCTTCCACGAGTTCATTAAGCGCGGCATAATCGACCTCGAACCGCTGGAAGGACTGCGGCCACGTGTAGCCGCGTGATTCGAGTTCCTTTCGGTACTGCTCGACGTGCTTCTCGTCGTCCGTGCTGAAGTCCATCACCTGCAAGGTGAGGGCGAACTCATTGTTCTCCGGCGTCACGCCATGCCCGGCGATCTGGTTGAGCCATGCCAGGTAATCATGGCTGCCATCCTCCCGCTTGGGGATCGGGACGGCGGCCGGGTCGGGGAGGTCGGCGAGTTTGAAATCTTGCGGCCTGTGCTGATCGGCTTGGCCGTCGTCGCTCGTTCCGCTGCCGATGCTGAGCACCATCAGGAACACCGTCGCGATGATGGGCACACCGGCGGCGATGGCGAGGAGTTTGAGAAGGGCTGTGCGCGGCATGAGGGCTCCGGAAGAGGCTTCACACAGTCTAACAGATGGGGAGCACGCCTCGCCCTCTCGTGAACCGGGCCAGAATGCGGCGCCGCTGGATGGCGCACGACGGGGACCGACTACGCCAGGCGGGTGGCCGCTCGTCCGCTACACCGCGCCGGCCAGGGGGCGTGCGATCCTGGCATCGTCCGCGACCGGCGCGTATTGCCCCTCGAAGCGCTGCGTCCAGCCGGTGTGCGTGTCGAGCGCGGCGGGCTTGATGTCGCCGAGGCGCTTGCCGGTCTGGCGGTGGAAGTCCAGGTATGCGGCGTTGGCCGCGTGGGTGATGCGGAAGACGCGCGGCGGGGAGAGCTGCCCGAGGCGGCGGGCGTGGGCGTAGTGGAAGCTGTTGCAGAGTTGCGTGTCGAGCCGGCCGCGCAGGGTTGACGGCAGCGCGCCGTCGGCTTGGATGTAAAGCGTGTAGCAGGGCGGGCAGGCTTCGTGGTCGGGGGCGAGCATGGCGAAACCTGGGGCGAGGCGTTCGTCGTTGCAGAGGGCGCGAATGACATCAGCGGCGAAGGCGTCGGTGAGTTTCTCGCCGACCAGGTCGCACACGCGGTCGCCGCGCCCGAGAAAGGTGATGCTCGGCACGCGGCCGCACATGCCGGTGACGCGCACGCGATCGCCCGGGCGATAGCGGTAGAGCCCGCCGGCGGTGGTGATGACGACTTCGTACGCGCCGCCTTTTTCGGCTTCGTGAATCGGGTGGGCGCGACCGGCATCATCGAGCAGCTCGAAGTAGTGGCTGGTGACGGCCATGGGGCGGCGGCCGGCGAGGGGCAGGCTGACGATGCCTTCGGTGGCGACGAGGCCCTTCGGTTCGATGGCGATCGGATGCGGCAGTCGTCGGCGCAGTTCGGCGGCCGGGGCGGCGGCGTGGGCGTCGGTCCAGCAACTGACCACGCGGAGTCGTGGCCAGATGCCGGCGATGTGGCGCGGGCCGCAACGGGCGAGTTGGCGGGCGCGCGGCGAAGGGAGGAGGGCGAGCAGGTCGTCCCAGTCGCGCTGCATGGCGTCGAGCAGGAGGGTGAGAAACGACGGGTGCCAGATGGAGATGAGGCGCAGCTCGCGGCAGGCGAGCAGGTGGCGCAGGGTCTGGCGACGCCAATGGTCGACGTCACGGATAAGGCCCAGGCCGTGCGGGACGGCGAAGGTCTTCTCGATGAGCGGGGCGAACCACGCGCCGAGGTAGGCGCTGTCGCTGTCGAAGCCGATGGGCACGGCGGATTCGACGCGCGGCAGGGGTTCGATGCCGGGGGAGATCGACCAGTAGGCCGGGCCGTGGCGTAGCGCGGGGTGCCGTCGCCGCAGGTCGGCCAGCCATGGGGCGATGGCGGCGTTGAACTGGTGGAGCAGCGCGTCGGTATACGGGATGAGTTTCGTGGCCTTCGTGGAGCCGCTGGTGGGGGTGAGGCGGCGGACGGGGTCGCAGGTGAGCACCCGCGGCCGGCCTTCGCGGATGCGATCGATCCACGGGGCGAGCGCATCGTAGTCGGTGAGGGGGACGTGGCGGGCGAAGGTCCGCGGCGAGTCGATGGCGGCGAAGCGATGGGCGCGGCCGAACTGGGAACCGGCGTGGCGTGCGAGCAGGCGCATCAGCAGGCGCTCCTGCGCCTCCCGCGGCGCGTCGAGCGCGCGGTGGAAGCGGCGCACGGCGCGGCGCGTGGCGAGGGCGTGGGCGAAGTTGACGAGCGTGCAGATCAGCATGCGGCGGCGGGTTCCGGTTGCGTGGCGCGGCCGGCGGCGCGTCGCATGCGCCGGCCGGCGAGGGTGAAGTTGGCCGGGTCGATCTCCGTGATGCAGACGAGTTCATCGCCCTGTGCGTGGCGCGGGTTGGCCCGAAGGAAGAAGTCGATGTGGGGATCGCTTCGCCGGCCTTCGGGCACCACGCGCAGTTGCTTGTTCAGACGTTGCGGCCGCGGAAATATGACGCGTCCGGTGCGGGGGTCGTAGTCGCTGCCGAAGCGCGCGGCGGCCAGGTCGTGCAGGAGTCGCCGCGTATCGGTGGGCATGGGCCGGTCGAAGCGCGGCCAGAACTCCCGCCAGAAGACGGGCAGGAAGCGGTAGGTGCGGTAGCCGGAGCAGATGAGCAACCAGACCATGCGTCCGCCGCCCATGCGCCGGCGCAGGGTGAGCACGGCCTCGAGCCAGCCGCGCAGGAGGGCGGTCGAGCCCCAGGCGTCAGGGGTGACGATGGTGTCGCCGGAGTAGATGACGCTGAGCGCCTCGCTCGCGTGCGTGTGGCGGTAGGCGAGCAAGGTGGTGAAGCCGACGAGGCGGCCGGCGGAGTCGCGCAGCAGCAGGGCCCAGTTCTTGCCGGCCAGGTCGGCATCGAACTGGTCGCGCGTGACGCCGTCGAAGTGCGCCGCCAGCAGGCCGCGCATGGCGTGGCGATCGTGGCGGTTCAGCAGATGGGTGGCGATGAGTGAAGCGTTCATAGCAGTGCGGCCTCGATGAATGGCGGGTGGGGATCAAGCAGGGCGTCGCAGTCGTCGTCGGCGCGGCCGTGGGCCACGGCGTAGATCGTGCTGTGCATGCGGCGGGCGGGGATGCGGCGCAAGGTGGGCGCAAGGGGGTGTGGGTCAGGCAGGCCGAGGATGAGGGTGTTGGTGGGTTGCTCGTCTGTCAGCGCGGCGGCGCGTTGGGCGTCGATCAGGCCGCGGATGCAGGCGGAGTCATCATCGTCGAGGGCGAGGCCGGCGAGGTAGCTCATGGCGATGGGCCGCCCGGGCGGGGGCAGCGCGGGTTGGCCCAGGAAGGCGGCGAGGGTGTTGAGTGCGGGCCGCGCACGGGTGAGGCGCGGGCTGTAGCTGTCGACGATGGTCTGGCGAGAGGCGCGCTGGTCCCATCGGGCGAGGCAGCCGACAAGGCGGCCGGCGCGCTCGGCGAGCATGAAGCGATCGGCGCGCAGGCCGGGCGTGTCGCGCCAGGCATCCGCGGCGAAGGCGGACCAGTGCGGTGCAAAGGTGTGACGGCGGGCGAAGCGATCGAGCAGATCGATGAGTTGCGGGAGGTCGGCGTCGCGGGCGACGCGAATACCGCGCGGCAGGCGTCGGCGTCGACCGGCGCGGATGGCGTGGGTGGTGTAGTTGAAGAGCGGCCGATAGCGCGGCATGCCGGGCAGTTGGCGCTCGAGCAGGCGGCGGGCAAGGGCGTTGTCGGTGAAGATGGCGGTGAGGTCAAAGGGCAGTTCGTCGGATCGACGGGTCTGCGCGAGGCAGTTGAAACCCTCGGCGAGGAGGTGGCGGCCGCCGGCGAAATCGCGATCGCGGCGCAAGTGGGCGAGGTAGCCGACACGTTGCGGACGTCCGCCGATCCAGAGCGTGCGGACGATGCGGCTGCCCATGGCGAGGATGCGGCCGCGGCGGTCGTGGCAGGCGACGGCGGTGTGATGGCGATCGCTCGCGACGGCGGCGGCTCGGTGGTAGCTGGGTTCACAGGGCATGGCGATGCGGATGCGGCCGTCCATCGGCTGGCGCAGGAGGCGGCGGATGGCGTGGTCATCACGGGCTTCGGCGAGGCGGAACGCGACGGGGCCGCGCGTGGATAGCGTGCGCGCGGGCGCGGCGGCGGGGCATGTGTCATCGCAGGTCAGCATGCTTTGATGAGTGGTCCCTGCCATGTTTCATCCCCGAGCGGCAGGCCGCTTCGACGGTCGACATCGCTGTGGTGCATCACGTTGAGGACGAAATACTGCGCGGCCCGCATGAAGCCCGCGAGGTTGGCGCCTCGCCGGGCGCGTTGGAGGATGCTGGGCCAGCCATAGAAAGCGCGTCGTGCGCCGAGGCATTGCTGCGCCAGTTCATCGGCGGTGAAGTGCGTCGGATTGAAGGGCACCATGTTGTAGCGGTAGGTCCCGTCGCGCCACCAGGCCTCGTAGCGCAGGCGCCCTTCGCGCTCGAGCCGCGCGTAGAGCGGGGTACCGGGAAAGGGCATGACGTGGTTGAAGAACCCGAGGAAGAGGCCGGTCTCCTTCGCGAGGTCCAGCGTGTCGAGAAACGACTGCGGCGTGTCGTGATCGTAGCCGAAGACAAAGCTGCCGAAGACGCGGACGCGGTGCTTGTTGAACTGATGAAGCGCCGGGGCGATGCCGCCGTTGTTCAGGTTGAAGGGCTTGTTCATCTGCCGCAGCGAGTCTTCGCTGAGTGATTCGAGGCCGATGAGCACGCCGTTGCAGCCGCTTCGCCGCATGAGTTCGAGCAATTCCTCGTCGAACGCGGCGTGGATGGAGCACTGGCTGACCCAGCGCAGCTTGAGCGGCGCGATGGCGAGGAACAACGCTTTGGCGGCGTCGATGTCGCTGATGATGTTGTCGTCGATGAAGAAGACGAGTTGGCCGGGGCGCGTGACATCGCGCAGTTCGGCGACGGTCTGATCGACATCGCGCCGCACCTGGGTGTTGCGGAAGAAGGCTTGGATGGTGCAGAAGTCGCACGCGTAGGGGCAGCCGCGCCCGAACTCGATGAGTCGGAGGGGCTGATAGCGCTTGCCGCGCAGGATGGAGCGATCGGGGCGCGGGATGGCGGCCGGTCGCTGCGCGGCCTGGTAGGTCTTGCGCGGCGTACCGTGGCGGCAGTCGTCGATGACCTGCGCAAAGAGCTCTTCCGCCTCGCCGATGACGATGGACTCGGCGTATTCGCGTGCTTCGTCGGGGCAGAGCGTGACGTGGAAGCCGCCCATGACCACTGGCACGCCGCGCTTGCGGTATGCGCTGGCGATCTGGTAGCTGCGTCGGGCGGTGTAGGTTTCGACGGTGATGGCCACGAGGTCGGTCGGCTCGTCGTAGGGGATGGGTTCGAGGCGATCGTCGTAGAAGCGCAGTTCGACGTCATCCGGCGCCAGCGCCGCGAGCATGGCGGGTGGCATCGGCTCGAGCAGCCAGGTGCGGATGTAGCGGCGCATGCCGGCGTGGCGCCCGACGCAGGGGTAGATAAGCGTGACGCGGAAGGGCCGCGGGCGCGCGGGGCGGATCATGATGCGCTCCTTTGCGCCGTCGCCGCCGCGCGTGCGGCGCGCCAGCCGACGGCGGTCATGGCGTCGCAAGTGTAGAAGCGGTCGAGATGGTTGGCGTAGTGGCGATAGCCGTAGTTGGTGACGAGCGCGACATGCCACGGCGCGGCGGTGCGTCGCAGGCGTCGCCAGATGCCGCGCAGGCTGTAGGCGGCCTGCCATGCGCGGGCCGTGCCGCGCTGCAGTTGGTCGATCGTCATGCGCGCGGGCTGGAAGACCACGTGCTGGCCGTCGTACTGCGACCAGTCGCGGCTGAGGATGCGGCCTTCGGCTTCGAGCCGCTGGTACAGGGCGGTGCCGGGGAATGGCGTGGCGATGGCGAAGCGCGGCAGGTCGATGCCGGCATCGACGGTGAACGCGGCGGTGCGATCGAAGACGCCCCCATCATCGTCATCCATGCCGAAGACGAAGCAGGCCTGCAGGGCGATGCGGTGATCGTGCAGGCGGCGGACGACGTCGCGGTACTTGGCCGGGTCGTTGAAGCCCTTGTTCGCCAGGCGCAGGCTGCCCGCGCCAATGGACTCGAACCCCATGAGCAGGCCGCGACAGCCGCTGCGGGCGCAGAGGTCGAGCAGTTCGCGGTTGCGCGGCTCGCACAGGAGCGTGGTGGACAGGCCGTACCATTCGACGCGCAGCGGGATGAGGGCCTCAAACAGCCGCGCGGCGTAGTACTCGTCGGCGATGAGATTGAGGTCGACGAAGACGACGCGGCGCGAGCCTTTGCGGCGGATGTCCTCGACGATATGGTCGACCGGTTTCTGGAACGGCTTGCGTCCCCAGGCGTGGGGGACGACGCAGAAGTCGCAGTTGTGCACGCAGCCGCGCGTGGCCTCGTAGACGTCGTCGGTGACATACTGTCGGCGCGGGAGGACGGAGCGGTCGGGCGGGGGTGAATCGGCGAGGTCGAAGCCCGGCGGCTGGTCGTAACGGGGCTGGAGGTCGCCGGCCGCGAAGTCGCGCAGCAGTTGGGGCCAGGTCTGTTCGGCGTAGCCGACGACGATCGCGTCGGCGTGCGGCCGCGCGTCGTCGGGCGCGAGGGTGATATGCGGCCCGCCGAGGATGACGGGGATGCCGCGCGAACGCAGGACGCGCGACAGCTCGTAGGCGCGCATCGCATTTCCGGTGATCACCGTCATGCCGACAAGATCGGCCTGCAGCGTGGCGGGATCGACCTCCTCGATGGCTTCGTCGAGACAGATCAGGTCGATTGGCAGCTCGCGCGGGACAAGGGCGGCCAGCGTGGGGAAAGTCAGGGGCATGTAGCGCAATGAGCGACCGAAGATGCCGCCGCGCTTGCGGTAGAGCGGGCCCTTGGGGCTGATGAGTATGACTCTGCGGCGGTCGGTCTGGCCGGCGGGCATGTCTTCGCTCCGGGGCTGTCGGTCGTCCCCCTTGGTTACCGCCCGTGAGGACGGCGGTTGCACGCGGCGTGCATGAGTTGCAGCGTGCCGGCGGATGAATCGGTTCATTGAGCGGATTGAGGAGAATCTGTTGTCATGGTCTTGCCGCGCCGGTTGCGTACAATCATCCGTCTATGCCCCCCATGCATGCGATTTCCATTCGTGGCGCCCGCGAGCACAACCTGCGCGGTGTGGATATCGACATTCCGCGCGACATGCTGATCGTGGTGACCGGCCTGTCGGGCAGCGGCAAGAGCAGCCTGGCGTTCGACACGATCTACGCCGAGGGGCAGCGCAAGTATGTCGAGAGCCTGTCGGCCTACGCGCGCCAGTTTCTGGATCAGTTGCAGAAGCCGAACATCGAATCGATCGAGGGGCTGCCGCCGACGATTGCCATCGAGCAGCGGTCGGCCTCGCACAATCCGCGGTCGACGGTGGCGACGACGACGGAGATCTATGACTACCTGCGTTTGCTTTTTGCGCGCATTGGTGAGCCGCGCTGCTGGCATCGCGATGCGAAGGGCAACGTGTGCGGCAAGCCGATCGCCAGCCAATCGGCGGAGCAGATCGTCGACACGGTGATGGCCCACGACGAGGGGGCGCGGCTGATGGTGCTGGCGCCGGTGGTGCGCGGGAAGAAGGGACACCATCGCGAGGTGTTCGAAAGCCTCGTGCGGCAGGGGTGCATCCGGGCGCGTGTGGACG
The DNA here is from genome assembly GCA_964532795.1 of uncultured Phycisphaeraceae bacterium. Classification (GTDB taxonomy): domain Bacteria; phylum Planctomycetota; class Phycisphaerae; order Phycisphaerales; family Phycisphaeraceae; genus CAZHJL01. The sequence continues at coordinate 107,227 of CAZHJL010000004.1, read as the reverse complement.
GCGAAGTGATCGATTTGCGCGAGCTGAAGGACGGCACGCCCTTCACCACGAAGAAGGCGCGGTACCAGGCGCACGACATCGAGGTGGTGATCGATCGCATCGTGATCAAGCACGAACCACAGGAGGATGCCGCCGCGGTAGGCAGCCGCGTGAACGAGGCGGTGGAGCTGTCGCTGAAGCTGGCCGACGGGCTGGTGATCGTCAGCCAGTTGATCGACCGCGCGGCCGACCAGTGGGAAGACGCGATCTTCAGCGAGCGGTACGCGTGCGCGGAGCACCCGGAATGCAATCTAGAGGAGCTCGAGCCGCGCCTGTTTTCGTTCAACAGCCCGCACGGCGCGTGCGGCGCGTGCGGCGGCATCGGGACGATCATGGAGTTCGATGCGGACCTGATCGTGCCGGACCCGGAGCGGAGCCTGACCGACGGCGCGGTGGAAGCGTGGCGCAAGAACGGCAAGCGGATGAACATCTGGTACAACCGGATCATCCGCCGCTTCTGCCGCGACTTCGGGGTCTCGCCGCACACGCCGTTCAAGAAGCTGTCGAAGACGATCCGCCGCATTTTGATGCACGGGACGAACGACAGGGACGAGGCGGCCTACGACACGCACTTCGAGGGCGTGATCCCCAACCTGCAGCGGCGCTTCGACAAGACCGACAGCGAATGGGTCAAGGCGCGGCTGGCCGGCTACCTTTCCGAAGCGCCGTGCGAAACGTGCCACGGCCAGCGGCTGCGCAATGAGGCGCTGCACGTGATGATCCAGGCCGCATGGAAGGGATCGGACGGCGCGGGCGCGTCGTTCGGGCAGCGGCGGCTCTACAACATCGCCGATGTGACCGCGATGACCATCGAGCAGGCCACCGAGTTCTTCGAGCACCTGAAGCTGACGCGCGAGCAGCAGCACATCGCCGGGCCGATCCTCAAGGAGGTGAAGGCGCGGCTGGGCTTCATGATGAGCGTGGGCCTGGGGTATCTGAATCTCAATCGCGCCACCGGCACACTCTCCGGCGGGGAGGGGCAGCGCATTCGGCTGGCGACGCAGGTGGGCTCGGGGCTGGTCGGCTGCTGCTACGTGCTGGATGAGCCGACGATCGGCCTGCACCATCGCGACAACACGCGGCTGATCGCCACGCTGCGCCACCTGACGGACATCGGCAACACGGTGATCGTCGTCGAGCACGATGAAGACACGATCCACGCGGCCGACCACGTGATCGACATCGGCCCGGGCCCGGGGCTGCACGGCGGGGAGGTGGTGGCGCAGGGCACGCTGGATGAAGTGCTGGCGCATCCGGATTCGGTCACGGCGAAGTACCTGCGGCGTGAGTTGGAGATCCCCGTGCCGGACGCGCGGCGCGATGTATCGCGCGGCAAGCCCATCGTCATCAAGGGCGCGCGGGAAAACAACCTGAAGAAGATCGATGTCAGCGTGCCGCTGGGTGGCATCGTCTGCGTGACGGGCGTGTCAGGCTCGGGCAAGAGCACGCTGGTCAACCAGATCCTGCTGCGGGCGGTACGGCGGCACCTGCACGGCAGCCGCGAGAAGCCGGGGGCGCATGATCGTGTGACGGGATTGGGTGGGATTGATCGAATCATCGAGGTGGACCAGTCACCGATCGGCCGCACGCCGAGGTCGAACCCGGCGACGTACACGGGGGTATTCGACCTGGTGCGGCAGCTTTTCAGCAAGACGAAGGAAGCGAAAATTCGCGGCTACAAGCCTGGGCGTTTCAGCTTCAACGTGAAAGGCGGCCGGTGCGAGGCGTGCCAGGGGCAGGGGGTGAAGAAGATCGAGATGCACTTCCTGCCGGATGTGTTTGTCGAGTGCGAAACGTGCCGCGGCCGGCGGTACAACCGTGAGACACTGGAGGTGCGGTACAAGGGCCGCAACATTGCGGATGTGCTGTCGATGACGGTGGAAGAGGCGCTGGCATTCTTCGAGAACTTCGACACGATTCACCGACTGCTTGAAGCGCTGAATGATGTCGGCCTGTCGTACGTGCAGCTTGGCCAGAGCTCGACCACGCTGTCCGGCGGCGAAGCGCAGCGGGTGAAGCTGGCGACGGAACTGGGCAAGCGCTCAACCGGTCACACGCTGTACGTGCTGGATGAGCCGACAACCGGCCTGCACTTCGCGGATGTGCACAAGCTGCTGGATGTGCTGCACCGCCTGGCCGATCAGGGCAACACGGTGATCGTGATCGAGCACAACATGGACGTGATCAAGTGCGCGGACTGGATCATCGACCTGGGACCGGAAGGTGGGGATCGTGGGGGCATGGTCGTGGCCGCGGGAACGCCGGAGGATGTGGCAGCGGATGGTGATTCGTATACGGGGCAGTTTCTGCAGCGGTATCTGGAGGCGGGCGCGGCGGTGGTGGGGTAGTTTGTGGTGGCGTTGCTGGTGCCCTGCGCGGGCGGCGTTCCTCATGCGCCGGAAGGGCTTGAAGGCATATGCGCTCGGGGGCGTCCCGGCTTTGCCCTTTACGTTGATCTTATGGTTCGCGTCTCTGGCGTCTACGGATAGTTTCGCAGTGCAGTCTTGCTCTTTGGCACGATCCAATCAGCCCTAATCTCGAACGTGTCATGATGAATACGCCAGCATCCAAAGGGCAGCTTGGCGCGCATGTAGTATGACCCGAAGCCCTTGCCGACCAGGCTACCGTCCACTTCGTCCTGCTCGTCCAGAACGACGGCGCGCCAGCGCGATGCCTCAATGACTTGCTCCTCGCCATCCCAGCCGACCTCGATAACCGGCGCAAGCGTCCGATCGAGCGGTTTCTGAGAGAACGTCGCGATATGCCACTGGCCTTCCTTGTAAGACTCCGCGCTGCGGATCGCCACAAGCTGGAAAGCGCTACTCGACAAGACCGACTGCACCTCGCTAATCGGAAGTGCCAGGAGTGCGGCGAGAGCCCAGTAGTCGCTATCAGACTGCTGGAGCCGATCGACACATTGCTGTGTCCACTGACGCACTGCAGTGTTGCTGCGCCACGTGGCCCAATATGGCGCCAGGGAGTTCTTCAACATCCCGACCTCGTGCATGGATCCAACGAGGTTGATACGGGCATCGAGATTGTCTTCCTCGGCCAACAGGTGCGTCGCACTCGCCACGACAGCCCATTGCCCCTTCCCTTTGGCCTTCTTCTGCAGTGCGCGGAGCCTGCTTGTGATCGTTGCCATCGTGCCTCCATGATCCCCAACCGAACATTTGAGTGAATGGTTCCATTGAGCACGCGATTTGTCGTGCACAACTGCATGGGAATGACACCTTCGCACTTCCCGGCTGGCGTACACTCCCGGGCCGTCAGACCCAGCGTACTGCGGCAGCGTTCATGGATCAATGGCCTGTCGTCACGTAGCCCGTGGGGTGCGGTCAAGTCGGCGGGTCGCAGTGGGACTGTCGTTCGGTTGCCGGGCGCGGACCGTCTCGTGTACTGGACACACCCTACGATGCCGATGCCCTGCGCGGGCGGCGTTCCTCATGCGCCGGAAGGGCTTGGGGGCACATGCGGCGCGTGGCCACCGCAAACACACAATGCCTGTCTCGGGTGGCACCGGTGCCACCCGGAATCGGCCGGATGCGCTTGCGGGGTCGACCGCCGCTACATACTTTGGCCGACCCTCATCCCCGCACCGCGCGCTGCACTCTTGCCGCGTTGCTTAAGGGCCAGATTGGATGTCCTTTCTCCTATGCGAGTAGTGTCGCTTATTGTCAAAGACCACAGATTTCAGTCTCAGGCATGGCTCAAGGTTACCATCCTCGACGTTTGTCCCGCTGAAGACCAGCCGCCGTAGATTGGGAAGGCGGTTCAGGAACTGAAGCGTCGGAATTGGGCCACATCGAACCAAGACGAGTGTCTCAAGCTCACGTAGACTCTCAAGTACAGTCCAATCGCTCAGGCGTCGACAAGTATCCAGGCACAGGCTGCGGATCTGCATACCAGACACAGACGATATGTCAATGAGTCTCCGCGCATGGGTTATCGTCAGGTGACTTAACCAGCCAAATCGTTCAATGCCCTTCAGTGACGTGATTCTGGCTTCATGCAGAGTGAGATGTTGCAGGTATGGCCACATTGGCAAGCTCTGGATGCCCTCCCCAGACTCGAGAAAGCCGTACGCAACAAACTCCCGCAGACGGCGGCTGGCGTCGATGCCCTGGTGTTCATTACGCCAGTCCAGATGAAGTGATTCGAGTAGCGTTTGATGCCTCAAGTCAATCTGTTGATCGATGTCACCCAGTATGACTTGACGCAGCTGTGTTAGGGACTGCAGTGCAGTGACATCTCCGATCGTGGTAGGAAGAAAGAGGCTCTGCAGGTGAGGGCGGGCGAGCAGTGGGTCCAGCGAGTCTTCTTCCCAGCCATGCGTGAACGCCATCAGAGCGCCCAGAAACGGGTAGCTCTCCAGCGCAGCAAGGCATTCACTCAGACGCTTGCTCTCCATTTGGAGATACGGCACATACGAGCTTGGGAGAAGCTCTTGGGATACCATCTGGATTGCCAAGCCGTCGAGCTGAAATTCAAGCGCCATACTATGCCTCCCGAACAGCGGCGGGTGGCTTCAGCAGACACATCGTCGCTGGCACCCGGAATCGGTCGCACCCGGATCTGTTCAGTTCAGATCCGGCGGCACGATCGCCTTGTGTTGCCGCAGCATGTCGCGGATGTTGTCGATGGGCACTTCGTGGATGTCGCAGTCCTGCTTGATGGCGAGTGATGCGGCGACGGCGGCGGCCTGGCCCATGGCCATGCAGGGGGCCTGCACGCGGAAGGAGCTGTTGGCTTCGCGGTCGCCGCAGGCGCAGCGGCCGGCGACGGCGATGCGCCGGCCGCGCTTGGGAAGCAGGGCGCCGAGGGGCAGCGTGGGGATGATGCCGTCGGGGATGGTGCGGTAGTCGATGTGGTTTTCGCAGTGGATGTCGATGGGGTAGTAACTGTAGCAGACGGCGTCGTCATACACGCGGCCGGCGACGTAGTCGTCGGCGGTCACTTCCGCGCGGCCGTCGATGACGAGGGTTTCGCGGATGCCGCATTCGGCGGCGGTCCAGGCGATGCGCAGTTTCTCCAGCCCCGGCTGCGTGCGCAGGAAGCCGGTGATGCGCATCATGGCCTTGCGCGCTTCGACCTCCGCATGCGTGCGGCCTTCGCTGGTCGCGCCGTCGACGCCGGGCACGTGCATGCAGTTGGCGCCGCGGCCGCTGAGGAGGTGGCCCAGCTTGCCCTGGTGCCAGCCGGTGTCGGTCATCTTGATCATGCCCTGTTCGATCGCGCGATCGCAGGCGGCCTGGATCGCGTCGAGGTCGAGTGATTCGGGGTCGTAGCCGTCCAGCCGCATGACGAGCGTACCGGGCTGGAGCGTGTCCGGGCGGCGCACGGGCAGGCCGGCGAGGGAGACGATGTTGGCATCGCCAGTGCAGTCGATGAGTGCGTGGGCCTTGATGTCGCGCAGGCCGCGCTTGGTGGCGATGCTAATCGTCCACTAACCGTCATCGCGCGACGCGGCGACGGGCATGGCGTGCAGCAGCAGGTCAGCGCCCGCCTCGAGCACGAGGTTGTCGGCCATGGCGGCGAAGACCGGGCCGTTGACGCGGGCCAGCGTGTGCGACTTGCGATCGAGGAGGATGTCGTCGGTGGCCTTGCCCATCGCGCGGGCGGTTCGCTCGACCCACTCCCAGCCAATGCCGGCGATGATCTGCCGGCCGTGGGCGTGGAAGCTGGAGACCGCGGCGACCCCGGCATTGGTGACGGTGCCGCCGAGCATGCCGGTCTTTTCGATGAGGAGCGTGGATGCGCCGCAGCGTGCGGCCTGGGTGGCGGCGACGACGCCGGACGTGCCGCCGCCGATGACGATGATGTCGTAGGTGTCGCGGATCATGGGGGGAGTTTACTGATCGACGAGCGACTCGACCAGATCGCAGGCTCTGGCGATGTCGCGCTCGGGGTGTTGGAGCTTGGCGGCACATGCCTGCGCGGCGTTGGTGTAGGTGGGATTGGTGAGAAGCTTGTGCAATCGTCCTGCGATCGCGCGGGCGCTTGCGCGGGGCTGGGCGAGCGTCAGGCCGGCGTTCAGGCGCTCGACGCGTTTGGCATTATCCGGCTGGTCGTGCGTGAACGGGATGATGAGCTGCGGCTTGCCCGCGGCGAGGGCCTGCGAGGTGTTGCCGATGCCGCCCTGGTGGACGAGGGCCGCGACGCGCGGGAAGAGTGAGCGGAAGGGGGCGTATTCGAAGTGGGCGATGGTATCGGGCAGGTTGGCGGGGAGTTGATCGGTGAACCTGGTGAGCAGCAGGCCGCGCCGGTTGAGGGACTGGCAGGCGTCGATGCACGCGGCGAAGAGCTTGCGGGCGTGCATCATGGCGGAGCCGAAGGTGAAGACGATGGGCGGGTCGCCGGCGTCGAGCCAGTCGTCGAGGCGACGGTCAAGCGGTTGCGTGTCGCCGCCGTCGGCGAGGGGGAAGCCGGTGAGGACCGTCTGCGGCGGCCAGTCGGGTGGGTGCGGTGCGAACCATTCGGGGAAGAGGCCGATGGCGCACTGCGGGCTGTGCCACCAGGGCTCGACATGGCGGATGGGGTGGAGGCCGAGGCGGCGTCGTTCGCGGTTGATCGGGCCGCGCAGGCAGCGGTCGATGACCAGTTCGTTGGCGACCCAGAAGAACGCGCGGACGATGGGCTTCCAGCGCGGCAGGGGGATGCCGAAGTAGGCGGGATCGACGAAGCTGCGAAAGACGCACGGCTGGAGCGTGACGGTTGCCAGCGGCAGGCCGAGGCCGTCGTGGGCGAGGCGCGCGCCGATGGCCAGCACCGGCCCGGCGGCGACGGTCCGGCCGGGGATGATCAGCGATTCGACCTGCTCGTAGAGCTTGCGGATGTTGGGGGCGATGAACTTGCTTGCGATGTAGCTGAAGCCCGTGGTCGGCCGCCATAGGCGCGGGTCGCGGATGCCCTGGAGGTAGTCGTCGATGGTGCCGAGCGGCACGAGGGTCAGGCCGGCGGCCTCGATCTCCTGCTGGAAGTAGGGGCTGGCGAAGATGTGCACGTCATGGCCGCGGTGATGCAGTTCAGCGCCGATGGCCACCATGGGCAGCACGTCGCCGCTGCTGCCGACCGAGATGAGGATGATGCGCATGGTCAAATCCGGCGGGTCTTCCGGCTGATCGCCGCACGGCCGCGGTGTTTGCTAACATCGTAACGCATGGCAGGCCAACCCAATATCATCGTGGTGATCTGTGACGACTTGGGCTTTGGGGATGTCGGGTTCACCGGCGGGCGGGAAGCGCCGAGTGTTACGCCGCGCCTGGATGAACTGGCGCGTCGGTCGATGGTGTACAGCGACTTCCATTCCAACGGCGCGGTGTGCAGCCCGACACGCGCGGCCTTGCTGACGGGGCGATACCAGAATCACTACGGCATCGATCATGTCGTGTCGGCCAAGGGGCATCGGCACACGGGGTTGCCCATGGACGCGGTGACGGTGGCGGCGCGGCTGCGCGACGCGGGGTATGCGACCGGCATGGTCGGCAAGTGGCATCTTGGCTACGGCGATCCGCACCATCCGCTGCGCTTCGGGTTCGACAGCTTCCGCGGCTACATGTCCGGCAACATCGACTACCACTCGAAGGTGGACCAGGCAGGTTGCTATGACTGGTGGGATGGACTGGGGCATGTGGAAGAGGCGGGGTACACCACCGACCTGATTACGGACCATGCATGTGAGTTCGTTTGGCGGCATCACGATCGGCCATTCTTCCTCTACGTGGGTCACGAAGCGCCCCATTACCCGTACCAGACGCGGGACGGCGAGGCGGAGCGCACGGTGGGCGAGGTAGGACCGACGCTGGGGAAGCATCACGGCGATGCCGGCGTGTACCGCGCGATGCTGGAAGCGCTGGACGAGGGCGTCGGCCGGCTGATGGATACGGTGCACCAGGCGAGGCTCGAAGAGCAGACGCTGTTCGTGTTCACATCGGATCACGGCACGCCGGCGAACATGGGGAGTAACGGCGCACTGCGGGGACACAAGGGCACACTCTGGGAGGGCGGCATCCGGGTGCCGACGCTGGTTCACTGGCCGCGGCGATTGGGTGTGGGCGTTGATGACCGGTTGGCGATCTCGCTGGACTTGACGGCGACGCTGCACGAGGCGGCGGGATTGGCCCGCGATGGCATTGAGGGCGAAAGTCTGCTGCAGCCGCCGGTGGCGCGCGATGTGTTCTGGACGATGCGTGACCAGTGCGCCACGCGCCGGGGCGGCATGAAGTACGTCCGCAACATGCCCGATGGTGTGACCGAAGGTCTGTTCGATCTCGCGGCTGATCCGTGTGAGCAAGCGAATCTCGCGTCGCAGCGAACGGAGGACTTGATCACGATGCGGGAGGGCTTCGACCGCTGGGTGGCGCAGTTTGCGGCGGTGGCGAAGGTGTGCTGACGGTTCCGCGGCGGTGCGCGGTTCAGTCGGCGGGCTTCTTCTCTTCGGCCTCGTTTGCGCGCCCTTCCTTCTCTTCCTGCGCCTTCTCTTTCTTCAACATTTCAGCGCGGTAAGCACGCCACTTCTTGATCGCGTCGGCGCGGGCCTTTTCGCTCTGGAAGTAGACGCTGTGGTAGGAGAAGGACGTCGAGCGGGTCACGCTGGAGTGCAGGCCGTAATCCTCCGCGCGCTGGTTGGTCAGGCGCAGCAGTCCGGCCAGGGCGACATCACCGAGGTGGATGTTGTATTTCTTCCGGTTCACCGATCGACGCATCACGACTGTCTTGTCGTCGAGCATGGGCTCGAGCAGCGCGATGTCCTTCTTGCCGCCGATCGCGCCGAGGGCCATGACGGCGCGGCCGCGGATGGAGGGGGCGAGTCCCTTCTGATTGATGGCCGACAGCGCCAAGGCGCGCGCCTCCTGTTCCATGCCGAGGGTCAGCGCCAGCGACATCCGGGTGTACAGGGTGTTCGGCGCGTTGTCGCGGGTGAGGTAGTCAACGAGCAGTTGCTTGCGCACCTTGCTCTCGAAGCTGTCTCTTGTCTTCTTGTTGATCCGGGTTGACCCCAGGTAACGCAAGGCGGCGCTGACGTAGTTACCCGCCCGGTCCTGCACGTTGACGTCGGTTTCGGCAGCGAGGAAGAGCACGGCCGTCAACGTTCCGGCGCTGACCGAGCCCTGCATCGCGATGTCGCGCTGCATCTGTTTGGCACGTTCGTAGAGAATCTGCCCGGCGCGTGCGGGTGTCCTGTCGGCGGTCTCGAGCAACTTGCGCTCGGCCCGCAGCATGTCTGCGTAGCACTGCCTCAGCCCCTTCGAGTCGGGCATGCGTCGGCGCAGGCGTTGCCAGCCGGGCAGATCGACATCGGCGGCATCGAGTTCGCCGCGCTCGAGCGCCGCCAGTTGCTTGGTGACACTCAGGTCACGGTACCACTCGAGCAGGCGCTCGCACCGCCATTCGATCTCCGCGTCTTCCGTCTGCTCGTGCGTGCGGCGTACGCGATCCACGGCGACGAGTCCGACGTCGTAAAGCGTCATCATCGCGTCTTCCCGGGCCGCGTAGCGATCCGCGCCGAGTTGCTCGATGAGCCGGTCAATCCGCTCGACGGGCGGTTTTGGTTTCTGTTCCGACGTGTCCTGTTTCGGCTTCGATTCGCCCGACACCGGCGCACTGAGGACCAGCACCGCAAACGCGAGCATCACCGCGGCCAACCTGCTGTGTCTGTCACGAGCCCGCATGAAGTCCTCCGGTCGCGGCGCCTGGCGGGATGAAGAGCGATTGCTGCTCTGATGCATGAGGGTAACAATGTACCTCGCTAGACTCTAGTGCCGATTGATGGACCGGACCAGCGGCAATCGAAGCCCCCCGGACGCGGCCCGATAGAATGTTGTGTCCGCCGACGCATGATGGAGCAGGCATGGCAGGTAAGAAGATCCAGATCAACCGTGCGCCGGTGCTGACGCTCTGGGCGTCGGTGGTGGCCGGGCAACTCGGGTACGACGAGGACGAGGCGCTGACGATGGGCAAGGCGGTGGCCGGGCTGAATGCGCAGGCGAAGGCGCGCCGGCTGGGCATCGTGAAGCCGTCGGACACGCCGGAAGGCAAGCGTCCGAAGGCGAAGCTCGGCGAGGAACTGTGGATCGAGGTCTGCGGCCGCGCCGTGCCGTGTAAGCAGACCGAAGATGGCATTCGCGCGGTGGTGAAGGACAAGCCGATTGATCCGGACGCCGTGCGGCGGTACCTGGAAAGCAAGTTCGGCGACGATCTTGATGCGGTCCGGTCGGCCATGGAAACGCTTTCCTCGGCTTTGAGTGAAGAAGAACTGGCCGACGAGGCGTACGGGCTTTACGAGCAGTTCCGTCCAGAGATTCCAAAGGGCAAGCGCGGCTGGGGAGCGAAGGGCGCGCTGGACCTGTCCTACATTGAGTCGCTGGCCGGGGACGGTGGTTAGGACTTCACTTCGTCCGCCTGGAGTTGCTTGAGCGATTCTTTCGCGGCGGCGGCGACGCCCGCGTCCTTGTCCTTGGTCGCCTCGCGCAACGCGTCGCGTACGGCGGGGGTGCGCCGGCCGATCCTGCCGAGCGCCGCGGCGGCCTTGCGCCGGGCGTCGGCGTAGCTGTGACCGGTCATCACGTCGACGAGCGTGTTCGCCGCGTCGCCGGCCTCCGGACCGATCGCGCCGAGCGCTTCGGCCGCGTTGGCGCAAAACCACTGATCGCGCGGCTGCTTGACGTGCTGAATCAGTTGCGGGACGAAGGGGGCGGCGGCGGGTCCCGCGCGTTTCAGGCCTTCGATCGCCATCCATGCCTGGTTCTTGTCGGCGGCCGTGAGCATGCGCCCGATGGCGTTGACGCCTTCATCACCGACGGCGATAAGCGCACCGAGCGCCTCGCCGTTGCCGCGCGACATCGCCTGCTCGAGCGCCGGCACGGCCGAGACGGCGTCCGGGCCGATCGCGGCGATGGCGCGGGTGGCGTAGACCATGTCCAGGCCGTCCTGCCGCTCGACGATCTCGGTCAGGGCGTCGAGGGCCGGCGCGGCGTCGGGTCCCAGTTGCGACGCCGCCCACCCCGCCCACATGCGCACTTCCCAATCCTTGTGGGCCAGTGTCCTGCTCAGGGCTTCGGCGGCCGGGGCGCCTTGGCGGCCCATCAGGCCGATGGCTTCCGCGGCGTAGCGCGAGCGCCAATACGAGTTTTCCTCGAGCAGCGGCACGAGCGCGGGAATGGCGTCTTCGCCGATCGCCCCGAGCGCCGCGGCGGCGCCTTTGCGAACATCCCAGTACTCGTCGTCGAGTGCATCAACGAGTTGGGGGATAGCCGCCTTCGCGGCGGGCCCGGCCTGCGCCAGTGTGCGGACGGCCTCGATCCGCGTGGCGACGTCCTTGCTCGCCATGGCTTTGGTCGCGTCCTTCACGCCCTTCGGTGACGCATCCGCCTGTCGCGGCAGAGGGGAAAAAAGGAAGGCGAGGCATACGAGTGCGAGAGACAAGGCCGGCCTACGTGACATCTGATGGCTCCTGCTGGGTGTCTGTTCCTGTAACGAACGCCCACGGACGCGTATTGTCTTGCGTCGTATCGCGTATCGGGTGGTTTTCCGGCGCATGGTGGGCGCTTTCGTGAAGGTGGCCGCTGCCGACCGGCGTCGTTTTCGTATCTGCGAACGCAATCAGAGGAGGAATGACCATGCGATCAGACCGTCGGAAGGTGCTCGGGGCTTGGATGCTGGCCGGTGCAGTCGTGTTTGGCGCGGCGATGGGCGGCGCAGGGACGCCGGGCGGGGGGGACGAGTCGGAGCAGTCGACGCAACCGAGCCGCGACGAGCAGATCCGGCGGATGCGCGAGGCGGTGGCGACGTTCGCCGAGGCGAACAAGCTGCGCGAAGCAGGGAAGTACAGCGCGGCGGTGGACAAGTACCGCGAAGTGATAGCCCTTGCCGGACGGGCGCCGAACAGCCATTTCTGGATGGCCTGCTGCCTGACGCAGATGAAGCGAGAAGACGAAGCGCTGGCCGGCTTGAGGCTGGCCGTTGAGCAGGGGTTTGGCGATGTGGATCGGCTGATGAGCGAGAAACTGCTGGATCCACTGCGCACGCGGAAGGAACTGGCCGCGATCATCAAGCTCGCGCAGGAGGCGGCCGAAGCGCGGCGGCGCGGGACGTACAGTCGGCCGATCGAGTTGGAGGGCGTTCGCACGGAGGAAGGCGATCCGAAGGACGGACTGCGATGGCGTCTGCGGATGTCCCCCGAAGCAAGCGCGAAGCAGCCGCAACGGCTGGTGGTGTGGCTGCACCCGGCCGGCGGCTCGATGAACGAGACGGTCGAGCGCATGGCCCCGCAGTTGGTCCGGCACGGCTTCGCCCTTCTGGTCTTCACGCAGAAGCAATGGCGCGGCTGGACGAGCGAGGAGATCGCGAAGGTTCTGACCACACTGCGCGCGGTGCGCGGCATCGACGGGATAAATGCCGAGCGACCCATTCTGCTCGGGTACAGCGCCGGCGGGCAAGTCGCGTTGACGTTGTGGGAGGCCCACCCGGAACAGTTCGGTGGATTGGTGCTCGACGCGGCGTATCCATTGGACATGGATGTGTACTCCGAACAGGGCAAGGCTGTGATGATGAAGTTGCCCGAGAAAGGTGCGGAGGTAACGCCGATGTTCGTGCTGGTGGGCGACAGGGATGGCGGCTCGCGCCTGTGGCGAAAGGCGGAGGAAGCGTGGAAGGAGGACGGTCCACCGCTGACGGTGCAGTACGTGGAAGGCAAGGGGCACACTTGGCTCTTCGGGAAGAAGCAGACGGCCGCCATGTTGCAGTGGCTGGATGGCCGGCGCGCGGCGCTGGACGAGCAAGCCGCGCGTAAGCGCGAAGAAAAAAGTGAAGAAAACGCCGTGAAAAACACAGAAACCCCTTGACTTGGGACGAAAGAGATTTATGTTGTCTGGCTCAAGTCGAGCCGCGAACGGCTCGAGAAGGAAAGCAATGAGCAGTCCGAAGCGCCAACTCGTACGCATAACGCTCGCCTGCGAAACGCGGGCGAGCGGTCGTGCGCTGTCGTCGATGTTGGCGTGGTATCCGATTCACGTCGATTTCCAGGCGAATCGCGGTACGACCGAAAGGGCTGCACGGGGTGTCACCTGAGTGACACATGAGATCGGAACCCCGAACCCGCAGCCCGAAAAGTTGCGGGTTTTTTTCGTTTCAGGGGTGTTGACAACGGTCAATGACGGCAAGCGATACAGCCGCGCTACGCGGTGCGCGATCGTTGCGCGATGTGTTCTTTGACAAGTGGAGCATCCATGTATTCCCCGCACGCGGCGATCAGTACGGGCCGCGGATGTGTTGACGGACGTTCGTCTCGTAGTGTTCGCGCAGTTGCTGATGCAGTTGCTCGGGAAGCGGGGGCAGTTGTGAGACGGTGGCGTTGGCGGCCGCCTGCTCGGGCGAGCTTGCCCCGGGGATGATGGTCGAGACGGCCTCGTGATCGAGCAGCCATCGCAGCGACATCTGCACCATGGTCATGCCTTCGGGCGTCAGCGGCTTGATCGCATCGGCGAGTGCCACGCCCTTCTCGAAGGGCAGGCCGGCGAAGGTCTCACCGACATTGAAGTAGTCGCCGTCGCGGTTGTAGTTGCGGTGGTCGGTCTCGGCGAAGGTCGATTGCGTGTCGAACTTGCCGGCGAGCAGGCCGCTGGCCTGGGGCAGACGGACGATGATCCCCACGCCGCGCTGCATCGCTTGCGGCAGCAACTCGGTCGCGAGTTTCTGCCTGAAGATGTTGAAGATCACCTGCAGCGCGAGCAGGTCTTCCTGCGCGAGGCAGATCAGCCCTTCCTCGACGCTCTCGACGCTGGCGCCGAAGTGGCGTATCAGCCCGGCGTCCTGCAGATCGCGAAGCCAGTCGAAGACGTACCCGTCTTGCAGCACCTGCGTCGGCACGCAGTGAAGCTGCAGGAGGTCGATCGCGTCCACGCCGAGACGTTCGAGCGATGCCTCAACGGCTTGGCGCATGGCCTGGGCAGTGTAGCCATCGGGGTACACCCCGTCGCCGCGACCAAACTTCGTGGCGAGGGTCAGCGGCGTGTCGCACGAAGCCAGGAAGCGGCCGATGATCTGCTCGCTGCGCCCGCCGCCGTAGACATCCGCAGTGTCGAGAAAGGTGATGCCGCGGTCGACGGCGGTTCGCAGAATGTCCGTGGCCGTGTCTTCCGTCATGGGGCCGAAGTCGCCGCCGAATTGCCAGCAACCGAGGCCGACTTCGCTGACGGTGTATCCGTTCTGTCCGAGTTGGCGCATGTGCATGGTGAAGGCTCCGGGGTGTTGCGCCGGAAGGAGCGCGTGGATGCATGTTAACAGGACAGCGCGATCGGCGGTGTAGCTCAGTGGCCGAGCGCCGGCCTCATAAGCCGGGCGACGCAGGTTCGAATCCTGCCGCCGCCATTTCGGGGAAGGCTCATTGCGGCGTGACGATCGGAGGCGGTGGTCGTCTCCGTCGGAACACAGCGCGGCAGCTCGCCGCAATGGCTTTCCTCGTCGGCTCGGTAGCCCAACTGGAAGAGGCGGCAGCTTTAGAAGCTGTGCGGTGCAGGTTCGAATCCTGCCCGAGCCATTTCGCTGTCATTGACCGGACAGGCGCGGCGGAGACGTCTCGCCTGTCTTTGCGGCTGTTGCCGGCGCACAGGCTTCCGGGGATTGCTTTTCGCCCGCAGTGCGCGGGTGGGGATAGGGGGTAGTTCATGCGGGTAGAACATCGGTCTGTGGCGCCGAGGAAGTGGGTTCGAATCCCACCCCCCTGATTGAGTGGCCGCATCGCGGACGCGCCGGCATGGGCATGTGGCGAGCCCAGGAGATTGTAGTTCTCTCGCTCTTGTGGCTTTGGCGGTTCGACTCCGTCCCGGCGCATGAATGGGTGGTCGTCTAAAGGTAGGACACCTGGTTTTGGTCCAGGCGATGGAGGTTCGAATCCTCCCCGCCCAGTTGCTGGTGAAGGCCCGGAGGGGCGCGGGCGCGAAAGCACGAGGCGAAGCGGGAGCGTTCTCTTCATATGGTCCTCGGTTCACTGGGAAGGGGGGCAGTCTGTGACGGTCCTCACCCTTGCCGGCGACGGGGATGATGCGTGGGTTTCATTGCCGGTGCGTGCGGCGGTACTGAAGCGGGGTCAGGCCGGTTTCCTGTTTGATGATGCGCGACAGGCGCGAGGCGTAGTTGAAGCCGGTGCGAACGCAGATGTCCGACATGGCCAGGTCGGTGTGGGCCAGCAGATGCTTGGTGTAGTCGAGGCGAACGCGTGTGATCTCCTCATGGATGGTGCGGCCGAGCGTGCGCTTGAAGTTGTTCTCCAGTGTTCGGCGCGAACACGTCTGCTGGTCGACGACATCGTCGACCGAAATGCCGTCGCAGGCGCGTTCCCGGATGAACCGCAGCGCCTGGGCGACGAAGGGGTCCTCGATGGCCAGCGTATCGGTGGATTGACGCACGACGACGCGCTGGGGTGGGATGCGAATGAGACTGGACGCCGGCGTCTCGCCGCGCATCATCATGTCAAGCGTCTCGGCGGCGCGGAAGCCGATCTGTTCGGTGCCGTGATCGATACTGGAAAGCGGGGGCGTGGCCATGCGACAGAGTCGCTCATCGTTGTCGACGCCGAGCACGGCCACCTGCTCGGGCACCGCCAGGTTCACTTCGCGGCAGGCGTTGGCCACCTGCACCGCGGCGATATCCTCGGCGCCGAGAATGCCCACGGGCTTGGGCAGGTCGAGAAGCCATTGGCGCAAGTCCGGGGTTGTCTCATGGTCGAAACTGAAGGCCTGCCCGCCGACCTCGCCTGCCGCGCGAAGGAATGCCTGGCGACGCTGGCTGGCGTAGAGTTGATGATTGGGCCCGTAGAAGGCCAGGTTTCGGAAACCCAGATCCACGAAGTAGCGCACGGCCAACTGCCCGACACCAGGATTATCGGCCACGACGGTGACGATTCCGGGCAACTCGATACTCGATATTGCGACAACCGGCACACCCCAGCCGGTGGCCTGCGCGATGTGCCTGTCGGTTCGCAATTCGGCAATCACGCCGCACGTATTCGGACTCAACCCCGCCATGGGGAAGTCCGCCAACTCGCGGATGAAGTCGAATTCCCACAATCGCTCGCGCTCGGCGTAGTCGATGATGCCGTCGACAATTCGTTGCGCGTAACCAGCGTATACACCGACAATTACAGTCACCGTTCTAAGTCTGTTGTTTGGGGTGTTGCCAAGTCTGGGCGGCATATCGCAGGTCGCTCGTCGCAGACGGTATCGGATTCTGCGTAAAAGTATAAGAACACAACGCGTTTGGTCAAGCAATGGGCCGTGCCCCGTGGCACAATGAAGGAAACATGGGGCAGCGGTTCGAGGACGGTGGGGTCGCGTGCACCTCACAGGCGCTGTTTCTGGGAAGTTGAGAGCGTCTGGAGAAAAAGGAGACGAAAGATGCAAAGAAACTGGATTGCCTTCGCGGCGGTGGCGGCGGCTCTGGTGTTTGGCGGCCACGCCAGTGCCGATTTCCTGTTGACCTTCGGTGACAACGAAGGCGGCACCAATTCGCCCGGCCAGGTGGTGGGCGGTCTGACCGGCTCGTGGGAGTTGATTGGAGCTGACAACACCGTCACCGGCAGCGGGCTGACGGTTGATGTGGGCGGCGAGACGGGTTCGGGCACCGGCGTGATTGACTTGGCCGGTGGGACCCTGAATTTCAATACCCTCGGCAGCAGGATCAACACTGATCTCTACGCCGGGAGTCCCCAATCGGCCGTGTTCAACAACCCCGGAAGCAAAGATGGGGCGGTTGGCGTCAAAATCACCGGCCTGACACCCGGGCTCTACGACGTGTACGTGACGGCACGCAACACCAACGTTGACCCCACGACCGCTGATTGGGACGAGTACGATGTGTATGCAGGCGCGATTCTGGCAGGTGCGACCACCTTCGCTTTCACGCCAGACCAGCACATGACAAACACTGAGCAAAGCAGGTTTGACGCTGATCCGCTTAGCAACGCCTGGACTGCCGGCGATACATACGTCGCCTTCCAGGTGCAGATCGCGGCCGGCGAGGCATTGGCCATCGCCACTGATGGAACCATCCGCAAAAGCGACTTCCCGGCCGGTCAGAAGCCCGACAATGACCAGCTCCGCGGCTTCCTGAACACCGTGGAAATCTCGCTGGTGCCCGAGCCGGCGTCGCTGGCGCTGATCGGCCTTGGCGGGCTCGTGATGCTGCGTCGGCGCAACAAGTGATGCGACTGCCTTGAGCAGTTGAAGTGATGCGAGAACACAGGGAGCGGGCGGCTGGAAGGTCGTCCGCTCCGTTTCTTGAGTGCGGGGCCGGGCCGGCGAACCGCGGTCGCGACCAAGCGTGCAACGATTGACATCCCCCAACGAGAGACGCCCATGAATGCGCTTCGATTCTCCTTCGTACCTCTTGCCGCAGTCGCCTGCGCCTTCCTGGCCGGCGGGTCCGCCGGCGCTCAGACGTATGACTTTGACGTCGTCGTTTACGGCGGCACTTCGGGCGGTGTGACCGCGGCGGTTCAGGCCGCGCGGCTGGGCAAGTCGGTGGCGCTGATCGATCCGGGCGTGTATACGCTCGATCTCGAGACGGCCGGCGCGCCGGGGCGCTACGTCAGCCACCTGGGCGGCATGAGCAGTTCCGGCCTCGGGGCGACGGACATCGGCGACGGCAGCACTGTCGGCGGCACGAGCTACGAGTTCTATCGAAGGCTTCAGCAGAAGGGCCAGACCTCCGGTTCCTGGCGCTTCACGCCGGGCAACGCGGAAGTGGTGTTCGATGAAATGGTGGACCAGGCCGGCGTGGACGTCTTCAGGCTCGAACAACTCGACCGCAACAGCGGCGTCTCGATGACCGGGTCGACCATCAACGCGATCACCACGAAAAGCGGCAAGACGTTCAACGCGAAGACCTTCATCGACGCGGGTTACGAGGGCGACCTGATGGCCGCGGCCGGGGCGAGGTACGTGGTCGGCCGCGAGGCGCGCAGCCAGTACGGAGAGACCTTCAACGGCATTGCTTACGACAAGACGCGCGAGCATGACTTCGATGACAATAACGCGGATGTCGATCCGTACGTCGTGCCGGGCAACCCGGGCTCGGGCCTGCTGCCGGGGATTCACTATTCCTCGACCGTGGGCAACAACGGCGACGCCGACCATCGCCTCCAGGCGTACAACTACCGCCTCACGATGAGCACGAACAGCGGGATCAAGGTGCCGTGGTCCACATTCTTCGCCAAGCCGGGCGTGCAGGATGTGATCGATCAACCCGGCATCGCCACGCGATTCGAGTTGCACAATCGCTTCGCCGACGAGACCGGCAACAAGCTCGGCGAGATGATCCGCCTGAACACGGGCGTCGGCGGCGGCAAGAACGACATCAACAACTGGGGCCCCACGAGCACCGACTACATCGGCGGCAACTACGACGTTTACGTGCCCGCCACCGGCAATACGGTGAACTACGCCGAGGCGAGTGACGTCGAGCGCGAGTACATCATCAAGGAGCACATCCGCTACACGCTCGAGTTCCTCCACTTCCTGGCCAACGATCCGCAGCTCGGTAGCCAGATGAACCAGTGGGGCCTGGCCGACGATGAATTCACCGACAACGCCAACTTCCCGCACCAGATCTACGTGCGTGAAGCCCGGCGGATGGTGGGCGAATACATCATGACCGAACTGAACACCCGCGACTTCGGCAGCCCGGTCGATGTGCCGGCCGGCGAGGAGATCGGCATCGGCAGCTATGCGATGGATTCGCACAATACGCACCGCTATATCCGCGCCGACGGCATGGCCGAGGCGGAGGGCAATTTCTGGCTGGGCGGCGACACGCGGGCGTACTCGATCGCGTACGGATCGATCACGCCGCAGGAGGCGGAGGTGGACAACCTGCTGGTCTCCAGCGCCTTCTCGGCCACGCACATCGCGTACGGTTCGATGCGCATGGAGCCGGTATTCATGATCTCCGGGCAGGCGGCCGGCCTGGCCGCAGCGCTGGCGATCGACGGCGAGACGAGTGTGCAGGGCGTGGATCGGGCCGCGCTGCAGCAACTGCTGCGCCAGTACGGGGCGATTCTCACCACCACCGAACCGGGCGACGGCTCGTTCGTCGGCACCATGACCGAAGAGTTCAACTACGGCGGGGCGGACGGGAGACTGGAGCGGATGAGCTACATCGCCCCGGGCTGGGAGGACATCTGGTCGGCCGATAGCAGCGATCCGCAGTACCGGCCGGCCGCGGAGCTCGGCTATGCCGCGACGGGCTACCGCAACGGGCTTTCGATCGGCGACAGCGGCGGCGCGAGTGACGCGGGCGGGGCGAAGAACGGCTACATCGCCACCCGTGACATCCGCGGCGGCATCGGCGGCGAGGTGTGGTTCAGCGCGCTGGTGCAACTTGATGCCCTCGGCGGCGGTGAGGAAGCACTGGTGTGGTTCGACAAGAATCTTGGCGACGGTACCGGCGACGCCTATGTCGGACTCAACGCCGATGGTCACCTCGTGCTGATGCACAGCAACGGCACGATCGTGGGCGAAGCGGGTTCGCCGGTCCACGTCGCGGGACAGGCGCACCTGATCATGGCGAAGTTGAGTATGAACGCCTCCGGGACGGCCGATGCGGTCGAGATCTGGATCGACCCGGACCTGACGGAACTGGGCGCGGCGGACATCACGCTCAACGGTGTCGATGTCTTCGGCGATGATTTGAACAACCTGGGCATCTCGGTCGGCGCAAGCGGCGGCAAGCTCGACAGCGTGCGGCTGAGCAACTTGGCCACCGGCCGGGCGGAAGTGGTGATGCCCGGCTGGGTCGCCGGCGACTTCGACGCGACGGACGATACCACGGTGGACGACGTGGATATGCTCATGGCGGCGATCGGCCGGTCGAGCACCGACGTCCTCTATGACATCAATCCCGACGGGACGATCGACCTGGGCGACCTGAACGTGCTGATCGGCGATATCCTCGGCACCGCGGCCGGCGACCTGGACCTCAGCGGCGACATCACGTTCGCCGAAGCGGCGACTGCGGTGGCCAACATCGGTCTGACCGGCGCCGGCTGGGCCGACGGCGATTTCAATGCCGACGGCGTCGTGGGCGTGGACGATGCGACCATGGCCGTCAATGGCCTGCCCGACCCGGCGATGGCGCAGACGCTTATGGCGCAGATTCCCGAGCCGGGCACGCTGAGCCTGATGGCCCTGGGCGCGCTGGCGGGGATGCGGCGCAACCGCCGTTGATCGACCTGCGCGGCAGCAATTTCTGCATGATCGCGGTGCGGCGGATGAAGCGTGGCGCGATAGGCTTAGGTCGCACGAGGGGCAATCCGCGTGTATGGGGTGTGAGTGGGGGTGAATGCGCGATTTCATAATGATAAAGGCCATAGAACTATCAAAAATGCACGCTTTTTCACTCCGTTTCGCGCCGTTTTGCTTGGTTTGGCTCGTCTTCATTCGTTTTCGGCCGGTTCCGGGTGATGGTGGGATCGGGTCCGTAGCAAGGATTGTCATGAAGCCGGTGGTTCGGATGGGGCCGCGTGTCGAACGCGGCGGCGCAGGTCGCGAGGGCCGGAGCCGACGTGCGCGTCGGGCTGGGGATAGGGCCCTTCCATACTGGTTCGAAGGGCCGCCCTGGCGCGCGCAGGATGGCGCGTTTTCGGCGGTGTCGGCGATGCAAGTGGCGCTGCGGCCGGGAGTAAAAAGAGTTGACCGACGCGGCGGATTTCCCGATTTTTCGGTGCCGCCGCGCGCGCAAAACATGGCCGGTTTTCGCGGCCGCCGCGTTGCGCGAGGCGGTGGTGTGGCGCGCAAACTTCCACCGGGAAAGCAGTTCCGCTAGACTGAAGCTTTTCGCCGGGCGGGGACGTTGGATCACTTCGATCCGCCCGGCGGCCGGTCCCACGTTAGGAGTCGCCCTTCAGTTCTCTATTCAGAGTGATGGCCTATGCGAATCAAGAAGACGATCGAGAAAGTGCCCGGCGGTCTGATGGTGATTCCGCTGCTGCTGGGGGCGCTGGTGAACACGCTCGACCAACAGCACTTCGCGCCGGTGCAGGCGGTGCTGGAAGCTGTGCAGGCAGAGCCCGTCGGGTACGTGGTCGAGCGCGATCCGGAGACGGGCGACCCGCTGGAGTTTCCCGTGCTCGACAAGGAAACCGGCAAGCCGCAGACGAGGATCGTCCAGGACAAGAAGACTTTCAAGCCCGTGATCGACCCGGAGACCGGTGAGCCCAAGCGCGAGATCATCTATCGGGAGAAGCGCGTGCCCGTGCTCGACGAGAAGACGGGCGAGCCGAAGACCAAGTTCGTCATCGACGAGGAAACGTTCAGGCCGGTCCTCGACCCGGAAACCGGCGATTTCAAGCGCGAGATCGTGTACGAACGCACGTATGAAGTGCTGAAGATGGGTGGCTTTTTCTCGGCGCTCTTTTCGCCTTCGGCGATCCTAACGTTGATTGCGCTTTTTCTGTTCTGTGCCGGCAGCCAGATGAATCTGCGCGTGGGCGGACGGGCCCTGAAGAAGGGCACCATCGTCACACTGGCCAAGTATGGCACGGGCCTGGCCGCGGCGGCGATCTTCGCCCTGGTTTCCGATGATCCGATGGACGGTGTGCTTGGTCTGTCGGTGGTGGTGATCATCGCGGCAATGACCAACAGCAATGGTGGCATGTACGTGGCGCTCACCGGCGAGTACGGCAACAAGTCCGATGTCGGTGCAGTTGCGGTTCTCTCGCTGAATGACGGGCCGCTCTTCACGCTCATCGGTCTGGCGGTGTTCGGCGCGACGGGGCTGCTGGCCGACACCGCGTTCCCCGTGGCCGCGTTTCTGGGCGTCTTTCTGCCCATTGGCATCGGCATGCTGTTGGGCAACCTGGACGAAGACATCCGCAAGTTTCTCGCGCCCGGCCAGACGATCACCATCCCGTTCTTTGCGTTTGCATTGGGCACATTGATGGACCTTTCGGTGTTCGGGGATCGGGAGGTCCTCCTCGGCGGGCTGACGTTGGGGGTGGCGACGGCGTTGCTGACTGGATTGGCCGGGGTCCTGGGCCTGGCGCTGTTCGGCGAGCGCAGCCAGATTGCGGGGTTCGCCGAGGCTTCGACCGCGGGGAATGCGGTACAAACACCGGTGGCGATCGCCATCGCATCAGCGACCGCGATCCTCGGCGGCGTGGGGCTGGCCGCGGAGCAGATCGATGCGCTCAGCAGTTTCGCGGACAGGCAGTTCGTCGAGCGCGCGACGGGGCAGGTGTCCATCTCCACACTGTCCACGGCGCTGCTGTGTCCGCTCTTCGTGATCATCTGGCACCGCATCCAGAAGGCGCGCGGTGTCGAGGGCACCGAGGAGCACATGGCCGGCGGATGGCTGTTCGGCTTGCTGAAACCTTTCCGTCCCGTCGGTGCAGATCCCGAAACGCCGGAAGGAAAGGAATCCGGAAGCAAGGGGGCGTAAGGAGTGTCGATGCCTGAAGCAGCGATGAGTGAAGTGGCCCTGCAGTTGCATCCCTCGGACGATGTGGTGGTCGCGGTGCGGGCCATCGCGGCGGGGACGGTGCTGACGACAGAGGGGGCGCGCGTGACCGTCGCCGCGGATATCGCGCCGGGTCACAAGATCGCGCTCAACGACATCCTGCGAGACAATCCCGTCAGGAAGTACGGGCAGACCATCGGCTTCGCGACGCGGCACATTGCGGCCGGGGATCATGTGCATACGCACAACCTCGCCATTCGTGAGTTCGATCGCGACTACGCGATCGGCAGCGACTGCCGGCCGGTCGAGCCGGCGACGCCGGATGAGCGGCGGACCTTCATGGGCTATGCGCGACCGGACGGGCGGGTGGGGACGCGCAACTACGTTGCAGTGATATCGAGCGTCAACTGCTCGGCTTCGACGTCGCGCTACGTGGTCGACCGGTTCCGCGGTGTTTCGAGCGAATACCCGAACGTGGACGGCGTCGTGGCGTTCACGCACAAGAGCGGGTGCTGCGTGCAGCCGGGCGAACCGGCGCGGCAGCTCGAGCGCGTGCTCGCGGGTTTCGCGCGGCATCCGAATGTCGGGGCGTACGTGCTCATCGGTCTGGGGTGCGAGACGAATCACATCTCCGTGCTGGTGGAGAACGAACACCTGCTCGAGTTGCAGGCGGGCGAAGCGCGGCCGCCGATCATTCACATCCAGGAGTCGGGCGGCATCGCGAAGACGATCGAGGCGGGCGTGCATGCGGTGAGGCAGTTGCTGCCGGTGGTGGACGGCGCGCGGCGCACGCCGCAACCGGTGGGCAAGCTTTGCCTGGCGATGAACTGCGGCGGGTCGGACGGCAACAGCGGCATCACGGCCAACCCGGCGCTGGGCGTGGCGTCGGATCTGCTGGTGCGGCAGGGGGCGGCGAGCGTGCTGGCGGAGACGACGGAGATCTACGGCGCCGAGCACCTGCTGACGCGGCGGGCCGCGTCGCGCGAAGTGGGCGAGGCGCTGGTTGAGCGCGTGAGGTGGTGGGAAAATCACACGAAACTGTTCGGCGCGACGATCGACAACAACCCGACGTTCGGCAACAAACAGGGGGGGCTGACAACGATCTATGAGAAGAGCCTTGGCGCGGTGGCGAAGGCTGGGCAGTCGCCCCTGATGGCGGTGTATCGCTACGCGCAGCGGATCGACACGCCGGGCCTGGGGTTCATGGACACGCCGGGGCTGGACCCGGTGAGCATGACCGGGCTGGTGGCCGGGGGCTGCAACATCTGCTGTTTCACGACCGGGCGCGGCAGCGTGTACGGATGCAAGCCTTCACCGTCGATCAAGATCGCAACGAATACGGCGCTGTACGAGCACATGATCGACGACATGGATATCAACGCCGGCACGATCATCGACGGTGCGGAGACGATCGAGCAGGTGGGCGACCGCATCTACGAGAAGATCGTCGCGGTGGCGAGCGGCCAGAGGACGAAGAGCGAGCAGCAGGGCGTGGGCGATGAGGAATTTGCGCCCTGGATCATGGGGCCGACGTTGTGAGACGGCAGACACTGGCGGGCAAGCCGCCAGCGGGCACCGGGCACCGGGCGTTGGTGTGCGTCTTTCCGGTCGAGTTGATTGGGGGTTGATGGTGCTTGGTCTGCCGCGATCAGCACGGCCATCGGACCTCGCTGCGCGAGGATCGCGACCGTGGCGCCCCGTCGGGCCCTACGATGGCATCAAGCCTACGAACAGGCGTGTGTCGCGGTCGGTGAGGGGATCGACTTCGCCGTTCGCGGCGGCGGAGGCGAAGACGACGCCCGGGCGGTCGCTGCGCATGGCGCGGGCGATGACGCCGAGGCCGGTGGGGGTGGAGGGCGTCTTCTGGCCGTAGACGGCGCGCATCTGCTCGAAGTTCATGTTGGCGATGCCTCGCCGCGCGCCGAAACTGCAGTTGAATGCTTCCTCGGGCGTGCGGCCTTCGGCAGCGCCCTTGTGCTGGTAGTGAAGCCGGCCGTGGCCATCGACGATGCGGCGGGGGACGCCGATGAGGGTCTGCAGTTGCTTGAGGTTGCCGCGCGAGCCGCCGAGGACGGCCAGGAGTTGCGGGCCGACCAGTTCGTCATCGAAGTCGCGTCGGCGCTCGATGGCTTCAGCCAGCCGCGCGACGGCGACTTCGATGTCGGCGTCGTCGGTCAGGCCGTCGAGCTGTGACTTGTCAATGGCGTCGGCGATGAACGGGCTGATCGATGCGCCGCTCCGGCGCGTGACGGCGAGGCCCCGGAGGCGCAGCGTCTCGAGCGTGTGCAGCAGATCGTGGGGCCCGACCTGGGCGAGTTTGTCGGCCATCGCGGTGATGAGATCGGTTCGGCGCAGGAAGCCGTCAGGCATGTCAATCGGCATGCCTGCGAGTTTCACAACCTCCGCGCGGCCGGCTTCGGTGAGACTGAGGCGCGACAGGCCGTACATCGCTTCGTGTGTTGGCACGAGCCAGCGGACGAGTGCAGGATCTCGCTGCAGATGACCGGCAACCGAGAGTTTCGCGGCGGCTTCGGCCTGTGCGTCGTCGGACAGCGGCAGGCTGATGCCGATCTGGTCGCCGTCGAAGTCGCAGTTCATGAACATGCAGCTCATGGTGTGCAGGCGGATGGCCCGCTCGTCGGTGAGGACGGGGCGGAAGGCGATGAGGCTGGCGGACATGAGCGTCGGGGCGCGGAAGGCGATGACGCGTTTCTCGTCCATCAGCTTCGCCAGTTCGGCCGCGGCTTGCTGACTGCGCGACGCGCAGGCTTCGGCGCCGACACCGGCGCGTCGGAGCAGCGGCTCGAAGAGTGGCCAGGCGATGTCGGCGGGCAGGCCGATCTGGTCGTGCGCGAGGTCGATCGCCGGCGCGATGACGGCGCGGGCGGTCAGCCACGAGCGCGAACTGAAGTGGAGTGCTTCGGGCAGCAGCAGGGCGTCGAGATAGTCGCCGACCTGCTGACACAACTGCGCCGACGCGGCTTCGATGAGCGTTCGCGGCGAGCGCTCCCCGAGCAGCTTGCGCAGGCGATCGCTGGTGCGTCGGACGGCGAGGAAGCGTTCGTCGCTGTCACTGCCGCCCAGCGCGCGGAGCGTGATGCGCGGCAGCCAGGGATGCGGCTGGGACTGGGCCAGGTCGACCGATTCGCCCGTCGGCGCGGCGAGGCCGAAGGTCAGTCGTTCACCATCGAATCGCATGTCGATGCCGGCGCAGCGCAGTCGGTCCCGCAGGGCTTCGCAGGCGGGCGATGGCACGGGCGGAGCGGACGCCTGGTCCGATGCGATCTGTGCGGCGAGATCGATCCGCTGCCCGCGGGTATGGAACGCATCCAGAATGGTGGCGTACGCACCGGCATCGCGGAGCGCCGTGTAGTTCAGGTGATCGTGTTTCTGCACGGCGCTGGTGGCCGAGGCTTTGAGGTTCTCGCGGGCGACGTGGTAGGTCAGGCCCCAGTAGACGTAGCCGACGGTGGTGGGTCCGTCGAGCAGGTCGCCGCCGGCGCTGTCGCGCAGGCGCTCCATGCCGGTTTCGGGCAGGCCTTGAGCGCGCAGGCGCTCGCGAAGATCGTGCAGCAGGCTCTCACCTTGCGGCGTGGCGAACGGTGGGAGGGTGATGATGTCGCCGGTCTTGTTGGCGATGCGTCCCCAGGCGGCTTCCATGATCTGGCCGAAGTTCAGTCGCGTGTGGCAGCCGATGAAGCTGAAGGCCAGGTCGACCGGCCGGTCGTCCTGCGTGTGGGGCATCTGATCGTCGGGCAGGATCTGCGCGATGACGCCCTTGGTGCCGTGGCGGTTGGAGAGTTTGTCGCCGGGTTCGAGCGGATGATCGATGGTGAGCTGATTCGCCGCGCTTTGACTGAGGGTGATACCGTCTTCATAGGTGCCGGCGCCGAGGCAGATGAAGGCGGTGAGCAGGTTGCGTCCGCACCAGAAGTCGGGCGCGGCCGGCTCATGGCCGGTCTGGACCAGCGCGGGCTCGGGTGTGCGCGGGACGAGCCACTGGCGCATCATGTTCGCGCCCATCAGCACGCGGTTGTTGTCGTCGAATTCGACCAGCGGAATGCACGCGGCGGTGACGCCCAGCGCCGCTTGCGGCGCGTGGTCGTCGATGACGATGCGCCCGTCGCGGATCGCCGCGCCGCGGGCGATGGAAAGCACCTTGCCGATGTTCGGGCCTTCGGGCGTGGTGAAGGGGCATGTGCGGCCGATCTGGTCCGGATGAATGACGTCCCGGCGCGTGGGGATCACGATACGGCGAAGATGCTCCACGCGCGAAAGCCAGTTGCGATCATCGAGCGGCTGCTGCGAGCGAAGCTGGTTGGGCGCGATCGGCAGCGCGCCGCGGAGGAAGTCCGTGATCAGTTCATCAAGCGGCAGCCACGCCTTGAGCAGCGACGGCGACCACGGCATGTCGTCGTTCGCCTGGCCGAGCTGGCCTTCGAGCATCTGCAGGAACTGTTCGCCCACGCAGCGGATGCGCGCGGCGGCGAGGGCCTCGCTGTCGGCGATGGGGATGACGATGATCCTGCGGCCGTCGAGGTGGAAGACGCCGTCGTCATTCGGCGCGGGCAGATCATACGCGGCCTGCACGGCGTCGGCGGATGCAATGGCGACGCTGATGCGGCAGGTGTGGCTATCGAGGGGCGTGGCCTGGTAGCCGTCGAGCGGCAGCCGCGCGGCGAGGAGGGCGGGGAGGCCGTCATTGACGAAACGGTCGTAGGACTGCTTGTGCCAGGGGCTGGTGGCGGTTGTCATCGGGTGCTCCTAGAGATTCTCTTCATCGTGCCAGCGGCTGGTCAGGTGACGCACGGCGTAGTGCAGGCGGCTTTTCACGGTGCCGAGCGGGATGCCCAGTTCCTCGGCGACGGCTTTGAGGTCCATCTGTCGGTCGTAGACCATTGAGACGACGAGTCGCTTGTCGGGCGGCAGGACGCTCAGCAGGTCGCGCAGCCGCGCGAGATCCTCGTCCATTTCGAGTTGCTCGACGGGCAGTGGCATGCCGCGATCGGGCGGGTCGTGGGAGACGGGTCGGTCGCCATCGTCGTCTGTCGGCGTCGAGGCGGCGGGCAGGCGGTCCATCCGTCGGCGCGTGTCGCGGAGGTGGTTGCGTGCGAGGTTGGTCGCGATCGTGGCCAGCCACGCGGCGACGCAGCCGCCTCGCCATTGCTCGGCTCGGGTCCAGACGCGCATGAAGGTCTCCTGCAGAAGGTCGTCGGCGATGGTCGGGTCGCGCACGATGCCCGTCAGCCGCGCGGCGAGGGCCTGGCGGTGACGGGCGATGAGTTGTTCCATCGCATCCGGTTCACCCGCGGCGACCTGCCGCAGCAGTTGTGCATCAGTCGGCATGCAACCCGCCCTTTACCCCTCATGACACCGCGGCGGCGCGGTGGTTCATCGCGCTACGGAGAAATGCGGATGCATTGTGGTCGGCGGCGGGGCCGCAGGCAAACAGGTTCATCAGGGGCGGGCGAGATGTCGGACACACCATCAGAGAAGGCGGGCGAGACGCCCGCCCCACTTCGGAGCGCGGGCTCAATCCTCGATCGCGGCCTTGATCATCTGGATGGCGCGGAGCGTGGCGGGGTCGAACTTGTCCTCGCGATCGAAGGTGTAGATGCCGTTCTGTTCCTGGAAGACGTCGGTCAATTGGGTGTAGCAGTAGCCAAACATGGCCGGGTGATTGAGCAGGGCATGGCACAGGCCCTTGAAGCGTTCGAGGAACTCGGCCTCGGTGCGCGGGCGGTTGCCGTAGCCCCAGCTTTGCTGTCGGTCTTCGCCGGCATCGTCGGCGCCCGGGACCCACCACGTGCCGCCGAACTCACTGACGAAGAACGGCCGCCCGGCGATGGGGGGTGGGTCGAACGGAGGGTTGGCCCACCAGTGCTGAAGCTTGTCGCATTCGAGTTGCACGTAATTCGCGGCCAGCAGTTCGGGGTCTTGCTCGTAGTCGTGGTTGTCGATGACGTCTGCCTCGGGCACGACGTGGTAGCCGCCCGAGACATCGATGCATGGTCGCGTGGGATCGATGGCCTTGGTCATGGCGTAGAGGCCGCGCTGCAGCGCGGCGCGGGGATTGCTGATCGGATCGCCGAAGCGGAACTGCTCGTTGAGCGGGCACCAGCCGATGATGCTCGGATGCGAGTGATCGCGCTGCATGGCCGCGGCCCAGCCGGAGACCAGGTCTTCCAGGCGTGAGTCGTCGTTGATTCCCCAGTCGCCGTATTCGCCCCAGCAGAGGTAGCCCAGTCTGTCGGCGTGGTAGAGGAAGCGTTCTTCGAAGAGTTTCTGGTGCAGCCTTGCACCGTTGAAGCCCGCGGCCATGGAAAGCTCGATGTCGCGCTTGAGCGCTTCGTCGCTCGGCGCGGTCATGATGCCGTCGGGGTAGTAGCCCTGGTCGAGGACGAGGCGCTGGAAGACGGACTTGCCGTTGATCAGGATGCGCCGGCCGTCGAGCTGCACGGAGCGCAGGCCGGCGTAGGTGGCGGCGTGATCGATGACGTTGCCGGCGGCGTCGATCAGTTCGAGGTCGATGTCGTAGAGGAACGGGTCCTCGGGGGACCAGAGGCGGACGTGCTCGGACGGGATCGGCAGCAGCAGGCCGGGGGTGAGATCGGCGACGGGGGTGGACGCCCGGGCGATTGCTTGGCCGCCGGCGCGCAGTGTCGCGCTGATGCGCAAGTCGCCGAGGCGCGGTCGCGGTGTGGCGAGGTCGAGCGGCAGGCGCAATTCGAACGCGTTGCGGGCGACATCCGGCGTGATGCGCGGCCGGGCGAAGGCGATGTCGGAGACCGGCTCCATCCAGACGGTCTGCCAGATGCCGGTGGTGCGGGTGTAGAGACAGCCGCGGTTGGCGAAGGTGTCGCACTGCTTGCCGCGCGCCTTCGCTTCGCGGTGGTCGTCGCGGGCGCGAACGGTGATGGTGATGGTCTGTCCGGCGACGTGCCCGAGGTCGACCTGGAACGGCGTCCACCCGCCGCGATGCCACGCGGCCTGCTCGTCGTTGATCCAGACGGTGGCATCGTGGTCCACGGCCTGGAAGTGGAGCAGGATGCGCTGCCCCTCCCACGCGTCGGGGACGCGGACCTGCCGGCGATACCAGACCGCGTTGAGGAAATCGGTATTGCCGATGCCGCTGAGGGTCGACTCGGGGCAGAAGGGCACGGTGATGGTCTGGGCGAGCGGCGCGGTGATCAGGCCGCGCGCTTCGCCGCTGTCGCCGCGATCGATCTCGAAATCCCACGGGCCGTTCAGGCACAGCCAGTCGTCGCGTTGGAACTGGGGTCGGGGATACTCAGCGCGCGGCAAGTCAACCATGGAACGCTCCTCGGACCATCGGGTCTGCGTGACGGGTGGAAGCACGCAGATTAGTGATCCGAACGAAAAGGGCAAATGGTTGACCGGTGACGCGGCCTGGTCGATCAGCGGATGGTGAATTGCGAGACGAGGTGCCGCAGTCCCTCGGCCTTCTCGCTGAGCTGGGTGGCGGCTTGGGCGGTCTGGTCCGACGCCTCGGCCGAATGGCGGGAAATGGAATCGATGCTTTCGATGTTCTCGGAGATGCTTGCGGCCGCCTCCTGTTGTTGCTCCGTGGCGGAGGCGATGGACCGGATGCGCGAGGCGACCTGGGTCGCGCCGGTGACGATGGTTTCCAGCGAGTCGCCGGCCTGGCGGGCGAGTTCGAGGCCCTCGCGGCTGACGTCGGTGCCGGCCTGCATGCGCTCGACGGCGGCGCGGGTGTCGGCCTGCATCTGCTTGATTGACTGTGCGATCTGATCGGTGGCCTGGGTGGTGCGATCGGCAAGTTTGCGCACTTCGTCGGCGACGACGGCGAAGCCGCGCCCCGCCTCGCCGGCACGGGCGGCCTCGATGGCGGCGTTGAGCGCCAGCAGGTTGGTCTGCTCGGCGACTTCGTTGATCAGGTCGATGATCTGGCCGATCTCCTCGCCCTGCTGGCCGACCTTCTCGATGGCGCCGGCCGACTCCTCGACCGACTGGGCGACGTGGTTCATGCCGTCCATGGCGCGATGGACGATCTGTCCGCCTTCGTCAGCGCGGGCACCGGCGTCGGAGGCGGCCGAAGCCGCGTCGGCGCTTTGTCGCGCGACCTCGCCGACGGTGGCGATCATCTGTTCGATGGCGGCGGCCACCTGCGTGGTGCGCTGCGACTGCTCCTTCACGCCCTCAGCCATCTCGTCGCTGGTGGCGGCGATCTCGGTGGCGGCGGCGGCGACTTCCGCGGCGCTGCCGGAGACGAGGGCGATCGAGTCGTGCAGCTTGCCGACGAGCGTGTTGAACCATTTGCCCAACTGGCCCATCTCGTGCTCGCCCTCGACCTCGACGCGCTTGGTCAGGTCGCCCTCCGCGATCTCGCGCATGCGGGCGATCATGGTCGCGATGGGCCGCGTGAAGTTGCGGCGAAGCATGAGGATGAAGGCGAAGACACCGAGGCCCGCGATCGGCAGCGTCCAGGCCAGGCCGTACCCGACGAACGCCTGCACCTGCGCGTCGACCGGCTCCATGGGCATGACCAGGGCGTAAGCGCCGCGGACATCGCCCGGCTTGAGGCCTTCCATCGTGAAGCCGAGGGCATCCTTGCCGTCGCCGTCGGCATCCCACGGGTTGCCGGCCTCGCCATGGCACATCAGGCAGTCGGGGGTGGCGCGGATGGCGCGCATGTAGTGCAACTGGTTCGTCTGGCTGTTGATCCGGGAGATGGAGTCGTCGCCGCCTTCGGTGATCTGCTTCCCGAGATCGGTGAGCAGTTGGTGCTCAAAGGTGCCCGGCTTCGGCTCGTTGTCCTTGTTGCGTGCGTTGAGCGCGGCGATGCCAAACTGCAGCTTCTCGCGCTTGGCGGCGTTTTCGGCGCTGGTCCAGCCGACGACGACGGGGATTGTCTTGTAGTAGCGGGTGTCGCGGTAGTCGCCGCCGTGGGCGATGGTCTGGGCGGCTTCGTTCAGTAGCGCTTCGGTGCTGAATGAGCCGTCGGTGGCGACTTCGGCCGCGTGGTTCTTGGCCTCGTCCGCCACCGCGGTGAAGGAGGCGGCCTTCTGCTGCATGGCGTTGACGACGCTCTCGCGATGGCCACGGATGAAGACGACATAGTTGACCAGCAGGACCACGGCGAGGGTCACGAGCGTGGCCGCGATGATGCGGGTGCTGAGCCGAAGACCGGCAAGCCATCGACGCATGGCGCATTCCTGTCGTGCTGAATGGTTTTCTGTGACTGGGGGCGCTCAACGAGCGCAGGAATCAGTGGTGTCATCGTGGCGATTCGGGAGCCCCTTTAGAAGTCAAGGGCCGGTACAGGTATTTGGAATATGGGCGGTTCCTCAATTTACAGTGGTGTCGGCGGCATTGGAGTGCGGCAAGAACCATGCGATTGATGGTAATTCGGCTGTCGGATTCTCCCGAAAAGGGCGAGGGGGATGCAACCGATTGGATTGCATGGGTGGCGCTATCGGACACGGCCCGATGGAGGTGTCCGGCTGCCGATGGCTGCGGCCAGAGAGATGCAGCGGCGAACGATGGAGGTCGCGATGGGGCAGACCAAACACATCCTTTTCGTGGATGACGAGCAGAAGGTGCTGGACGGTATGAAGCGCTGGTTCCGGCATTGGTGGCGTCAGTGGACGATCCACACCGCGACGAGCGCGGATGAGGCCATCGAAGTTGCGTCGGAAAAAGAACTGGACGCGATGGTGGTCGACATCAGCATGCCGGGCAAGAGCGGGTTCGACTTGCTTCGGGCGCTGAAAGCTGACGAACACACGGCCTGCGTGCCGGTGGTGGTGCTGACCGGCCTCCTCGATGAGAACCTGAAGCGCGAGGCGCTTGAGTTGGGGGCGACCGACCTGCTAACCAAACCAGCGTCGCAGGATGACCTGGTGGCGCGGCTGCAGAATGTGCTGGCGACCAAGGAATACGAGGATCGCCTGCGTGGATCGAACGAATGGCTGGAGCAGGAGGTCAAGTGCCGCACGGCGACCGTCGAGGCGTCGCGCCTGGACCTGTTGTGGCGCCTGGCCAAGGTTGGCGAATACCGGGACGAACAGTCAGGATTCCACGTACAGCGCGTTGGCCTGTACTGTAAGGTCATCAGTGAGGCGATGGGCATGCCCGATGACTTCGTGCGCAACATCTGGCTGACCAGCCCGCTGCACGATATCGGGAAGGTGGGTGTGCCGGATGCGATTCTGCTCAAGCCGGGGCGGCTGAACCCGGCCGAGTTCTCGGTGATGCAGACGCATTGCGAAATCGGCCGCGATATCCTGTTGCAGATGCCGCAAGGCGGCATGCCGTACGGGGCGCTGCTTGACTACGCGGTGGGGTCGGCCGGGGAGTTTGAGAACCCGATGCTGAAGTTCGCGGCTTCGATCGCCATGGGGCACCACGAGAAATGGGACGGCACCGGCTATCCGCGCGGGTTCAGCGGTGAGACGATCCCGATCGAGGCGCGCATTACGGCGATTGCGGATGTCTACGACGCGCTGTCCAGCCCGCGGCCGTACCGCGCGGCGATGTCGCGGGACGAAGTGAAGCAGTTGATGGTCCACGAGAGCGAGGGGCACTTTGATCCGAATGTGATCAGCGCCTTCGAGAACTGTCTGGATGAGATGCGGGACATCCAGCATCAGTTGGTGGACCCGGCGGATCGACTGGCGGCGTGAGACGGGTCGGGGATCGGGTAGCGGGAAGGTTTAGTTGTGGGGGGTGGATGCGCCATGGCTGATACTCATCAATCCGAATGCAGGCTCCGCGACGGGTCGCTGGGAGAACAGATTGTTCAGTGCATTGCGGCGGTCATGGTCCATGTGGATGAGCAGGGGCGGGTGGCGAAATGGAACGGGGCCGCCGAAGAGGCGCTGGGCATGGCCGAACACACCGCGCTCGGCCGGCCGTTCCCTGAGTGCGGCGTCTCCTGGGATGCCGCCACGCTGCGGGCGCAGATCGACAGCTACCTGGACGAGGGGCGACCGGGCCGGCTGACGGAGATCACGGTCACGCACGACTGCGGTACGAAGCGCGTGGTCGGGTTCGAGATACACCCGGCGCCGGTTGCGGACGACGGCGGCCGCGCCTACCTGCTGCTGGGACGCGACCTGACCGATCGCAACCAGCTCGAGCAGCAGGATGCCCAGTCGCAGAAGCTCGAAGCGTTGGGTCAACTGGCTTCCGGCATCGCCCACGAGATCAACACGCCGACGCAGTACGTGGGCGACAACATCCGGTTCTTCGGTGAGGCGCTGGATGGCCTTCAGCGTCTGCTCGCGGCGTATGCGCGGCTGCTGGACGAGGCATCGGCGCATCCCGCGCTGGCCGGGTCGATCGAGTCGGTCAGGCAGACGATCGAGGCGATCGATCTGGCGTACCTGACGGAGGAATTGCCCAAGGCGATCGAGCAGTCGAAGGACGGGATCAGCCAGGTGACGCGCATCGTCCGGGCGATGAAGGAGTTCGCGCACCCGGACGAAACGCAGATGACGCCGACTGACCTGAATCACGCCATCCAGAGCACGGTCACGGTGACGCGCAACGAGTGGAAGTACGTGTCGACCATGGAACTGGATCTCGATCCCTACCTGCCGAAAGTCATGTGCCACGGCGGCGAGTTGAACCAGGTGCTGCTCAACCTGATCGTCAACGCCCGCGACGCGATCGAGGAGGCGGGGCGCGGCATGGGGGTGATCCGAATCAGCTCGAAGGCCGAGGACGAGCACGTGGAGCTTCGCGTCTCGGATGATGGCGCGGGCATGCCGCCGGAGATCGTGTCGAAGGTGTTCGACCCGTTCTTCACGACCAAGCCGGTGGGCAAGGGCAGCGGACAAGGGCTCTCGCTGGCGTATTACGTGATCACCGAGAAGCATGGGGGAACGATCCATGTTGAGTCGCAGGCGGGGGCGGGAACGACCTTTGTGATCCGGCTGCCGTTGGAGGCGGAGCCCGCGGTGGCAAGTGAGGGCATTGATGGGTGACACCAGGCTGCGGGTGTTGTTCGTGGATGATGAGCCGCGCGTTCTGGACGGCCTGCGGCGCATGCTGCGCGGTCGTCGCGACGAGTGGGACATGCGCTTCGCCGCGTCGGGCGACGAAGCGCTGGCGATGCTCGAGGAGCAGGAAGGCGACATCATCGTCAGCGACATGCGCATGCCCGGGATGAGCGGGCTGGACCTGCTCAACGCGGTGAAGGAGCGCTACCCGCAGATGGTGCGGATCGTCCTGTCCGGGCAGGTGTCCAACGAGATGGTCATCCGCGCCGTCGGGCCGGTGCACCAGTACCTGCACAAGCCGTGCGAACCTGACGAACTGTGCGCCACGCTCTCGCGGATGGGCGAGTTGCGCCGCCTGCTGGAGATCGAACAGATCAAGCGCGTGGTGGCGCGCATCGAGTCGCTGCCGAGCATGCCCTCGCTGTACCAGCGGCTGGTCGAACTGCTCGATTCGCCGGAGGTCTCGATCCAGGAGGTCGGCCAGACGATCGCTCAGGACCTGGCGATGACCACCAAGGTGCTGCACCTGGTCAACTCGTCGTTCTTCGGCCTGCATCGCACGGTTTCGGATCCGGTCCGCGCCGTCAACTACCTCGGGCTGGAAACGGTCAAGGCGCTGGTGTTGACGGTGCATGTGTTCACGACGTTCGGCGACAGCATCAGGGGATTCTCGCTGAATCGTGAATGGGAGCACGGCATGCAGGTCGGCTCCCTGGCCAAGCAGATCATGAAGGCCGAGGACGCGCCCGCGGCGATGGTCGACCAGACGTTCATCGCGGGGCTGCTGCACGATGTCGGCAAGATCGTGCTGGCCAGCGAACTGGGCGAGGAGTACCGCGAAATCGTCGAGACGGTGAACCGCGACAACGTGACGTATGAAGAAGCCGAGTTCGAGAAGATCGGCGCGGCGCACGCGGAGGTGGGGGCATTCCTGCTGGGCCTCTGGGGGCTGCCCGGCGAGGTGATGGAAGCGGTCAACTACCACCATCGACCGATGGAAAGCGCCATGGGAGCGTTCGGTGTGCTGACGGCCGTGCACCTGGCCAACTTCTTCGCGTGGCAGTGCGACAGTGGTCGGTTCGATGTGGACGGGGTGTGCATGCCGTACATCGAAAAGCTCGGTCTGGCCGACCGCCTGCCGGTATGGCGCGAGGCATGCCTGCCGGACGAAGCGGATCGCGATGCGGCCTGAGCCCCGGGACCGACCGATGCTTCGGCCGCGCTTGGCATGGGCGGGCTCGCCCCTATAATCCTCGCGATGCATCCGAGTCACCCCCTATCGGAAAGCCGGAACCCGGTTTCGTCCGCGCGGCTGGCGCTGGAAGACGGCAGCGTGTTCCACGGCCGTGCTTTCGGCCATACCCGGCCGCACACGATCGACGGCGAGGTCTGCTTCAACACCTCCATGACCGGCTACCAGGAAATCCTGACCGATCCGTCGTACGCCGGCCAGATCGTGACCATGACCTACACCCAGATCGGCAACTACGGCGTAAACCTGGCCGACCTGGAGTCGCGCGACATCTTCGTGCGCGGCTTCGTGGTGCGCGAACTGTCGAACGTCGCCAGCAACTTCCGTCATGACCAGCGACTCGACCAGTGGCTCGAGGACAAGCAGATCACCGGCATCACCGACATCGATACCCGTGCGCTCACCCGGAAGCTGCGGATCGACGGTGCGATGCGCGGCGTGTTGTCGACGGATCCCGAGCAGACCGACGCCCAGCTCGTCGCGGCCGCGCAGGCGGCGCCCGGACTGGTGGGCATCAACATGGTCGACACGGTCAGCATCGACGAGCCGCTGACGTGGGATACGAGCCTGGGCGAGTGGCAGCCGATCCAGGGCGGCGTGCCGCGCGGCGGCAAGTCCTTCAAAGTCGTCGCCCTCGACTGCGGCGCCAAGCTCAACATCCTGCGCAACCTCGTGGATTCGGGATGCAGCGTGACGGTCCTGCCCCACGATGCGTCGCCCCAACAGATCCTCGAGCACAAGCCCGACGGACTGTTCATCTCCAACGGCCCGGGCGATCCCGCGGCCGTGACCCCGACGATCGAGACGCTCAAGCAACTGCAGGGCAGACTGCCGATTTTCGGCATCTGCCTCGGACACCAGTTGCTCGCGCTGGCGCTGGGGGCGGAGACCTTTAAGCTGAAGTTCGGCCATCGCGGCGGCAACCAGCCGGTCCAGAACCTGCACACGCGCAAGGTGGAGATCACCAGTCAGAACCACGGGTTCGCCGTGGATACGGACAGCCTGGCGAAGGCAGGCGGCGAGCCGACGCACGTGAACCTCAACGACCGGACGCTCGAAGGCTTCCGCCACCCGGACCTGGCGGTCTTCGCCGTGCAGTACCACCCGGAAGCCAGCCCCGGCCCGCACGATGCGCGGTACCTGTTCGACTGCTTCATCGACATGATGAGTACCGGCCAGGCGCCGACGGGCGAGCAGATGGACCAGGCCCAGCGTCGCCGCAACGATGTGACGGCCATCGCGGGCACGTAACGGGGCGCCGTGGCGTACGGTTTCACATCGCGCGCAGGCTGACGGTAGACTGCCCGCATGAGCCAGCCCCAACGCCTTCGCCGTGAAGACAGTTTCTTCGGTGTCCACTTCGACTTTCATTGCCGCACAACCGACGAGCAGATCGGCCGGCGCGTGACGCGCGAGATGGTCGGACGCATCTGCGAGTTGATCGGGCCCGACTACATCCAGGTCGACTGCAAGGGCCACACCGGTGTTGCAAGCTACCCGAGCCGGTACGGCGCCACGGCGCCGTCGTTCGTCGGTGACCCGCTGCGAGTGTTCCGCGAGGAGACGGCCCGCCGCGGCGTCGCGCTTTACATGCACTATTCGGGCGTGCTCGATGATGCGGCCGTGGAGGCCCATCCCGAGTGGGCGTGCATCGATGCCGAGGGAAAGCCCGTGCCACGCGCGACGTCGGTGTTCTCCAGCTACGTGGATGACCTGATGATCCCGCAGTTGCTCGAACTGGCGCGCGACTACGAGGTCGATGGCGTATGGGTGGATGGCGACTGCTGGGCCCTGCGCCGCGACTACAGCCCGCCGGCCCTCGCCGCGTGGCGTGAAGCCACCGGGGTCGAAGATGCGCCGCGCGACGAAGCCGACCCGGACTGGGAGCGGTTCAACGACTTCCACCGCGAGCGTTTCCGCCGGTACGTGCGGCATTACGTGGATGTGCTGCGCCGCGAGGCGCCCGGCTTCCAGATCGCGAGCAACTGGGCGTACAGTTCGCACATGCCCGAGCCAGTCGACATTCCCGTTGACTTCCTGTCGGGCGACTTCTGGCCGCATGACAGCATCAACTCAGCGCGCTTCGAAGGGCGCATCCTCGCGTCGCAAGGCGAACCGTGGGACCTCATGGCATGGGGCTTCGCCACGCGCAGCGGCGAAGGCTTCCGCCACCGCAGCCCGAAGACGGCCATTCAGCTCAAGCACGAGGCGGCGCAGGTGCTGGCCCTGGGCGGCGGATTCCAGTGCTACTTCAAGCAGAACCGTGATGCCTCCGTCAGCAACCATGACCTGCAGCTCATGGCGGCCGTCGCGCCCTTCTGCCGTGAAAGGCAGGCCTGGTGCCACCGGACGCAGCCGGTGCCGCAGGTGGGCCTCCTCTACTCCACGAGCGGCCTGTATCGCGGGGACGATGGTATGTTCTCGCCGTGGTTCGGCGCGGCCGACGGCTATCGGGGCGTAGTGCAGGCGCTGGTCGAAGGCGGGCACTGCGTCGATGCGCTGCACGACGGCCACCTGAATGAGGCGGCCCATGCGTACCCGGTGCTCGTCGTGCCCGAATGGCTGCGGTTGGATGACGATGCGCGGCAGATGCTCATCGCGTACGCCCGCGGCGGCGGCAACCTGCTGATCATCGGTGTTCCCACGGCGCGCCGGTTCGCCGACGAACTCGGTGTGAAGATCGGCGTCGATGGCGAAGATGAGACGCGCTACTGGGCGTTCGATCAGGCGGACGCCGCGGTGAACGGACCGCCGCCGCTGGCCGGGCTGTGGGGCGCGTTTGCCCCGGTCGAGGCCGCGGACGGGGATGTCGAACTGCTCCAGACGCTTCGCACGGAGCACGATGCGCTGCCCGAGGACCTCCCCGCCGCGTCGATCCGACCATGCGGCAAGGGGCGCATCGCCGCGCTCTACGCGCCGGTCGGCCGGCGCTACCTGGTCGCGCGAGATGCCGCGGTGCGCGCCGGCCTGACCGCGCTTGTCCGCCGCCTGTTTCCCGAACCGATCGTCGAGTTGTTGACCCCCGCGGATGTCGACATCATCCTCCGCCGCCACGACGGCGCGCTGGCGATCAACCTGATCAACACGTCGGGCATCGACGCGCATGCCTACACCTACGACCGCCTGCCGCCGACTCCCGAACTCAAGCTCCGCGTCCGGCAACCGGCGACGATCACCGCCGCGCGGCTGCAACCGGCGGACATCGATCTGCCAGTCGCCCCCGCGCCGGACGACGACGGGATGGTCGTGACCGTTCCGGCACTGGACATCCACGGCGTGGTGGTCATGGCATGACCCGAGGCCGGCCCCGCAGCGGCCCAACCGATCACCAGCACGGCAGGGGGCCTCGGTGACAGCAGCCGCGGCGTGGCTGGGAGGTCCTGCGAAGGCCGTGCCAGTCCATGAAGAAGACGACGTGCTCGGCAGAGATCGCCTTCGGCTCGCGGTCGGGGCCGGAGGCATGATCACACCGCGTGCCGTGTTCAGTTCGCGCTCCAGTGCCCTGAGGATTTCGGCAAGCGTCTCACGCTGCTGCGACCGCTCGCGCCGCGACTGGTCCCAGTCGATGAAGATATCAACGCCCACAGTTCCTTCCGGGTATCTGCATGGACGGTCGCCTCGGCCGCCCGGCTTGGTGGCGGCATCGCCCAGGTCCTCGAGGCACTCGATCGCAGTGGTCAGGCGGACCACACGCTGATCGTTTACACCACCGATCACGGCCCGCCGTGGCCGACGATGAAGTGCAACCTGACCGACCACGGCATCGGCGTGTCGCTGATCATGCGGCTGCCGAAGACGATGCGCGAAGCGCTCGGCGAGGGCGGCGGCGGGATCGTGTGCGATGCGATGGTCTCGCAGATCGATTTGTTCCCGACGCTGTGCGAGCGGCTCGGCACGGAGATCCCCGCGTGGCTGCGGGGCAAATCCATGATGCCGCTGCTGCGCGGCGAAGCGCTGGTCGAGGTGCGCGGGCGTCTGGACAAGTGGATGCATAAGACGGATGACCCGGGGTTGACTGGTGACGTGCCGGCGCCGCCGAAGCAGTTTTCGCGGCGGTAGAGACAAGACATGCAGAACTGATGCGGCAAGAGGCCGATAGCCGCGAAGTGGTCGGGAAAGTCAGTCCAAACAGTTCCTGGGCGAATCAGCGGCGGCGGAGCAGGGAGAAACTGCCTATCGCGAGTAGGGCGAGGCTCATCGGCTCGGGTACCGGGGCGGTCACATCAAGCAGGACGGCGTTCCACTTCACATCCTTCTTCTTCGTACCCCACACTTTGTAGTCGATCGTGGCCGCGGGATCGGTGACGCCGGAGTAGTCCACTTGAAATAGCACGGCTCCCTTAATCTCAGTATCGATCCAGAGTGATTGCGAGTCCGAGCCGATGGTGAAGTCGAGCATGATGTTCTCTTGCCAGCCGCCGGTGTAGACGAAGAGCGTACCGGCGCCGCCGATGTCGGAGACGCTGCCGGTGATATCGAGCATGTCACTGCTCTTGGTGATCTTCACACCCGTTCTTATGTCGTTCTGTCCCATGCCGGACTCGGCATCGACCGCGGTCCATGTGTGGTCCCACCATTCCTCCTGGGCTGAGGTGATGCCGTTGATCGTGACATCACCGATGTTGCTCGCTCCGGCTTTCTCGTCGAACACGCCGGGAAGTGTACTGCCGTCCCAGGCGCGCCAGTCCGTGTTGATGCCGTCGCCGTTGACATCGACACTCGTCAAATCCACCGACGAGCGACGGTCAAAAATCTTCCCGGTCATATCGATCGTCGCACCCAGCGATGGGGCCGCGAGGAACAGCATGGCGGCCAGGCAGACGACCGTGCGTGTGGCGAAGTGAAGCATGTCAGGACCCCCAACTTGTTGGCCGGCGTAGAACGCAAGCCGGCGCTTGGTGAAGACAGAGCCTCTCGTGTGAATAGGTAGCACGCCAACGCTGGGTGGCAAACGGAATAGGGTCAAACAACGCTATCGGCAGCGTGAAGTGTGGTCGTAAACTATGTGCCGGCAGTTATTTGAGGTTCTGTCGCGGGCGAGGCTTGCCTTTGCCTGCCGCGCTTGCGGATCCAGTTGCGCAGTTTCTCACGCGTGCCGCTCCAGTCTGAACTCGTGCGCAGCTTGATGAACGTCGCCACCAGGCCGTCGAGCATGTCCGCCAGCTGGCGCGTGTGGCGGAGGCGATACTCAATGATTTCGCGCGGCGTCTGGGCGTCTTCCATCATCGGCAACTGCGCGCCGGTGACGATGAACCGATCGAACTGCAGCGTCAACTCGAACGAGTGCCCCTCCCCGCCGTCGGCCTCGGCGAGGATCAGCCCGGCCTTGCGCGGCCACTTGCCTTCGCGCAGCGCTTCGCCCGCTTCGGGCAGCCGCGTCGGGGCTTCGGCGCGCAGCGTCTGCTTGCCGGTGGCCTCCCACGCGCAATCCATGTCGAGCGCCTTGTGCATGGCGGCCGCGATGGTCAACTCGCCGCCGGGGGTTGTCACCTCGACCAGGCCCTCGGCCGTCTCGATCATCCACCACAGCCAGATGGCCAGTTCGTTGCCGAGAAAATCTTTCATGTCCGTCGCATGCTGGGCCCAGGGGACGACGGGTACGGACAGGTCGTCACGTTGACCGACTTCATCGCCATCCCGCCGCGCCTGCGCGGGCGGCGAGGTGAACGGCGACGGACGGATATCCTCATAGTCGCGGCCCAGGCCCTTCTCGCGCAGCACCTCGCCGACCACGGCCCCGCTGGTCAGCGGCAGCAGGTCCACCTGGAAGGTCAGGCGGAAGAGCGAGTGCAACTGCTCGGCGACGGTGTTGCCCGCCGCGCCGCAGTAGACGATGCCTCGGCGAAGATCCCACATGATGGGCACGATCTTGGACCGACGATACTTGCCCGCGGCCAGGTCCTCGTGCGCCTGACGCGCGGCCAGGTCGGCCGCCTCACGCTTCTGGTTGCGGCTGGCGAAGCCTGACGGGTTGCCCTCGGCGGCGGCCTGCTCGTTCATCAGCTTGTACGCGCGGCGGACGTCGGCGGGCACCTTGTTCGTATCCAGACGCATGGCGACGAGCAGCATGTCGCCGTAACAGTTCTTCTCGTAGCTGAACTGCGTGTCGAACAGGTGCTCGCCGGTGATCCACCCGGCCTCGGTCTCGTCCGGCGCCCCGATGGGCGACTCGGTGAAGCGGTGCTCGCTGAGACGATCGAGCAGGGCCTGGTCGGCCGCGAGCGGGGCCTTGCCCTGGACACTGAACCGAACAAAGCTGACGCGGCCGGCATGGAATGGCATGCGAGGGGCTCCTGGGGGATCGAAGCGAAGTGGGCGATTGTAAGTGCGCGATGAGGTGTGGGAGAGGCGTGGAAAAGGTGTCGGGGGCGGGGCGGCGGTCAAGCAAGGAATGCCGAATGACAGGAGGCTTAGCTTCGTCATGACTTTGGGAGACCTCAAACTGCTCTGGCGCGATGTGAGAGCGGCCTGCGGATGATGACGGCACTGCTGCGTAAGAAAACAGCGAAAAAACCGATCAATAGTGCACGAGTTTTGGGTTAGTTTTGGCCCGTTTCTGCTGGTTTCTGCCGGATCCGGCAGAATGCTGCAGGATGAAGTGATCATTTCTTGCTCCACCGACGAAGTGTTGACCGCCCGAGCCGCGTACGGATACGCGATCGGGAGAGATGGTTCCCGGTGGGTTGGCTTGTGCATGATGACGGCTCAAGGCGTGAGAGGTCGAGGCCAGACGTGACCGGGCGGTCCGGGGCGACGCGCAGCGACAGCCGCGCGGGAAGAGCGGTATTATAGCATGATGTTAGGGTGTGTCAACAGGAATCTGCGCGGGAACCACGCCAGTTGGGCTGCACCCTTGCCGTCCATGATCGCGACACCAAGTTCACCGAGGCATTCGATGCACGTGTGAAGCTGACCGGTGCCGAGATCATCAAGACACCATTCGAGGCGCCGATTGCCAACGCCTTCGCTGAGTCGTGGATCGGGCAGCGCCATCACGCGAAACAGGCTCAGCAGGAGGCCGACTCCGCGCTGGCCGCAACCAGGGCCGTCATCAGCAAGGCCCAAGGCGCCGTCCGCAAGGCAAGCCGCGCCGCCGTGACTTTGCTGCCCGAGGAACGACGCCCTGCCGGCTGGCAGCTTCAACGCCCTGAAACCCCACCGGCCGCGAAGGTGCTGAAAGCGATCAGCGATGAACTCGCGGTGGCCCGCGCCGCGGCAGAGCGCCCCGCGCCGCCCTTGCAGGGAATCTCCAAGCGTCGGCAGCTTCAGGAGCGCATCGATCGCCTGGCGAGCCTCAAGAACGAGATCGAAGCGAATCAGGCCGCGGCGAAGAAAGCCGAGGCCGGCTTGCCGGCGCTCGAGAAGCAGGCCGCCGCGGCCCGCGACCGGCTGGCCGCCACCGAACGTGACATGATTGACTGGTGACGCAGAATCGGAGGGCGAACTGCTGCGCGTTCGATGGGAAGACCAATCCGACACGTAGATCCGCGTTTGATCGCAGCTGGCGCTGGCGTGCGGGCAGAAACGTCGCCGGCGGCTTGCAAGAACGAGTCCGTTGGGCAGACTTTACCGCCACGCCCCGCCTCACCGCGGGGCGCTTTTGCATCACGATCCGCCCGGGATGATCCGCTACGCCCCTTGCCCACCATTGGTGCGCCACGAACCGCAGGTACGGAAGCCCGCTGTCGCGAGTAGCCCCCAGGTAGCCCCGAAGCAGA
This sequence comes from uncultured Phycisphaeraceae bacterium, assembly GCA_964532795.1. GTDB lineage: Bacteria > Planctomycetota > Phycisphaerae > Phycisphaerales > Phycisphaeraceae > CAZHJL01. Next base: position 63,782 of record CAZHJL010000004.1, on the reverse strand, counting down.
AGCCGCCAGTCGACTCTGACTGGCGGTTCTCGAAAATGCCTTGATTTATAGGGGTTTCTGAAAGCGGGCGAAGGGACTCGAACCCTCAACATTCAGCTTGGAAGGCTGACACTCTACCAATTGAGTTACGCCCGCGTTTCGGGTGTATTTTAACGGTGGGGAGCGGTTGGCCGCAAACGTTGGGTGGGGGTGGTGTGGGCGTGACTGGTTGTGCCCGTTGCGCCGGCCGCAGTTCATTTCGGTGGCCGGACGCGGCCGGACGCCGGGTTGTCTGGTTGGGGTTGGGCCGGCTCTTGGGGAGGCCGGTTACAATGTGTCGGCTTCCGGCGGCTGGAGGTGCTGCGTGTTTGGATGGTTCCGCAAGGGCAAGGCTCGTGGCGGCGGGAAGACTGGGGAACCGGTCCGCACGCTTGATGAAGAGATCGCGGCCTTGCGCGAGGCGATGCGTCAGACGGGGATGACCGAAGCGGCGATCACGCGGGCGTGCGATCAGTTGCGGGAGGAAGTCGAAGCGCGGGCGCGGCAGCAGCGGTTGGCGGAGAATCCGCAGTCACAAGCAACGCGGCCGGAACCGTCCGGACGATCGTCGTCGCAATGATGCGCGGGCACCGGCCTGATGGACTGTGTGCAGCGCCGGCCCCGGCATGCGGCCGGACGCCGGGGCCATCGCGGGAAGAGATTCGGCCAGAGCCGCCTGGCGAACGCGCCCGGCAGGATTCGAACCTGCGACCTACGGTTTAGGAAACCGTTGCTCTATCCTACTGAGCTACGGGCGCTGCGAGGCGGGTGGGGCGATCGCCGTCAGGCCGGCCGCGGGCAGTGATAAGCCTGCGTGGGGTCGCTGTCAATCGGCGGCATCGATCACGCTGACAAATCGCCACTTTTCTCCGGGCGCGATGCGATGGGGGGCATCGCTGACGTCGAAGACCAGGCGCGAGGTTCCTTCGCCGGCTTCCTGGTCCGTCGCGTCGACGGCGACCATCCTGCCGCGGATCCGCAGGGCCTTTTCGCCTGCCTTTTCCAGCCAGCACATGGCGCCCCGCCGGATGCGATTCGCCTGGTCCGTTTTGACGTCCACGGTGACGTGGGCCAGTCCGTCGAAACGAGCGGTCTCGCCCACGGCGAGTGTCTGCGGCGACTGGCCGATGTCGAATGTCACGCGCGCCGCGCCGTCGCGGCCGGCGGCTTCGGCCGGCTCGATGGTCGTGATGCGACCGATGACCCGCACCTCGGCCCGCCCGACGGGCCGAAGCCGGCACACCATGCCCGGCTTCAGTTCCTCGGCTTGTGCCGCGGGGAGGTCGATGGATGTTCGAGCCGGACCGATCACGTAGACCGCGAAGCCGGCCGGCAGTTGCTCATCCTCGTTGGGAATGGTGAAAATCGCCCGCAGCGTTCGGGTGGCGGCGTCGTGGCGGGCGATCTTGGCCTTGACGGTGCCGATCAGGCGCTGCGTCTGAGGCCGCCCGTCGCGCGATTCGATGACGCGGCCGAGAATGAACGGGTCGCCCTCGCGCACGTCGTCCTCCACGCTCTCGGGCATGAAGATCTGGGCTTCGAGCGGATCGAGGTCGACGAGGATGGCGATGGGGGTGTCGCGCTTCACGGATGCGCCCGGTTCGACGTCGTGGACGATGAGGATGCGGCCGGCGAAGGGGGCCTCGATGCGGTATCGCGACAGTTCGATCTGAGCGCCGCGCAGGTTCGTCTCGGCCACGAGCGCCTCGTTCTGGGCGGTTACGAGGGCGTTCTTCGCCTGCTCGTACTCAAGCTCGGCCTTGCGCACTTCATAGGGAGAGGTGCCGCCGCCTTTCGCGGCCTCGCGCTGTTGCTTGAGATTCAGTTCGGCGAAGTCCCGCGCGAGTTCGGCGTTGCGGATTTCGGTTTGGTCGTTGACGCGCAGTTGGGCCATTTCAACGGTGACCACCTGCAGGCGGTCATCGACCTTGGCCAGCAGTTCGCCCTTTTCGACCTTCTGGTCGTCGTCGATATGCAGTTCGGCGAGCGTCCCCTCGACTTGCGGGTTGATCTCGAGCCTTCTGCTTTCGATCGCGATGCCGCGCATCGTCGATGTGCGGAACGGATCGTCGCGCAGGATCGCGAGGGATTCATCATGCGGTTCGGATGGACCGAACTGGTTGCTCTGCGCGAGCACGGCCATGCTTGCGCCGAGCATGATCAGGGTGAGGATTGCGGCCACGGTCAGGTGTCGCATGGCGGGACCTCCGGATTGCGGGTTCGCTCCAATTGTCATCGCCGAAGGGCGCTACTTGACTGGAGAAGGCAAGCAGCGCACCGCGCGGCATCTGTTATGGGTCGCTGCCGGACACGGTGCGCTGCCAGTCACGTTTACGCTGGATGACGCCGCGCGAACTACTTGTTGACCACGCGTTCGGCCGCGTTGAGCTTCAGTTCGCCAAATTGCTCCTCGTGTCGGCGCACGATCTGGCCGAGGGTGAGGGCGAGTCGCTTGGCGGTGTAGTAGTTGAGCACGAGTCGGTTGTTGACCTTGAAGAGGATTTCCCCGCCGGCCGTTTCGCCATCTCCGGTCTGGCGCGCGGGCGACACCGTATTCATGCCGAAATCGAGGATGACTTCCTCCGCCGTGGCATTGGTGCCGAAGGCGTTGGCGTAGCTTGTGGTCAGGTCCGAGTCGTTGACGCGGACCCTGATCTGCCGCTGGCCGGTCTGTTCGCGCGCCTGGGCGTCCACGGTGGCGTTTTCTGCTTGGTTCTCCGCCATCAAAATACTCCTTCCGGAAAAAGTGGTTGGGGCGCCAATATAGCGGAAATGCCGCCGTGGCACGAAGCGGCGTTTGGGCGAGGCGGGGGCCCGGATTGGCGTGTGTATTGGAACGGCTGAAGGGTACCGGGCGGATCAACCGGGCCGGCGGAGCGTGACGCGTTGCCCGCCGCTGAGGAGCAGTGTCAGCGTCCGATCGTGAAGCTGGTAGCGGCTGGTCTCGGCGGCGTCGCCAACACGCACCGTGAGGCGATCGCCTTCGACATCGAGCTGTCCGATACGCACATCCTGCGGGCGCTCGGACCGGTACACCATCAGGTGCTCCTCGCCGAACTCGTAGACGACCGTCCCGTCCGTCCAACGCCCCAGCAGCGATGTCTGGTCGCGGGTCTCGCCCGAAGGAGTCCGGGTATCGTGCGGGGGCGCCGATGACTGGCTTGGGACCGCTTCCTCGTGTTCAGCGTCGCGGTTGGACTCGTCGGGCGACGGTCGGAAGCGATCAGGCGACTGTGGATCCTCATTCGGCGCTTCGGCCGGCTGCGTGTACTGCGAGGCGTCCCCTTCTTCCATCAGGTCCTCAACTGCTTCGAAGGCCAGTCCCTCTTCCGCAGGTTCGCTCGCCGCGGGATCGGCGTCGATGCTCGGGTCGGATCGGGTTTCGGTGGTCCTGACGGTGCGTTCGTCGTCGGCCGTGGGCGACAGCCGGGTGTAGGTCATGGTGTAGGCGCCTTGACGATCGAGTCGCCCGGTATTGGGATTGCGCGGCACGCCGGTGAGCGCCAGGTGTTCGCCGTCGAGTCGGCCCTCGAGATGGGTCACCGCGCCCTCGAAATTCAGCACGCCGACAAAACGGTCGCGGCCTTCGATCGTGCCGGTGATCGTGCTCTTCTGGCCATGGATCCCGACGAGGACACCGCCGACCTCGCCGTTGGCCTGCGCGAGCGTGACGATGCAAACGCCGCGCGGCGAGCGGTAGCGGAACCGGCCGGCAAAGCGCCCGCCGGTCGCGCCCAATTCGCTGATGTCCGGGACGGCCAGCCGCACGCTTGCGATCGCGTTGAGCACCTCGGGTGCATGCGCATCGATCGCTTCCTGCGACCCGGCCACGAAGGCGTGGCACGCCGTCTGCTGGTTCAGCACGCTCAGGTGCAGCCGGCCGAAGACCGGCGGCTCAACCTTGACGTTCGTGTTGACGAATCCCACCGCGACGGTCGGTCCCATCCGCTGTGCGCGGCCGACCTGGCGGAATTCCTTCGATTGGGCGGTGAAGGAACCGAGCACCTGCTGAAGGAAGGCCGGCTCATCGGGGCGCGTCAGCACCATGGCCGTGTTGGTGATAAGCCCGACGTTGCAGACGAGTTCCGGAGCGCCGTCGGCCGCGGAGCGGGCGAGCATGATGGTTTCGGGGCCGACACGAACCGTCCAGCCTTCGGGGCAGATCAGCGAGAAGCCCAAGGGATGGTGGACGCGGCCGTCAGCATCAATGTTCGCGATCCGGGCGCCATCCAGGCTGACGAAGTGCACCTTGTTGGCGGGATCGGGTGCGGATGCGAGCTCGTCGGCCGGATCCGGCGCGGCCTCGGTTGCGGGCGGTGCGCTCGCTTGGTCGCTGATGACCAGCGTGTCTGATGGGTCCGGTGTCGGTTCGATGGCGACGGGGTCGCTGTCGGGCGCCGGGACGTTCCCCTCGCTGCTTTGCGCGTCAGCGACCTTCTCGGCCGACTGGTCATCCGCCTGCGAGATCGGGTTGGCGGGCTTGGTGTCGGGCATGTCCGGGTCGGACTGGCCGTCGACGTCCTGCTCGGGTGCATCGGGTGGGAAGGCCAGCGGTGACGGTACGATGAAGCGTTCCAGCTTGTAGGTCCGACCGCCGCTGCGCAGCACAAGCGCGTCGTCTTCGATAACGGCCACGAATCCGTAACGGTAGCCGCGGTAGACAAACTGCCCGCCAAGGTTGTTGTCGAGGTTTTGCGCGGTGAAGGGCAGTTTCAGCAGGCCGCGGATGATCACACCGGTGTAGCCGTCTTCGTCCAACTCCACCAGCACGGTCATATCCCTGTTGACGAAGCGTCCGACGAGCGGAGCGTCCCCATCGTCAAGGGCGGCCGACCCCGTCGGGACGGCGCCGAGAACGAGGGCGGCGATGGCGACAATCATTCCGATCCGTTTGCGCGGCGGGTGGGTCTTCATGCTCGAATCCTTTCGATGCTCGACGAAGACCCTATCGGCTTGTTCCGCGGCCGGTCCATAGGGAAACGAGTGGTAACTGGTAAGCTTTGTCGATTTTGAGGTTCCTGATTCCGATAACCGCTGGATGTCGTTCACCGCGCAGAGCGGCGGGCGTTTGCCGCCGTTGGTCGGGCTCAACCGGCGACCGGTGGTTTCCGATGACTTGATGTGTGCGGCCATGATGAGTTCATGCTGTGTGCATGACTCAAGCTGCGCACGGGTACCGGCCAAGCGCCATGGGCGAGGGCGGATGTCGCAGACGCAACCATCGATCGCAGACCTGTCGGCATCGCCGGGACCCAACGGCGGTGAGGTCGAACCGAGCGCGCCCGAGAACCTGTCGCCGGAGCAGGAGGCGCTCGCCGAGGCGCAAGCCGCGGCCGGCAGCGACGAGACGGATGATCCGGGCGACTCGTTCACCGGTCTGACCGAGGGCCTGGCGCCGATCCCGCTGTCGCCCGATCTGGCCGAACTCATCGCCGAGCGGCTTCGCCTGCTCGTGCAGGTTGAGCTGCTGGAGAAGGCTCGCGAGCACATGCGGGAAGGCGATCTGTCGGACACGGCCAGCCGCGAATTGACCCGCCAATCGCGCGAACTGGTGCGCATTCCCGACGCGGAGATCGCCAGGGGCATGCGCGAGCGCCTTGAGCGGAAGCTGACGGGCGCCGGTCCCGACGAAGAGCCGACGGACGCAGTGGATGCCGGCGCGGCCGATGAATCATGCGACGAAGAGCCGCTCGACAGCGATGGCGAGCAAATCGAGGCGGAGGCCGGGCGCGACCGCACTGATACCGACATCGATGACGATCTGGACAGCGACGAGGACCTCGAAGCACTGGACGGCGATCGGGATGACGACTTGGATGACGAGTTCGATGTCGACGAGGAAGGCGACGATGACGGCGAACCCGATGCGGCCTCGGTCGAGGAGACCGTCAAGACGCCATCGGAGGCCGGAGACGAGGCGGCGGATCAGCCAGCAGCGTCGGTCGATGCCTCGGTAGCTGATCCGGCGTTGTCCAGCGCCCTGCAGCTTGGCGTGCGACAGGCCGCGCTCTTTGAGCAGCGCGATGCGACGACCTCTGATCTGCTTGCGGTCGCCCAGTCGCTGACGGCGTGTGAGCCCCTTCGGGAGGTGCTGATCCGCGGCGGATGCGAGTCGGACACGCTGTACGGCTGGACGGTTTACATGCTCGCACTGGAGCGTTACCGCGCTGACGCGGTGGCGAAAATGGAGGCGAGTGCAAGCGAACTGGCCGGCCTGCAGGAAGACCGCGCATCGCGCAAACAGCCGGAGAAGCTCAAGCAGGCGGAGGAGGCCGACGATGCCGCGAAGCGCCTGGTGGCCGCCATCCGTCGTGAGATGAAGGCCGTCGAACCGCTGCTGGTCGACGCGTTCTGGCAGGTCTATGAGGAAGCGGCGGTGTTGATGGGCTCACCGGCGTTGACTCAGGACGACCGGCTGCATTTGCGCGGGTTGCTCCGGTACGGCATCCTCACGCAGACGCCCTACATTATCCCGTTGCGAACGCAGAGCCGCCTGATGGAGAACTGCCTGCACGCCCGCGACGAGTGGGACGACAGCACGACGGCGACGCACATTCTCTACGCGGATGAGTACATCGACCTGACCGCCAAGGGGATGCTCACGCCTTCACTCGATGAGGACCTGGAACTCAACGGCAAGGGAACGGAACTGTGGCGGGCGGACAAGATGTGGCGCAAGCACATTCACTCGCGGGTGCATGAATCAGCATTGAAGGAGACGCGGGTGCGCCTGGTGTCGCGGATTGACGCCATCAGTCGCAAGAACCAGGAACTGCAGGAGCGCATCGACAATCTTGATCGCAGTGATCGCAAGTACAAGGAGAAGCGGGCCAAGCGGATCGAGAAGATCAAGTCCAACCGGGTGGTCGCCGCGCGCCACGAGCGTGCGGTCGATGTGATCGACAATCAGCGCATGCCGGCGCTTCTCGAGGCGCGTCATGACAATGAATCGAAGCTCAAGGGCGTCGTCGAGTCGATGACGCCCGAAGTGATCGCGCGTCGGGAGGCCAGGGCGATGCGACGCATGGCCAGGCTTTGTGCGAAGCTCAAGGAGCCGTTCCTTCCGTTTGTCATGCGCGAGTTCTACCGCGAAGAGACGGGCGTGGTGAACGATCGCCCGACCATGGAGAGCGAAATCGCGCAGATTGAGCAGTGCGACCCGAACGTGTTCCGTGAGATTCTCACGCACTCAAAGAAGCCTGAGAACCGCAATTACCTGCGTTTCTGCCCCTACATCGTGATGATTCCCTGCCGCGGCATGATGTCACTGTCGTGGAATCCACGCGGGGGACCGGAGGTGGGTCGGATCGCCGTGCCGTTCCTGAGCATGCGGCCCGGTGGCCTGAGCGAGATGCTGCATACGGTGATGGCCGACTTCCGTTACGACACGAGTCGCGAGAGCGCGGGGGTGGATCTGTTGACGAGCGATACGCTGGTGGCGGCGTACGCCACCGTGCGATGGAACTACCGCAAGCGGAACCGTGAGACGCGCGAGAAGGCCGGCATCTTCAATGAAGAGAAGGACCGCATCAACTGGCGCCGGCACTACAAGCTCTTCATCACCAGCGCGATGGACGGCGGCAAGCGGCTGTTCTTCAAATGCCCGGAGGTCTACGAGACCGTGGTAAAGTACGTCGGGCTGCCGAGGGGCGTTGAGAAGCTTCGGGCCGCGTGACGGTGCCGGTTCTCGGCGCGACGGCATTCAGGGAAAATGATCGAGCCCGGTCTCCTTCTCGAATCGCGCGCTGTCCTGCGCGAATCGTTCCCAGCGCTCAATGATCGCGTCCTCCAAGTCCTGCACCGGGGACAGCGCGCCGAGCATATTGCCGTAAGCCTGTCGGACCCGCCGCGCTGAAGCGTCGTCCAGCGCTTTCAATTCCTGTTTGAATGCGACGTACGGCGGATCACGGCGCGACGGCGAGGCACAGCCGGCCGCCACGCCCAGCGCTGCCAGCAGTGCGCAGACTGCGAATCGCTTGCACATCATGTGTCATCTTACCCGGGCCGCGGCCCGCGACCAAAAAAGACCGGCGCTCATGCGGCCGACCGGGTAATACGCACCGGGGTTTCCGGCATGGCTTCCAGTCGGTCGCGAACCGCGTCAAACTCGTCCTCCGGCACGATGATGCATTTCTCAGTCGGAGAAATGAGCACCAGCGGTTCGCAGCGGGTGATCTGGCCGATCATCCGCTGGATGGGCAGCACGGTGCGCCAGTCGGCTCGATGCAGGTAGACGGTCAACGTTGGGCGGCCGGTGGCTTCTTGGAATTGGCGGGCCAGCACCATACCGACACGGTCCGGTCGCGCATCCTCATCGAGAAGGCCCTGTCGCCAGAGGCAGTCGAAATGCCGGCAAGAGAACGGCCGGCCGGGGTGGATGGAACAGCCATGTCCCTCGCGCAAGAAGGAGCACGGCGCGTGGGCCGGCTTGCGCAGTTCGGGGACCCCCATGAACGCGCAGCAGGCGGTGCATTCCCCGCAGTCGCGCATGACCATGACCGGAAGTGAATGTGGCGCATCCATGCTCGCCTCCCCTCGAGGCAGTCACCGGGTCTCTCTCTGCCGCTCGGCTTCGCGGCCGGCGGCCTTCCATCGCTCTCATCGGCAGGAAGGGCGTCACGGATGATCGGCCATCGCCCTATTCGGATTCGACCGTCACCCAGTCCCCGCGCTGCGAGCCCTGAATGACCGACTGGTAGGTGTCCTGGTCGACCCGATGGATCTTCACGCACGCGAGGGTCCGTGAACCGGGCATCGTGCCGAGAATCTCGCCGAAGAAGCGGCGCTTCTGCCGGTCGGGCCACGTCAGCTCGATCTCGACACACACCGTGTCCGGCTTGCCGATGTCCATCGGAATGAGGATGCCGCCTTGACCGATCGCAAGCGTATCGCCCGGCGCGAACAACTCACCAGGATGGTGGTAGATGATGCGGTACCGCATCTCCATGCTCGATGGCAGGCGACTGAATCGCCCGGGCAACAGCTTGGCGCCGGATGCGTCGGTGCGGAACTGCAGCACGAAGTGAGTGATCTGCACCGAGTCCCCATGCTTGAGTTGTACGGGGCTGTCGATCTTGTTGCCGTTGACCATGGTGCCGGAACGGGAGCCGCAGTCTTCGATGAAGTACTTGCCTTCCGTCGTGAAGAGGTAAGCGTGGTTTCTCGAAACGGCGTTGTCGTTCAGGCGGATCTGCACGCCGCTGCCGCGCCCGATCTTCATCTGACGCCAGTCCAGGTCGACCTGGTGGCAGCCATCCTCGGCCCCGAAGATGCGCAGATAGGGCGATCGTGCTTTGTCATGCAGGCACGGCGTCTGCGTGGCTTCGGTCTGCGGCGGCGCTGTTTCCTGGTTGTCGTGGTTCTTGGCTGACGGTGCTTGCGACATCGGGAGGGTCCTTGGTCGGCTCGACGGTTCCACGCGACAGACGCTTATCGGACACACGTGTCGGCGTGTGAAGCGCCCCGCTGCGCCCCGACGCTCGCCTGTCCCGGGCCCAATCCATGGCCGGATTGAGCCGATAGCCCACTATGGGCCGGGAATGAGAGCATCGCTGCGGCGAGATCGCCAGAAGGTATATCGGCCTGATTGCCGGCCCGCTTGGTGATGCTCAGAGGAAGTGAACCACAACGACTGCGGCGATCGCGCTTTGAGAGGCGGATAGCACGTGTCGGACTCAGAGAAGATGGACAAAGCGCCGCAGGACCGCTCCGACGACGTCAGGCGACCGACCGGTGACAGCACGGGCTCGTTCGTCCCGGAGAGCGCCACGATCTGGGGTACGCCGCATCCCAGCAGGATGACGCGGGAGACCTCGGCGGTGCCACAACAGGAGCTGGATGCGACCATCGATGCCGGTCACGCGAAGGGCACGCGCGACCGCCTAGCCGGCCTCTGGCAGCAGGGCGATGGAGACGGGAATCCCTCGCAGACCATCCGCGGATCCCGGTCGATGCGATTTGAGACCGCCAGCGCCACCGTTCATGCCAAGCGTCGACTGCTGACCAGGCCCGGGCAGCCGCGCCAGGAAGACTGCGACTACGAGTTCACGGAGGTGCTGGGCGAGGGCGGCATGGGCACCGTCTATCTCGCGCGGCAGACATCGGTGGATCGCGACATCGCCGTCAAGGTCATCCGGTCACGATACGCACGCGAGAAGTCGCAGTGCGGTAAGTTCCTGACCGAGGCCATCGTCACCGGCGACCTCGAGCATCCCAACATCGTTCCCGTCTATGACGTTGGTGCTGACGACAACGGTCATCCGTTCTACGCCATGAAGCGCGTGAAGGGGACGCCATGGTCGCAGGTCATCGGCAAGATGACCGTCAAGGAGAACCTGGCCGTCCTGATGAGGGTTTGTGACGCTGTTGCCTTCGCCCATGCGCGGAACGTCATCCACCGTGACCTGAAGCCGGCCAACGTGATGCTGGGAGAGTTCGGCGAGGTGCTCGTGATGGACTGGGGGCTGGCGGTCGCGGTGGACGAGCACAGCAAGGCCGCGCCGCTGACGGACAACTCCGCGATGGCTGGGACGCCCGCGTACATGTCGCCCGAGATGGCCAACGGCGAGATCGAGCGTATCAGCACGCGCAGCGATGTCTACCTGCTTGGCGGCATCCTGTTCGAGATCGTCGCCGGGAAGCAGCCGCACGAAGGCAAGAAAGTGATGGACTGCCTGGTCAACGCGGCCCTGAACAGTATCCCGGAGACGGATGCCGAAGGCGAGCTGACCGACATCGCACTGAAGGCCATGGCCGGGGATACGGCGGAGCGCTACGCCAGTGTGCAGGAGTTCCAGGCGGCCATTCGCGACTACGAGTCGCACGCGCAGAGCATCGGTCTGTGCGAGCGAGCGCGGGCGCGATTCGAGCAGGCCCAGCGCACGCGGGAGTACGACGATTTCGTACAGGCGCTGTTCGGCTACCGGCAGGCGCTGGAGTTGTGGGGCGGCAACATCGAGGCCGGCGGCGCCATCGCGGAAGTGTCGCTGCAGTACGCCCGGTGTGCGTACGACAAGAACGATCTGGACCTCGCCGCGTCCCTGCTCGATCCTGAGCACCCGCGCCACCATCGCATGCACGCGAAGGTGTTGGAAGCCCAGCGCGAGCGCGAGGCGCGGCGTCGGCGCTACGCGTTCTACCGACGCACGGTCACTTCGCTGGCCGCGATCATCATGATCATCCTGACGATCGGGTTCGTGATGATCCGCGCGGAGAAGCAGCGCGCCGTGCAGGCCGAGCGTTCGGCGCGCGTCGCGCAGGCGAAGGCGGAAAGCGAGCGCGAGAAGGCGGACATCGCCCGGCGGGCCGAGGTGAAGCAGCGCCGGATCGCCGACGCCGCGACGGCCCGGGCGAAGGAGGAGGAAGCGAAGGCGGTTGATGCGCTGGAGAAGATGAAGGAAGCGGTCCGCGCCATGATGGAAGCGCGTTCGCTCGAGGAAGAAGCGCGCGCCCGGGCGAAGACCGCCGAACTGATGGCGGCCGACGCCCAGGACAAGCTGGCCAAGTCGGGTCTCCTCCTGGACAACTCATGGTGGACCTTCGATGCCCGACAAGCGAGGCACGAGCAGGAGCGCGCCGCCCGCAGGATCGGCTATGGGCCGGACCAGACGGTCGAACTCCCCGATAACCGGCGCATGGCCTTCGCGCTGATCCCGTCCGGGTCATTCGTCATGGGCAGCCCCGCCAAGGAGAAGCTGCGCGGCGGTGAGGAATACCTGCATCGTGTCGTGATCAGCCGCCCCTTCTACATGGGCCGGCATGAGGTGACAGTGGGCCAGTGGCGCGCGATCACCGGGAGCCTGCCGCCGAACAACCAGGAAGGCACCGAACGCGATCCCACGTGGCCGGTAATGGAGGTCTCCTGGAACGACATCGAGACCACCTTCATTCCGGCGGCCCGGCGCTTCGCACCGGAGGGTTTCACCTTGCGACTGCCCACCGAGGCGGAGTGGGAATACGCCTGCCGCGCGGGAACGGGCAGCGCCTTCAACACCGGTGAGGATGAGTCGGCCCTGGCCGAGTCGGGATGGTACCTGTCCAACAGCGGGCGCGACGTGCGGCCGGTCGGGGGCAGAGCCCCGAACCAGTGGGGCCTCTATGACATGCACGGCAACGTCGCCGAGTGGTGCCTGGATGCCTACAACCCGCGCTTCTACCTGCTGGCCGGTGCGAACGATCCTTTGAATGACCAGGAAGCGGATAAGCGTATCATTCGCGGCGGCGGCTGCATCAATCTGCCGGAACACTGCCGGTCCGCGTACCGAAGCTGGGCCAACGCCGATAACCGGTACCGCTTCCTGGGCTTCCGGCTGGTGCTCATCGCCCGCGAGGGACCGCAACTGATTGAGTCGGGCGCGGCGGACACCGATCGCGAGGCGCTGGCCGTTCCTGATGGCGGCCTCGAGTGAGTGGGCGGGAGAGAACCAGCCTCGAGTTGGCAAGACCCTGCATGCACTGTACTTGCGCGTCAAGTCTCGGAATGGCCTTGAGTTGGATCGTCTCGTTGATGTACTGTACCTCCACGGTTTCTCACTATCTCGCGATGGATCCTGAGGGCAATTTGCGGGCAACTCTCGCCGCTCGGCTCTGAGCCCGTTGGGTGCGTCCAGGCCTCCACGTCTGAATCAGTAGATTCCATCGTTCGGTATCTGTCACGTATCGGATTTGATCTGGTTCAGCGGCGCGTTGCGTTGGGCAGGGCTCTGGCGATCTCCCTTGGCCCGGAAGATGGGCAACTACATTGCGATGGGCCAACCGCAACTTGCCAATATGCACATCGGTGGCTGGCAGGCTGCTGAACCACAGCGGCAGTAGTTGGTTCACGTCTTGCCTGTGGCAAACGTCCAGGTCGTGCTCAGTCTGGGTCTGGGCTCACCCACGTGGGCTGAACACCCATGGCAGCGACCACGAACGACGTGGCGGGACACTCGCCCTCTCGCGTGTCCCAACTCAGCTGCCATTGCCCGCTGGCGAACCGAAGCTCGTACACGCCCCAGGCGAAGCCGGTGGACCAAAAGAACCGACCGGGCCTTGGCCCCAACTCGACCGTGCGATTGATCCCCGAGTACCTGAATCCAGTCCACGCCACGGCCGCGCCCCAGCTTGCCATCGCGCGGGCATAGTGGCGGCCACATTCTGTTTCGTCGAATGGATTGCGCTTGCGGCCGTCGTACCGAGCGCGGATGTCAGCGATGCACTGGATCGCCTCGTCCTCCATGCCTTCCTGGATCATCCCAATTGCCGCGGTGTATTCAAAGCCGGTCATCACCTCGCTGAAGTAGGGAAAGGGCAGCGCCGGACGCTTGCCCTCGGGGTAAGCAGCCATGAGCAGCGCCGACTCATCACCCAGCGCATAGCCGCGCATCGGGTTGAAGTGACCGGCGAACCCAACTTTACGGTTGAGCCGCCAGATGCTCCCGAGTGTCGTTCGCACCTTCTCCTGGTCGTGCAGGTAACCGAGACCGCACAGGTGCGCCATCGTCTGGCCGACGAGTTGATCGACAAGGCAGCCCGCGCCAAGCTGGTAGTTCGGACTACCAAGTTGCCTGGAACCCATTCCCGCGAACAGGCAAGCCGGCACAGCGCCGGGATCAGTCGGCGGACGTATCTCATGTTCGTAGTAATCACCGTTGAACAGGTGGGTATCCATCCACTTCGAGCCCGATTCGAACAAGGCGCGGCATTCATCGGCGAAGCGCTGCTCACCCCTGTGACGAGCCATCTGCTCTGCAGCACGTAGCGCTCCCAGGTACCAGCCAGTCATTTGCGGGTTTGGCCCGAAGTACTCGACATCCATCGTGTTGTGCTGACAGCCCTCCATCACGCCGTCACGATCTGCATCCCAGCCACCATCAATCCAGCAGAACTCGAGGGCGCGCCGGGCGTGGGGCCACAGGTCGCGCAACATCTGTTCATCGCCCGTCATCTGCCAGTCGCGATAGAGCTTCATGATGCAGCCCATCTGCCCATCAGCCGCGGCCGTTGGAAACTCCTGGGCGCGCTCGATCGGCAGGTGGATCCGGAAGCTCATGCGGCCGGCGTCATCGGTCGCCTGCGCAAACTCGATCTCTCGCATTGACTTCGCCAGGTCGCCAAACAGGAACGCGGTGGTGTGCTCATAGTTCCACACGTGTGTGCACGATCCGAGGCAGCAACCCGCTCCGTCGCAGACACCTTCCCAGCCATAGAACCGCCCATCGGCCGTGCGGAAGCAGGTCTGGCTGCGCAACGTGCTGATGTTGAAAAGCGCAGCTTCCTTGATCGGTGCCGGCAGGTCGGACTCGACGAATGCCCGCACGAAACCCACCGTGCGCCGCTCCAAATCCGGCAGTCGCTTGGCTACGTGCTCGGCAACTTCGAAGGCATCGGCGAACTGCGTCGCGTAGTAGTTGCCGATGATGTCTGGGTCGTCGCACGCGCCGCCGACATCCGGACAGCACGGCTGGTCCTGCGCTGATGGCGTCCAGGTGCGACGGTTTGGGAAGCGCCAGGTCAACAGGAACGTGAAAGTCGCGTCGCCCTTGGCCGGGATGACTTGCTGGTGTGACAGTGAGCCGACCGGCATGTCGACGGCGCCATCTTCATGCAGGTCATTCACGTCGCCGTGAGCTGAGAACGTATCCCAGAACTGGACCATCGCTTCGTTCCAGCGATCCGACGCGGGCCACTGGGGGCATGCACTCACACCAGCATCGGCAAGTGACGTCAGCGCCATCGTCCCGTACGCAGTGTGATCAGACGGAACGTTCTCGGAGTCCATGTAGAGACCACGGACTTGAGAACCTGTGCGGAACGTATTCTGGTTCTTGCAGCCACCTTCAGGCAGCGGCGGCGAGGGATGGTCGGCCTGGCCATCCAGGCCGATGTAGTTCACCAGCGTCCCGCATACCGCTGCAGTCAGTTCGCGTTCTGATTGATTGGTGACCACGTAGCGCAGGATGGCGACCGGCAGACTGCTCGCGTCAACATCGCCAGGCACCAGCGGATTGAACGCATCCAGCCGCACACGCACGGGCAGATCAGGGCTGTGCAGATTCACCTGCGCCAGCGGGTACGCCGTGTCGAACGCTGCATGGCAGAAGCGCGGCAGTCCATGGTTGCGCCCGACCGCACCGGTGTCTCCGTCGTACTCATCAAGGTCCAGCGGGCCTTCGAGAAGTCGGCAAGCCGGCGGGCCGTCACTCGGACTCAACCAGAGTGCGAAGAACGGAGCGGTGTGCGCATCCCACCTGCCCCATCGCGGGATGAACCGTTTGGCAGGCCTGTTCATCAACTCCCAGTCGCACAGGTTGCCGCGTCCCCCAATCGACACCGTACCAGTGCCGATGCCGCCCAACGGCATCGCAATGCGCCGAAGGTGCCCTGAGCCGTACGACTTGAGAATGGGCCATGTCTGCATGGGCGCCTCAAGACAGAATGCGTTGATGCGATGCTCAACTACCCATGATTGGAGCCGGATTCGGCCGAAGATGCAAGGGCGGAGTACCGCCAGCAAATCCGGCCATTCACAAGTGAAGGATCGGACTGGCGTCAGCATGCTCGACACCATGGGCCGTCAGGCGGCGGACGATCAGGGCGTTGGAGTTCTGCCCCGGATTGCGTTGCAAGGGGCGCACTGAAGCGCTGCTGGGGTGGCCGGAATCTGGCCAATCGCGTTGCCCGGCGCCAACTGCATCTCTCGGTGAGTGTACATCAGCCAACGATCGCCTGATTGGTCACGATGCTCTGGCGCTTGGCAAGCTGTGGCAGCAGACGGACAGCCGGCATTTTTTCTTTGGCCTTGGCCAGTATGGCCGCAACCAACTGATCAGGGGCGGCTGTAACGGTTCGCTCGATCAGGTTGGCCACGCACGTGATGCGAATCGGCAAGTGGTCGAGCCAGTGGTTCTGGCCCTGTTGAGAATCGGCGGCATTGCACTGATGCGTCGGCGCCGCTGACCTTCATGCCACAGACTGGCACACCCACAGCCGGCCATCCGCCGGGATTGCTTGTGCGCGTCGGGATGGGCGCAACTCAACGTTTGCATTGTGTGCGGCAGTTGGGCCCGTACCACGATGGCTCGCGTTTGGATCGGGCGACTCTAACGTGTTGCCTAGTCGCTCTGCCCACGACAAAGGCCTGACTGTGTTTCGGGAGAGGGTCGGCCTCGAATCGCAACGCTTACCGACTGAACAGCGGCTCTGGCCATTCAGTTTCGCGGTCGGGCCGAGAGTTGGATGCACCGCAGTGATGGGAACCTGAGGGCAATTGGGAGTCAAGAAACAAGAAGAGCCCGCAAGTCATTGGTGTTCAGTGGCGTGCGGGCTCTTGGATTTGGGCAACGGAGAGGGCGCGGGTCTACTTCACCGGCTGCGCGTCACCCGTAACGACATTGCCCACGACCGGCGCCTCGCCGTTCTTCGCGGCCAGGGCCCGCAGGCAGGCGGCAAGGACATCCTCCGCCGCGCGATCCCAGCGCTTGCGGATCAGCTCAATCTGTTCGCGGGCCGACTGACGGGCCTTGTCGATCGCGTCGGTCAGCGACTGTCGAGCGGCCGCGTCGTCGCCGGCCTGGCGGTTGTGTTTCGCCGCGTTCGTCGCCGCCTCCAGCGCCCGGAAGCTGAGGATCAAGTGCTCATTCGCGCGATTCAGGTTCTCAAGCGCCGCACGAATGCCGTCATCGGCGAACCGATCGACCTCGTCGCTGATGCTGCGGGTGGCTTCGCGTATGCAACGCGTCAGCTCGGCAGTCGCCGCCTCCACTTCGTCCTGCGATGCGATGACGGTCCTGACCAGCGCGATCAACTGGCGCGGCGGCTGCAACCCCGCCGATTCGTGCGCGGTGATCTCGCGCTGAGCCAGCGCCAGGACGCCGGCCGAACACCGATATGTCGACGCCGATTCCACCACCGCCTGGAAGGCCGAGTGCAGGTACGGCAGCATCTCCTCGTTGCTGTGGGCGTAGAGATCGAGAATCGTCGTGTACGCGTGCCGAATCTCTTCCGGCTGGTCATCGCCAAGCAGAAGCTCTTCGTCCACCGGCATCGCTCGCGTCACATCAAGCGCGGCGAAAGTATCGAGCGGCGCTGTCGCCTCAGCGAGCATCTCTTCCTCGCGATGCGTCGCGGCGGACGGTCCGCCGGTGTTCGTCGTGGCATCCGCGTTGGTGTCGTCGCCCGTCAGGTCGTCAGCGGGCGGCGGGTCGATGACCGGAGGACCGCCCGGACCGCCGGTGTCATCGACGGGCGGATCGCCCGGCGGCGTGGGGTCGGTGGGCGTGCCGGGGTCGTCGACCGGGTCACCAGGACCGCCCGGCGGATCGCTCGGGCCGCCCGTCGCCACGTCCGGCGCGACAGTGATGCTCAGCGCCTGGTCATAAGTGCCTCCGTTGCCGTCATCGGCGCGGACCGTCAGCGCCACAACCGGCGTCGCGGCGTAGTCGAGAAACTGGCCATCGATCAGCTTGAGCTGACTGCCGACGATTTCGAACTTGCCCGTGGGGTCGGCCTGCAGCGTGAAGGTATGCGTATCACCGGGATCGACATCGGCGGCTGTCAGCGTACCCACCACTGCGCCGGCATCGTTCTCCTGCACGATCGTGTTGCTGGCGCTGACGCTGGTCGGCGCGTCATTGACCGGGTTGACCGTGATCGAGGCGCTCTCGCCGGCCGCGCTGAAGGGCGTCGTCCCCCCGTTGGCGGTGACGTTCAGCGTCATGCCGGCCGCGCCGCCCGACTTGTCCCAGGCTCGATAGGAGAACGTGGCCGCGCCGCTGTAGTCCGGGTCGGGTATGAAGCGGATCTGGTCAGTCGTGTCCATCAGCAGTGCGGCCGACTCTGACAGGCCCACCATGTTCATCCAGGGCCCCGCTCCTATCTTGTACTGCCACATGCCGTTCGAATTGTCGGCGCCGGTGACGGCGATGGCCTCCACCGCCACCTCATCGGCCGGGGTCTCGGCGATGCTGCCGTTGATCACGATGTCTCCGACGGTCTGCGCCACGGACGGCCCGGCGTCCTCATTGACGGCCGGCAGGGCGGGGGCGCTCGTGTTGTCCAGCACCGGCGCGTCGTTGACGGCATTGACGGTGACCGAGGCGGTTTCAGTGGCCGTGCTGTAGGGCGACGTGCCGCCGTTCACCGTCGTGTCGGCAGTGGCCCCCGCAACGCCCGCCGAGCCATCCCAGGCGCGGAAGGTGATGCCGCCGGTCGCCGCCCCGTTGTAGTCGGCGTTCGGCACGAAGCGGACGCGATCGGTCGAGGCCAGCAGCAGCGCATTGTTGTCGGCGACGGCGGCGATGCCGTTCCACGCCCCGGCGCCCACCTTGTACTGCCACGTCCCGTTGGTGTTGGTGACGGCCGCGATCGCCATGCCCTCGCCGACGCCGTCGATATCGGTAATCGCGTCACCGCCGTTGGCGGCGCTGCTGTCGATGATCGCCTGAACCGTTGTGCCGTTGTTGCCCGTGTCGTCTTCATCGACCGTCGCCAGCACCATCGCGCCCGAAGCATCGAGCACGGGTGCGTCGTTCTCGGCGCTAATCGTGATGTTGACAGTGTCAGTGTCGGTCTGCGTGCCGCCGGAGCCGATCTGTCCGCGGTCGCTGGTCAGTATCTGGACGCTCGCCGCGCCGCTGAATTCGGCGGTCGGCGTGAAGGTCAGTCCATCCAGCGCGGCGTTGATGTCGCCGATCACTCCGTTGAAGGTCATGGTCGCATCAGCCGTGCCGTCGCCGGTGGGGAAGGCCAGGCCGGTGGTCTGACTAAGCGTCAGCGTTCCGTTCGCGGCGGTCAGCGTGACCTCGAGCGTGCCGTCGCCCTCGGGCGCGGCCGCATCAACGTCGGCGATGCTGATGAGCGTACCGCCGGTGAACGTGAGGACGGTGTCCTCGGCGAGACCCTGGGCGCCGGGCACCGTGTTCACCGGCGCATCGTTGACCTGCGTCACCACGGGCGCAGCGTTGATGCTCGCGGCGCTGAACGCAGTGGGATCACCGCTCGCACTGGCGTTGCCCGTCCCGCCATGAAGGCCGGTTGACATGTCCCAGACGCGGAAGGCGATATTGGCGGGGAAGGCCCAGTTCGTGGTGTTCAGATCCGCGTTCGGGACGAAGCGGACGGCCGTGTCCGGGAAGTCGCCCAGCAGGATGGCGTTGGCGGCGCTGGCGCCGGCGGTGCTGGTCCACGTGTTGCCGCCGTCGACGGTGTACTCGAAAGTGCCTTGCCCCATGGCGAAATCACTGGTGATCGCGATGCCGAGAAGTCCTTCGCCGGGCGGGCCGTCGTCGTTATCGTCCACGCCGCCCGCGATCGAGGCCAGCAGATCCCCGATGGATGTGCCGTTGTTGGTGGCCGGGTCCTCGGCGATCGTGTCGAACGTCGCACTCGTATCGCCTGCATGCGGCGCGTTGTTGACCGGCCAGTCCACGAGGATGGAGACCGCGTTGTAGTCGTCCGATCCCACGCCGTCAGCGGCGCGGATTCGCAGCGAAGCGGTGCCGTTGTAGCCGTCGTCCGGATCAAAGTCCAGGCCATTCAGGGCCGCGTTCACATCGGCCAATACCCCTTCGAAGGTCATGGCAGAAGTTGCATCGGCCCCGGCCGTGAACGTCAGGCCGGTCGTTCCGCTCAAGTGGAGCGTGCCGCGGGTGACGCTGAGTTCGACGGTGATCGTGTCACCGGCATCCCCATCAGCGATGCCGATGGCCCCGCCGAAGTCGTAGGGCGCCGTGATTGGGATCGACGGCCAAGTCGGAACCGTGATCTGCACGGGATCATTTGGCAGCAGGGCGCCGAAGTTCGCTAGCGCCTGGACGTCGAAGTAGTCCGCTGCGACGTCCACGCCGTGAGTCTCGAGGACCCAGTCGCCACCCAGTGCTGCGCTTCCGGTGTCGTTGTCGGACGCCGCGATATCGCGTTCGGTCAGGGACTCAAGCTCTGCCACCAGCGCTGGGCCCGTTTCGCCGCCGGCCACATCGCATGCCAGAAGATCAATCCGTCCATCGCCCTGAACCATGGCCGCCAAGCCACGCCAGAACGCCTGCATCTCGGGTATCTGCAGTGTGTCGGAGTTGACCAAGTGACTGCCGAGCCCGAAGGCACCTTCCGCGCCATGGGAGGCGATCGCGATGTGTTCCGCCCGCCGGCCGTCGAGGGCGTCGCGCGCGTTGGCGAGTATGGCGTCCAGGTCCGCCGCCGCGCCTTCGGTTTCCAGTCGAATTACATCGGCCAGTGCGGCGTCAGCCAGCGCCTGGGCCTGGTCGACCGAATCGTCGATCAGCAGGATTCGCGCCGCATCGGCCGCATCGCGTGCATCGGAAGGTGCGGTGTCACGCCGGCTGTCCGTTCCGATTGCGTCGGGCCGTGTGGCATCGTTGTCCGGCGTATCACCGGCGGCTGCGCCTGCGGCGTCGAGGACGATGCGATCTTCCAGACGCATCAGTCGCGTCTCCAGCGGCGAGCAGCGCGTGGGATCACCGCCGGCGTCAGCCGGGGCGCTATTGCCCCGGCTCGCCGATCGACGTCGGATTCGGCGTGATCGCAGCATGGATGACTCACTTGCCTGCGGAGCCCGCGCCTGGTCTCGAGCTTATCGGTCGCAACCGGGACGGTCTTCCACGGGAATCATCGGCATCAATGTCGCTTCGCTTGGGGCGGGGCGGGTCGCCCAGGGCCCCAAAGACAACTCCGCCACACGACGTGACGGAGTTGGCCGGGGTAGGGGGAGCCTCAAGTTCGTCTCCGGTCCGCGGTGGACCGGTCTGTTCGTTCTCGTACCGACGCGAAGGATGCGACGGTTACAGCACGCGCGCGTCGCCGTCATCGCCCGAGTTCAGCAGGCTGCGCAGCCCCTGCAGCGGTGTGCGGAATTGCATCAACCGGGCCATCCGCGCGGCTCGCATCCCGCTCATCGCGCCGAAGTGGGCCTGTTGACGCTGCACGACGCCCGCGAGCACGCCCTGCGCGGCCACGTTCGGACTGAACTGCTCGTTTTCGTTGCTGCTGTTGCCGGGCTGCTGCGAAGCCATCGGCGCCGGCGCGGGTGGCTCGGGCTCGGCACGGGCCATGCCCATGTCCTGTGTGGCGTCTTCGCCCATCAGGACATCCACCATGTGCAGGCCGTTGACGCCAGTGGTGGATTCCCACTGCTCGCCGAGGGTGAAGCTCGTGCCGATCGGCGCGCCGCTGCGTTCGGCCAGGCGCTGCATGAGCGTGTCGCCGTCGCGTTCGACCAGGTCGAAGTGCCCGGCCGCGCGGCGACCGTGGACGGTGATCGTCACCGCACCGTTGTCACCTTCCTGCACGCGCAGGACCAGGTCATTGAAGTCGCGATCGATCCAGTCCTCGAAGCCCAGCAGGTAGCTGCCGTCACCCAGATCGGTGCGGCGGACCATCGAGCCTTCCATGAGGTCGAGGTACGTGCCGCGCCATGAACAGTGAATCTGCAGGTCGTCGAGGGTCAGCCCTTCCATGAGCGACTCGCTGCGCACGGCGTACTGACCCGGAAGCAGGTCCTCGATGCGGTAGGCGCCGTCCTCGCCGGTGACGTCGAATCGCTCACCGTCGTCGTACTGCCCGTTGTCATTCGCGTCGACGTATACCCGCCAGCCGTCGATGGCGCCTTCGCTTTCGTCGCGGACGCCGTCGCGGTTCGCGTCATCCCAGAGCACGCCCGAGATGTCGCTGCGCTCGGCGTGCACCGCGCCGAAGTCCAGCGTGGCCGCGTCGTTGACGCCGACGGTCACGCTCTGCACCGCACCGGTGGTGAAGTACCAGCTCTGGCCGAGCTGCATCTGGGTGCCCACCGGCGTGTATTTCTTCTCGCCGAGGCGGCGCATCACGACATCGCCATCGTGATCGACGAGGTCGAAGTGGCCCGCCGCGTTGCGGTCGAATACCTCCAGCGTCATCTCGCCGCCGTCGAGTTCAGTGACCTTCAGGATCAGATCATTGAAGTCGTTGTCGATCCAGTCTTCGAAGCCCAGCAGGTACGTGTGGTCGTCCAGATCGGTCCGCCGGACGTTCTCACCCTCCTCCAGATCGAGGTAGGTATCGCGCCACGAGCAGTGAATCTGGAAACCGTCGAGGGTCGGTCCGGCGACGGGCGCAACCACGCCGACGTTGTATTCGCCCGGCGTCAGGCCGGTGAATTCATAGCGGCCGTTGTCGTCGGTAAGTGTCGCCCGTTCACCGTCGTCGAACTGTCCGTTCCCGTTCGCGTCGAGGTAGGCCGTCCAGCCGACCAGCGTGGCTTCGCCCGAATCGAGCGCGCCGTTGCCGTTCGTGTCGCGGAAAGCCGTGCCGTTGATCTGCGCCAGGGCGTCCACCACGAGGTCGAATGTCTGTTCCACCGTCGCGTCGCCGTCTGTCACGCTGATCGAGAGGGTATGCGAACCGACGGCCGCGCTGTCGGGTGTGCCGGCCAGCGTGGCGGTGCCGTCGCCGTTGTCGGTCAGCGTCAGCCAGTCGGGCAGACCGGCCGCGCTGAACTGCAGCGCATCGCCGTCCGGATCGGTGGCGGAGATGGTGTAGGAGTAAGCCTCGCCCTCGAGGGCGTTGGTGATCGGCGTCGAGTCGATGGCCGGCGCTTCATTCGAAGGTCCGACGTCGGAAGCCTCCCATTCGATAACGTAGGAGACGATCGGGAACAGGCCGTGGTTGGATACCCAGTTCGCCCAGGTGTCATCGGTCACGACGCCGCGGCCAGTGTAGTGCGCGTAGTTCTCATCGGTGCGATCCGGTTCGACCGACGCCCAGTTGGTGAAGTCCCACGTCTCGCCGGTGACCCACTGCCAGTCCTCGGTCGGATCGCTGGTCGTGCCTTCCGGGCGATAGGCGCCAATCCAGGGACCCAGTGAATAGACGCCGAGCACGGGCAACTCGTTCCAGTAGACCGAGTCGTCGGCGAGGCTGAAGACGAAATCGTTCTCAAGCACACTGGTGATCGTGACCAGGTGCCCGCCGCGCCCGACGGCCGCGGCATGCGCGTCCTGCCAACTGATGCCGTCCGGCGCGGCGACCACTTCGTACCAGTTGCCGTTGCCGCCCACGTCCGTCGACCAGAGCGAGGCGAACGGTCCGGGATCGACGCTCATCAACAGGCGCGACTCGAGGCTCTCCAGTCCGTTGGGCGTACTGGAGGCCACCGGATCACGCCCCGACGATCCGCGCCGGCGCTCGCGACGACCGTATTCGCGCAGGCCCCCCAGCCGACTGGTGTGCTGATGCTTCGTCATGGCTGGTTCCTCGCTGGCCGCCACACGTCGCTCCCCCGACGGACCCGGCGTGAGGCTGGCTGGTTTCTCTCCACAAACAAACGAAAGAAGGCGGCGGCAAACAAGTCAGACGGGAACGCGGCCCACATTCGCCGCCCGAGCGGTCCAAGCGTTCTGCTCGGCGAAGGTGGTGAAACTGCGCGCGTTATAGCGTCGGTTCGGTTCGGACAGCGCGACACGCCGCGCAGTAGGGGAACAGAGCCGCCGCTGCGTCCGAGAAACGCGACGCCCCTCCGACAGTGACGGTCGAGCCGAACACGCCGAATGTGCCGGTCGTGTGGCCTGTGCGGTTTCCAACGATCGCATCAGCGAGTAAGCTTCAGACAGTGATCCCCGCGCACGGGCGTTGGGGCCGGTTTCTTGATCAGGAGCCCGTCGTGAGCGCACCACGCCTCGAAGTTGTCCGTCGGCCGGAGCGATTCCATCCGGATGACCGCCGGGTCATCACCCGGTTCTTCTCACCCGGTGACGACCGGCGGATCCGCACATTGCTTGGACAGATCTCGGAACTGGATCCCGATGAGGTCAAGGCCATCCGCAAGGAGGTCCACCAGAAGTTCGGTGAGCGTCATCGCGATCTGGATGACGTGTTCATGCGGCACTTCGAGCAGGTCGCTTCCTATGTTGACCCCGAGCGACTCAATGAAGACCAGAAGCTGGTCATCGGCGCGTACTTCACGATGGAATATGCCATTGAGTCGGCCGCGTTGTTCAATCCGTCGATGGTCCCGCACCCCGATCAGAGCGGCTGCGGCGATGGCGAACTGCGTTTCATCATGAGCCTCAGGGCGACGGGGGAAGGGCACGTCTCGTCGATCGTTTTCCGCACCGGGCGTTTCTGCGGTACGGACCAGTTCGGCCGCAGCGCCATCTGCTTCGATTCCCCTGGTCGTTTCGCGAGCACCGCCCGAATGGTGCCCGATCGTACCTTCGATCGGCAGTTATTCATGCTGAAACTGATCGAGATGGGCGCGTACATCGACGGCATTGACTTGGTGCTCGACCGGTTGGAAGATCGCTTCACGCTCGAATCCCTCGATGCCGCGATCCTCGCCGCGCGGGACGAGAACACGCTGCCCGCCGACTTTGACGAGGCGGTCGAACACATGCGCTGGTTGGCCCATAGCAACTACCGACTGGAAATGTCCGCCGCCGCCGACCCGTCCGAAGTCGTTATCTTCCCGACCAGCGAGAACGAGTCGAAAGGCCTCGAAGATGTGCGGCTGGTGCAGTTCCGCCATGAAGATGGTCGCGAAGAGTACTATGGCACCTACACGGCCTACAACGGCTTTCGCATCCTGCCGCAACTGATTGAGACGACTGACTTCCACACGATCAACGTGCATACCCTCAACGGCCGGTTCGCGCAGAACAAAGGCATGGCCCTGTTTCCGCGGAAGGTCGATGGCTGGTACATGATGCTCAGCCGTTACGACGGGCAGAATCTGTTCCTGCTACGCTCGGACAACGTCCGCTTCTGGAATGAGTGCCAACCGTTGCAGGCGCCGCGGTATCCATGGGAGTTCGTGCAGATCGGCAATTGCGGCTCGCCCATCGAAACGGAGGCGGGCTGGCTGGTGTTGACGCACGGTGTCGGGCCGATGCGCGAATACTGCATCGGCGCGTCGCTGCTTGACCTGAACGACCCGACGCAGGTCATCGGCAGCCTGCGCGAACCACTGCTGGCGCCCGAAGCGGACGAGCGAGACGGGTATGTCCCCAACGTCGTCTATTCCTGCGGCGGGCTCGTGCACGGGGATGAACTGATCATTCCCTACGCGGTCAGCGACGTCGCGGTGAAGTTCGCGCAAACGAGCCTGAGCGAACTGCTCCGCGCGCTGGCCGAGCATCGCGCCATCGACTACGACCCGTGATCGCCGGATGCGAGCAGCGCCGCAAGGTCGATGTCCAGTTCGGGCGTGTTGCCCTTCAACTCGCGGATGTGATCGGTGTGTGGTTTCGGGAACCAGCGGATGCGATCGGCGTAGCGCCCCGCGGGCAACTGCTCGTTCCGGCGGACCATCGCCTTGTAGAACCGGTCGGCGGCCTTGTCATCGCGCGGGATCAGCCAGCACCCCGCCTCCCAGAGAATCCTTGCCGTGCGCGGGTCGTCGTCCGGCAGCAACATCGCGGCCGCCCATGCGTGTTCCGACGCGGTGTAACGGTAGTGGAACCGCTTGTTGGGGGTCGTGGGGGCCTGCTGCACGCGACGCCGTTCATCCTGCGACACCAGCGCGTCAGGGCCCTCGCCCGCGGTGCGCCGCGCGGTGATCGATTGCGGCGCGAAACGCCCGGCCAGCAGCGTCCAGTCCGGCTCCATCTCGCTGCCCATCAGTTCCATGCCGCGATGCCGCGCAAGCCATGCCGCCCGCCACAGTGACAGGGCCCGATCCGGCGACGTACGCGACGTGTCGCGCCCCTGTTGGAGTGACTGAACGTAAAGGTCCAGCACCTTACGCCAGTGTGGCGAGAAGTACGGCCGCGCTTCGTCCCATCGGCCCTCGCGCGCGAGGCGCCTGGCGAGCAGGTAGCGCAATCGCCCGGAGACGGCCTGCGTTTCGGCCGCATTGCCCCGGACGCGGCTGTGGACATAGTGGCCGTCCTTCGAATATGCCACCGTCGATGCCGGCCAGTGCTCATCGATGTGCTTCTTCAGTTCGTCGATGGTCAACACACGCTCGGCGACGTACGCGCCGTCCCACCACCAATCGTTGCGGATGAGCAGTTCCATCGCCTGCGTGTACTCCCGCCGCGCCAGCCGCAGGACGGCGACCTCGCCCGAGACCGCGTGCTTGACTGACTGGAAGAGCCCCGCGTCCTCGACCGGGGGCGGCCCAAGCCCCGCGTCCGGCTGCGCGCGCCAGGCACGCTCGGCTTCACGCTCCTCCGCCGCGCGTTGCATCACCGCGGCCAGCAAGGGCAGGGCCTTGTCGATCTCGCCGTCGCGCAGCAGCAGTTTCGCCTGGAGCCATTTCACGATCAGCAGATCGCCGTCGGCCAACTCCAGCCAGCGCGCGGCGCGCTTGTAATCGCCGATCCGGTAAGCCGCCCATGCGATGTGCTCGGCCAGGAACGCATCGTCCACATTTGCCTTCTCAACCGCCGCCAGCCACGCGTCCACCCTCGTGCCGGCAAAGCGATACGCGCCGAGGCTGCCCGGGATGTGGCGCGAGACGAAATAGGCGTTGACCACATTCCGCACGTCGGGATGCTTCGCCGCCTCGGATTGCTGCGCGTCGGAGCCATGTCTCAACAGGCGTGAGACGGCCAGACGCAGCGACGCGACCGCTGAGTAATCGCCGCAGTGATACTGGACCAGGTAGAGCTGAATGGCCCGGCCGATGTTTCCGCGATCGAGTTCGGCCAGTGCTTCCCACCCCAGGCTGGCGACTTTCAGGCCAACCGCATCATGGCAGCCATCGTAGACCAACTCCCGCGTTCGCCGCATCCATGAGATGACTTGGGACGTGTCGCCGGATTCATAGCTGCGCCCGAGCATGTAGGCCGCCCACGCCGAGCGGTAGCGGCGTTCATCTTCCGGCAGGTCCAGCAGCGCACGCCATGCGCGGCGCGCTGCGTTCACCTCGCCGCGATGCCAGGCAGCAGCGCCGTTGAGATACAGGCTGAATTCCTCGGGCACATCGCCGGATAGCTCCGGCAGTTCGAGCACAGGCGTTGCGGGGCGATTCGCCACGTCGTACCGGTGCCGGTACTGGTGCTCACGCAGGGCGGCAACGAATTCTCGCAGTTGGCGGCGCGCCGCGGCATAGGCCGCGACGGTCCTCTGCACTTCGTCCTGCTGGAGGCCCTTCGCCTTCAGCGCCGCGCCCAGTTCATCGCGTTCGGCGGCGATCGTCTGGCCGGCGTAGTCCCCGCCTTCCGGCAGGACCGCTCGCCATGGCACGCGAATCGTGGGTGTGATCCGGCGCAACTCGCTTTCGAAGTGGGCCGACGGGGCATCCCGCAGCGCTCGGTCCGGCTGGTCGACGATCGTCGCCGGATAGAACGGGCCACAGGCCGCGGCTTGCGGCGGCGAAAGACTCACCGCAGTTCCGACGCCGCCACCGACCAACGCCAGCAACACCATCTCCAGCCATCCGCGAGCACCTGATCGATGTGCGCTATCCGCAGCGCCCGACCGTTTGGAATCACTTCGAGACATGCGCTGTGACCTCCATGTCACTGTTGAGCCGAACCCAACCGATGGAACGTTGCTCGCCCGGCCGCAGCCGCGTCGCCCCGTCGCCGATCGCGAACGAGAGCCCATCGCGCGACTGGCTTGCGATTCGGTATCCTCCGATCGCGTCCGCCGCGATGACCGCGCCGCCCTGCCACCGCAATTCTACCACGCGCGGCGGGGCGACATCCGCATCGCCGGCATTTCTGACCATCACCTCATACAGGCCGCGCTTCGATTGCTCGACCACGGCCTCGACCGATCCGCGCGGCGCCCGCCCGGTCATCACCGCCTGAAGCGTCGGCATCGACCAGTTACGCAAATCCTCTTGGTGGGGGAGCCGGTACCAGATGACGCCCTGCATGAGCTTCGGACGCTTGCGTTTCCACGCTTGAACCAGTTCCGCCAGTTGAACAGGATCGGCGCTCAGCATTCGCAACGTCCCGCCGGGTGGGGGCTCGAGTATCTTCGTCTCCGCGGCCAGGCCGACGAACTGGCCGTCCGCGCCGTATGCAAGCTGGTAACCGTAGGTGGGCAACGCGACGGTGAAGGGCTTGCCCGCGCGGGCCGCACGCCACACCGCCTTCTTCGCGGCCGCCGGGTCGCAGAGCACCACCGCGTCGTCCACGTGTGCGGGGCGCTCCAGCGAATGCACCTGCAGGACGAAGCCGTCCGACGCCGCGGCCAGCTTGTCGAAGCCCGACGATCCAAGCCACGAGGGCAGGGCGGTGACGATCAGTCGGACGGGCATGGCGTGCCGGCGAAGCCCGGCCGCGAACACCGCGTAGCCACGCAGCTTCGAGGTGGGGCAATCGAAATCCACGTGAAGCTCGGCCGGTTCCATGCCGGCGGCTCGGGCTTGCGCAAGCATCTCATCGGTCACGGTACGAGTCACGGCCGACAGTTCCCCATCATGTCCGGGCGAGCCGGAAAACGACGCGATCCGCAGCGCCAGGCCGACCGGCTTGCCGGTGGACTTCAGCGCTTCGTAGTCGACGTCCGCCCGGGCCACCTTGGCTTGGTCTCCGCCGAAATCGATCTCGGCCCCGAGCACGACAACCGCATCAAACTGCGGCCCGTGCTCGCGGGCCGCCTCGATCACCGGCGGGCTCCACTTGCGTTGCCACACATAGACCTGCTGCGCGAAATCACCGCTGGTCGAAGCCGGGGGCCAGAACTGCCAGGCCAGCGCCAGCGCCGCGAGGCAGGCGATCACAATGGTCCAGCGGAGGCGGCGCATGGGCGAATGATACGGCCGAATGTCGCTGGCGCGCCGCGCCCGGCCGGAACCCCATCGACACCGGATCACGTGGCCACCTGCCCCGGATCGCTGTCGATCAACTGCGCCGGCGTCGTCCCGTCAGACGCGGTGATGCCTCGCAGGTCGATGCGGCTGTCGCGCAGGTCACGTGCCCACAGGGCCTTGAACACGATTCGCTTCTCGCCGCGCCGGATCGCCTCCTCGTGGCCTTCGTAAAACGCCGCGTTCATCAGGCGCTGCGGCGACTCGAGCAGATACCAGTCATCCGGCACCGGGTATCGCGGCCAGGAGATGCGCAGGCCATCAAAACGCAGCCGCGCGGCGTTGCGCACCACGATGGCCGCGGCGACCGTGCGCGGCTCGGGCATCGCGGGAAGGAAGCCGGTCGATTCAGCGCCGCCGTACGGCGAGGGATCATCCAGCATCGCGTACCGCAGGTGCAGGTTCCTGAAGCAGATGTTGTCGATCTCGTGGTCGTCCTCGGCGCAGATCGTGATGCGGCCGTCGGTGAGAATATCGATATCGCTGAAACTGATGTCGCGGATGGCGCCTTGCTTGAGCAGCGGCTTGTCCTTGCCGTAGTCCGGGTGCTCGGGGCACAGGCCGTGCGCGTAGGTGTTGGGCTTGCTGGCGAGGATGACCTCGATCGGGCGGTTGACCGGCCAGCCGCTGTTCGTGCTCGCGACGATGTTGCTGAAGCTGACATGCTCGATCACCGCGCCCTCCACCGAGCGCAGGTCGATCACCCGCGAGCAGCGCGGCACGACGCAGTTGCTTACCGCGATGTGGCGGAAGTCCTGGCGCGATTCGAACCCCAGCCGCACACCCACGCAACTGGTCTGCAGCAGGCAGTTGCTGATCGTGATGTTCTCGTTGGATCGCGAGTATTCGTTGGCCTTGATGGCGATCGCATCGTCGCCGGTCTTGATGTCGCAGTCGCTGACGGTCACATCGTGCGAGCCGGTGATGTCGATGCCGTCGGTGTTGGGTCCGAAGAAGGTGTTGCGGATGTTGATGCCGCGCACTTTCACGCCGTCGCAGTCGTGCAGGTGCAGCGTCCAGCCGGCGCTCTGGCGGAGGGTGACATTCTCGATGCGCAGATTCGTGCAGCGTACGCACTCAACCATCGGACTGACGCGGCGAACCTTCGCCTTCCAGAAATCCCAGTCATGGCGGCGATCCGGTTCCCACCAGGCCGGGCCGTTGCCGTCGATCACCCCGCCGCCGGTGATGGTCACATCCTCGACATCCTCGGCCAGCACCAGGTGCCACGGCGTGATGTCGTTGTGGTGCCCCCAGATGCGCGTGATGTAGTCCTCCAGGTTGCTCGAACCCAGCAGCGCGGCCCCGGGCTCAAGGTCCAGCGTCACGCGGCTGCGCAGGACGACGGTGCCGGTCAGGTACGTCCCCGCCGGCACGGCCACGCGCCCGCCGAACTCGGCGGCGGCATCGATGGCGGCCTGGATGGCCCGGGTATCAAGCGTCTGGCCGTCGCCGACGGCGCCGTGGTCGCGAACGTTGTGGGTGGGCATGCGAGTACCTCTGCTCGAATCAATGGGCGGTACAGAGACGGCTATGGTAGAGCATCGGGAAGGCGCCCGGACGCCGACCGCGGCCCCAAGGGCAGGTCGAGGCTTGCCCCGACGCGTGCTTGTGCGGTGGGGCGGGTGGTTGCGGCGGCCATAGGCTTAGCTCCGTTCGGGCCGAATCGTCGATTCCAGCCCGTAAACGCGGGTTGGCCACGCAAATAGCACTCATACGTAAGAAATCGCTCGAAAAATGTGTCAAAAGTGTACACTTTTTGGCTCCGTTTTCGCTCGTTTTCGTTCGTTTCGTCTGCATGGGCGTGGGGAACCGGATGAAACCACAGATGGACACAGATGCACACGGATGGAGGAGGGGGGATGGTTGACTGGCTGCCCGATTGGCTCGTGAACTGCCGGCAACGTTCGGTCCTTTGCGCCTCTGCGCCTTCGCGGGAGGATCTTTCCTGCCAATCTGGGCCATCTACGTCATCCGCGGACAAACGCCATCTGGTCCTGAATGGCATTTCTTGCTTTGGGCCTTGTCAGTTTCTGCAGGATTCCGCAGGTTCCTGCGCTTCGGGTGCCCCTGCGGGTGACAGGTGGTCCTGCCCCGGGCTCGTCCAGCCGCGCCGGGCCGGCGGGTGACGCCATGCGATGCCCCCACGCGCCAGCCGCGCGGGCGCCGGCCTTGCCACTCGAAGTGTCGGCGCGGCGGTCGCAACGGCAGAAGATTGCTGGGCGGCGAAGGCATGGCGAATACCGACGGTAAACAGGCGCGGCGAAGGACGGTGGCCGCGGGACGGGACCGGAATGGCGGCACGCCGGAGGGGCGCACCGAACAGGGGGTATTGTAGACACATGTTAGGTTGATGTCAAGCATTCGGACGGAGATTCTTCACCAGGACTATGGCCCTCCACAGCGGCTCCAAACCAGGCATCATCGTGTTTCCGACGCACCGACCGGAAGAGACCGCTGAGCGGAGGTGGGGTCAGGGGCATTGGGTGCCCTCCGGCCTTGGTTTTCGGTGGGGGCTGGTTTTTGCGCTCGAGCCGCGTGTCGCTATTCTGTACCTCGGACCCCATCCCGCGCGGCAAGGCCATGGCGAAGAAAAAGCAGTCATCCGGGCAAACACCGAAGATCGAGGCGCCTGGGGCCGTGCACCGGCTCGTCGAGCGATTCTGCGAGCAGGCCGACAGCTACCGCGCCGGGCGCTACAACGAGACGCAACTCCGCCGCGAGTTCATCGATCCGCTCTTCACGGCTCTGGGCTGGGACGTGGCCAACGAGCAGGACTACGCGGAAGCCTACAAGGACGTCATCCACGAGGACGCGATCAAGGTCGGTGGGGTGACCAAGGCGCCGGACTACTGCTTTCGCATCGGCGGGGTGCGAAAGTTCTTTGTGGAGGCGAAGAAGCCGAGCATTGACATCAAGGGGGACCCGGGCCCGGCCTTCCAGCTTCGCCGGTATGCGTGGTCCGCCAAGCTGCCGCTTTCGATTCTGACGGATTTTGAGGAACTGGCTGTCTATGACTGTCGCGTGCGGCCGGTCAAGACCGACAAGCCCTCCAAAGCCCGCGTGATGTACCTGCGCTACGAACAGTACCCCGAGCAGTGGGGCGATCTGGCGGGCGTCTTTGCGCGCGAGGCGATCCTGAAGGGCTCGTTTGATCGGTACGCCGAATCGGGGAAACGCAAGAAGGGCACGGCCGAGGTCGATGACGCCTTCCTCGCGGAAATCGAGCAATGGCGCGACGCCCTGGCCCGCAACATCGCGTTGCGCAATCCCAGTCTTACGCAGCGCGAGCTGAACTTCGCGGTGCAGCGCACGATTGACCGGATCGTGTTCCTGCGCATCTGCGAGGACCGTGGCATCGAGCAGTACGGCGCGCTGCAGGGGTTGCTCAACGGATCGAATGTTTACGAGCGGCTGTTCGCACTGTTCCGCGCGGCCGACGCCCGGTACAACTCCGGGCTGTTTCACTTCGAGCCCGAGCGCGACCGCACCGAGCCGCCGGATGACCTGACGCCGGCGCTGACCATCGACGATAAGCCGCTGAAGGACATCCTCGCCCACATGTATTACCCGGAGAGCCCGTATGAGTTCTCCGTGCTGCCGGCGGACATTCTGGGGCAAGTGTACGAGCAGTTCCTGGGCAAGGTGATCCGTCTGACCAGGGGCCACCAGGCGCGGGTGGAAGAAAAGCCCGAGGTACGGAAGGCCGGCGGCGTGTACTACACGCCGACGCACATCGTGGACTACATCGTCAAGCACACGGTGGGCAAACTGGTCGAGGACAAGACGCCGCGCGAGGTGGGGGCGCTCACGGACACCTACCGGCCATCGAAGGCAAAGGGCGTGCGGCCGCTGTGCGTGCTGGACCCGGCCTGCGGCTCCGGCTCCTTCCTGCTCGGGGCGTACCAGTATCTGCTGGACTGGTACCGCGATCAGTACGTCGCCGACGGCGCGGCGGAGCATGCCAAGGGCAGGGAGCCGCGCCTTTTTGAGCACGCTTCCGGCGAGTGGCGGCTGACCATCGCCGAGCGCAAGCGCATCCTGCTTTCGCACATCTACGGCGTGGACATCGACACGCAGGCGGTGGAAGTCACCAAGCTGTCGCTGCTGCTCAAGGTGCTGGAAGGCGAGAGCGACGAAACCATCGGCCAGAACCTTCGGCTGTTCCACGAACGGGCGTTGCCCGACCTTTCAAACAACATCAAGTGCGGCAACAGCCTGATCGGGCCGGATTTCTATGACCATCAGCAGTCGAGCATGTTCGACGAAGAACAACGCCTCCGCATCAACGTCTTCGACTGGAACGCCGAGTTCAAAGACATCATGAACGCCGGCGGGTTTGATGCGGTGATTGGGAATCCGCCATGGTTGATGGCCGGGTACGTAGTGAAAAATACGATCGATCACCTACGGCAGCGGTACCAATCTGCAACGGGGAAATTTGATCTCTACTATACATTTCTGGAGAAGGGCCTTTCACTATCGGCATCCGACGGGCGAGTGGGGATGATTGTTCCGAACAAATTTTTTCACACTAAGGCTGCGACTGCCTTGCGGTCCCTAGTTCTCGAAACTGAAAAGCTGAAGCAGGTCGTTGATTTTAAGGCAGCGCAGGTCTTCAGAGGTGCGACCAACTACTCGTGTATCGTTGTATTCGGCCCAACGGATTCAAGTGAATTGTCATACGTGACGGCGGGCGATGGCTTTTCTGTGAAAACCGTGGCTTCCATAAATCGAACACGGCTAAGCAGCGACCCGTGGGATTTCGTTGACGATAAGCTGCATGAGCTTTTCGAGAAGCTCAAGCTGCAATCGGACGAACTCACTTCAATTACAGCGCGCTTCGGGACAGGTGTCCAAACTGGCGCGGATAAAGTGCTAACCCTTGCGAAGTCAGACGCCATCAAGTTCGAAGGCGAGCTCATCAGACCAGTGATTCGTGGGCGAGATGTTCGGCGGTATCTTCGGCCGGGGCATCTGAAGCGCTTGATCTGTCCATATCAGATTCGGAATGATGAGTTCTCGATTCTTTCCGAGCACGAACTGATGGAGTACGAGGCGACATACGAATATCTCTTGCAGCACAAAGAGAAGCTGTCAAGCCGCGTCTGGTTTGGAAAATGCGCGAAGGAGTTGTCGGGACACTGGTACGGCCTGATGTACTTGGACAATCACAAATGGTTTCGAAGACCACATTTACTGTCTCCCTCGCTAAGCAACCGGTCCAACTTCACTTTGGGGACGGGCGACGTGTTCGCTACCGGTACGGCCGGAGTGACGTCGGTCGTACCCAAGGATGATTACGATTGCGACCTTCTTTTTCTGCTTGGCATCTTGAATTCTTCATTGCTGTCGTTGTATGCGATCAGTCATAGCCCTGTTTTCTCTGGCAACTACTACAAGTTCAGTGCTCCCTACTTACGATCGATCCCAATTAGACGAATCGACTTCCAACGGGAGCAGGATAGGAAGGGGCACGACTCCATCGTTACCCAGGTCCAAACCATGCTCGACCTCTACCAGCAGCTTGCCGAGGCGAAGACGGGTCACGCGGCGACGGCGATTCGGCGGCAGATCGAGGCGACGGATCGGCGGATCGATCAACTGGTCTATGAACTCTACGGCCTGACGGCCGAGGAAATCGCCATCGTCGAGGAGGCGACACTATGAGCCGGGACCATACGGAAGTGATGAATATTAAGGTCCGCGCCGGTTCGCGGACGTTATACGTCGATGTAAAGGAGAACGCCGGCGGCGGCCGGTTTGTGAGTCTCAGGGAGCTCCGCGCCGGGGCTGAAGACGAACGATCGCGCATTCTGGTTGATGAGGCGTTCGTGCCGGCGCTGCTGCGTGCCTTGAGAGGCGTGGCGGCGTTCCTTCGGGACGAACGGCCGCGGAAGTCCGCGCCGTCGGCGACAAGAGCCGAGCGTCGGCAAGCCCATCCCCGGGCCTACGAGCCCTGGACCGATGAGGAAGAGCAACAACTCAAGGAGGGACACGCTCGGGGGTGCGGCGTGGGCGAACTGGCCAGACAGCTTCAACGCAAACCCAGCGCTGTACGCAGCCGCCTGCACAAGTTGGGTGTGGAGATGCCAGACGAACCAGGCTGACGTCGGTTGGCCTCGGCAAGCGCGGTTGACCGGATTCGGGTGCCGGCGACCGGCGGGTGGTCTCGGCAAACACGCCTGACCGATTCCGGATGCCACCTTCCGGGGGCAGGCGAAGCTTGTGGGTGTCTGCACGAATCCGCTTGCCGCACCAATGGCCACTTGATTGTCTGACACCATGCAAGTTCCGAGGGCCATCCGCAAGCCACGTCGTACGTGTGACACGCCGGGCCGCGGTCGCGCCGAGCAACGGCTCAGCGCGGCGCGAAATCAGCCGCGCCCCTGCAGCCCGGACTGGGGGGCAATCCTGTTGCGGGTGGCGGGGATGACCGATAGAATGCCGGGCTCGCCGGGGCGGTAGCTCAATTGGGAGAGCGCAGCGTTCGCAATGCTGAGGTTGTGGGTTCGATCCCCATCCGCTCCACTTGGAAAGGTCCCGATGGTTCTCACGAATCGTCGGGATTTTCGTTTTCTGGACGGTCGTCCCGGGGGATGGCCGGGCCCAGCAGCAGGTAGAGGATGCTGTCTTCGTGCCGGGTGCTGTCGCCGGTGGTCATTTCGTCCGCGTCGCGGCTGGACTGGGCCAACTGTTCGACCACGCCGAGTTTGCGCAGATCTTCGAGCTTCCGGGCGCGGGCGAGTACGTGCATGGTCCGGCCGGGCGGGGTCTGTGCGATGTCGCGGCGGAAGTCCTCGAGCGTGAGGCTCTGTCTCACTTCGTGATCGAGGTAGTAGATGACCTGGTCTTCCTGGAGGCCGCAGATGTGGATGGGCCGGCCGGGGGGCAGGTTTTCGTTGACATGCGCGGCCAGCCGCGCCTGCACGCGGTAGCTGTCGAAGCGTTCGAGGATGAACAGGTGCACGACGGCGGCGGCGAGCCACACCGCGCCGATCAATGCGGCGGCGTGGGGCAGCGCCTGGCGCGTATTCTCGAAGTACACCCCGGCCAGCAGCCCCGCGGCCGCGATGCACACCACGGCGGTGACCGGCCAGAAGAGGTCCGGCCGCGTGAGGTGAACGGCGAGGATTCCGCCGACCGAGGCGGCGATGATCAATGGTCCGGCGAGCCACGGCTGGATCGGCTTGTGCCGCGCGTCGTACATGATGTAGCCCATGCCCCACGCGGCCACGATGGACAGCGGCGGCAGGACGGGGATGATGTAGTGCTTCCACTTCCACGCGCTGAGCGACAGCGCGACCAGGCCCGGCAGCACCCAGCAGAACATGAAGCGCCCCGGCTCGCGGAGCGGGCATTTCCACAGCAGTGCGAGGCCGAACGCACCCATCAGCAACACCGTCAGCTTGTCGGGCAGGATGAACGACAGTCCGACCAGCGCCCCGGCCCCGGTTGCGGCGGCAAGCAGGCATCGCCCGCCGCGCGGGTCGGCGCAGAGCAGGCCCTTGATCAGGTGAAGCG
Source organism: uncultured Phycisphaeraceae bacterium (assembly GCA_964532795.1). Classification (GTDB taxonomy): domain Bacteria; phylum Planctomycetota; class Phycisphaerae; order Phycisphaerales; family Phycisphaeraceae; genus CAZHJL01. The sequence continues at coordinate 27,508 of CAZHJL010000004.1, read as the reverse complement.
TCCAGGGCGCGATCAGCCATAGCGCGGTGTAGAGATAGAAGAGCGGATGCTTGAGCGGGCTCTGCTCGCCCATGGCTTCGGTGAAGCGCGAGACGGTGTGGTAGAAAAAGATCTGCTTCAGCATCTGCGGCTCGGTCCACCACGCGGCGACTGGCCAGGCGAAGAGCGCCAGTCCGAGCAGCACCCACCCCACGGGCGACACGAAGAACCGCAGCAAGGCCCATCGCCGCGTGATCAGGATGTAGAGGGCGCACGTCGCGAGCACGACGCACGGTCCGATGAAGAGCTTGGTCAGGAAGGACAGGCCGGTGAGGAGGAAGAACAGGATGGCCCAGCCGCGCGGGCGGGGGGTTGGCTCGGTTTCGTCGGGCGGTTGCCCGATGCGGTTGCCGCGCACGAAGCAGAACAGCGCGGCGGCGACCAGCGTGGCCAGGAAGATGTCCGATTCGGCCAGCCGCGCCTGCATGATGAAGTAGAAGCACGAGGCCTGCACCAGGCCGGCCAGCGCCCCGACGGCCCGGCCATACCAGGTGGCAGCCAGGGACGCGATCATCAGCGTCAGCGCGACCCCCGCCAGCACCCCGGGCAGGCGCACCGCCCATTCGGATTGCGAACCGGTGACGGCCATGGCGACGGCGATGATCCAATGGGTGAGCGGCGGCTTGTGCGTGCTGGGATGGCCGCCGTAGGTCGGGATGATCCAGTTCCCGTCGCGCAGCATCTCCTTTGCGGGCTGGGCGAAGAGTGTTTCGTGGTAGGTCAGCACACGAGCGCCGCCGATGTTGATCAGCAGCAGCGAGGCGGCGAAGAAGGCGATGAGCAGGTGGTCAAGCGGGCGCAAATCGCCCGGCTGGGCCCAATGAGGGGCGGTAAGCGATGGTGCATGGGGGTCTGCGGACGGATCGCTCATGCGTGTTCCTGCGAGTGATGGCGAAAATTACCTTGACGGCAGTACCGATCGGATTAAAATCTAAGTGGTGGCAGCGCCACCTACCCCAGCACGCGGGGTGTGCCCAGTCAGTCGCGGGCGCGCCCTCCAGCCTGAAGCGAAATCATTCATACCGATTATCTGGCTGCGATGGTAACAGAATCACTCGGTGAATTCGGGTCCGCATGAGGTCACCCGGTCATCGACTCGCGCCCTTGCGCGGTAACAGGCTTTGTGATAGCCTTCTGACAACTGAGAACGCAAATCCCGCCTGCAGGAGGTCGACCTGATGTCGAAGAAGAACGACTGTTGGGGCATTGAGGTCGGGGCCAACGCGATCAAAGCGGTGCGGCTGGTCCGCGAGGGCGAAGCCATTCGCCTGGCCGAGTTCGACGTCCTGCCATTCAAGCAGATCCTCACCACGCCGGATCTCAACGTTGACGACGAGATCCAGCTTCACCTGGCCAACTTCCTGGAGCGCCACGACATCTCGAAGAGCGCGGTGATCGCCTCCGTGCCCGGGCACATGGCGTTCGCGCGGTTCGCGAAGCTGCCGCCGGTCGAGCCGAAGAAGATTCACTCGATCGTCGGCTACGAGGCGGCCCAGCAGATTCCCTTCCCGATCGACCAGGTCGAATGGGACTACCAGGTGTTCGCGCAGGAGGACTCGCCGGACGTCGAGGTGGGCATCTTCGCGATCACCAAGGATCGCGTGGCCAACGCCCTGGCCAACTACCGGGCGATGGGCATCACCCTTGATTCGCTCACGCTCTCGCCGCTGGCCGCCTACAACGCCCTGAACTACGACATGGACCTCGAGCAGGCTTCCGATCAGGGCACCATCATCATGGACATCGGATCGGTGTCGACCGACCTGATCTTCCTCGAAGGCGGGGCGATCTGGCTGCGAACGATGCCCATCGGCGGCAACAACTTCACCGAGGCGCTGATGCGCCAATTCAAGCTCAGCTACCACCGGGCGGAGAAGCTGAAGCGCGAAGCGGCGACCAGCAAGCACGCCCGGCAGATCTTCCAGGCGATGCGGCCGGTCTTTGCCGACCTCGTCCAGGAAGTGCAAAAGTCCATCGGCTACTACCAGAGCCTCAACCGCGATGCGAACCTTTCGCAACTGATCGGCCTGGGCTCGACCTTCCGTCTGCCGGGCATGCAGAAGTTCCTCAGCCAGCAGTTGCAGATCGACGTGCAGCGATGCTCGGGCTTCCGCAAACTCACGATGGAGGGCAAGGAAGAGGCCGATCTGTCAAAGCACGCGCTCAACATGGCCACCGCGTACGGCCTGGCCCTGCAGGGGCTCGGGCTGGAATCAGTCGGCGCCAATATCCTTCCCGCCCACATCCTCAAGCAGCGGATGTGGAAGGCCAAGCAGCCGATGATCGGCATGGCCGCCGCCATCCTCCTGCTCGCCTCGCTGGTGGCCCTGGGCAACATGTTCGTCAAGGGCGCGGCCTATGCCGGCGGGATGGCCGACGCGGGGGTCGATGCCAAGGTGCAGACCACCATCAGGCAGGCCGAAGGACTCCGAAGAGAGATGCAGGAAACCGCCGGTGGCGATCCGCGCGATGAGATGGAGAACATCGCCGGCATCGCCGACATGCGCATCGTCCTGCCGCGCATCATCCAGGTGGTCAATACCGCGGCCGAGAGGGTGTCCAGCAAGGATGAGAGGCTGTACCACCCCGACCCCGATGTCCGCCGCCAGATCCCGCGCGACCAGCGCAAGCGGGTGTACATCGAGGAGATCACGCCGGTCTACCTGCCGCCGAACACCGAGGAGTTCCAGCGCTACGCGAGGGACGAGGCGGGTGCGGCTGACGCGACTGACGGCACGGCCGCCGACCCCGCCATGGATGAGTTCGGTGCCGAGATGCCGCCGCTACCGGAGGATTCACGATTCGGGGAAGACCCGACGATGGGCATGACGCAGGCGAAGCCCAAGAACCCCGGCGCCTTCAAGGTGACCATCAAGGGATGGCACACGTACCGGGGCGGCAACAACTACACCCGGGAACTCGAACGCCAGTTGCAGACGATGGCCCAACTGCCCGGTCGACCTTTCAAAGTGCTGGAGACGGTCACCCCCATCGCCCGCGAGATAGAAGAGGAACTGCCGCAGGGAACCACGACCACCGGCACGACGCCGAACTTCGGTGGTTTCGGCGGTTATGAGGATGGCAGTGAAGGTTTCGGCGGCTACGAAGATGAGGGCTACGGCGGTGTTCCGTCCGGCGGAAGCGCCGCGCCCGGTTCGCTCGAGGACCTGTTCCCCAAGCGTGAACCGGTCGACCCGCCCCCAACCGGGCTGGGCGCCCGGCCGCTGACGCGGTGGGTGTTTGAGATTGTCTGGGTCGTGCAGGTGTCGGAGCCCGGGGATATCCGTCTCGAGCAGCTTCAGGCCAGGCGTCAGGACGGCGAGGGCCGGAAGCTGGCCGATTTGATGAAGGAGACGCAGCGATGAGCAATCTGATCTCCCTGGCCAAGTCGGCGCCGGTCATCGTGATGTGCGCGGTCGGCGTACTGGTGTCCTTCGCGCTGGTGATCTATGTGGCGGTGGCCGGCACCGGCTCGATGCCCGAGAGATGGCGCACCGAGGCGGGCAAGACGCTCGGCCAGATCCAGTCGCTGATGCGCACGCCGGTGGAAGTGCCGCCGGAGAATCCCGGGGACGAGCCGGAGACGGTGGAGATTGCGGTCAACCAGGCGGCGATCGACGACGTCGTGAAAATGTACGCCGAAATGCGCGAGCAGAAGCGCATCATGTCTGAGACCGTCGAGCAGCGCAACCAGCGCCGCCAGATGGTCAAGGACCTGTTTCCGCCGAAGGACAAGGAGGGCATCAAGCAGGCCACCGCCGCGCAGGAGTACTTCGATCGGCTGGCGGCGCTGCTTGCCCCGACACCGACGCAACTGCCCGCGTACCACGATGATCCCGCCCGCACCGCAACCCTCAGGGCGGGCATGCCGCCGTCGCCCGCTGACATGCAGAAGCTCGTTGAAACGACATACAAGGAATTCCGTAATTCACATGGCTTGAGCGACAACGCGGCCATTCCCGACACGCTGCGGGACAAAGCCGAGGCCCGCGCCCAGAAGGAACTGCTGGACATGCTGTCCACCCGCGCGGCCCAGATCAACCTGTATGCCCAGTTGGATCGGAAGAGCAACATCGAGACGTTCTGGTGTCGCGTGCCCCAGGTGGTGATCGATCAGCTTCAGGGCGAGCAGTGGGTGGCCGAGCGCGATCTGATCCGACTGTGGGAAGCGCAGATGGCGCTGTGGATGTACGAGGATGTCGTCCACGCGATCGCGCTGGCCAACAAGAACGTCGACGGCGGTGTGGCCCTCGTCCCGGTCAAACGCCTGATCCGCGTCAGCGCCCAGCCGCGCTACGTCGGCGTCAACACCGGGGGCCTGGTGACGGGCACCGGCGAGATGACAGCATACGGCCTTCCCGCCATGGCGACCGAAGAGATGCCGACGATGGGCGACGCGGCCATGGAGGATTATGGACCGCCTGTCATCGAGGAAGCGCCGGCGAAAGCCATCGAGTTGGACTATTCGATCTCCCATACCGGCCGCGTGTCCAACGAGGTGTACGACGTGCGGCACGTGAAGCTGGAAGCGATCGTTGATTTCGCGCAGTTGCCCCTGCTGTTCGATGCCATCCAGTCGGTCAACTTCATGACCGTCCTCAACTGCAGGATCGAGCAGGTGGATGAGTTCGACGCCCTGCGCGAGGGGTTTGTCTACGGTTCCGGCGATTGCGTGAAGGTCGAGATGATCATCGAATCGATCTGGATGCGCGACTGGCTGGTCGGCGATCCGAACAGCAAGAAGGGCACGGACGGGTTCCGACCCGGCCTGATGCCCGACGATGTGCGCGAAGTGCTGGGTCTGGAGCGCCGCCAGGCGCGCAAACGCACGGGCGGCGGCACGACAACGGGCACGATCGGCACGCCCGGCAGCGAGTATGAAGAGGGATACGAGGACAACCCGTACGAAGATCGCTGAGTCCAGAGACAGGCGCCACCAGGCAGAGCGGCCCTTTTGAAAAGGAGACCGAACCATGCAGATCAAGAACGCAAGCTTCGTCGACAAGCACATTGAGAAGGTGGTCCTGGGCGTCGCGGCGTTGATCGCCCTCATCGTGCTGTGGGTGTTCTGGCTGGGCTCGCCCTACGAGGTGGAACTGCGCGGCGCTGCCGAGCCCAAGGCGCCTGGCGAGGTCGGTGAGTTCATCGCTTCGCGGGCGGAGCGGCTCGATCGCGCGATCAACAGCGAGCAGAGCCCACTGAAGCTGCCGGCCCAGGAGCGCAGGGCCGATCTGTTCAAACAGGAACTGGCCCGCACGGTGCTGGAAGAGCCCGGCGTGCTTTTCGCCCAGGCGGGGTTGCCCGGCGTGCCGGGAGACGTGATCACCCCGCAGCTTGGCCCGGTGCCGGTGTACGCCATGTCGCCGCCGCCCGCGCCGACGCTTGTCTCGGTGCGGCATCGCTACGACGTGGCGGCCAAGCTCGAAAAGCCCCAGGAGGATGCCCGTCTGGCGCGGTTGATCGGCGCGGGTGAGCCGCGTGATTTCTTCAGCGTGCTCGTGCGGGGCAAGTTCGACCAGGCGGCCGCGGAAGACAAGTGGGCCAACCCGAAGCAAGGTGAGCCCGTGCGTCAGGCGTGGCGCGTGCCGACGGCGAGGACGCTGATCGATGTCGTCCTCGAGCGGGAAACGTGGGACCCGGTGGCCCTGCAGTGGACCGATCGCCGCGTGATCGACCGCATCCCCGGCGACATCATTCAGGACGTGCGCACCGTCGATTTCTCCAAGATGACGCCTCAGCAACGACGCGCCGCGGTCGAGAAACTGCGCGAGGCGCAACCATTGATCCGCGAGCCGGCGTTCCTGAAGCTGGCCAAGGGCGTCTGGTCGCCGACGATGGGCAATCTGAGCCCCGAACAACTGAACGTCCTGATGGAAATCAGCGAACAGATCCGCAAGAAGGAGCAGGAGCGCGTCACCACCGAGAAGCGTATCGAACTGATCCAGAAACGCGGCTCCAAGACCTCAACGCAACCCGCCGACTCCGGCTACCAGCCCGGTGGCTATGAGGACAGCTACGAAGACGGCTACGAGGACACCTACGAGGATCACGGCCCGCCGTCCAGCACCCCGCCGAAGTCGGGCTTCAGTCCGGCCGGCAAGGGCGCTCTCGAGAGAGAGATGGAGAAACTCGGACGGCTGAACGAGGAGATCGCCGGACTGCGGATGCAGAAAGAGAAGCTGATGAGCGAGGTCGACGGTGTGGGCGTCGACGAGCAAGCGACCGAACCGGAAGACGCCGAGCCCGAACCGGGCGCGCCGGCCAACGGCGGCGGCGGGCTGTTCGGTGATACGACCGAGCGCGAGGGATCAGTCGAGGGTGCGCCGGTCAGGTCCGGTCCGCGCCTCGAGGAAGTGCCGATCTGGGCGCATGACATTACCGTCAAGTCCGGTCGCACCTACCGCTATCGCCTGGTCACGAAGGTGCTCAATCCGCTGTTCAACAAGACCGGGCTGCATGAATCGCAGCAGCCGCTGGCCGATCAGTTGATGGTGGCCTCCGAGCCGAGCGCCTGGTCCGGCCCGGTGCGCATCCCGCCGCGCGTGCATTACTTCCTCAAGAAGGTGGACCGCAATCGCGTGATCGTCGACGTGTTCGTGCTTCACGATGGCGTGTACCAGACTGGTGAACTGAGGCTCGAAGCGGGTGATCCGATCGCCGGCAGCATCCAGTTGGAGGACGGCACCGCCGCACCGGTGGACACCGGCGCCATCCTCGTGGGCATCGCGCGCGGGACGGGCAGGGATTTCATCGCCATCATCGCCACGCCGGGCCAGTCGCGGCTGAGCCGCCGCGATCCTTACCGCGACCAGCAGGGCCAAGCCATCAAGCAGATCCGTGCCGAGATCGACGTGCGCAAGCGACAGAACCAGATGAATGTCGACTCGCCGTGGGGCGGCGGCAGCGGATACGAGGACGGCTACGAAGACGAGCGCTACGAGGACGGCATGTACGAGGACCCGTCCTATCCCGGTGGTGGCGGCCCGTACGAAGACTAGGTCGCTGATCGTTCCTACCACGCAACGTGTTCGCGGGCCGCGATGACCATCGCGGCCCGCTTTCCTTTTGCCGTTCATCCGCGAGCGATGTTACGCCGCGCCGGGACGCGGCGAGGCGGCCATCTGCGCCGCCAGCCGGATCGCTTCCTTCATCGAGCCCGGGTTCGCCCGGTTGCGCCCGACAATGTCGAACGCCGTGCCGTGGTCCGGACTGGTGCGGATGATCGGCAGCCCCAGCGTCACGTTCACCGCCTCGTCAAAGGCCAGCAGTTTCACGGGAATCAGCCCCTGGTCGTGGTACATCGCGACGACCAGGTCGTACTTGCCCGCCACGGCTTCGTTGAAGAGCGTGTCGGCCGGGAAGGGCCCGCTGGCGTTGATGCCCTGGTGCTGGGCCATCTGGATCGCCGGCGTGATCACCCGGGATTCCTCATCGCCGAAGCGTCCGTTCTCCGACGCGTGCGGATTCAGGCCGCACACCGCGATGCGCGGCTGGCGGATGCCCAAGCGCACGCACGCCTGGTGACCCAGATCGATCGGATCGTGTACGCACCCGATGGTCAGCACGTTGCGCACGTCCATCAGCGGCAGGTGGATCGTCGCCAGCACGACGTTGAGCTTCGGCGAGGCGAACATCATGGCCACGCGCTTCGATTTCGTCCGCTGCTGCAGGAACTCGGTGTGTCCCGGATAGCGCACGCCGGCCATCTGCCAGCTTTCCTTGCAGATGGGGGCGGTCACCAGGGCGTCGATGTGTCCGGCCTCCTTCTCCGGCTTCAGCGCCGCGGCGACCGCGTCGTCCAGGAACCGCAGGGAGGCCTGCCCGCCCTGCTTCGTCGGGCGGTGCAGGGCCTGGCCGAGCATCGAGTACTCGTCGTAGTCAAGCACGATGATGTCGTGCACCAGCTCGTGCTCGAGCCGCGTGCTGTCGTGCTGGATGCGCCACCAGAACGGGTCGACCTCCGCCAGGTCCGCCGCGTACGCGAGCAACTCGTTCATGCCGAAGATCACGAACCGGGCCAGCCGCCGGATCGCCGGGTCGGCCAGCGCCTTGACAATCACTTCCGGGCCGATGCCCGCCGGTTCGCCCATGGTGATGCCGATGAGCGGGCGCGGCTGGGGCGGCCGCGCCGGCGGGCGGTCTGGCTCGGACGGATGAATCATCTACTAAGTTTAGCGTGTGATCGGTTCGAGGCGCGTGGCGGACGCCGCTCGTCGCCCGCCGCGATGATCGGGTACGATGGAGGACTATGTCAGGACGCGCAACGAAGATCGATGTGGCGGTGGTCGGCGTCGGGCGGATGGGCCGGCACCACGTTCGCACCTACAGCAAGCTGCCTCAAGCGAACCTGCTGGCGGTCGTTGATCGCGACGAGGAGCGCGCCGCGACCATCGCCGACGAGTACGGCTGCCGTTTCTACACCAGCCTGGATGAACTGCTCGAACAGCACCAGGAACTGCGCGCCGTCAGCGTGGCGGTGCCCACCGTCGCCCACATGGAAGTGGCCCGCGCCATGCTCACGCGGGGCGTCGCCTGCCTTGTCGAGAAGCCGATGGCGCCGACTGTCGCCGAAGCGCGGGAGATGGCCCAATTGGCGATCGATCACGAGGCCATCCTGCAGGTCGGCCACACCGAGCGGTTCAACCCCGCGGTGCGCGCCGTGGCCGCAATGGATATTCCCGCTCGCTTCATGGAGATCCATCGCGTCAGCCCGATGACCTTCCGCTCGCTGGATGTCGGCGTCGTGATGGACATGATGATCCACGACCTGGACATCGTGCTGGCCCTGGCCCGCAGCCACCTGGTCAACGTCGAGGCGACCGGCGTGCCCATCTTCGGCGAGCACGAGGACATCGCCAACGCGCGGCTGATCTTCGGCAACGGTTGCGTGGCCAACCTTACCGCCAGCCGCTTGGCGCTCAACACCCAGCGGCGCCTGCGCCTCTTCAGCGAGACGGCTTACGTCAGCCTCGACTACCAGAAGCGCACCGGCATCGTGCTGCGGCGCAGCGACAATGCCGAGGCGCTCGAACGCGTGCGGCGCGAGCTTTCCACCGGGGCGGACCTGTCCGACCTCGACTACTCGGAACTCGTGCACGCCGACGAACTGCACATGGACCTGCCCGAGGGCGAGGAGGACCCGCTGACGGCGGAACTGACCACCTTCCTCGCCTCCGTGCGCGACGGCGCGGCGCCGGTGGTCGACGGCGCGGCCGGCTACGCCGCGGTGGAGGCGGCCGAGCGGGTCGAACACGCGATGCGCGCGCATCGCTGGGAAGGGCTGGGTCCGGCGCGCGTGCGGTAGCGACCGGGGCGGAGAGGATCCGACCGAAGGCATCAACGGGCATGCTCACCGACATCTTCATGCTGATCCTCGTGCCGCTGCTGCTGATCGCCAGCGGCTTCTTTTCCGGCACGGAGACCGCGCTCTTCTCGCTCACCGGGCACCAGCGCGTGGGATTCGAGCGCAGCCACTCGGTCGCCGGCCGGACCATCACCACGCTGCTCAGCGAGACGCGCCACCTGCTGATCACGCTGCTGTTGGGCAACATGACGGTCAACGTGCTGTACCTGGCCGTGACCACCATGCTGCTCATTCGCCTGAGCAAGGTGCACGAGGCGTCGCCGTGGCTGGTCACCGCGGCGAGCATCGTGCCCGTGACGCTGCTGATCCTCTTCGGCGAGATCCTGCCCAAGCTGCTGGCGTCGCGCACGGCCGAGATCTGGTCCCGGGTGGCGTCCCTGCCGATGTTCGTCGTCCATCGCGCGATCTCGCCCATCCGCCGCCCGCTCAACGCGATTGTCATCACGCCGCTGGCCCGCCTCATCGCCCCGCGCAGCAAGCCGCCCGAACTCTCGGCCGAGGAACTCGAACGCCTGCTTACCCTCAGCGAGCACCACGGCATCATCGATGCCGAAGAGGAAGACGTGCTGCGCGGCGTGCTGCAGCTCTCCCAGTTGCGCGTGCGCGACATCATGACACCACGCGTCGACGTCGTGGCCTTCGACATCGGCCATCCCGTCGGCGAGCTGATCGATACCATGGGCCGCACGCGGCTGTCGCATGTGCCGGTGGTCGATGGCGAGATGGATCACCTCGTCGGCGTGGTGCACGCCCGCGATGTGATGCTGCGCCGCCCGGACGACCTCGAGGCACTGCGGCCACTCATCCGCGAGGCGTACTACATCCCCGAACTGGCCCGCGTGGACGATCTGCTGCGGCAACTGCGCAAGGCCGGCACCACCTTCGCGATCGTCATCGACGAGTTCGGCGGCACCGCCGGGCTGGCCACGCTGGAGGATGCCGTGGAGGAAATGGTCGGCGACATCACCGGACCGTACGAACCGGGCGGCGACGGCATGCTCAAGCAGGTGGGCGAGAACCTGTGGCGCGTCAGCGCCCAGCTTCCGATTCATGATTGGCTCAGCGTGTTCGGCCAGTCGCTGGCGCCGTCAAGCCTGAGCACCGCGGGCGGCCTGGTGATGGCGCGGCTGGGGCGCCTCCCGCGCGTCGGCGACCGTATCCACGTGGGCAACCTCGAGATCGAAGTCGAACGCATGGACGGTCGGCGGGTGGCGTGGCTGCTGATGCGCGTCGAGGCGCCGGCCGGTGAGCTCGTCGGCGCGGAAGGGGGGACGCCTTGAGCTCGATGGAAATCACGCTGTGGCTGGCACTGGCGGCCCTGGGGCTGGTTGGTTGCGGGCTTTGCGCCGGTCTGGAGACGGGCGTGTACTGCCTGAACCGCGTGCGGCTGCAGGTCCGGGCGCACCAGGGCTGGGCTTCCGCCCGCATCCTCGCGCGGCTCATGTCGCCACCCAACGCGCTGATCGCTTCGCTGCTGATCGGCACGAACCTCGCCACCAACGTGGCGACCTCCGCCACGGGCATTGTCCTCGAAGCGCAGGGACTGGACGAGTTCCAGGTGATCCTCTTTGACTGGATCATCGTGACGCCGCTGCTGATGGTCTTCGCCGAAACGTTGCCGAAGGACCTCTTCGCCGCGCAGGCCGACCGGATCGTCTACCCCTTCGCGCGGCCGTTGCTGCTGATGCGCCGTTTCTTCACCTGGATCGGGGCGATCCCGGCCATCAACGCCCTGAACTGGCTGGTGCAGAAGCTGCTGGATCGCAAACGGAAGAAGATCGCGGCCCCCGCGCTGCACCCGCGTCTGCGCGTGGGCACACTGGTGAAGGAGGGGGTCGGATTCGGACTGCTCAGCGATGAGCAGTCGTCGATGGTTGAGCGCGTGCTCTCGCTGAGTGATCGCACGCTGCGCGATGAAATGGTGCCGTGGGAGAAGGTGGTTACGGTGCGGACCGGCGACCCTTCGAGCGTGCTGTGGGCGCTGGCCGAGAACACCCGTTACTCGCGCTTCCCGCTGGTAGACGAGGGCGGACGCGTGGTGGGGGTGGTCAATCTGTACGATGCGCTGCAGTTCAGCAAGGTGCAGTGCCCGCCACTGACGCAACTGGCGGGCCAGGCGCTGTTGCTCGACCGCAAGATGCCGCTTCGCGCCGCCCTCGCGAAGCTGCAGAGCAGCCACGTCGGTCTGGCGGTGGTCGTCAAGGGTGAGCGGCCGATGGGCGTGGTGACGGTGAAGGACCTGATTGAACCGATCACGGGCGAACTGGCCAACTGGTGAGATGCGCTGGTCATGTGCGGACATTGCCGACGCCGTCGCGGCCGGCCTGAAGGAGCAGGCCGCGCGGGACGACCTGGAGCAGGCCGTCTACGGTTTCGACGCGCGCGATGAGCTTGGCCTGCATCCGCTGCTGCACGACGCGCTGCGGCAGGCGGAATACGGCGTCTGGCCCGAGCAGCGCTACCCGAGCGACCGCGACAAACCCCGGCGCAGCGAGGGCAAGCGCTGCGATATGGTGCTCACGCGCTCGCCTGACCTACCGCTCAAGGACCCGCTGGTCACCGGCACGCTCTTCGACAATCAGCCGGCGGCGGAGGTCGAGCAGGCCTACTGGCTGGAGGTCAAGCTGGTGGCCCAGTTCGAAACGGAAGGGCCTTTCCCGCGCTACAGCGCGGAGCTGATGTCGCCGGTCACGCAGGACATCCGCAAGATCTGGACCGAACCGCTCATCGTGCACGGCGGGCTGCTGCTGGTGCTCTTCTGCGGCGACCAGCAGATCGCCGAGCACGACATGGGCATCTGGCACGAGCGATGCATGCACAAGGGCTTTCCCGTCGCTCCCCCGGCCGCGCGAGGCTTCGCCATCACCGACCGCATCGGCAACGGCTGGTGCCAGATCGGCGTGTTCGGGATACGCGGTGTGTGAACGTGTGATCCCCTTGGCGGAGCGGGCGTCTCGCCGGCCATCGGGCCAGCGGCCCGACAAGTGGTGACCGGTGCCGCCAGATCGATCGGCGGGCGAGACGCCCGGCCCACTGGCGACCAGACAGAAGAAAGGCCCAGCCGCTACCGGCCGGGCCCTTGCCGACGAGTCAGTCAGTTCCGTTCCGGATCGCTCAGATCCCCACGGCGTTGTTCAGCGCGATGATCGCGTAAGCGGTGACGAGATTCGCATCGCCCTCGCCGTAGCGGTCTTCCTCGTTCACCCACGAGCCGTCCTTGCGCTGCAGCTTGCCGAGCTTGGCGACGATATCGTCATCCCACTGCAGCACCTTGCCGTCGGCGCCGACGATGTCGGCGTTCCAGGCCTTCAGCGCGCGGGCCATGGTCATCAGGTAGTAGAAGTGCCCCTGCCGCTTGACCTCCTCGGGCATGCCGGCGTTGTGGTCCACGGTGTAGTTCTTGCGGATCCAGTCCACGGCGGAGGTGACGCGCACATCGTCCCGGTCGAGGTTGGCGTAGACGTAGGTCTTGAACATGGCGTACGTCATCGACCCGTGCGTGGACAGCTTGCTGTTGACGTCCTTGCCGCCGCGCACGCGCTCGATCTGGTCGGGATTGGCTCGCGATTCGGGCACGCCGACGTTCTCCTTGTTCACGCTCGTGGCGTAGATGGCGCCGCCGTCGTTGACGATCTTGTCGCCAAACATCTCGTTTTCCTTGATGCCCTGCAGGCGGCTCATGTAAACCACCGCATCCTGCATCGCCTGGTCGTTGCAGTCCACGCCGAGGTCATGCAGCGCCTGGGTGAACATCTGCGTGTTCGAGCCGTCCGGCCGGCCGTGGTTGCCGTACCCGGCGCCGCCGTAGAAGGGGTGGTCCCTCGTGATCGTCTCGCCGTCGGGATCCTTCTTCCCCTCGACATTCTGCAGGCTGCGCAGGAACGCCTCGCCTTTCTCGATCGCCTTGGCGACATCGACCCGGCCCTTCACCCGCGCCAGCGCTGACAGGCAGATGGCGGTGTTGTAGTTGGGCAGGATCTTGCCGAACTGACCCGACTCCTGCTGCTGGGCGAGGATGTAATCGATCGCCTTGGCGACCGCCGGATCGGTCGGTCCGATGTCCGGCCGGTCGAGCATGCCGGTGATCACCAGGGCAGTGACGGCCGGGCCGAAGCGCGGCGTCCACGATCCGTCGTCCGCCTGCGCCTGGCGCAGGTAGGCGATTCCCTTTTCGATCTGTTTCGTCCCGTGGGCATAGCTCTTGTCATCCAGCGCTCGCGTCGGCGCGGCGGCGAGGCCGGCGAGGATGAAGGTGGCGATGAGAAGGGCGAGCGTGCGTTTCATCGGTCTGACTCCTTTTCGGGCCCGGTCGATCCGCCGCGCCGAACATGGCGGGCGCCTCACGAATGGTATACATTCGGATCGACGACATCGCGAGCGTGTCGTCCGCAGGGCATTATGGGGCGGCCGGCCGCCGCGCTGCAGGAGTTGCACGCCAATGCCGGGACCGCCACATGCCGGGCGAGCAAGGTAAGCCCGCGAACTGGCCGATATCATGTCCCGGGGCGCACCCACCGCATGCCAGAGAAGAAAAAGAAATCATGGTCCTGGATCATCCGCCTGCTGGTCGCCGCGGCCGGGGTGGCCTTCATCGTCTACAACGTGACCTGGACCGACCACGTGCAGATTACCGGGCCATACACCCACGGGGGACGCACCGTGGTGGCCCAGGGGCAGACGGCGTCGTTCCCTGTCATCGACGGCGACGTTGCCGCCACCGATCCCGCGGCGCGACTGACGCTCAGGGCCGGCGAAGACAAGAACGCCACCATCGAGGTGCCGGCCGTCGCGGCCAGCGACCCGGCCAACCCGGCCATCCAGCTTCAACCGGGCATCCTGCGCACCATCAGCCGCGCCCACCTGCCGCAACTGCTGCTCGGCTTGGCGCTCGTCTCGGTCATCTTCCCCATCCAGATGGTCCGGTGGTGGCTGCTGCTGCGGGCGCGCGGCCTGACGGTGGGGCTCTGGCGGTGCTTCAAGCTGGTGATGGTCGGCACATTCTTCAACTTCTGCATGCCCGGCACCACCGGCGGCGACGTGATCAAGGCCTACTACGCCGCGCGGTATTCCGATCGGCGCACCGATTCGGTCATGAGCATCATTGTCGATCGCGTGGCGGGGCTGCTCGGCCTGGTGGTGCTGGCGGCCATCGTCGGCCTCTTCATGCTGCACGATCCCAAGGTCGCGAAGCTGACCGGTTTCATCTGGGCGGGCATGCTCTGCTTCGGCGTGGGCGCTTCGGTCTACTTCTCCCACCGCGTCCGCCGCGCCCTGCGGCTGGACAAGCTGATCGCCATGCTGCCCGGGCAGAAGGTCGTCACCCGGCTCGACGAGGCGGCCATGGCCTACAACGGCCACAAGTCGGCCGTGTTCTCGGCGATCGGCATGAGCGTGATCGTTCATCTCTCGCTCGCCCTGGCGACGGGGCTGGCCGGCTACGCGTTGGGCATGCAGGCGCCGCTGGGCGCGATGCTGACGATCATCCCGGTGCTGTTCCTGGTCGGCGCGCTGCCGGTGTCCTACCTGGGCTTCGGCGTGATGGAAGTCGTCGGCCTGGAGCTGTTCGAGGGCACCGGCCAGGTGGTGGCCACGCCCAACCAGATCATCACCATGCTGCTGCTGGCGCGGCTGTACCTGCTGTTCTACGGACTGCTTGGCTCGCTGTTCCTGCTCAGGGGCGATATCCACATCCGCGCGTCGGTCGAGGACGATGCCCTCGTGACCGGCGAGACCGAGGACAGCGACACCGGCGACAACCGGTCGGACGTGCAGCCGGCGGTGTAGTCGTTGCGAATGATCAGGGCAGCCGTTTACCAGTGGCGAAGGCGACCGATCGGGGGTGACACTGGCCGACGTTGCCAACGGTCTCCAATCTACGCAAAATACCCCGCATGAGTAACACCCCCCAAGCGCACAAGCCCCGCGTGTTGACCGGCGATACTCCCACCGGCCGCCTTCACCTGGGCCACTACGTCGGATCGGTCGAGAACCGCCTGCGCATGCAGGACGAGTACGAGTGCTACTTCATCATCGCCAACCACCACGCGCTGTCCACGCGCGTCAGCGAGACGGCGCAGATCCGCGAGGACATTCTCGAACTGACCACCGACTACCTCTCGTGCGGGATCGACCCCCGAAAGTCGACGATTTTCGTGCAGAGCGAGGTCCCCGCGATCGCCGAGCTGACCTGGTACTTCGGCATGCTCCTCGGCTACGGCCGCCTGATGCGCAATCCCACCGTGAAGGACGAAATCATCGTCAAGGACCTTGGCGACAACTACTCGTTCGGCTTCCTCATGTACCCGGTCGGTCAGATCGCCGACATCCTCGCCTTCCGGCCGGACGCGGTGCCGGTGGGGGAGGACCAAGTGCCGCACGTGGAGATGACCCGCGAGATCGCGCGGCGGTTCAACGTGGTCTACTGCGGCGTCGACCCGCAGGCCGGCGACGAGGCCCACGCGAAGGACGGGGTGTTCCCGGTGCCGGACGCGCCGGTTGGCCGCATCGCGCGGCTGCCGGGCATCGATGGCAAGAACAAGATGAGCAAGTCGCTTGGCAACGCCATCTTCCTGAGCGACACGCCCAAGCAGGTGCAGAAGAAGTGCAACAAGATCTTCACCGGCCGCATGTCCGCAACCGACCCGGGCAAGATCGAGGGCAACCCGCTGTGGGTGCTGCACGACGCCTTCAATCCGAACGAGGCGGAAGTGGCGGAGATGAAGCAGCAGTACCGGGCCGGCAAGATCGGCGACGGCGACTGCAAGAAGCGGCTGGCCGAGTGCATCAATGAACTGCTGAACCCCATCCGCGCGAAACGGGCGGAATACGAGGCCGACCCGGATCGCGTCATGCAGGTGCTCTACGAAGGCACGAAGCGCGCCAACGAGCGCGCGGAAGAGACGCTGTGGATGGCCAAGGAAGCAATGAAGTACGACTTCTTCCCGCGCGAGGTGGTGTTGAAGGCGCCGAAGTAAAGCGCGTGTCACTGGCGGCTGGCCCGCCGGTGTCCGTGGATTCCACGCCCAACGCACTGGCGGGCAAGCCGCCAGTGGCACCCGAATCACCAGTTGAATCTCTCGGAGACTGCAATGCCCACCTACAACGTTCTCGACCACGGCGCCGCCGCCGACGGCCGGACCAATGACGCCGCCGCCATCCAGAAAGCCATCGATGCCTGCAACGCGGCCGGCGGCGGCACGGTTGTCCTGCCGGCCGGCCAAACCATCCTCGCCGGCGCGTTCGAGCTCAAATCCAATGTCGAGTTCCGCGTCGAGCGCGGCGGCCGGCTCATCGCCTCCAACCTCGAAGCCGACTACCCCGGCAACGTCTTCACCTCCGGACCCGAAGCCTCCAAGAAACTGTGGATCGGCGCGAAAGAGGCGCACGACGTCGCCATCACCGGCGGCGGCGTCATCGATGGACGATGCCTCGAGTTCGCCACCGCGAAGAAGGAGTTCGGCTACGAAACGCTCAAGTGGCGGCCGGCCATGACCTGCTTCGTCGGCTGCAACCGGATGCGCATCCAAGACATCACGCTCAAGGACGCGGCCAACTGGGCCCTGCACTTCACCGGCTGCGAGGATGTTGTCGTCCACGGCGTGAGCATCCTCAACAACCGCTACTTCCCCAACTGCGACGGCATCGATCCCGACCATTGCCGCAACGTGCACATCAGCGACTGCCACATCGAGGCCGGCGACGACTGCATCGTGCTCAAGAACACGCAGAGCTACAAGGAATACGGCGACAGCGAGAACATCACCGTCACCAACTGCACGCTGATGTCCACGAGTTGCGCGATCAAGATCGGCAGCGAATCGCACAACACCTTCCGCGACCTGGTCTTCAGCAACTGCATCATCAAGGACAGCAACCGCGGCATCGGCATTCAGCTTCGCGATGGCGGCAACGTCGAGAACGTGCTCTTCAGCAACATGATCGTCGAGACGCACCTGTTCGGCGGATCATGGTGGGGCGCGGCCGAGCCGATCTACGTCACCGTCCTGCCGCGCAACCCGGAAACCACGCCCGGCAGGATCAGGAACGTGCGCTTCACCAACGTGCTTTGCCGCGGAGAAAACGGCATCTACATCCACGGCTGCGACGCCAGCCGCCCGGACGGCATCCTCTTCGACAACGTGCAACTGCACATCGACAAAACCACCCCGTACGAAGGCGGCTACCAGGACCCGCGCCCGTGCGACATGGACGTGGCCTACAGCCAGCAGCGCATGGGCAAGCCCACGCCGTGGGGTCAGCGGGCCAAGGGAGACAACCCCGCCATCTTCGCCTACAAGGCCGACGGCCTGACCTTTCGCAACACGCAGGTCACCTGGGGCGAGAACCGCCCGGACTACTACACCCATGCCATCGAGGCGCATGATGTGACCGACCTGCGGCTGGAGCAGTTCGAAGGCGAAGCGGCCCGGGCCGGCCTGGAAGCCATCGCGAGGAAGTGAACCGTGCAGTACTACGCGGGTGTCGGCCACAGAGAGACACCGGGCGAGGAGATCGCCAACGCCATTACGCACGGCGCGGGCGTGCTGGCCAGTGTCGCCGCGCTGGTGCTGCTGGTGGTGGCGGCTGTGCACCACGCCGACGCGATGAAGATCGTCACGCTGTCGGTCTTCGGCGCGAGCCTCGTCATCATGTACCTCTCCTCAACGCTCTACCACGCGCTCACGCACGAGCGCGCCAAGGCTTTCTTCCTGCTGTGCGACTACGCCTGCATCTACCTGCTCATCGCGGCCACGTACACCCCCTTCATGCTGGTGACGCTCGGCGGCGCCTGGGGCTGGAGCATCTTCGGCGTCATGTGGGGCCTGGCGGCGATCGGCATCACGCTGAAACTGCTGGCCGGCCAGCGCTACCGCATCCTGTCGGTGGCGCTTTACATCGCCATGGGCTGGATGATGATCGTCTGCATCGTCCCCATGGTGCAGGCGCTGTCGACCCCGGGCCTGGTCATGATCTTCGCCGGCGGCGCCTGCTACACGCTGGGCGTGGTCTTCTTCCTCTGGGACCACCTGCCGTACAACCACGCGGTGTGGCACGTCTTCGTCATGGCCGGCAGCGCCTGTCACGCGGTGGCGGCGTACTTCGACGTGGTGGGGCGGTAGCGACCGGCGCCGGCGCGGGGTTACGGAGTCTCGAGCGAATCGAGGATCTGTTCGAACCCCGCCTGCACCTTGGACAGATCCTCATCGGCCACCTGGCAAGTGATGATGGCCGGACCGTTCGGGTGGTCGATCTTGTAGGTCATCTGCGTGTGTGGCACCGACTCGCCGGCCAGTTGGATGTCGAACGTACAGACAATGCCGTTCACCTGCTGACCCGCCACGAGGCGCGAAGCGGGCGCTTTGCTGAGATTGCCCACGTTACCCACGGGCATCATCTGCTGCGCGTTGTCCATCAGTGTGTCAACGAATACATCAAGGTCGATATCCAGACCTGCGTCGAACCGTTGGGCGACGACGATGGCATCGCCGGGCGTCTCGATGGTCACCGCGTGCACGCCCGCGTCCTTCGTGTCCTCAGTGACACGCCAGTTGCCGGGATAGTCGAAGCGCAGTCCGCCCGTGTCGTACCGCTGCGGCGAACCGGTCTGTGCCTGCTGCTCGCAGCCGACCGGCAGCGCGATACCAATGAGCACAAGCCACACGGCCCGATAGGTTCTGAGTTTTCCCATGCCGCTCATTATCCTGCGCGGGCGGCCGGGGGCAACCCGCCAGTGGCACGCTGATGCATCACGTCGCCACGGCATGCGCCTGCAGTTCTTCCAGGTCCACGAACTCCAGCGTTGAGATATGGGTCGCCTCCAGCACCACCGGCGGCGCGACCCCGGCCTGCATCGCCTGCTTCCACCGCTGCACGCACACGCACCAGCGATCGTCGGCATTCAGACCCGGAAACCGGAACTGCGGCACCGGCGTGGACAGATCATTGCCCACCGACCTGGAAAACGCGAGAAACTCGTCGGTCATCTGGGCGCACACGGTGTGAATGCCCGCATCATCACCGCCGGTGTTGCAGCAGCCGTCGCGGAAGAATCCGGTCATGGGCGAAGTGCTGCAGGTTTCGAGATCGGTGCCGAGGACGTTCTTGGCTCTGGGCATGCGGGGTTCTCGCGGTGGTTGGTCGAGTTGCTCAACGGTAGGGCGGCACCGGCCGCGAGGTCAATGCGCTTCCTGCCCAGTCGTGCTCGGGCCGTTGGATCGATGGCGGGCGAGACGCCCTCCCCACAATAGACAGCGCCCGAAGCATCTGCTCCGGGCGCTGGTCAATCGCGATTCACTTGTCCGTCCGGGCTCGCCCGGACGTCTGTCGGATCACTGCATCAGATCTTGATGCCATCGAGCTTCGCCATGTGCACCATCAGGTCGATCACGCGGTTGGAGTAGCCCCACTCGTTGTCGTACCAACTGATGAGCTTGAAGAAGTTGGCGTTGAGTTCGATGCCCGCGCCCTGGTCGAAGGTGGAGCTGGCCGGATCGTGGATGAAGTCGGTCGAGACCACCGGGTCTTCGGTGTAGGCCAGCACGCCCTTCATCGGGCCCTCGGCCGCCGCCTTCATGGCCGCGGAGATCTCGTCGTAGCTGGTGGCCTTGTCGGTCTTGCAGGTCAGGTCGACGACGGACACGTCGATGGTGGGCATGCGGAAGGCCATGCCGGTGAGCTTGCCCTTGAGTTCGGGCAGGGCCAGGCCGACGGCCTTGGCCGCGCCGGTGCTGGCCGGGATGCAGTTGACGCTGGCCGCGCGGCCGCCGCGCAGGTCCTTGCGGCTCGGGCCGTCCTGCGTCGGCTGGGTCGCCGTCAGGGCGTGGACCGTCGTCATCAAACCCTCGGCCAGGCCGAAGTTGTCGTTGACCACCTTGGCGATCGGCGCCAGGCAGTTGGTCGTGCACGAAGCGTTGGAGACGACCTTGGCCGAGGCGTCGAGCTTGTCATCGTTCACGCCCATCACGATCGTGGGCACCTGGTCCGGGCTCTTGGTCGGAGCCGAGATGATGGTCTTCTTCGCGCCGCCGTTCACGTGCTTGAGCGCGTCGTCGTAAGCGGTGAAGAAACCGGTGCACTCGACCACGTAGTCCGCGCCCAGGTCGCCCCACTTGAGGTTGGCCGGGTCGCGCTCGGCGCAGACCGGGATGCGCTTGCCGTTGACCACGATCGCATCCTCGCCGTCGGCCTCGACGGTGCCGGGGAAGCGGCCGTGCACCGAGTCATACTTGAGCAGGTACGCCAGCGACGTGGCGGGGAACAGGTCGTTCACGCCGACGAACTCGATATCCTGCGCGTGCTCGATGCCCGCGCGGAAAACCAGACGACCGATGCGGCCGAAACCGTTAATGCCAACCTTGAGGGCCATGTTTATCTCCTGACAGGTCCTTGGGGGTGAGTGTGTCTACGTTTCACCGGCCACCGGGCCGGATGGTCTGCACCCATCGTGCTCGGGGCGCCGCCCGCAAGCGCACGCATCGCGTTTGAGCATTCCGCGATGGCTGCATGGCTTTCGGCGGCTTCGCCCCCATCGCGCCGCAAAAAGGCGGGGCGAAACAGCCGGCCAAGGTAGGGGTTCTGCACGGGTTGTCAAATCTCAGGGGGACGGCAGGTCCGGTGAATGCGGCCACCCCACGGGCGTGAGATGCCCGGCGCCTATTCGCCTGACCAGCGCGGCCGGCCCTGCGCATCCAAGGACAGAACATACACCGTTTTCAGCGACTCAGCGCCGGTTGCATCGTTCCGAACGAGTCTGCGGATGCGAAGTTCGCCACCGCCCATCTGGACGAGTTCGCCCGAGATGACGTCCACCGACGTGCTGCCCATCGGCAGCTCCGGCGTGAAGCGCACATCCTCGTACCGTGCGATCGGCACCCGCCCCCAGCCCTCGAGGTCATCTCCTGCGGCCGGGTAGGTCGGCTGGTTGAACGGCGGCACAGTTGGAATCGCCATCGGCTTGTTCAGCGCTTCATCCTCGATGTAGCCCCAGTCGAAGATCGCCTCGATCTGCGGCCGCGTCGCCTTGCTTTGATGCTGTACGTTGATCGTCGCGCCCGACAGGCTGTGGTACACCACCCGCCGCTCGCCAGTGACCGTTTTCACCCGTGAGCCTGTTCGCACCGCTTCCTGGAAAGCCTCGAACGATTGACCCTCCCCGTCTGACGCCTCCACCACGAAGCCCGCCAAGCCGTCTTCGTCCACCGGGTCGACCAGCCAACGCCATGAGGCGTCCTTCTTAGCCAGCTTGGCGTCACGCTTCTCCGCCAGCTTCGGCATGCGGCCGGAAAGCGTGCGCACGGCGATGTGGGTGTCGTTGTGCTTCATGAACACGATGCCGCTTTCCTCTTCCATGGCGAGCTGCAAACCGCTGGATTCGTCGCCCCGGAAAACCAGATAGCTGACCACGTCGCCGGTCTTGAGGTTGTCAATCGGCGTGGCGACGCGGCGATCGGTCGAAGCAAGATTCCACCGCTGCTTGAAACTCGCCAGCCACTTCGCCTGCCATTGATTGGTGATGGCCGCGGCCTTTTCCTTCAGCGCGTCCGCATTGGCCGGTACGTGCGTGATCTGCACCAGCACGCCGACATGACTAGCCCATTGCGTGTACGGCCCACGTCCGCCGCCCGTCTCCGTGATACTGTTGTCGTTGGCGAACATCACCCACGTCGGCCCATCCGTCCCCGCGCGGCTGACAACCTTGCTCGGACGGTACTGCACGCTCGCCCCCGTGTATCCCGCGCGCGGCATGTACATACACGAGATCGCGAAGCTGCGGTCGAAGCACATGGTCTCGCACGAGAAAGCAGGCCTGTCCAGCAGGTACGAGGGCTGCGTTTTGAAGTAGAATTGCTGCTGCGGAGCCAACTTCTTTGCGACGGCCTCCAGCGCGGCCGGCGGCCGGTAGCTGCTCAGCGCCGCGTACACCAGGTTCGTCGGCTTTGTCGGCGCGATCGGGCTGTCGCCGAACCACAGCCACACGACCTGGTCGCATTCCTTCTCGCACGCTCGCGTCGCGCCGCCGCGGCTTTCCGGCGCGGCGTTGATGCCGTTGAAGTAGTTCAGGCAGATCTCCGTCGCAAAGTAATCCAGCAACGCGCGGCAGGCGTCGCGCACCTCTTCATCCTTGGCAAACTCGTAACACAGCATCATGCCGCGCATCTGGTAGCCGTAGTAAGTCGTCGAGTTGAATTCGCCCGTGCCCACCTCCAGCACGCGCCGCATCCGCTTGAGGATGTACGCGCGGCACTGCGCCAGCCCCTGCTTCGCACGCTCGTCGTCCGGATGATCCTCCAGCCAGTTCTGGCACAGCAGGTACCCCGAGAAGCGGCTCAGCGCCAGGTGGTTCTCCGTGCCCTCGCACGTGAACAGGTTGTAGTTGGGCTGGTCCGAATGATCGAGGATCGATCTGTCATGCCCTTGGAACAGGTAGTCGCGATCCGCCGGCTCGATCAGGTGCGGCCAGCGATACAGGCACATCGCCGGGCCGTCCGCGTTGAAGTGGAACATGTTCGGATAACGCACCAGCGCCTTGATGAGCTGCTTGACCGTCACGCCGCGATGAACCAGCACCTGCTCGCCGCTCGGGTCCTTCGCCAGCTCCGCCTGGATCCAGTGCCACAGGTGCTTGCCCGGGTCCGGCCGCATCTCGCTGAATTTGATGCCGCCGTCGGGCTGAACCTCGAAGAAGCCGGCCGGGATCGGCGTCCGCCGCACCGTGTCGAGGTACCACGCCTTGCGCTTCTCGAAGGTGTCGATCTCAGTCGCCGCCGGCTGTGCGATCACGACCTTGGGCGGGTCATTCACATCGTCGTTCTTCGCCGCCGGCGGTGCGGGCTTCGATTCGCCGCAACTCAACACCGCCGCCGATACGAAGACAACCAGTCCGAAATGAAGCCGACGCTTGAACATGACACGCTCCTGCAAGCAGATGAAAGGCGAGCCGCCTTCGCGACCAGACCGGCCGCGATCGATCGCATGCAGGATACCGTTTGCCGCGCGCCAACGGAAGCGGGCTTGACATTGCGCGGCGGGGCGTCACGATCAAGTGATGTCTCGACTGCCTTTCCCCGAATCCCAGCCGCCCCGCGAATCGCAGACGGACGCGAAATCTTCCCGCAAGCGTCGCACCACGCAGCAACCGGCATGGACCGTCACCGAGGCGAGCGAGCGCATTCAGCGCGCCCTCGTCGATTCGCTGCCCACGCGTATCCGCGTCGTCGGCGAGGTCAGCAACTTCTCCGATCGCACCCACTGGTTTTTCTCGCTGAAGGATGCGAACGCGTCGCTGCGCTGCGTCTGCTTCGCCTCGGCCGCGCGCAAGGTCGGCTTCCCGGTGAAGAACGGCATCGAGGTGATCGCGAGCGGCCGCGTCGACTACTACGCCGCGCAGGGCTCGGTGCAGCTCTACGTCGATCGCCTCGAACCGGTCGGCATGGGCGCGCTCGAGCTGCAGCTTCGACAACTGATGGAGGAGCTGCACAAGGAAGGCTACTTCGATCCGATGCGCAAGATGCCGCTGCCCGCGATGCCCGAGAAGGTGGCCATCGTCACCAGCCGCACCGGCGCGGCCCTACAGGATGTAATCAACACCGCCCACCGTCGCTGGCCCGGCTGCCGGCTGTGCCTCGTCGATGTCCACGTACAGGGCGCCGCCGCCGCGCCGGAAATCGCCGCCGCCATCGACGCCCTCGCACGCCACGGCCGCAAGCGCGGCATCGAGGCCATCATCCTCACGCGCGGTGGGGGCTCCATCGAGGATCTTTGGGCCTTCAACGAACGCGTCGTCGCCGATGCCATCTTCCGCTGCCCGCTGCCCATCGTCGCCGCGATCGGCCATGAGACCGACACCACCATCGCCGAACTCGTCGCCGATGTCCGCTGCGCCACGCCCACGCAGGCGGCCATGCAGCTCATCCCCGATCGCGCCGCCCTGGCCCGGCAGGTCGATCAGCTTCGCTCGCGCCTCGCGCTCATGCTCCGACGCAAGTGGAGCGAGGAGGCGCGGTGGATCGATCAACTCGCCCCGCGCCTGCTCGCACAGGCGCGGCAGCGCATCGGCCAGCAACGCCGCCAACTCGATGCCTTCGCCCGCCATCCCGCGTTGGGCCGCCCCGGCGACGCGGTGAAACGCGAGCACCAACGTGTCGATCAACTCACCCGCCGCCTGCTCACCGCAGGGGACCAGGCCGCGAAGATCTGCCGACGCCATGTCGACGCTCTCGATCGCCACCTCGCCGCCGTCGGCCCGCAACGCGTGCTCCAGCGCGGCTACACCTACACCCTCACCCCCGATGGCAAACTGCTGCGCAGCGCAAACGATGCCAACGCCGGTGACCGCATCACCACCGTCCTGCACGACGGCAAGCTCGCCAGCATCGTGGAAGGGGAGGGCGGTGACGCGCCGCCGCCGGCAAGAGCGCCGAAGAAGAAGCGCCGCCGCGCATCGAAAGCGCGGGACGATCAGGAACAGGGAAACCTGTTCTGAAAACGAGCCGGCCAGCAGGGGTGCCTGGTGCCACTGGCGGCTCGCCCGACAATGCTTCGCGAGTAGCCGAACATCAGACACTGGCGGACAAGCCGCCAGTGGCACCTGCAGACACAGCGTGGCACCTGTCCCACGCCTCCGGTACACTTCCTGCATGGGCAAATCCAAGCCGCTCAAGTTCGAACAGGCGATCGAGCAGATCGAGCAGATCATTGAGCAGATCGAGACCGGCGAAGTCGGCCTGGAGGATGCGATCCAGCGTACCGAGGACGGCATGAAGCTCATCAAGCACTGCCGCGCCATCCTCGACCGCGCCGAAACCCGCATCGCCGAACTGACCGCTACCGCCGAAGGCGATCTCGAAAGCGACGAGCAAGATCTCGACGAAGAACTGGACGAAGAAGTCGACGAAGCGGAACTCGACGAGGATGAGCAGTAAGCGCAATAGCGGGGCAGTAACCGCAGTAGCCGCAGTAAGCGCAGTAACGCAGCAGAAGAGCAGGGCGGGACATGAGCAGACTAACCGAAAGCCGAATCAGTCTGCTCTCCGCCTCTTGCCCCGCGCCCTTCGGGCGAGAGAGTTGAGCAGTAGAAAGTAGAGCAGGAGACCGAACCCATGAAATCCGCTTCGTGCCTTCGTGCCTTCATGCCTTCGTGCCTTCTTTCTCCCCCCTCCGTCACTCCGTCGCTTCGTCGCTCCGTCACTTCTTCCTCCGCTTCGTGCCTTCGTGCCTTCGTGCCTTCGTGCCTTCTTTCTCCCCCCTCCGTCGCTTCGTCGCTTCGTCGCTCCGTCGCTTCCTAACCCATGCCCCACTGGCCCTGGCTCATCCTCGTCATCGCTTACGGCGCCTGCGTCGGCAGTTTTCTCAACGTGCTCATCTACCGTCTGCCGGCCGGCAAGAGCCTCATCAAGCCAGGCTCGCATTGCCCGCATTGCGGCCACAAGCTGGTGTGGTGGGAGAACGTGCCCGTGCTCGCCTGGTGCTACCTGCGGGGCAAGTGCCGCAAGTGCGGCCGGGGCATCAGCATCCAGTACCCGCTCATCGAGGCCATCACCGCCGGGCTCTTCGCCCTCGTCTACGTGATGTACTACCACGCCGGCCTGCGCCCCGAGTGGCAGGACGCGACGCTCGCCGGCAGTTGGCCGGTACTGGTCGTGCACCTCGGGCTGGTGGCCGCGCTCATCGGGGCGACGATGATCGATGCACGCCACTTCATCATCCCGCTGTCCATCCCGTGGACCATCAGCATCATCGCCATGATCGCCCTGCCCATCGCGGCCATGCGCATGCCCACGCTGCTCGACCTGCCGCCCGTCTGGCAGATGCCCGGCGGCGACATCTTCATGCTCGCCCTCGGCCCCGGCGGCGTGAAACTCGCCCTCGGCTCCGGACTCGGCCTGCTCGTCGCACTCGCGCTGCTCCACGCCAGACTCATCCCGCGCAGCATGGATGATGACCCCTCGCTGGCCGAGCCGCCGTCTCACGCGGCCGGCGAAGACCGGCCCGAACCCGATGATGAAGCGCGTCACGAAGCCGACGCCGCGCCGGATGCGGACGGCCAACTGCCGTGGGCCGAACTGGAACACCCGCGACGCGAGGTGCTCAAGGAATGCCTGTTCATCGCCTGGCCGGTCATCGGCGCGCTGCTCGCCTACGCGCTCGCCCCCGATGCCTGGGTGGACGCCGCGTGGCTCACGCAACTTGGCGCCGTGCTGCTGGGCGGCATGGCGGGCGCGGGGATCATCTGGCTGGTGCGCATCCTCGGCACCCTGGCCTTCGGCCGCGAGGCGATGGGCCTGGGCGATGTCCACCTGATGTTCGCCGTGGGCGCGTGTCTCGGTTGGGCGGACGCGATCGTCGTCTTCTTTCTCGCCCCGTTCCTCGGCCTGGCCTACACCGGCCTGTCGCTGGGCGTGAGCAAGCTGATCAAGCGCGAAGTCGCCCACATCCCCTACGGCCCCCACCTCGCGGCCGCGTCGGCCGTCATCATGTGCATCGGCGGTATCCGACTGCTGGTGATGCTGGGGATCGTGTAGAGCGGAACCGGCGTGCGCCGGCGGTGCCGATCACCCCATGCTGGCGCCCGCAACGAACCGCGACCGTGAGGGAGCGGTCTTTCTTCACTTGCCTCCGGCCCGGACCGCTCCCTGACGGTCGCGGCTCGTGGAGAACGCTTATCGAGGTCCTTGGTCATGCTCGCGGTTGGCCGGCGCGCGATGGTGCGGCGTGTCAGCAGACGGAGATCCGTCCGTAAGGCGCGGCGGGCGTCGTTTGAGTGGATGGAGATCAGCCCTTCTTCGGCACACTTTGCCATCCCGTCGGTCGGGAAGAAATGTGGCGCCCGTTCCCAGGGCCCGTCCCCAGGGCCCGTTGGTATGATCGGTTGACGATGTACCACTTTGTGCGCAACTCTTGACCCCAAAATCTGGGGGATTTTCGCGCGCTCGCATTTTTTCCTACACCCGGCCGCGCTGGGACTTGCAGTCGTGCGGCCTGCAAAACAGGCCATCTTGCGCGCGCCAGGGCGGTCTTTCGTCCCTGTATGGGGACGGGTATTCCGTTCCCGCTATCAGCGCTCCAACAAAACGGGAAAAGGCGTCGACTGGTGTCAAACGCCTTCAA
>CAZHJL010000003.1:0-127598 GCA_964532795.1 uncultured Phycisphaeraceae bacterium | reverse complement strand
CAAGCAAGCCGCAGGAAAAATCCCGGACAGTAGTGGCGGGACGCCCACCCCACCAGTAGACGCCCACCCCACCAGAGGACACCGCGCCGACCAGAGCACGGCCGGCGAACCTCGCTTCGCGAGAACCGCGACCGTGGCACCCGAGAACCGCGGCCGTGGCGGACCCGGAGGCATGAATCAACGTCGGGTGGCTTTGATCCACTTGGCCAGGGCGGTTTTGCTCATGCAGTTGATCACGTTTTCGCGGGTGGCGCCTGCGCGGCGGGCGGTGAGGATGCCGTAGTACAACTGGTCGAGATCGCTTTCGCCGTGGGCGTCGGTGTTGATCGAGAGTTTCACACCGTGCTCGAGCGCCAGCCGCGCGTGTGTGTCGCGCAGGTCGAGCCGCCAGTTGTTGGCGTTGATCTCCATCGCGATGCCGCGCTTCCTGGCGGCTTGGGCGAGCTGCTTCATGTCCGGCGAAAGGCCTTCGCGCCGGTTGATCAGCCGGCCGGTCGGGTGGCCGAGGATGGTGATGTAGCGGTTCTCGATGGCGCGCAGCAATCGCTGCGTCGCCTTCTTGCTATCCTGCGACAGGGCCGCATGCGGCGAGGCGACCACGATGTCCAGTTCGCGCAGCAGGCTGTCGGGATAGTCGAGCTTGCCGTCGGCGAGGATGTCGACTTCCGAGCCGGCCAGCACGATGATGCGGTCCTTGAGCTTCTTCGCGACCGCGCGCACGTCCTCGATGTGCTGCTCGAGCCGCTTGTTGCTCAGGCCGTTGGCCTGCGCCTGGCCCTTGGAATGGTCGGTGACGGCGACAGTGTGGAACCCGCGATCCGCGGCCGCGACGGCCAGCTCCTCGATCGACCACACGCCGTCGCTGGCGGTGGTGTGCGTGTGCAGCTCGGCCTTGATGTCGTCGAGGGTGATGAGCGCGGGCAGGTCGTCGCTTGCCGCCCGGTCGATCTCGCCGCGGTCTTCACGCAGTTCCGGCGCAATCCATTTGAGCCCGAGCTTGTCGTAGATTGCCTTTTCGGTTTCCGCGGCCACCTGCTTCCGGCCGTCATTGCTGGTCAGGGCGTACTCGTTGAGCGAGTATCCTTGCTTGATGGCGCGCTGGCGGAGGGTGACGTTGTGCTCCTTCGAGCCGGTGAAGTAGAGGAGGGCCGCGCCGTACTGGTCGGGCTCGACCATGCGCAGGTCGACCTGGATGGCCGGGCCGCGGTCTTCCGGCTGCATGCGGACGGAGCACTTGGTTTCGCCCTGCACGAGCACTTCGCTGACGATCTCGAGGCCCAGGAACTTGTCGGCGATTTTCTTGCGGCCGCTGCTGTCGGCGGCGACGATGATGTCGATGTCGCCGATGGTCTCCCTGCCCCGCCGCAGACTGCCGGCGTAGGCCACTTCCTTCGCGGACTCGAGGGATCGGATCTGCTGGACGATCCACAGCGCCAGCGGCAGGGCCTGGCCGAGGCGCACGCGCCCGCCGCTGCTCTCGGCGAAGGCGATGCCCTTGCGCAGGTTCTCGAGTTTCTTCTTGCCCAGGCCGGGCAGTTTGGCCAGCTCGTCGCCCTCGAGCTTGGATTTGAGCGAGGCCATGTCGGTGACGCCGCCTTCGTGCCAGAGCAGGCCGACGGTCTTCGGCCCGAGGCCGGGGATGTCCAGCAGGTTGAGCAGGCCGTCGGGGAGTTGGGCGATGAGTTCCTGGTGGTCTTCGATCTTGCCGGTTTCGAGGAACTCGATGATGCGCTCGGCGGTGCCTTTGCCGATGCCGTCGAGGGCGGTCAGCGCCTTTTCGTCAGGACCGATCGCTT
Source organism: uncultured Phycisphaeraceae bacterium (assembly GCA_964532795.1). Classification (GTDB taxonomy): domain Bacteria; phylum Planctomycetota; class Phycisphaerae; order Phycisphaerales; family Phycisphaeraceae; genus CAZHJL01. The sequence continues at coordinate 125,802 of CAZHJL010000003.1, read as the reverse complement.
CGATGTCGTCCCCCAGTTCGCCGATGACGCGCGCGGCGCGCTGGAAGGCGTTGACGCGGAAGCGGTCAGCGCCGAGGATCTCGCCGGCCGCGGCCATCTGCTCGAAGAGCGCTGCGAGTTGGCGGTTGACGTTTGACATGCGCTTGATTCTAGATCAGGCGGGGCGATGGTGCGCTGTTGGTGTGCTGGGCGCGGTGTCGGCCCGTCGGGCCGATGGCGGGCGGGACGCCCACCCCACCGACGAGCGCCGATGGCGGGCGGGACGCTCGCCGCGCTTGCAAGCGCGGATGGCCGGCGGAATGCACCATCTACGATGAATCGGCTGAAAACCGCGTGTTTTCCGCCGAAATGCGGCGGTTCTTTGCTACGCGCGGCCGGCGCGCTTAATATCTCTAGACTATCCCTCCGCAACTGATCCGATTCAGTCAGACAAGGACACGACCGGTATGACCTCGACCGCCTCGACGGCGTTGCCTTCCGATCCCGACCACAATTCGCCCGCGAAGCCCGGCGCTTCGCACACCGATGACACCTTCGCCGCGCGCCACATCGGGCCGGGCGAGGAAGATATCGCCGAGATGCTCGCGGCCATCGGCGTTGATTCGCTCGATGCGCTGGCCGATGCGACCGTGCCGGAATCGATCCGCCTGCGCGAAGCGCTGGGCCTGCCCGACGCGCTGAGCGAAGACGAAGCGCTGGCCCGCATTCAGAAGATCGCGGGGCGCAACGAAGTCTTCCGCTCGTTCATCGGCATGGGCTACCACGGCACGATCACGCCGCCGGTCATCCAGCGCAACATCCTGGAGAACCCGGGGTGGTACACGCAGTACACGCCGTACCAGGCGGAGATCGCGCAGGGCCGGCTCGAGGCGCTGCTGATCTTCCAGACGATGATCGCCGACCTGACGGGGCTGCCGGTGGCCAACGCGTCGCTGCTGGATGAAGCCACCGCCGCGGCCGAGGCGATGGCCATGTGCATCGGTGCGCATCGCGGCAAGCGGACGACTTTCTTCGTGGCCGGCGACTGCCACCCGCAGACGATCAACGTCTGCCGCACGCGCGCCGAGTCGATGCGTCTGAAGCTGGTGGTCGGCGGCGTTGACGACATCGACACGTCGGATGACGACCTGGCGGGGGTGCTGGTGCAGTATCCGAACACGTTCGGCGAGGTCCACGATTACGCGGCCTTGGCGGAGAAGGTGCACGAGGCCGGGGCGCTGTTCGTCGTCGCGGCCGACCCGCTGGCGCTCACGCTGCTGACGCCGCCGGGCGAGTTCGGGGCGGACATCGCCGTGGGTTCGACGCAGCGCTTCGGCGTGCCCATGGGCGGCGGCGGCCCGCACGCGGCGTACATGGCGACCACCGAGAAGCACGTGCGGAAGATGCCCGGCCGCATCGTGGGGATCTCGAAGGACAGCCAGGGCAATCCCGCGTATCGCTTGGCGATCCAGACGCGCGAGCAGCACATCAAGCGCGAGCGGGCGACCTCGAACATCTGCACCGCGCAGGTGCTGCTGGCGATCATGGCCGGCATGTACGCGGTGTGGCACGGGCCGGAAGGGCTCAAGCGCATCGCCGGGAAGGTGCACGCGAAGACCCGCGCGCTGGCGAGCGCGCTGGGCGAACTGGGATTGAACGTCGGCGATCACCCGTTCTTCGACACGCTGACGATTCCCTTCCAGACGCGCCAGGACGCCCAGGCTGTGCTGAGCGCCGCCGCAAACCGCCGCTGCAATCTGCGCGACTTCGGTGACCATCGCGTGGGCATCGCGCTGGACGAGACAACGAGCGAGGAGGATCTCAAGCAGCTTGTGGCGGCGTTCGCCGATGCGCTGAATGCGGCGACGAAGCCGGACATCGCGGCCCACCTAGCCGATGCGCCGTGCCGGCCGCAATCGTTGCCGCGCAGCTCGGCGTTTCTCACGCATGAATCGTTCAACCGGTATCACGCCGAGCACGAGATGCTGCGTTACCTGCACCGGCTGCAGTCGAAGGACCTGTCGCTGACCGCGGCGATGATCCCGCTCGGCTCGTGCACGATGAAGCTGAACGCGACATCGCTGATGATGCCGCTGTCGTGGCCGCAGGTGGCGCACATGCATCCCTACGCGCCGCCGGCGCAGGCCGCAGGCTATGGGCAACTCGCGGCGGACCTGGAGGACTGGCTGGCGAAGATCACCGGTTTCGCCGCGACATCGCTGCAGCCGAACGCCGGGTCGCAGGGCGAGTACGCGGGTCTGCTGGCCATCCGCGGCTACCACGAATCGCGTGGCGAGGCGGATCGCGACGTGTGCCTCATCCCGGTTTCCGCCCACGGCACGAACCCCGCCAGCGCGATCATCGCGGGGATGCGCGTGGTGTCGGTCGATTGCGACAGCCGCGGCAACATCGATGTCGAGGATCTCGAGGCCAAGGCGAAGGAGCACGCGGCCAAGCTGGCGGCATTGATGGTGACGTATCCCTCGACGCACGGCGTGTTCGAGGCGACGATCAGGGATGTCTGCCGCATCGTTCACGAGCACGGCGGGCAGGTGTACATGGACGGTGCGAACATGAACGCGCTGGTGGGTCTGTGCCGCGTGGTGGATATCGGCGCGGATGTGTGCCACTTCAACCTGCACAAGACGTTCGCCATCCCGCACGGCGGGGGCGGCCCGGGCATGGGGCCGATCGCCGTGGCCGAGCACCTGAAGGACTTCCTGCCGGGCGATCCGCTGGCGGCGCCGGACGACCGGCCGGGCTACGTCGGCCCCGTCGCGGCGGCGGCGTGGGGCAGCGCGTCGATCCTGGCCATCTCGTGGATGTACATCGCCATGATGGGCGAAGCCGGGCTGCGCAAGGCGACGCAGGTGGCCATTCTCAACGCGAACTACCTGGCGCACCGGCTGCACGATCACTACGACGTGCTGTACACCGGTGAGACGGGGCGGGTGGCGCACGAGTTCATTTTGGACACGCGGCACTTTCACGTGTCGGCCGCGATCGATGTGGACGACATCGCCAAGCGCCTGATGGACTACGGCTTCCACGCCCCGACGATGAGCTGGCCGGTGGCCGGCACGCTGATGATCGAGCCGACGGAGAGCGAGTCGAAGTATGAACTCGACCGTTTCGCCGAGGCGATGATCGGCATCCGCGCCGAGATCCGGCGGATCGAACAGGCGGATGCGGACATCGAGGACAACGTGCTCAAGCACGCGCCGCACACGGCGGCGATGGTCAGCGCGAACGTCTGGCCGCACCCGTATGCCCGCGAAGAGGCGGCCTACCCGGCGCCGGGGCTGCGGCAGTACAAGTTCTGGCCGGCGGTGGGTCGGATTGACAATCCGTACGGTGACCGGAACCTGGTCTGCGCGTGTTCGTAGGAGCGAATCGAACGTCGACGATACCAGCGCGGCGGGTTGTCCGGCAGTGTCTGGAGGATCTGAGCCAACACATTGTCGATCGAGCCGACGGCGGCCCGGCATGGCGCGGTATCATGATGGCGGTGCAAGTCCCTCGAGCCTTGGAGATCGTCATGTCGCGTTTGCTGCCGTTGATCGTCTGTGTGCCTGTTCTCGCGTTGCTTCTCGCCGCCGCGCCGGATGACGCGGTGCGTGACAGGCCGTTGCCGAAGTCGCCGGTGGCGGAGAAGGAGGCGCGCGTGCTCGACTGGGAGAAACTGCCCGAGGGCTATCGCGCGATACCCGGCACGAAGGTGGCGCTGAAGCCGGCCGAGGGGTTCACGCTGGGTATTCAGCATGTCGGTCTGCAGCACTCGGAGACGCAGACGGGCATCAGCATGCACCAGTTCGGCGTGCGCTTCGTGCACGTGGCGGCGTCGATGACCAAGGACAAGCTGGCGGAGAAGAAGATCACGCTGGTGAGCGAGGAAACGGTGAAGGTGGACGGCCGGCCGGGCAAGCTGCTGCACGTTTCGATGACGCCTCAGAACGCGGCGATCGAGCAGTGGATCCTGCTGGTGGACCACGCGCCGCATACGCTGATGTTTCGCGCGACGATGCCGGGCAAGTACTGGGACGTGATGGGCCCGATCACGCGTGAGATCATGACCGGCGCGCTGATCAGCGACGGCCCGGCATCGGACATGCGGCTGGGGCTGGGTTACACGCTCGAATGCCCGGACTCGCTTGAAGCCACGCGTCGGCTGGGCGTCAACATGGTGTACCAGTCGACGATCAAGGTCACCGGCGCGGGCAAGCCGGCGCAGGTTGTCATCGGCCAGGGCGCGGCATCGTACGCGTTCGCGAAGCTGTCCGATCGCGATTGCGTCACCGTCGCCACCGGTCGGTTCAGGAAGGCGACGGGCGTGAAGCAGCCGGAGTACGAGATCAAGGAAGTCGTCCAGGTCGGTCCGCTGCGCGGCGTTGAGCTGGCAGCGCCGAAGAAGGACAAGGACGGCACGCCGACACTGATCTACCAGGCCATGCTGTTCCATGGCGAGAACTTCACGCTGGTGCAGGGGACGATCCCGGAGAAGCTCCGCGACCCGGTGCTGGAGGATGTGAAAGCGATGGTGCGGTCGATTCGCCGCGCGCCCGCGGAGAAGGATGAAGCCGACGAAGCGTCAGAGGAAGGCGCAGCAGAGGAAGAGGCGTCGGACGACGGGAAGACAACGGAAGACAAGCAGTAGTCGAGCGTGCGGCCTGCGATGATGCGCGGTGCGGCGCTTACGGGAACCGCAGTGTCAGCACCCATTTCTCCCAGCGTTTCTGGAAGGCGTTCATATCGTTTTCGCCGAGGATGCGCACGAGGGTGTCGTAGCCGGTGGGGTCGGTTTTCCGGTCGCGGTGGAACTGTTTGTAGAAGCGCACGAGTTGGCCGCGCTGCTGGAGGTAGTAGCAGAGGTAGCGGGCCTGCGCGTAGTTGCGTCCGCTGCCGTGGCCGTAGAAGGTGCGGCGTGACATGCCGGTCAGGGTCTTGAAGGACGGCAGCGTATCCGCGCGGATGGCCTGCTGCAGACCGCGCAGGCGCCAGTTGGTGTGTCCGACGAGCTGGCCGTTGCGCTCGCCGCACTGTTCGTAGAGCGAGCCGAGGCCCTCGTTGAACCACGCGGGACACTCGGGGAAGTTGGCCTCGACGAAGGGGTGGACGATTTCGTGGCAGAGCGTGCCGCCGCCGGTGGCGATATTCATCACCAGGGCGTTGCCGGAGGAGGAATAGTAGCCGTAGGGCGTGGTGGGGTTGTCGTTGAGCAGTTCGCGGGCGTGCTTGCGGTAGCTGTCCTTGTCGCGGAAGAGCCAGACATTGAGGATGCGGGTGGGATCCTTGTCGAAGTACATGCGCTTGAGGTGCGCGGTGACCCAGCGGACGGTCGAAGCCGCGCGGCGGCGGACCACGGCCGGCGATTCGTCGCCGATGACGACGAAAGGCTTCTCGATGACGATGGTGAAGCCGTTGGGCAGCGTGGGCTTGAGCGCGTGGATGTGCTGGGCGTAGTCGGCGTCGGTGAAGGTGGTGGAGACGGTGCCGGCCTGGAGATCGTGCGGGTCAAGCCGCAGGCGGATGACGGTCCACGCATCGCGCCGGTACTTGAGCGGCCAGAGCTTGATGAACATCTTCCGCGACATCCGCTGATAGGGGCTGCGGGCGACGGCCGGCTCGTGGTAGATCACCTGGTCGCGCCTGGTGTCGTAGCCGACGATGAGGCGGAAGTGTTCGGTGGTGTGCGGCCGATCGTCGTAGTGCATGCAGACGACGGAGGGGATGCCGCGCTTCAGATCGTCGATGGTGGTGTCGAGCAGTTCGCCGAGTTGTTCGTCGGCGCGGCGCGGGGCGACTTGCGTGTACACGCGGCCGGTGCGGAAGCCGATGTTGCCGGCGGCGGTTGTCAGTTCGCGCGTGTACACGCCGCGCCCGAGGGCGGGGTCGAGGCCGGACTGATCGAACACCCAGTCCTGGTCGACGCGATGGCCCAGTGCCTGCATGGCCATGGCGAGGCAGGCCTCGCCGCAGAAGTCGGGCTTCTGCGTGATGTGGGGGACGTTCTCGATCAGGACGACGCCTTCGCGGTTCGAGACGGAGAAGCCTTCGCGCGGCTCGGGGAGTCGGGCCTGTTGTTGCGGCGCGGGGTCTTCACCTTGCGCGGGCGCGATATGTGGGCCGCGGTTGTCACCGTCGTGCGCGCATCGGAGGGTCACGGTGAGCAGGACGAGCAGGGCGCCGATGATGGCGAGGGCATGCCGCATGGATGTGTCCTCGTTGGGGGTGGGGATCAACACCAGTCTAAGCGGCGGGCGGCGCCATCGTGTAAACGGGGTGTAACAAGACGACCCGCACCGGCCGACGATCCGCCGGTGGCGCGCCGATCACGCGGCGGGACGGGTGCTGCCGAGGTCGCGTTCGATTTCGAGGATGCCTTCGAGCAGTTCGCGGGTGGAGGTGACGCTCGGGGCGCTGATGTCGGCGGGGCAGAGGACTTCGCTGGTGAACTGCGTCAGGGCGAGGGCCTGGTCGCCGGCGGGGCGGTAGCGGACGAGGCCCTTGAGATCGGGATTGCTGTGCGGCTTGTTGATCTGCAGGGCGACGTAGAAGAGGTCGGCCGCCTTGTCGAGCTTCTCGTGCTTGTCGACGATGACCGGCGAAGTCAGCCGGCCGGTGCGCTTCATGCGTCCGAGCACGCGCTGCACCTGGCAGGTGGACATCATCTCGTTGAAGAGTTGATCGAGCATCGGGCTCCTGCTGATATGCTCGCCCATTCGCACGGCCGAGCCGAAATCGACGATGCACACCTTGCCGTTGCTGACGACCACGTTGTCCAGCCGCAGATCGAGGTGCATGACGCCGACGTGATCGTGCAGCACGTGGGTCAGCTCGGCCAGTTGCCGCGCGAACTCGAGCTGCGAGAGTTCGGGCCCGCCCATGCGGATCCAGTGAAGCGCCAGCTTGCGCACGAAGCCCTGGTCGTCCTTCTCGATGTCGAGCACCTGCGGGAAGCGATCGCGGTACTTCTTTGGCAGGCGCTGCTGGAGGATCTTGAGGAAGGCCGCCTCGCGGGTGAGGAAGACGGGGAAGACATGCTCGATGAGCTTATGGGTGGCGCGGGCGATGACCGCTTCGTCAGCGCCCGGCATGCGTCGGCGCAGGCGGCGTGCCATGTTCCGCGCGGAGGGCACCTGTTTGACCACGACCCACCGGCCGTCGTCCGCCTGGGACAGGTGCACGTTGTAGGAGTAGCGCTCGGTCATGTCGCCGGGGTGGGCGAGTTGTGTCTTGCGGGCCACGAAGCAGAAGTGCCTGCGGCCGATACCGGGCAGCGCGAGGCCGGGCAGCTTGATGCGACGGGGTGGATGTTCGATGACGAAGCCATGGCCGTCGGCGAAAGCGGCGGCCCGGCGTTGCAGGCGCCGGCGATGGTGGTCCATCATGACCACCTGGCCGCCCCAGCGCAGTCGGGCGAAGGCTTCGCGCGGGGAGAGTTGCTCGCCCGGCAGGGGGGCGAGGTAGTCGGCGGGGCCGCCCTGGCGTGACTGGCGCTGTGACTGGGCGAAGCGTTCGCGGTCCTCGGCGGCGGGCAGCAGCCATTGCGAGAGCGCATCGATGGCGTCCCGGCGCGCCTGTTGCTTCGAGCGCCATCCAAGGCCGCGCGTCAGGCGCGCGAAGAAGCCGGGTTGGTGTGACAGCGGCAAGGCGGTCTTCCGTTTCCCGTGTGTTTGGTGTCCACTGCTGAGGCTTGTCGTGCGTCGGCCATCCGTTGCGGATCGCCTGTTCATTGTATCGGCGCGGCGGGGCCGGGGCGATGGTCCGCATAAGGAGAAAGCCCGGCGAGGGTGATCGCCGGGCGCTGGGGTGCAGTTGGTTGTCGGCGGCGTTAGATGGCCTCGCTGCCGCGCTCGCCGGTTCGGATGCGGATGCATTCTTCCAGCGGCAGGAGAAAGATCTTCCCGTCGCCGACTTCGCCCGGCCCGTGCTTGGCGCCCTTGCAGATGGCGCGGATGGCGCGTTCGACGAAGTCCTCGTTGACGGCGATTTCGAGTCGCACCTTCGGCAGGAGGCTGGGTTCGACTTCATACCCGCGGTAGAGGTCGGGCGCGCCTTTCTGCTGGCCGTGGCCGGAGACGCGGCTGACGCTGATGCGGAACACTTCCTCCTCGATGAGCGCCTTATGCACGGCGTCGAGTTTGTCCGGCTGGATGATGGCGATGATCAGTTTCATGGCGTGCTCTCCTTTCTTGATGGGGATCAGTTGAGGTTGAGCAGGCCGTAGCCGTGCTCCCCGTGGAGCGAGTGGTCCATGCCGGAGCCTTCCTCGTCGTCGGAAAGGCGCATGCCGATCGTCTTGTCGATCACCAGCAGCAGCAGGAGGGTGAGGATGGCCGAGGCGCCGATCGAAACGGCAACACCCTTGACCTGGTACCACAGTTGCAGCATCGTCGCGTTTTCCTGCATCGACTCGCGAATGAGGAAGGTCAATCCGAGCGCGCCGACGATGCCGGCCATGCCGTGGATGCCGAAGACGTCGAGCGTGTCATCGTATCCGAGCTTGTTCTTCATCAGGATCGCGCCGTAGCAGAAGCCGGATGAGACGAAGCCGAGGATGATCGCGCCGTAGGGCTGCACATGTCCCGCGGCCGGGGTGATCGCCACGAGGCCGGCGAGGATGCCCGAGACCAGGCCGAGGGTGGTGGCTTTCTTGTGGACGATCGATTCAATGAGGATCCAGCTCAGCGCGCCCGACGCGGCGGCGATCTGGGTCATGGTCAGGGCCTGGGCGGTGCCGAGGCCGGAGGAGACTTCCGAGCCGGCGTTGAAACCGAACCAGCCCACCCACAGCAGGCCGGCGCCCATGAGCACCATGACCATGTTGTTCGGATGCATGGCGGTTTGCGGGTAGCCGCGCCGGGCGCCGAGGTAGAGGGCCGCGACGAGCCCGGCCACGCCGGCGGAGATGTGGATGACCGTGCCGCCGGCGAGGTCGATCGCTTCACCGGTGAGGAAGCCGCCGCCCCAGACGATGTGCGCCAGCGGGCAGTAGACCAGCAGCGTCCACAGCGCGATGAAGATGCAGTACGACCGGAACTTCACCCGCTCGGCGAACGCACCGGCGATGAGCGCGGGCGTGATGATCGCGAACTTGCCCTGGAACATGGCGAAGACGTACTCGGGGATGCGGGCGGTGTCATCGAGGATGCTCATGTAGCTATCGTCGATGCCCTTCAGCATGAAGAAGTCCCAGTTCCACCCGATGATGCCGTCGAGCGCGTTGTCGCCGAAGGTCAGGGCGTAGCCGACGATCGGCCAGAGCACGCCGACGATGGCCATCGCGGCGAAGCTGTGCATCATGGTGCCGAGGACGTTCTTGGTGCGGACCAGGCCGCCGTAGAACATGGCGAGGCCGGGGATCATGAGCAGCACGAGCGCTGTGGACACGAGCATCCACGCGGTCGCGCCGGTGTCCTCGGGCAGTGCCATGATTTCCTTGTCAGTGCCGGCCATCGCCAATACCGGCGACAGCAACAGCAGCAGCGCGGCGAGGGCCGCGCCCATCCAGAGCGGACGTTTCATCTTGTGCGCCTCCTAACGTGTTGTTCCTGCGTGTACGTGCAGACCAAACGTGGCCATCGCCGGCGATCGGTTGAGAGCGCACAACGACACCACACCCATTCAGACTCGCATTACTGTTTACAAGAACCGTGCCACGGGCCCTGCAGAAGGGTTACGCTCGATAAGACAGAGAGTTACCATCACCAGCGTTCATGGAGTCATGTGCACAGAAACTAGGCAAACTGATGGTGAGGCGCTCGCTCCTGCGCGCTAACTGGTCATGAAGCAAAGGTCACCGACGGGTGGATGATCATTCGGCGGCGAGCTTCTCCGCCTTCTTACGCGCATCATCCAGCGTGCCGACGTACATGAATGCGGCTTCGGGCAGGTCGTCGCCTTCGCCGTTGGCCAGGCGGCGGAAGCTGTCGATGGTTTCTTCCAGCGACGTGTACACGCCGGCGAATCCGGTGAACTGCTCGGCGACGAAGAACGGCTGGCTCAGGAACCGCTCGATCTTGCGGGCGCGGGCGACATTGAGCTTGTCTTCCTCGCTCAGTTCCTCGACGCCGAGGATGGCGATGATGTCCTGCAGGTCGCGGTAGCGCTGCAGGATGGACTGCACCTGCCGCGCCACGCCGTAGTGCTCCTTGCCGATGACGTTCGGATCGAGGATGCGGCTGGTCGATTCGAGCGGGTCCACGGCCGGGTAGATGCCTTTCTCCGCGATGCCGCGCGCCAGCACGACGAACGCATCGAGGTGGCTGAAGGCGGTGGCCGGGGCCGGGTCGGTCAGGTCGTCGGCCGGCACGTAGATGGCCTGCACCGAGGTAATCGCGCCCTTGTTCGTCGAGGTGATGCGCTCCTGCAGCTCGCCCATTTCCGTCGACAGGGTCGGCTGGTAGCCCACGGCCGAGGGCATGCGGCCCAGCAGCGCGGAGACTTCCGAACCGGCCTGGGTGAAGCGGAAGATGTTGTCGATGAAAAGCAACGTCTCCTTGCCCGAGCTGTCGCGGAACTCCTCGCACATCGCCAGGCCGGACAGGGCGACGCGCAGACGCGCGCCGGGCGGCTCGTTCATCTGGCCGAAGACCATGGCCACGCGATCGAGCACGGCGCGCTCTTCGCCGGAGGCATCTTTGAACATGGCTTCCTGCATCTCGAGCCACAGGTCGTTGCCTTCACGTGTGCGTTCGCCGACACCGGCGAAGACGGAGTAGCCGTCGTGCTCGCGCGCGATACGCGCGATCATTTCCTGGATGATGACGGTCTTGCCCACGCCGGCGCCGCCGAACAGGCCGATCTTGCCGCCGCGCACGAAGGGGCAAAGCAGGTCGACGACCTTGATGCCGGTCTCGAGGATTTCGGTCTTGGGGTTGAGGTCGACGAACTCGGGCGGCTCACGGTGGATGGGGCTGAACTTTGTGGCGTTGACCGGGCCGCGGTGATCGATGGGCTCGCCCAGCAGGTTGAACACGCGTCCGAGCACCGGTTCGCCGACGGGCACGGCCACGGACTGTCCGGTATCGACCACTTCCATGCCGCGCGCCACGCCGTCGGTTGAGCCCAGCGCCACTGCCCGGACCTGTCCGCCGCCAAGGTGCTGCTGCACTTCGCCGGTCAGCGCGATCTTGATGCCGGCCGATTCGGCGTTGACCGTCACGGCGTTGTAGATGTCCGGCAGTTCGTTTTCCGGGAACTGGGCGTCGAAGGTGGAGCCGATGACCTGTGTAATCTTGCCGGTGGTGGGCATGGATCGAATTCCCTGAACGTGGTTGAAACCCCGACCGCATTGCCGAGGGGTCGCAATCATAGCCGTTGAGGCGGCGTGGGCCACCCAACCTGTGATGATTCGGTAAGTTAGCCTGACTTGCCCATGTTGCCAAATCCGCGGCGGCTCGGGCGGATCGTCATGGCGTGGGGATGTCGCCGATGCGCTGCAGGGCGACGGTTTGATCGCGGAACCGGGCGCGATACCGCCCGTCGCCGGCCGGGCCCATGATCTGGAGCGGCTCGTGGTCGATGAAGACGAACTGGCAGCAGGTGGCGGCTTCGTAGGTCAGCCGCAATGTGTCCCCGTTGACCTGGTACGTGCCGTGGTTCTCGTAGTCGTCTTCGTACGCGGCGTCGTCCGGGTGGGCGACGAAGGCGAAGCGGCCATCGGTGTGGAGAACGAGGTAGGGGAAATGCAGTTCGAGCTGCTCGGGCAACGCGTAGACGCTGTTCAGCGGCAGAGGATCACGGGCGTCGGTCGGGGCATCCCACGCGACGCAGCCCGGCAGGCTGACGAGCATCCCGGCATTGATGAGCGCCGCGATCCCGGCGCTTCGGCGACCATGCATGTGAAGCTCCTTACTTCGTTCGGCACACGCCGACAGGAGGCGTTTCTGCAGCGGCCAGGTAGTAAAACCGCCACGTTCTGGAACGTGGCGGCGCCAAGCACGGCAATGTCTGAAGCGGGACGAGAAGGAATCAGCTTTCATCAAGACGCTTCAAGATCGTTCATCAGGTCGTCGAGGACGGCGTCGATCTTGTCCTCGGTCACGTAGTCGCCGGCGGCGATCTCGGCTTTGATACGGTCCACCAGCTCATGCCTCACATCCGGCATGCTGCTCAGGCGGCTTCGCATGCGGGCGGCGATGGACAGTTCGACGCTGTCATCTTCCCGCTGCACCGACGAGGCGGGCGCGGTGCGCTCCACCTGGCTGTTGCGTTCGTAACTGACCGGTGGTGTCTGACTGATTGGGTTAATGTCAGCCATGGTGTGGACAACTCCTGGCGTCTGCTAGTTCGTCCCGCGTGCCGAGCGGCCCCGACCCCGTGAGGCGCTCGATCAGTACTGGGACCCTAGGCCTTTTCGGGCCTTCCGTAAACGTTATCGACCGTTCATTCCGAGGGGGTCGACTTTTCCCTTGCCATTGGGAGTATCGCCACAACCGGGCCCAATTCTTGAAGCATACACCCCATGGGGGAAAGCTCCGTAAAGATATGTTAACAAGCTATTTGCGGCGACGAGGGTTGGATTACGTCCGGTAAGCAGCCAAAAATCAGGTCTGGGCGGGGGGATATTCTGGTCCGATACCCGTCCAACAGTCGAAGTACCCGACTGCGAACCGCGTTGACGGTGAGCAAGGCGAGACGCTATGATCGCGACTTCGCCTTCAGTGGGGGGCACTTCGAGTGGTGGCATGACCGCTTGACGTGTCCAACTGCACGGGCGCTGAACGCGTCGCGCGGCTTCGGGCCGCGGGCTCGGTCAGCGGATGGTTTGATTGCAATTTGCCCATCACTACGTAGGATATGGGCCGAACGTGAGTGGACACGGTTTCACACTGCTTCAAGGAGCAAATCAATGCGCAAGTTTGGAATTCTCATGACGATCCTCGCCGTACTTGGCCTCGGTCTGGCCGGTTGCCCGTCGGAAGACGATCCCGGAAACGGCGATGAGGGCACCCCCACCGGTACCAAGGCTGACGCCGACAATGGCGAAAACGGCGGGAACGGCGACACCGAATAAGCCGCGCTTCGCGACTTGGGAAGTGTCAGAGCCGCCATACGACCTCAGGTTGATGACCTGAGACAAAGACAATCTGGCAGAATCAAGGCAAGCTGCCGCCGGTCCGCTTGATGAAGCAGGCCGTGTCGGCAGCTTGCCTGTTTATTTTCACATCATGCACGCGAAAGGCCTGCACCCCCGCCATGACGCCCAGCGCCGTCGTCGCGGCGGTGGCGCCATCCACTTCATCCGGCCGCGGCAACGGGGACTGCTCATCACGCGCGGATTCGCCCTGCACCAGCCGCCGCAGCGTGCGCTTGCGGCTGGCGCCCAGCAGCACCGGCAGGCCCGTGTCCACGAAGCGATCCAGCCGCGCGAGCAGCGCGAGGTTGTGCTCGAAGGTCTTGCCGAAGCCGATGCCCGGATCGATCATGATCGCTTCGCGCGGCACGCCGGCGACCATGGCCGCCTCCACCCGCTCCAGCAGGAACGTGCGCACTTCTTCCACGACATCGCCGTAGCGCGGATCATTCTGCATGGTGCGCGGCTGCCCCTGCATGTGCATGAGCACCACCGCCGCCCGGCCCGCCGCGGCCAGGGGCAGCATCGCCGCGTCACCGCGCCCCCCGGTTACGTCGTTGATGATGACGGCGCCGGCTTCGAGCGCCGCTTCGGCGACGGTGGCGAGCGTGGTGTCGATGCTGATCACCGTTTGACTGCCCGCATCGCGCAGCGCCGCGGCGAGCCGCTCGATCACGCCGCGCGTACGCGCGATCTGCTCATCGACACCCACGGCCAACGCGCCGGGACGCGTGGATTCACCCCCCACATCGATCACCTGCGCCCCGTCACGCGCCATGGTCAGGCCGTGCGACACAGCCGTGTCCACATCCACATACCGGCCGCCATCCGAAAAGCTGTCGGGCGTGACGTTGAGGATCCCCATGATGACGGGTCGGTCGAAAGACAGTTCACGATCCAGCGGGAGTTGAAGCGCCATGCATTCAGTGTATCGCGACGGGTCCGGACTGGAAGAACGAAGGGGAGCGCATGGCGATCAGGTGCAGAAGCAATCGCGTGTTATGCACGAGCAGTTTCGTATTCGCCGCGCTGGCCGCTGCGCGGAGTCATTCATCTCCAATCGTGACCAGTCGATCGGTAACTTCGGCGAGTACGAACAGGTCTGACGAGGGACGCGCCCCGCGCCCACGTTCGTCGCGCCGGCGGCGGCGGGGCTGCTGAGCTTGTCGTTGCTGATGCTGCTGAAGCGCCGCGGGGCGCGAGGACGTCGAGGACGGGCCGAGAGGGGAGCTGGTCGAGAGCGCGCCGATTGCGCGCTGAAACCGGCCACGTTGTGCGCAGATCGTGACACCAAAAATCCGGGGAATCCGTCGACGCGGTCAACTTTCCTATCTGCTTGTGTATGAGTCGTTTGCGTCGGTGAGACGGCGCAAGACCGGCCATCCTGTGCGCGCCGGGGCGGCCCTTTTTCCAAGGGTGGAAACGTGCCTGCCGCCGGTGGCGGGCATGCGTGTCTGTCGACGCCGCCCTTTTTGCAAGGAGTCCGCCCATGCATCGAACCATGTTGATCACGCTCACGCTCGTGCTTGTCTCGCTCGCAGGTGGCTGCGGGTACGTGCCGCGCGGTCCGTTGCGGCAGTACGGTGACGCCTTCAACGAAGCGCGCGTTGCCGGCGAGCGTCTGCTGGTGGTCTATGACGAGGCGCGACGCGAGCACCATGGCGCCGAGGCGCGCGCCGATGGTGCGCCAGACGCCACCCATATCGAGACGCGGCTGCGCGCGTGGGAAGCCGCGGGGGCCTGGCATGACGCCATGGCGGCGCTGGCCTCGGGGCGATCGCACGGTCAGGTCACGCGGTCGGTTGACCGCCTGGCCGGGGCATTGCAGGCTTTTCCGATCGACAGCGTATCGCAGGCCGGTGTCGCGGCCGGGCCGGCGCTGGGCGTGGCGGGCGTGGTGCTTGAGCAGGTGCAGCAACTGCGCGACGAGGCGCGGCTGGGCGAGGCCGTCCTCGCCGCGGGGCCGTGGATGCGTACGTTCCACGAACTGATGCGCGACGACGCGGCCGACCTGCTGCGCCTTCGCCGCGCGACGCTGATCAACAGCCGACGTCAGCACCTCAGTCACGCGACCGATGTGCTTGACTTGCTGGCTGAAGCGTTGACCGGCCTGCCTCACGAGACCGACCCGTCGTTGGCACGGATTGTCGCACGAATGCGTCTGGCCGGCGCCGGCGCGTCGGAGCTATCCGAAGCGCTTGATGCGTTCGGTCCGCCGCCGGGTGACCGGCCGGTCGATGCGAACGCGCTGCTCCATGCGGACGCCTTGCTGGATGAGCTTGAGTCGCACCTTGCCGCGGCGCAGCGCGCTCGGCGTGAACGCGGCGCGTTTGAGGAACTGGTCAACAACTACATCGCGATGCTTGACCAACTGCAAGCGGCGCAGGCGCAGCTTGAACTCGCGGTGCGCACGGGGCAGCGCATCGACGAGGCGGCGGTTGACCTGCTCGGCCGGGCATGGCGCACCCGGCGCGCGATCGAGGCGCTCGAAGCTTCGCGCCATTGAAGAACGCAACCCTTTGGCACTTTTCAAGGAGACACGGCATGTCCGCCATCGATCCACTTGAGGCAACGTTTCTCTCGGCGCACGATGCGCTGTTTCGCCTGTCCATCGATCGGACGCGATCGCCCGATGATCGAGAGCGAGCGCGTGAAGCGATGGACGCACTGACGCGAGAGATGAACGCACTTTCGCTCAGTCGCCTCCGCAGCCGCACGCCCGCGCTGACTTCACTGCTGGCGTCGTTACGACAACTCCACGACGGTTTGTCCCGAGGCGGCGCGTCGGTCGAAGTGCTTGCGGCGTTGCGGGCGTTCATCGAGCGGACGGGCGATGCGATCGAAGGCGTTCCGACCCGGACAGGCCGAAACGAGGCGCCCGGTGAGGCGTCATAGTTTACCTGTCTTAACACGAGCGCAATGGTTTTTCGGGAAACTGCGAGAATGCGCTTTGAATTGGAACGCCAAGTAGTAAACTGTGACCTTGGATGGAGTCACATCGAGGCTACGCGGGGTCTGGCCGCGAGATGGCATGGATGCAAGAGTTGTTGGGGTTTGTTTTCGCGTAGGCCGTGAGGAATTGTGGTGGGACGGCCGGAGGGCCGGGGAGAAACGAAACAGGCGCGCCACGCAGCGCGTCGCGGATGAGTTGGCGTACAGCCGGGCCCATCGGGCTCGGCTTTGCGTTTGTTGGGCGCCCGCGATGCGGGCGCGCACGCGCAGTGAGAATGCGCACCGGTGCGACTGGCGACCGCGCGGATGCAATCGCATTGGCACTACATCTTCTTGAGCACGTTCGCGGCCTTGTCCGCGTCGGCGTCGCTGTCAAAAGCCAGGTGGACAATGCAGCGCCCGCCGAGCGCCGCGGCCGACAGGCCGCGCAGGTTGATCCCGGCATCCGCGATCGCCGCGGTCAGCGTCGCGCCAAGCCCGGGCTGATCCGCGCCTTCCAGCCGCAAGCCGTGCAGACTGTCACTGACCTCGAACCCGTTGGCCTTCGCGGCCTGCTCGGATGCGCCGCCGGCGATCGGCGTGACGAACACCACGCCCTTGCCGGGCTGATCGGCCGACCGCCGCGCGATGACAAACCCGAGGTCCGCTCCCGCATCGGCCAGCGCCTTGAGTTTCGCCGGCAGTCCGCCCGGTTGATCGTCGATCGTCGCGTGCCAGACCGTCACCTTGCTGATGTCCATCGTCGGACCTCCCAGATTGGATGGTTGCGAGAAGGGATGTGAACGGCTTCCCTGAGAGATGATAGCGCGGCCGGCCGGCGAGGCGACCCGGGGACATGGGTCTGAAGACCGTTGCACCCGTGCGGGCCCGGCTCCGGCCGACTGCTCGCACCTGTCGATGCATCCGGTATCATGGCCACCCGTCCCCGGCCTGCGCGCGGCGCGAACGCCCGCCGGCGCGATGGGATGCGACACCCGAACCCCAGTGATCACAAGAGGATTCCGTCATGGCCAAGAAGACCATCGCCGATGTGGATGTGAAGGGCAAGACCGTACTGATTCGCGTGGATTTCAACGTTCCGCTCAAGGGCGACCAGATCACCGACGATCGGCGCATCGAGATGGCCCTGCCGTCGATCAACAGCGTACTCGAGCGCGGCGGCAAGCTGATCCTCATGAGCCACTTGGGCCGGCCCGGCGGCGACGGCTTCGAAGCCGAGTTTTCAATGGCCCCGGTCGCGAAACGCCTCGGCGAGAAGCTGGGCAGCGACGTGGCGCTGGGCGCGGATGACCCGGTGAGTGACGATGCGAAAGCCAAGGCCGCGTCGCTGGGCGACGGCGGCGTGCTGCTGCTGGAGAACCTGCGCTTCAACAAGGGCGAGAAGAAGGGCGACGCCGCGTTCGGCAAGGCATTGGGCGCGATGGCCGACATCTACTGCAACGACGCCTTCGGTACGTGCCATCGCACGGACGGCTCGATGGTGGCCGTGCCAACCGCGATGAAGGCCGACGGCAAGCCGTGCGTGGTCGGCTTCCTGGTTGACAAGGAGATCAAGTACCTGAAGGAAGCGATCGATAACCCGCAGCGCCCGTTCGTGGCGATCCTCGGCGGCGCGAAGGTGTCGGACAAGATCAACGTGATCAACAACCTGTTGGGTATCTGCGACAAGGTGATCATCGGCGGCGCGATGGCGTACACCTTCCTCAAGAGCCAGGGCAAGGCCGTGGGTTCCAGCCGCGTCGAGGCGGACAAGCTTGACCTGGCGAAGGACCTGCTGGCCAAGGGCGGCGACAAGCTGATGCTGCCGTCCGATCATGCCTGCCACAGCAATTTCGATTCGGCCGAGGGCGCGCAGCGCCAGATCTGCGATGACCAGATCGACGGCGACCTGATGGGCCTGGACATCGGTCCGAAGACCATCGAGGCGTACGCCAAGGCCGCGTCTGATGCGAAGACGGTGGTATGGAACGGCCCGATGGGCGTGTTCGAGAAGCCGCCGTTTGATGAGGGCACGAAAGCGGTGGCCCAGGCGATCGCCGACAGCAGTGCCACAAGCATCATCGGCGGTGGCGACAGCGCGGCCGCAGTCCAGCAACTGGGCTTCGCCGACAAGGTCAGCCACGTCAGCACCGGCGGCGGGGCGAGTCTTGAGATGCTCGAGGGCAAGAAGTTCGAGGCGGTGGAACTGCTGGATGAGAAGTGAGCGGATGGTCGATGGTTGCGATGGGATGCCCCGGGGATTGGTCGATTGCCGTACTCGCTCAAGGACAAGTTGGTCGTTGCCATCAGTTCCAGTGCTTTGTTCGACACGTCCGAGTCACACGGCGTGTTCCGTACTGAGGGCGTCGATGCGTACAAAGCGCACCAGCGCGAGCGCGAGGACCAGCCGTTCGGCAAAGGGTCTGCGTACCCGTTCGTGCAACGGCTCCTGTCATTCAACCGCGCGGACGAAGGTTTCGAGCCGATCGAGGTCGTGCTGCTATCGCGGAACAGCCCGGATTCAGGTCTGCGCGTCATGAACAGCATTCGGCACTACGGGTTGCCGATCAGCCGGGCCATCTTCACAGGCGGAAGGCCGCCGTTCGGCTATGCGGTGCCCCTTGGCGCGGTGCTATACTTATCAACGAATGTGAATGATGTGAGGGCCGCGAGACAGTCAGATATTCCAGGAGGACTCATCGTGGGGTCATTCATTGCACACAGTGATACAGATGACGAACTGAGGATCGCCTTCGATTTCGACGGTATTCTGGTCGATGACACATCGGAGAAAGTGTACAGGAACAAGGGACTTGAGGCCTTCCATCGCCATGAAGCCGAGCATGCGGCCGAGCCTTTGTCGGAAGGTCCGTTGATGCGGCTGCTTGAGAAGATTGCGCAGATTCAGAAGAACGAGCGAGAGAAGAAGAAGAGCGATCCGGACTACAGAGTGCGGATTCGCACCGCGATTTGCACCGCGCGCAACGCCCCGGCGCACGCGCGGCCAGTGCACACCTTGCGTGACCGCGGGATCGAGGTAGACGAGATATTCTTCCTGGGCGGGATTGACAAGCGAGACGTTCTTTCGGTGTTCCGTCCGCACATCTTCGTCGACGACCAGGAGACTTGGGTTGAGTCCGCGTCGAGAGTGACAGCATCGGTTCTCGTGCCGTTGGAGGACGTGGAACGCGAATTGGACAGCCGACTCAACGGTCGCTCTGAATAATCTCAGCGCATGGCCACCGTAGCAGGCACCACATCGCGCAAGGGGTCTGCTCGGGCCTTCGGCCTGATGGCGGACGAGACGTCCATCCCACCACAGACCCGACTCGCCCCTCGCCGCGCTCCTCGCTACCATCGAACCCACTATGAGTGACTCACGCCCTAACATCCTCTTCCTCTTCTCCGACCAGCAACGCTGGGACACCGTCGGCTGCTACGGCGATGACCGGACCCCCGCGATGCGGCCGGACCTGACGCCCAATCTCGACAAGCTCGCGGCGGACGGCGTGCAGTTTCGCCATGCCTTCACCTGTCAGCCGGTGTGCGGGCCGGCGCGGTCGTGCCTGCAGACGGGCATGTGGGCCACGCAGTCCGGCTGCTATCGCAACAACATCGCGCTGCCGCTGGAGGCGCCGACCCTCGCCAAGTCGCTCAGCGCGGCGGGCTACGAAACCGCCTACGTCGGCAAGTGGCATCTCGCGTCGGACGACGAACACAACTTCCGCACCAAGGCCGTTCCGGTCGAGCGGCGGGGCGGGTACCGCGACTACTGGGTCGCCTCCGACGTCCTCGAGTTCACCAGCAGCGGTTACGAGGGGTTCTTCTACGACGGCGACAACCAGCGCGTCGACTGGGAAGGCTACCGTGTCGAGCGGACGGCCGACTTCGCGCTGGATTACGTGCGACAGTATGCGGCCGGCGATCGCGATCGCCCGTTCTTCCTGCTCACCTCGTTTATCGAGCCGCACCATCAGAACGATCTCGACCGCTACATCGGTCCCATCGGCTCGAAGCGCAAGTACGCCGACTATCACGTGCCCGGTGACTTGGCTTGCTTCGGCAAGGAAGCCGGCGACTGGTTCCGCCACATGCCGGACTACCTCGGCTGCTGCGCCAGCCTCGACGACCAGGTCGCCCGCTTCCGCGCGCTGCTGGAAGAGACCGGCCTGGCCGACAACACGCTGATCATCTACACCTCCGATCACGGCAGCCACTTCTGCACGCGCAACGGTGAGTACAAACGTTCGTGCCACGAAAGCTCCATCCGGGTGCCGATGATCGCCTGCGGCCCCGGCTTCACCGGCGGCAGAACGGTCGACGACTTGGTCAGCCTGATCGACCTGCCGCCGACGATCCTTCGGACGGCGGGCGTCGATCCACTGGAGCAGATGGTCGGCCGCCCGCTGCACGATGTAGTCGCCGGCTCGACGGACTGGCCCGACGATGTATTCGCGCAGATCAGCGAGTCTCAGTGCGGCCGCACGGTGCGCACGCATCGGTGGAAATACGGGGTGACATCGCCGCGTGTGGAGGGCGAGCGCCCCCCCGCCGCGAGCGATCGATATGTGGAACAGTATCTGTACGATCTCGATGCGGACCCGTACGAAACGAACGACCTCGTCAAAGATCCGCAGCACGCGGCGGTGCGCGAGGAAATGGCGGATCGCCTACGCAAGCGATTGAAGGCGGCGGGAGAGGTCGAGGCGGTGATTGAGCCTTCGAGCTGACTGTTCGTACCTGCTAGCGTTGGAGGTCCCACTGATGGACATCCAACGCATCCCCGCAACTGTGAGTTACGCTGCCATAGCGTCGGCCGCACGGTGGCCGTGCGGTCGGATGCATGCGGTTCGCTCCACCAGCGCCTGAGCAGGCAATGCACGGTTGCGCCATCCGTTCCGCTGGAACACGCGGTGGTGGTCAGGACGAGCGACCCGTCGGCCGCACATTCAATCCCAGGAGTTCGAGCGATGCGCCTGCGACTTGTTCTTGTCAGCCTTGCGACAGCCCTCTCTACGACAGCAGCGCCGGCCGGCACCGCTCGCGGCGTGCCTGCGGGGCGCGAGTTGACGCCGCTCGCATGGAATATCTCCGGCTACGAAGCCAACGCCCCGACGCCGCCGACGTCCGAGCAGCCGATCCTTCGCATGGTCAACGAGTCCGTGCGCGGCAAGCCGTGGCAGTTTGCCGCCGTCGCATCCGCTCCGGGAGAGATCACCACCGGCCAGATCGTGCATCTGCATCTGCGCGGCCGGGCGATCAGCAGCGAAGACGAAAGCCAGAAGGCCCTCGTACGCGTGCGGCTGCAACTGCTCGTGGGTGAGAAGGGCAAGCGCGATCTCTACGACCAGACCATCCCGTTCAACAAGGGCTGGATGGCGTTCGACATGCCTGTCGCCGTGCCCGAGGGCGTCGCGGCGACGGGTGTGCAGGCGGCGCTGCAGATCGGACGCGTGCCGCAGGTGGTCGAGTTTCGCGATCTGCGTTTGCGCGTCTTTCCCGCCGAGACGAACATCGACGACCTGCCGCGCTACCGCTACACTTGGCCCGGGCGCGAGGAAGATGCCGCGTGGCGCGCGGCGGCGCATGAGCGCATCAACAGGATCCGCCGCGGCCGGCTTGAGGTGCGGGTCGTTGACGGCGATGACAGGCCTCTCGCCGGCGCGACCGTGCACGCCCGCATGACCCGGCACGCCTTCGGCTTCGGCACGATGGCGCCGTTCTTCTACATGCAGGGCACCACGCCCGACCGCACCGGCTGGAACATCCACCAGGACGGCCGGTGGATCGCGCGGTATCACCACGAACTTAACGCCAACTTCAACTGCATCGTGAACGGGCTGATACTGAAGTGGCCGCAGATCGACCGGTTCGGGATGGATAACTGCGAGCGGTACTTCGAGGCGGCGCGCGCCTACGGCATGCAGACGCGCGGCCACTGCCTCATCTGGCCCAAGTGGCAGTTCATCCATCGCGACATCCGCAAGCTGGAGAATGACCCCAAGGCATTGCGCGCCGCGGTCGAGCATCGCGTGCGCTCCGTCACCAAGCGCTTCGCGCCGCTGATCGACGAGTGGGATGTGCTGAACGAACCGGTCACCCGTACCGACCTGCAGGCGATTCTCGGCGAAGGAATCCTCGTCGATATCTTCCGCTGGGCCCGCGAGGAAGATCCCACCGCGCGGCTGTATATCAACAACTTCGGCGTCCTGACCGGGACATACAACGACTCGATGGCCGACGGCTACGAGCGCATCATCGGGATGATCCACGAGAAGAACGTGGGCCTCGGCGGCATCGGCCTGCAGGGACACCTGGCCGGCGATGTCACACCGCCCGCGAAGCTGCTGGAAACGCTCGACCGCTTCGGCAAGTTCGGCCTGCCCATCCGCATCACTGAGTATTCGCATCACTCGCCCAACGAAGATGAGGTGACCGACTACATGCGCGACTTCCTCACGGCCGTGTTCAGTCACGAAGCGGTGGACGGGTTCATCTTCTGGGGCTTCACCGGCCGCGGGGGCCAGCCGGGGATGGTCTTCACCGAGGACTGGCAACTGACGGGATCGGGCAAGGTCTACCGGGACCTCGTCTTCAGGCAGTGGTGGACGGACGAGCAAACGAAGACCGCGGCCGGCGGCGTTGCAACGGTCACCGGCTTCTATGGTGACTATGAGGTCACGGTGACGACAAAGAACGGCGCGACGCGCAGCGTTCCGGCCCGGCTGGAGAAGGGCGGGTCGGTGGTGTTGGTGAAGTTTCGGTAGAGAGACTCATCACAGAGTGTGGGTGTTATTCGCGCCGGGGCCGGACAGACCAAGCGCCAAGAGCGCCAAGACGATCCAGGAACGCCAAGAAGAGACCCCCAGCTTCTTCTGTGCGGCCTTGGCGTTATGCCTTACTGTCGCTCCCACTTTCCTCCGTGCCCTCGGTGCCTCTGTGGTGAAACCCTCTTCACCCAAGCTTCCGAATCCTGATATTCCGGTACCACACCGGGTCCGAGTGGTCCTGCAGACAGATGTGTCCCGCTTTGTTGCGGCCGTAGCCGGGCCACTTGCTGAACTTGCTGTCGGCCACGAGTTTCTCCCATTCCTCGGACCAGAGTTCGTACGCGACGATCTTCTCGCCGTTCATCCAGTGCTCGACGTGCGGGCCGTCGGCCTTGATGATCGTGTGGTTCCACTCGCCGACCGGGCGCGTCATGTCCTTCGTTGGCGCATGCAGCGCGTAGTTTGCCCCGGCGCTGGTCTTGGGCTTCTGGCCGTCGGGATGCACGTCGTTGTTGAGAATCTGATACTCCGGCCCGGTCATGAACGACTTGTCCGCGTCCTCGGTCACCCGGAACATGATGCCCGAGTTGCCCGGTCCGGCCACCTTCCATTCGATGGACAGCTCGAAGTCGCCGAACTGCTCGCGCGTGATGATATCTCCGGCCTTGTCGGCCCGATGGATCGTTCCGTCGACCACCTGCCACCCGGCCGGACAATCTTCCTGTTGGTAGCCGCGGAAATGTTCGGTCGATTCGCCATCGAAGAGCAGTTGCCAGCCTGCGGCCCTTTCTTCAGCGGTCAGCGTGTTGTTCTGGGTCATGGTGTCCTCCTGCATTGCGGGGTACGGATGAACCGGGGGCGCACGCGACGCCCGCAGCGACCGCCCATCCTAGCGGATCGCACCGTCACAAGCCCGGCGGCCGGACCAGGGACTACCCGGACCGCATGAACCACAGCCCCATCCCCCCGACGAGCCACGCGATCGACGCAAGGGCCAGCGTGAGGAGCAGCCGCTGCGTCACCGACGAACCATTGCCGCCATGGCCATGGTGGTGTGCGTGGTGACCCCCATCGTGTCGGGCGAATGCCAGCCACGCGGCGAACCCGGAAGCCGTCACGAACCCGACGTTCAGGAACAGCGTGTAGTCGATACCGAACCGCTCCCCGGCTTCAAGCTGGCTGGTCTTCGCCGCCGCGCGCTGAGGCAGCATGCCGAGCGCGTCGAAACCGTAGTGGATGATCAGCGCAGTCACGATCAGGCAGAACAGGAAGACGGCCAGGATGTACAGCGCCATCTTCCAACCGAAGTATTTCGCGCTGATGCGCAGCACCGGGAACACCACCAAATCCGAGAAGATGAAGGCCATCGTGCCGGCGAAACTCACACCCGAGGCGAACAGCACGCCGGCGAGGGGGATGTTGCCCATCGAGCCGATGAAGGTCAGAAACGCCGCGGCCGGACCGATCATTGTGTGCAGCACCGTCTGCCACCACGCCGGCTGACCGCCGCTGCCGACGAACAGCGTCTGGAACGCCTCCGGCGGCACGAACGTCGCGATGATGCCCGCGATGGTGAAACCGAACACCACATCCTTCCAGACCATCTGCCATTCCATGAAGTAGCGCCGACTCACCATGCGCCAGCCCTGCTGCGACCCCATACGCTCGCGCCAGTCGGGCGGGTCCTCGCCGTCTCCGTGATCGTGCGTGTCGCCCGCGAGGCGGCGCGCGTGTTTGCGTGCGGCGGCTTCCAGCTTCGCGGGCAGCGTCGCCTTCACGACCGCCCACATGACGAGGATCAACAGGATGCCGCCGACGTACTCGCCCACCACGAACTGCCACGAGAGGAAGATGAAGATCAGGATGCCCAGTTCGATCACAAGATTCGTGGAGGCCAGCAGGAACGCGAGCGCCGGCACCAGGCCCGCGCCTTTCTGGAACAGGGAGCGGCTCGTGCTCAGGGCCGCGAAGCTGCACGAACTGGAGATGAACCCGAAGAATGCGCCCAGGGCGACCGAGCGCGGCCCGGTCTCGCCCATGGTTCGCTTCATGCGTTGCCGCGTGACGAATACCTGGATCATGGAGCTGATGAAGTATCCGAGGCAGAACGCCCACAGCGCCATCCAGAAGAAGCCGAGCGTGGTCACCGCCGCGGCGGCCCAACTGTCGAGGAAGGTATCCATGTGGGTTCCGTTGACTCCGATCGACCCGGTCCCGCGCGATCAGAGCGTGGGCAACCAGTTCAGGGCAAGCAGCACGGCTGCGAGAACGACGAGTGCGATGGGCACAAAGCGCCTGCGCGGCAGATGCCAGGCCTTATCGAGCGTCAACTCGCCGCGCTCACCGATCGGGTCCAGTCGCCGGTGTGTCCACTCGGACGTCTCCGCGAAGACCCATGAGCCGGCCGCCATGCCCAGGATCACCGCCACCGCGTCGTAGTTGCCCTGGCCCAGTGCGGCGGCGCTGGTGCCGGGACAGTAAGCGGCGAGCGCGAAGCCGATACCGAAGACCACGCCGCCGATCGCATTGGAAAGGTAGCGTGTCGGCTTGATGTGTGTCTCGACCAGGCCCATTGCCTTCATCGCGTAGATGCCGGCCATGCCGACGACGACCGCGGTGAGCATGATCTGGATGACCGTCCAGTCCTCGAAGAGGAGCACACCGATCAGGATGTGGTACTTGGCCGCGCCCCCTTTCTGCAGGAGGAAGCCGAAGATGATCCCGAAGAGCAGGCCGAGCAGCCGTTGCCGGCCGCGCGAGGCGAGCATCCGATCACGGAGGGTCAGTTCCGAAGCGTTGTCATCCATCTCCAGGCTCACAGGCGATAGAGCAGTGTCGCAGTCAGGGCGCCGCCGATGAAGAAGCAGACCAGCGCGATCCAGGATGAAACGGAAAGCTGCAGCGCGCCGCTGATGCCGTGCCCGCTGGTGCAGCCGCCGACCAGCCGCGCTCCCCAGGCCATGCAGACGCCCCCGGCGAAGGCGACGATCAGGCGCAGCCAGACCGCATCGCCGAATCGCTCAGCCCACATCGGCGGCAGCCACCGCGCGGTGACTTCATCGCCAGTCGTCGCTGCGAGCAGCGCGCCCGGGATCACCCCCAGCACGAGCATCACCTTCCAGCCCACCTTTGGCGCGTTCTCGCGGAAGTAGCGCAGTTTCTGCGTGCGACCTCCGGGCATCAACTTGCCGATCAGTCCCGCCACCCGCGCATAGGCCGTCGACGCCCCCAGCGGATGCGCCGAGAAGTAGAACGTGAACCACGACAGCACACCGATCAGTGCGCCGACAAGATACGGTGACCACGCCGCGGGCTGCGTGCCCGGGTCGGTCGCGGCCGCCAGCAGTGTCCATGCATGCATCTTCATACTCCGGACGTTGCTTCCGCCTGTTGCGGCTCAGTGCTCGGGAGGCCGTTGGCCTGCCAGGCCTTCCAACTGCCGGGCATACTGCGCACCTTCTTCATCCCCGCTGCCTGCAGCATGCTGGCGGCACAACTGGCCCGGTAGCCGGTGGCGCAGTACGTCACGACAGGCTTACCGTTGCCGATGTCCGGATTTTCTTCGCGCATTGCCCCGACGAAGTGATGTGATGCGCCCGGAATATGGCCCTCACGCCATTCGTCTTCCTGGCGGACGTCGAGGATCGCCAGTTCATCCTGGTGCTCGTGCACCTGTTCGGCATGCATCTGCGGCAATGTCTGGATCGGCAGGCCGGCGTTGTTCCAGGCCGTCATGCCGCCGGCCAGGTAGCCGGCGAACTTCACGAAGCCGGTCCGCACCAGCAGTGCCGTGGCGCGATGCAGGTCCTGCTCGTCCTCGACCACCAGGAGGATGGGCATCTCCGGATCAAGCACCCAGCCGGCGAAGACCGACATTTCGTCCTTCTTGGCGCCGAGGTTGATGGCGCCTTGGATATGCCCGCCCCCGAAGGCGAGCATGTGACGCGCATCGATCAATTGGACACCGCCGCGCCCGAAGCGCTCTCTGAAGGCATCCGGCGGCAGCGGGGGCATGGTCGGCATGCCGCCCAGAACCGGTGGGCCGCTTCCATTGATCTTCTTTAGCCGCGGATAGTGCGTCGGCGCCGGCGGCGCGTCGCCGATCATTGCTTCCTTGAACGACGCCGCGTCGTCAAACTGGAGGAATCTATTGTGCTTTCGCTCGTAGCCGATGGTGCTTTCCAGCCGTTCACCGATGGCCGGTCCGCAGGCCGAGCCCTTGCCGTGACATGGATAGATGACAACGTCATCGGGAAGCTGGAGAAAGTATCCGGTCAACGTTTCGAAGAGTTGCTCCACCAGTGCATCCGTCTGCTCATCGCCGAGCAGATCCGGCCGGCCGGCGGAATCGACGAACAGGCAGTCGCCCGTCAGCACGCCCCATGGGGTGTCAGGCTCGTCGGTGTGGCACAGTTCGTAGCACACGTGTTCAGGCGTGTGGCCGGGAGTGAAGCGAGCGCGCAGCAGTAGCGAGCCGAACGCAAACGTGTTCCCGTCACGGAGCCTGTGGACCTCGTAGCCGTAGTCGGGATCGCTTTCGCCACTGACGCAGATTCGCGCGCCTCCCACGCGGGCGGCCAACTCGCGCGCCCCGCTCATGAAGTCGGCGTGGATGTGCGTCTCGAATACGTGCGTGATGGCCACGCCCAGCTCGCGCGCCGCATCGACGTAGATCTCCACGTCCGGCCGGGGATCGATCACGGCGACACTGTTCGTCGCGTCGTCGCCGACCATGTAAGAGAGTTGAGCGATCCCCTCGGTGAGCCATCTTCTGAAAACCAGCATGTCGCAGGGCCTCCTGAGTCGTGGTGGTGCGGCGATGGGTGCCTGACGTCGCCGTGCGGTTCGCCGCGCATCGCACTCAAGCGTCAACCATCGGATGAGCGCGAGCAGTCAGGCATTCCTTGGCTGATCGCATAGGGGATCTGCTGAATCGCGGTTTGGGGGCATGGGCGCTCGGCCGCGCCGTCACGTGATCGCGCCCGAGGTCATGGCCAGGTTCGAGGCATCCTGAGGCGCGCGTATTCGACAGAATCAGCAAGGAAAGACAGCGAGTCGACGACCTGCCGCGGCGGTTTGGGTAACAAGTCGCAGGAAAAAGTGTTTGGAATCCGGTAAAGGGGTTGAGCCCATGAGGTCATTCTGTGACGATACACGGATTACTTCAGGTCTGGATTCATCAGGCGGGACGGTTCGTTCAGTTCAGTAAGCGGAACCTTTCTCTTTGGGAGCATGTCATGGCAGACGGGGCGGAACCGTGGTGCGGCGATGGACGATATGGCCGGGCGGGTGCGCGGCGGCCGGGCAGGCGGCGCGCCTTCTCCATCATCGAACTGCTCGTCGTCATCATGATTCTCGCGTTGTTGATCTCGTTGCTGCTGCCGACACTCGGCCGGGCGCGCGAGGCGGCGCGGACGGCCCATTGCGCGTCGAACCTGCATCAGATCTGGCTCGGCTTCGCCAACGTGCGGAACGAGACAGTCATGGCCGGCGGTCACATGACCACGCCTGCCGATGAAACCTGGGTCTCCTGGGCGCTGCCCGGCGCCACGGACGATGTGCGCGCCTTCCTGTGCCCGAACGACTTCGACGATGCCGAAGTGAGCGACAAGAAGGCCGGCCAGCCGGACAAGGTCACGGCCATCGAGCTGCGCAATGATGTGCCGCCGTCGCTGGATGTGGGCGTCCTGAAATCGGACGACCGCGCTTTCCTCTTCCACGAACGCGACAACATGAAACTCAACGGCTCGATCCCGGTCGACATCACCAGGCCCGGCCGCTACTACGGCAACCAAGGGATGCCCGGGGGCTCGATCCCGGGCGGCACGCACGTCAGTTCCTGGATGCTCCACTGGGACAGCACGACCAACGCAAACACGCTGCTCGACGTGACGGTCAGCTTCAGCGGCGAGGTGCTCGGCATCGTCTGCAAAACCAAGACGCTCAAGAAGACCGATCCTGTGCTCGGGTACAACATTCCTTATCCCAAGGGCAATCCGCGCGGTTACGAGAATCGCCAGGATGTGCTCACGCTCTCGCCAGACCGCAAACGCATCGAATTCAACCTGCAGACGACCAACTACACCGAGCAGATTCGCATCATCACCGCCCCCGGCGGCGCGGCCTATTCCAGCTACGGCATCAACAGCCGCGTGCCCGACCTGCCGCCCGGCGAACAGGTCCTGCTGACCGACTACGGCAAACTCGTCATCGATATGGACGACGCCGACGGCCACACCGACGCGCCCGAACACCAGCGCCGTCGCCACCTCGGCAAGGCCAACGTCCTCTACGGCGATGGTTCGGTGCGCGCGGAAGGGGACGAAGACTTCTACGACCCCGACAAGCCGCACTGGTGATGGCGCGGCGGTCGCGGACTCACCGCTGCCGCGGCTGCATCGCCACCACGCCGACTTCCGCCGCCCATCGCTCGAACGCGCCGCGCAGCTCCGCAAGCACCTGCGGCCGTGCCGCCGCCTGATCATGCAACTCCGACCGGTCCGCCTCCATATCATAAAGTTCCCACGGATGGTCCCGTTCCATCACGAGCTTCCACTTGCCTGACCGGATCGCGTGGTTGCCTTCATGCGCCCAGTGCAGGATTTCATGCGGCCGGCGCGTGCCGCCCTCCAACAGCGGCATCAGGCTGCGGCCGACCGTCGGAGTGATCGCGCGGCCCCGGTAAGTCTCAGGGTATGTCGCGCCCGCGGCTTCGCACAGCGTGGGCATGATGTCGACGATGTGCCCGACATCATGATTCAGCGTGTTCGCCGCCTTGATGCGGTCCGGCCAATGCGCAATCAGCGGCGTGGCGATGCCGCCTTCGTGCACCCAGTGCTTGTGACGGCGGAAAGGTGTGTTGCTGGCGTTGGACCAGCTCAGGCCGTACGACTGGTAGGAATCCACCCCGCCCAGCTCCCCGCCCTTGCCGTCGCGCCGGTCGAACCCGAGCGGGCCGCCTTCGTGGCAGGCGCCGTTGTCCGAAAGAAACAGCACGAGCGTGTTGTCCAGTTCGCCCTTCGCCTCCAGCGCATCGAGCACCTTGCCCACGCCCTGGTCCATGCGGTCCACCTGCGCGGCGTAGACGGCCATCTTGGCCGCCATCAGGTCGCGTGTCGGCTGGTCGAGCGTGTCCCAGTCGGCCGCGCGTTCGTCCGGCGGCGACAGCGCCCACGCGGGCCGGATGATGCCAAGTTCCTGCAGCCGCGCGTAGCGCTCCTGGCGCAGGGGCGCCCAGCCGTCGCGGTAGCGATCGGCGTACTTCGAGACATCCTCCGGCCAGGCGTGCAGCGGCCAGTGCGGCGCGGTGTATGCCAGGTAAAGGAAGAACGGTTGCTCGGCGCTGTCATGGTCGCCGATGCGCTCGACCGCATAGTCGGTGAAGGCATCGGTGGCGTACCAGCCTTCGGCGGTCGGGTTGTGGTCTTCGTTTTCGTTAGAGAAGCGTCGGACGACATTCGGCGCCTTGGTCTTCGTGATGTCCCAGTAGTTCATCGCGCCGCCGATCAGGCCGTAGTGCCGGTCGAAGCCGCGATCCATCGGCCAGTGCGGGTGATCCTCGCCGACGTGCCACTTGCCGGACATGTACGTCGCATACCCGGCGCCGCCCAGCACCTCGGCCAGCGTCACGCAGCGATCATTCAGGTAACCCTGGTACGCCGGGGCGTTGCCGTACCGCGCACCTGTGCCGGTCATGCCGCCCATCCCTGCCTGGTGCGGGTGCAGTCCCGTCAGCAGCGACGCCCGCGTGGGGCAGCACCGCGCCGCGTTGTAGAAGTGCGTGAAACGCATGCCGCCACTGGCCAGCCGATCGAGATTGGGCGTTTGGATCTCGCTGCCGTAGCAACCGAGATCGGAAAAACCCATGTCGTCGACCATGATCAGCACGATGTTCGGTCGCTCACTCATCCGCGCATTGCCTTTCCAAACGTGACTCGCGCCGTATCAGCGCTGGGGATTGAATGTGTCTTCCTCGGTCAGTTTGCCCGCGGCCTTGCGCTGCGCAAAGGCCCGCTTGTCCGCGTCCAGGTGCGCCCGCATCTGCGAAGTTTCAAAGCTCTCCGGCGCTTCCGGGTTGACCGCGTGGTCCGGGTATTCCAGGCCGCGCACGAGATCACGCACGACGACCGGCTGACCGGTTTCCATCGATCGGTACGCCGCGAGACCGATGAGCACCGACCACGCCCCATCATGCACATTGGCCGCGCGTTTGCACGGGTCGGCGGGCGGATCGGGCAGGAAGAGGTCCTTGAACATCTCGGGATCCCCGCCGCCGTGCCCGCCGGGAATCTTCGGCGGATCCAGGTCGTACGCCGGGGCGAAATAAGGCTCGACGCGCGGCTTGGCCGCCGTCGTCCGCAGCGCGCCGTGTGTGCCGATCAGCAGTTCATCCGAACTGCGCGCGCCGTAAACACAAAGCGAGTAGTTGAGAATGGCGCCGTTCTCGTAACGCACCATCACGTGGTTCGTGTCCGGGACGTCCACATCCTCGCGGAACACGCACTCATCGCGATAGTAGCCTGTCGCCTTGCCGCGGGCTTCGACTGCCGCGAGTGCCTCGCCCTGCGTGCGATAGTCGCGATAGAACGGGCAAACGTCGGCCGATGGGCAACCTTCGCACCGCCGGCCGCGCTCGGTGATACCCAGCTTCTGCGCGAATGCGGCGTTGAAGACGTTGCGCTCGCCATGCGCGTAGACGGTGTGCGGTACGGATCCGAGCCAGAAGTTGACCAGGTCGAGGTAGTGCGTGGATTTATGCACCAGCATGCCGCCGGAGCGGTCCATCCGCGCATGCCAGCGATGGAAGAACTCCGCCCCGCGCGTCTGGCCGAACGCGTGCCGGCGCGTCACCGAGGTGATATGCCCAAGCGTGCCGCGAAGCAGCTCCTCCTTGATCGTGGTGTTCCACGGCGCGTAGCGGTAGTTGAAGGTGACGGTGCACTTGCGCCCCGTGCGGGTGGTCGCATCGAGGATCCGCTGCAGCTTCTCGATCGACGTTGTCAGCGGCTTCTCCGTGATCACGTCGCATCCCGCGTCCATCGCGCGGCAGATGTACTCGTCGTGCGTGTGATCCGGCGTCAGCACGATGACGGTGTCCGCCTTCGTCTGGGCAAGCATGCGATCGAAGTCATCGGCGTGGTAGAGCGGCAGCTCGGCCGCCCCGTCGGGAAGTTGCGGAACCCAGCCCTGCATCGCCTCGATGCTTGCATCGCACAGCGCGGCCAGTTCGACACAGTCGCGGTAGTCCGTGAGCAGGGCGTCGATGAACTCGCGACTACGCTGGCCCACACCCACGATGACATAACGCTTCTTCATGGAATACTCCTGTATACTCCGCTACGCCGCCGGGCGGCGGCCATGGGCACGGCAGAATACTGCGAGTCAAAGGCCGTCAACCACCGCTGAGTCGACCGAGACTTCCGGTATTGTCTGGCCGGACGCAAAAGCCCCGCGTGTCCAGGCGCCGCGCACCGGCGCGGGCGACCAACTTCATCGGGCCGCCGGGGGATGCGCCACGCGCTCCGACCGTACAACGCGGTGTGCCGCGGGGCATCGGCGGCGAGTTGCGGCCGCAAGGGGCGGTCAGCCTGCCGGTGTCCGTCGGTATGGACCACCCGGGATCGGTTCGCGCAGTCGCTGCGCTCCCGCCTGTCGCGGGGCGCGACAAACGTAAACACAATCCACTGACTAGAGGAGAATCATCATGAAAAGATTCACATGGCCATCGTGCGCGCTGGCGCTGCTGGCGGTCACCGTGTCGGCGCCTGCGGCCTTCGCGGCGGATGCGAACGCGTCTCCGGAGCAGATCGCCCGGGCATGCGTGGCGTTCTCGCAGCGGACGGCGAATCACTCCATCGCCCACAACCACGTCGACGCCGATCGGACGGTCTTCAAGGTCAAGGCGCTGCTGAAGGCCGGCAAGCCCGGGGCCGCGAGGCAGGCGGCCGCGAACGGCATCGAGCGCATCACGCGGCGCAGCGATAACCACGTCGAACGCATCAAGCAGCGGTGCGAACTTACGGTCGACGTTCTGCTTGAGCTTGGCGCCCGCGGACTGGCCAAGCGCGTCCGCGCGGCGTGCGCCGAAGACGTGGCCCGCATTCGCGATTCGCAGAAACGCACGATCACGCGCATCAAAGACGCCTTCGACGCGAACGCCGAGTAGCGCCCCCGCCACAAGCGCGCGGCGCGACCTCCGCCGCGCGTTGACATAGCGGTCCCACCGCAACGGGCCCCGGTATGCCGGCGGCCCGTTTTCAACGCGCTGCCCCTCGGGCCCGACGCACGCGCATGCACCGACCGAATGCCTTGCCCTGTCGATCAAAACACGTTGGGTTGCCCCCGGGGGTGCCGGGAAAGAGGTCGGAGAAGAACTGGCCCGGGTGGACTCGAACCACCAACTTCCTGATCCAGAGTCAGGCGTTCTGCCAATTGAACTACGGGCCATCCGCGGCGACACCGCGCTGCTTGTTGCCGGGCGGTGATGGTACGAGCCGCGCGGGGCAGCGTCAAGACGAACATCGGTCACACGTGTAACCATTCGTGAACCTCCGGAAAGCGGGGGCGATAAATAGTCAGCGGCCCAGGGCGTGCATGGCCTGGATGACCGCGGCGCGATCCTCAGCGCCGAACAGCGCGGAGGCAGACACCAGCACATCCACCCCCGCGGCCACGGCCTGCCCGCCGGTCTGCGGGTTCAGACCGCCGTCCATTTCCAGGCGTGTGCGATCGCCGATCCGCGCCGCCGCCCAGCGGGCCTTGTCCAGCACTTCGGGCATGAAACGCTGCCCCGACCGGCCCGGGTTCACGCTCATCACCAGCACCAGTTCCAACTGACTGAGCCACGGCTCCAGTGGCGCGGCGGCGGTCGGCGGGTTCACCGCCATGCCCGCGTCCATCCCGGCCGCGTGAATCCGCTCGATCAGTTCGGCCGCGTCTGCCCCGTCCGGCCGCTGCGGCTGACACACCTCCAGATGAAAGGTGAACATGTTCGCCCCCGCCTGCGCGAAGGGCTCGACATACTCGCCTGGTCGCTCGACCATCAGGTGCACATCGAGATACGTGTCCGGCAGATGCCGGCGCAGGCCGCGGATCATGTCCGCCCCCATCGTGAGGTTCGGCACGAAGTGCCCGTCCATCACGTCGACGTGCAACAGGTCCGCGCCCCTGGCCAGCACATCTTCACAATCCGCAACCATGCGGCCGAAATCCGCAGAAAGAATGGACGCGGCGACGAGGGGACGGGCGGGTTTTTCAGTGAGTGTGAGCATGGGGGTGATCAAAGGGGGGTGTGAAGAAGGCACGAAGGCACGTAGGCACGGAGGCACGAAGCGGAGGAAGAGAGCGACGGAGCGACGGTGGGGTAGCGATGATCTGTTCTCCTGTCTCCTGTTCTCCTTTCTCGCCCGCAGGGCGCGCTGCTCTGCTTAGAACCGCACCACGCCGCCGACGCGGATGTAGAACGCATCCTCGAAGTCCGTGCCGTTGCGGTGCTGGCGTACGTCGAAGCCGAAGTTGGTTTCCTGGCCGAAGGCGTAGCCGCCGGCGACTTCCATCTCGAACCAGTCGCACGGCAGCACCCGCGCGCCCAGTTCCACGCGGCGTTGCTCGAAGAGCATGCGGTCATGCCGACGCAATCCATCCTGCTGGAAGGCCCACTGCCGGCCGTTGAAACGCCCGAACAGGTGCAGTTCATCGACTACCTTGAAGTTCACGTACGCATCGAAGTTGTACAGCAGTGCGAAGTTGATCTGGATCGTCCAACGATCATCCGGCTTCCAGGTCAGACTGCTGAACGGCAGGCCGACCGTCCAGATCAACGTTTCATCTTCCACCCGCGTGTACGCCACGCCGGGCAGCGGGATGTCCGGCAGCAGCGAGCGGTTGCCATCGTAGCTGGCCAGGATCGACAGCCGCGATTGCTCATCGAGCTGCTGGGAAAGCATGATCGTGCCGATGGCGTACAGCCCCTTCGAATCGGCGTAGGGGTTCGTCTGCGCGAAGCCGACGCCGACCACCACTTCCATCTGCCAGTCGCCGAGGTCGCCGATGTACATGCCGGCCAGCAGCGACTGGTCGATCGCGCTGTTGATGTTGGCCGCGATGTCCGCGTCGAAGTAGTCGAGCCGATGCTGGAGGCGCAGTTTGTGCTTGCGGGCCCACTCGCCGGGCAGTTGCCAGGTGATATCGCTCTCGATGATGGAGAGGGTGAAGCCCGTGCCGGCGCCTTCCGGCTCGACATCGGGGATGTGGAAGAAGTCGGCCGTGAGTTCGCCGTTGCGATCCGGCGGAAACGGCATGAGCAGCAGCGTCGGCCCCATCTGTGCCCGCGCGCCCGGGGCGAAGCCCAGCAGTGCGGAAACGAGGCCGACCAGAACGATGCCGAAGGTCAGACGCGAACGAAGGTAATGCATGGCGATTCCTTGCCTGATGGGGGGGGCTGATGTGCGCGACATGGTAACGCGCGGCGGGGGATGGGGAGAGCGACGAAGGGCAAGAAGGCACGAAGGCACAGAGGCACGAAGGCACGAAGCGGAGAGGAGGTGGGGGGCTCTCCTGCTCTACTGTTTCCTGCTCGCCTCTCTCGCCCGAAAGGCGCGGCGTGTCGACGCCGCTGCTCACCGTGCCTGCCACGCTTACCGCGGTTACTGCGGTTACTGAACTCACTGCCCCACTCCCGCAATTTCAGCCAAGTTGTGCCCACTCGGCGCAGGAGGCTTAGGTCGGCGACAGGCCAAACCCCGCTGGCGCGCTCTGATCGGGGTTGATCGTGCGGATTTGCGCTCATATTGAAACAACCGGCCGAAAAATGGTGAAATAACGTACACTTTTTAGCCCCGTTTCTCTCGGTTTCTGTTGGTTTCCTCCGAATCCTGCAGGAATCCGCGCTTTTCCGACGCCGTGCGGTCAGGTGTGTAGCAAGCATGGCCAATACTCCGTGTCGCGGGACACTCCCGCGGCCATCACCGGTTGGGCGAGCGGTGATGGTCGATGCCGCCGGTCACGGCGCCCGAGCCTCGATGCGCCACGCGCGCACCGATCGACGGTCCCTCCACCCTTGTCCCAAGGACCGCCCCGGTGCGCGCATGATGGCCTGTTTTGGCCGCCCCCCGCGCCGTAACTCCCGTCGCGGCCGGGCGCAGAAAAACATGGCCGCGTCTGAGAATCGCCGGATTTTCGGGGCCACGATCTGCGCACAAACTGGCCTGTTCTGCGGACGCGATCGAAGTGCAGAGAAGATGGAACCGCAGATGAACGCGGATGAACGCGGATGCCCCGGCAGGCACGTTGCGTCTCCGACGAGGGATGCGGCTCATCGAGCCGCGAACCATCAAGGCCGCGACGGCGGGTGCCACATTTTGACCCGACCGAAGGGAGGGCAAAGTGTGCCGAAGAACAGTTGATCCTGACCCGCGCGACAGACGCCCAATGCGCCTTGCTGACACATCGACATCCGACCGCTTACCGCACCGCTTCACACTTTGCCGAAGACGGCCAAAGTGTGGCACCCTCGGGCGGCCACGCAGACTCAACCAAGGCGGGCTCGATTACCCGCAAGGCGCATCGAGAACCATCGGCTCGCCCTCAGGAATGGGCAGACGTCACTGTCCACGCGTTGCGCGTCTCGAAGACTCGCCGCTTCACGCGTGGCTACACTGGTCCGACCCCTTCGGGGTCCCGCCTTCGCGGCCATCGTCCTGTCCAGGTGGCCGCCGTTGAGTTCGGCCGCGCGTGCCCTCGTGGGGATCATTGTGTCGGCGTGGCGTCGTGGGCGTTTTCGGTGGTGATGCTTTCGTCTTGCATGGTCAGGATGGTGTCGGCGAGGCGCTGGGCCTCGGTGCGGCTGTGGGTGACGTGCAGGACGGTGGCGCCGGAGGCGCGCTGGACCTGTTTGAGCAGGTCCTCCAAGTCGGCGCGGACGTGTTCATCCAGGGCGCCCAGTGGTTCGTCGAGGCAGAGCACCGGCGGATCGAACGCCAGGGCGCGGGCCAGGGCGACGCGTTGTTTCTCGCCGCCGCTGAGTCGGTTCGGGCGGCGCGGCAGCAGGGGCGTGATGCGCATGACCTCGGCCAGTCGCGTGACCTTTCGCGCCGCGGCCGCGCTGTCCGTTTTGCGCAGTCGCAGTGCATAGGCGATGTTGTCGGCGACGGTCATCGAGGCGAAGAGCGTGTCTTCCTGTGTGACGTAGCCGATGCCGCGGTGGGCGGGGCCGAGCCGGGTGACATCGCGCGGGCCGAGGGTGATGCGGCCGGATTCGATCGGGCGCAGGCCGCAGATCGCTTCGAGGAGGGTGGTCTTGCCGCAGCCGGAGGGTCCCATCAGCACGGCGTAGCGGCCGGTGGGCACCTCGAATGACAGGCCGCGCAGGGCGAAGGCGCCTTGGGTGAGGCAGAGATCGCGCACCTGGATCATGGCGTCACCTCCGCGCGTGCGCCGAAGGCGCGGATGGCCACGAGCGCCGCGGCGGCGAGGATGACCATGATCATGGAGACCGCGAGCCCGCCCACGAGGTTGCCGGACTGGAACTCGAGGTAGACCGTGGAGGTGAGCACTTCGGTGCGCATGGGCACCATGCCGGCGAAGATGAGAATGGGTCCGAACTCGCCGAGGGCGCGTGCCCAGGCGAGGGTGCCGGCGGCGACCATTCCCCGCCGCGCTTCGGGCAGGACGACCGTCCAGAACGCCTGCCCCCGTCCGGCGCCGAGGGTCAGGGCGACGCGTTCGAGGCGCTGGGGGATTTCGTCGAAGGTGGCCCGCATGGTGCGCACGGCGAAAGCCGCGGTGACGGTGAACTGCGCGAGGATGACGGCCGGCACTTCGAAGACGATTGCGTCCGAGAGCGTGCGGGGCAGGGCGGTGGAGAGGATCAGCAGCAGCAGGCCGATGACCAGCGGCGGCAGGACGATGGGGATATCCAGCAGCGCGTCGATGAACACCTTGCCGCGGAACGTGTAGCGCGACATGACGTAACCGATCGGCACGGCCACCCACAGCGACAGCACGGCGGTGGCGGTGCAGGTGAGCAGGCTGAGCGCCCCGGCGTGCAGTGTTTCGCGTTTGAGCAGTTCCTCGACCAGCCGCGCGGGGCTGGCGTAGAGCAGCATCGCCAGCAGCAGGCCGGCGATCAGCAGCACGTACGCGCCGCTGAGGGTGACCAGTCCGGCGTGGAACAGCGTGTCCGATCGCGGGCGCAGCGGATCGGTTCGTGCGGCGGCGTGTTCAGGCGGCGAGTCGCTCATGGACGTGCGTCATTCGGCCTTGAAGCGGAAACCCGCGGCATCATAGCGTTGCCGGGATTCGGCGGTGCGCAGGGCGTCGAGCAGGCGCTGAGTCAGGCGCGGATAGTCGCTGTCGGTGCGGGCCCACCACGGCTGGATGGCCACGGCCCGCGGATGGTCGATCCTGATCTGCTCGAACTTGCTGTCGTCCACGTGCAGGCAGTTAGCGCCGTAGACGATGACGGCGTCGAGCGTGGTGTGCTGGGTCATCTGCGCAACCAGCAGGTCGCCGCCGCCGTTGGCGGTCTTGAGGTTCTGCTGCACGGCCTGGTAGAGCCCGGCTTCCTCGAGCAGGACTCGCGTGACCCCGCCGAGCGCGGCGCGCTGCGGATCGGCCAGGCCGATGCGCAGGCCGGGTTTGGCCAGGTCGGCCAGCGTGCGGATGGGCTTGTCGCTGTCGCGGCGAACGAGCATCACCAGGTCCATCTCGGAGACGATGGTCGGTTCGCTGAAGTGCTCGGCTTCCTTGAAGGGGCGATAGCTGATATCGCAGGCGAGGTAGGCGTCGGGCATGGTTTCGGTCTGCATCATGCCGACGAGCGTGCCGCAGCCGTGGAAGGCGGTCGTCAGCTTGCAGCCTTCGCGTTGCTGGAACGCGGCGAGGGTCTTCTCGATGGCCGGGCGACTGACGGTGCCGCTGTAGAGCGTGATCTCCGGCGTGACCGCCCACTTGTCGCCGGGAATCGGTTCGTAGTGATGCCTGTCGAAGACCGGGTTGCCGTGCTGCGGCGACGTGAGATAGCGCGCAAAGCGGAGGGCATCGGCGGGCTGCTCGCACGCCTCGAGCACCGACACCTGCATGGTGGAGACGTACGGCGCGAGTGCGTCGATGGGCACGATGTCGAGGCCGAACTGCCTGGCCGTGCTGTCCCACATGAACGCGGCGTCGACCGATCCCTGCTTCACGACCATCGCCACTTCCGTGACGGTGCCCTTCATCGTGCGCTTGTTCTCGTCGATGGCGGGCCAGTGGCCGAGGTCGGTCATGGCCTTGCGCGTCAGCTTGCCCACGCCGGCCTTCGGGTCGGCGATGGCGTAGCTCACATCCTGCCACAGCAGGTCCTCGATCGACTTGATCTGCCGGGGATTGTTCGGCGCGACGGCCAGCACCAGTCGGAACCGCGCCAACGGCAGCGACTCGCGCAGCAGATCCTTCTCGCGGCCCAGTTCGACGAACGACATGTCCGCCGGGATGTACAGGTCGCCGGCCCGGCGCACTTGCATCGTGCCCAGCAGCGAACCGCTCGAGCCGGGTACGATGCGAATCGGCACACCGTATGCCTTCGTGTACGCCTTGGCCAACTCCTCGACCGGCGGCTTGATGCCCGCGGCGCAGTAGACGACCAGCTCGCCCTTGCCCGGTTCGGGCGGCCCGGCACTGCGGTTCAGCGCGAAGATGCCGATGAAGACGGCCGCGAGAATCAACACGCTGACCAGGCCGATCAGCGCGGCGGGCGAAACGCGGCCGGACGGGCAGTGCCGCGCGAAACGGGAACCGGACTGTTGCGTCTGCATGCGATCGGGCTCCGGAAGGGGGCGTACCGGCGGTACGCTCCGTCGTCAGGAACGGTTCGCGCCGACAGTGGCGACCGGTCAGCGGCGATGTCAATCGGCCGGATCGACCGCGGCCAGCAGTTCGTAGATGCGCACCTTGAAGCGGTGAACGTCGGCCAACCCTTGGGGCAATCTGCGGCGGTTGCTTTCGAGCACGTCGGTCAGGCCCTGGATCGCGGCGCGTGCGTCACGACGGATCGACGGATCGATGGCCTTGGCGCGCTCGGGGTCATCGATGGCCGCCCGCAACTGCAGCGCGGCCTGGGTGACCTGCCGTCCTTCGCGCATGGCCTCGACCTGCGGCGTGGGCAGTGCGCCGTCCGGGCCGGGCACGACGAACCATGCCGGGCCGCTCATCTTCAGGTTGCCGAACTGCGCGTGCACCTTGAAGGGCGTGCGGGCCTTGCCATCCTCGCCGCGCACGGGCCAGTAGTCGAAACCGGTGAAGCCGAAGCCGTTGTACTTCGCGGCGATGCGGGCCAACGGCGCGAGATTGAAGTAGTCCTGCGGCGTGGCGGACAGGCCATCACGCTTGAGCACGTCGTACGTGCAGCCGGGATAGAGTTGGCGCCGGTTGATGTTGCGCCGCACCAGGTTCACGTAACCGATGTACATGCCGTTTTCCTGCCGGCGGTCCGCCTCGGTCGGCCCCCAGCGCCGGGCGCTGTTGATGTGCGTGGCGACGCGCCACTTCATGTCCGGGGCGATCTCCTGGAAGAACGCGGCGATCTCCTGCGTCGGCATGTTGTCCCCGGCCGTGCCCCACAAGAGGCGCGTGTCCTTCCAGCCGACATCGGCGACGATCTGCTTCAGGCCGTCGGCCACGGCCTGCCACGTGCGCTTCGTGCCGGGCAGCGAGTAGGTGGGCACATCGACCAGGCGGGTCTTGCCGTCCTTGAGCACGGCGAGGGGGATGGTCCTAGTCATCCACTTCTTGTCGCCCCCGTCACGCCCCTTGCCGCGCGTCGAGACGTTGTAGTTCCACACCTGCACGGAGACGAAGCGCGGCGGCGGGGCGTTCTTGGCGTAGAGCTGAAGGTAACGCCGCGCGTAGCGGAAGTCGGGCATGTATGTGCCGTTTTCTTCGCGGAAGACGATCAGCGACTGCTGGCCGAACAGGTCGTTGCCGATCACCGGCACGCTGACCATGGTGTTGCCGATGTAGCCGAGCAGCGCGAAGGATTTCTCGAGCGCGGCGAAGTGGCGGTCGGACCACAGCGGCGTCCCGTACTGCGCCGCGACGGACTGCGGGCAGTGCAGGAAGGT
The DNA here is from genome assembly GCA_964532795.1 of uncultured Phycisphaeraceae bacterium. Lineage (GTDB taxonomy): Bacteria > Planctomycetota > Phycisphaerae > Phycisphaerales > Phycisphaeraceae > CAZHJL01. The sequence continues at coordinate 84,946 of CAZHJL010000003.1, read as the reverse complement.
GCTCGAGATGTCGAACGCGTGATGGTCCGGCAGCATGCCGTTGTGGACCGTCAGTTCGACCGGCACGGCGGCCGGCCGCTTCAGACCCTTGATGGTCAGCGTGCCGCGGTAGATGCCGGCGGGTGTGTCGGGCGTCAGCCGCGCGGTGAGCCAGATGGGCTGGGCGGTGGTGCGCGGCATGGGCGTGTCGGTGAGGGCGGGGCAGGGCGATTGCAGATCGGCATAGCGCACGACGATGCGCGACGGATCGAGCGTGCGGCCGGTATCCGAGGTCATCGCGCCGAGTTCGGCGGTGATGGACTGCAGATCGTGCGGGGCACTGACGACGATCTGCCCGGAGGCGACGCCGTTGCGCGGCGTGTTGAGCGCGACGGGGCGGAGCGGGGCGAGGGCATCGCCGTGTTGGAGATCCATCCCGCCGCGCACGAGCGGCGAGCAGTTCCAGATGTGCTCATACTGCGGTGGTGCGGTGTTGGCAATCTGCGCATCCGCACCGGTGGTGTTGCAGACAAGCGTGACCTGGGCCGGTCCGCACGGCGACCAACTGTCCTTGCCGCCGGCTTCGTCGGCGGTCGGGAATGCGCTGCGGTGCATTTCGAGCGCGAGGACGTTGGCGCCCTTGATCAGGAGGTGCTGCGGGAGCGTGACGGTCAGCGTGCGCAGGCGCTTGTTGTAGGGCTTGAGGGCATCACCGGTGGGTTTGCGCCTGGAGCGCGGGTTGATGGGGCGGAGCAGTTTGCCGTCCGGACCGCGGAAGGCATCGCGCGGGTAGTCGGCGGCGAGGGTCAGGGGCTCGACCTCACCCTGGGGCATGTGTTGGCGGGCGATCTCCCGGCCGTTGAGATAGACGACGATCCCGCCGCGGTAGCGGGCGGTCAACTGCAGTTTGCCGGCGCGGTCGGGCTGGTTCAGCCCGAAGCGGCCGCGCATGCAGTAGATGTAGATGTCGTTGCAGCCGTAGCCGTAGGGGGCGTAGGGCAGGTTGGTGTAGCGTGGCCAGATCGAGTCATCGAAATCGACCTCCCGCCAGCCGGACTGGGGCGGTGGCGTGGGTTCATTGAAGTCCTTGAGTACCCACCGCGTGCCGCCGGGCCCGGGGGTGTGCCCGCCGCCCATGCGGTATTCGCCGTCAGCGCCGACGGCCGGCGACCGGAAGGAGACGCTGATCCGCCACGGCGTGCTGTCGTTGATCAGTTCGAGTTGATCCGCCGCCGCGCGACCGGCGATGCAGACGAGCGCGGCAAGAACCAGAAGCGACCGTAAGTGTCGAAGCGCTGGCACGTGAGTTCCTCCTTGCGATGGATGCGTTGAAGGAAGAGCGAATAATCGCGGGTGGCTTATGCAGGTCCTTGCCGCCGGCGGCGCAAGGCCGGCCCGGCATCACTCGATGCGCAGCACGCGGCGGAGGATCAGCGTGATCGGCAGGACGAGCAGCAGGTAGCCGGTGACCCACGGGGGGATCATCAGCCACGGGATGCCGGGGAGGATGCCCAGCAACCGATACTCGGGCAGGGCGACTTCGGTGACATACTGGCCGCGCGGGCCGTGGAATTGCAGCGGCTGGCTGTGGATCGCGCCGCCGATGGTCAGCGGATGCTCGAAGCGGTGCTCGCCGAGGCGGAAGGCGAGGGATGCGTCGCGCGGCTCATCGCCGCAGATGATGGTCCATGTGGCGATGCCGTTGACGACTTCGCCGTCAAGTGTGTCCTCGCCCACGGCCTGCACCCAACCGTCGCAGGCAATGCCATCGCGCGGCACGAGGTGGGCAACGCGGCTGATGGCGGACGTCGGCGTGTAGAGCCGCGCCGCAAGCTGGTCGCCCGGCTCGGGTGGCAGGTACCCGAGGCGGAACATCGCCCATGTGCCGAGCAGCGCCAGCGGCGGCAGACTCAGCAGCAACGGCAGGCCCTCGGCCTTGAGACGACACCACGCGATCATGGCGCTGGTGGCGCGGTAGCGCGCGGCCTGCTGCCTGTCGCCTTCGCGCTTGGCCTCGCGCAGAAGCTGGCCCAGGCGCTTGCGATCGGCCTGGGCGCGGCGGAGCCAGTCCTGGTTCGTCGTCCAGCGGCGCACACCCAGCAGCGCCAGCGCGGTGAGCAGCGAGACGAGCAGCAGCACCACATCGCGCGGCAGGTACAGCGACCATCCGAGCAACAGGTCGACGCACTTCGTCGCGAAGCTGTTCCATGCCTCAAGCATCGGCGGCGGGTTCCTCCGTGAGCGAAACGTTTCCGCGATCGCCATCAAGATGGATGGCCGCGCCGTCGGGGATGGTGCGTGTGGCGTCGGGGAGCACGACGGCGGGGATGCCGAAGTCGCGGGCGACGATTGCGCCGTGCGAGAGCACCCCGCCGCGCTCGACGATGAGCCCCGCCGCCTGCATGAACAGCGGCGTCCAACCGGGGTCGGTGGACGGGCAGACGAGGATGTAGCGCTCGCCGAGCGCTTCGGCCTGGTTGGGGTCAAAGACAATCCGCGCCGTGCCCGCCGCCGCGCCGGGCGAGATGGTTGTGCCTTGAAGCGTCTGCCCGGTGGCGACGTCCGCGGCGCGGCCAAGATCATCGAGCGATTGCGAATCGATCACCGCCGCCGCGCTCAGCCGCTGCATGGCCTGCCAGTCGATGCGGCGGGACGCGGCCGCCTCGCGCAGCGGCTTCGCGTCGCCGGGCAGGCGCTGCAGTTCGTCCCACTGCAGGAAGTAGATCGCGTCACCGAAGTCGCAGGCGCGGGCGATGGCCTCGATGCACTGGCGGACCAGTTCGTAGCCCATCATGAGGTAGTGCTTGCCGGTTTCGCGATAGGGCAGCAACTGCCGCGCGACGGCGAGGTCGGCTTCGATCTGCTCGCGGAAGGACGATCCGCCGTGCGCGGCCAGGAGGTCGGGCAACGCCGCTTCGGCCTCGTCGCGACGCGCGAGGTTGCGCTCGTGAAGCTGTTGGGCTGATACCGCATGAGATCGGCGCAGGACGTCGAGCATGGGCTGCAGTGAGTCCGGGTCGTCGCGCCAGCGCGGCGTGGCCAGTTCCATCTCGCCGGTGCAGCGATGGCCGTAGCGATCGAGGAAAGCCTCAAGCGACGCCTCGCCGCGCGCCACCTGCGCGAGCAGTCGGTTCTGCTCGACCGTGGCGTCGCCCTCGAGCGCGAGTGTGAGCGTTGACGCAAGCTGATCGGCCTGCTGTTCGCCGAGGAGTTGAGCGAGCAAGCCGCGCAGGGAGGCCAGGGCCAGGCCGCCGAAGAAGCCGGGGCGCAGGGATTCAGCGCCGAAGTCATCGAACACCGCGGCGCAGCGCGATTCGAGTTCCGCGAGCAACGGGTCGATGGGTTGGCCATCCAGCGACTGGTTGCGCTTGCGCTCGACGTAGTCGAGGAAGGGCGGGAGGGCCGTGTCGTGGAAGTGCTGCTTCGCGTGCCGTCGCGCTCGGCGCATCCGCGCGGCGCTGCGGAACATCGACCACAGGTTGCGCGGCAGTTGGAGCAGGAAGCGCTCGTCGACGCGGTCGGGATCGAGTGTGGTCGGGGCCTGATCGAGCAGGTGCGGGTCATCACGAAGCGTGGCCACGTCGTACGTCAGCGGCATGCCGTCCCAGGAGAGCTGGGCCTGGCGGACGGGATCGGCATAGATGCGGCCGGCGATGAGTTCGAGAAAGCCTTCCTCGTCGACGCGCCGCGACGGGCGGTAACCCAACGACCGGTAGAGCCGGCCGAAACCGCCCGAGCCGCGCATGAAGCGCCGGGTGATGTCCCACGTGAGCGGTGTCGGATGCGGCAAGGTCTCGGCGAGGTTGTGCTCGACCCAGACGCGCGGCTTCCCATTGGTAAGCGCGCGCAGCCGGTCGATCTCCGCGATGCGCAACGGTTCGACGCGCTGCGCGACATCCAGCCCGCGGATGCGCCGAGTCTGCAGCAGGGCGAACCGGCCGTCCGCCCAGCCCCACTCGATGTCGACGGGATGGCCGAAGTGGTCCTCGACGCGCAGGGCGAGCGACGCCAGTTCCGTCACCTGCTCAAGGGTGATGCACGGCGTCGGGCGATCATCGCCGACGAGCGCGGCATCACTCGGATCATCGCGGCTGACGCGGAAGTGATCGGGCGTGACGTCACCGGAGACGATCGCCTCGCCCAGGCCGCGCGTGGCCTCGATGATCATGTGCGGGGCGTCGGGGGCGTTGGGGTCGCGCGTGAAGACGATACCGGAAAGCTCGGAGGGAAACATCGTCTGCACGTTCACCGCGGTGCCCGGCAGGCCACGGATGCCGTGCCGGCGGCGGTAGGCCACGGCCCGCGGATTCATCCACGAGTCGAAGACGGCGTTGACGGCGAGGTGCAGTTGGCGCTGCGGGTCCTCGGGAAAGGGCTGACCGGTGTCGCGCTGAAAGCGGTCGAGCAGGGCATTGATATCGCCGCGCGTGACGGCGGCATCCGGCGGCGGATCATCAGGCGTCCGCCAGTCGAAGACGATCGCGCCGAAGCGGCGGATGAAGTCGGCGTAGTCGCGGAGCAGCGGGGCGGGGGCGTCGAGCGCATCGATCAGCCCAAGCGACAGGCCGCAGTTGAGGATGGTGTCCATCATGCCCGGCATGGACCGCGGGGCGCCGCTGCGCACGGAGAGCAACAAAGGCGTCGGTGCGCGGCCGTAGCGGCGCTGCGTCTGCTGCTCCAGCCGCGCGAGATGATCGCTCACCTGTGCATCAAGGCCGTCGGGTCGGCGGCGGCCGGCGTCGAAGTACGCGCGGCAGCAGTCGGTGGTGATGGTGAACGCGGGCGGCACGTGAAAGCCGGCTTCGGTCAGGGCGCGCAGGCTGGCGCCCTTGCCGCCGAGCAGCATGACGGCATCGGCGCCTTCGGGCAACCGATCGCCGAACGCGTAGGTCCATCGCGGCTGCGTCATCGCGCGGCTCCAAACGAAACGAGGCCCCAGCGTTCCATGCCGATGTAGATGCCCGAATCGACGGCCACCATCGCGCCGGTCGGCCGGTTGAGCCAACTGCCGTACTCGACCCATGGCCGCGCAGTCGCATCGGAATCGTCCAGTTCGATCACCATGATGTGCTTCGGGCCGATGAAGAGCAGTCGATCGCGGCTGACCAGTGGCGCACTGCCCACGAGCGCCACGGCGGGCGCAGGCTTCGCGCCGCGACGGCGCGGCTGGGCCATCACGGTGCGCACCAGGTGGCCGTCATCCGCCGAAACGATGACCAGTCGCCCGTCGGTGTTGACATACGCCAGCCCCTCGCCGGCGACGACGAAATCGCCCGATACGCCGCCGCCGGCAAGTGACCAGCCTTCGTGCCGCGCACCGTTGATGAGCGATCGCCGGTCGATGCCGCCTTCCGTGCCGAGGGTGATCGTCGAGCCGCGGACGAGTGGGGCGGTGGTTGGGGCGTGAGGCAGCGGCGCTCGCCACAGCAGCCGGCCGGTATCGCCGTCGAGGGCGAAGAGTGTGTCCGGAGAGCGCGTCGCAAGCACGATGATGCCGTGGGCGAAGGTCGGCGCGTGCGCGAGTGCGCCGACCGCATGCTGCCACCGCTTGCGGCCGCGATGGTCGTAGCAGCGCAGCAGGTTGTCGGTGGTCTGTACAAGCAGGTGATGCGAACTGGCGGCGAGAATGCCGGGGCTGTTGGCGCCGACCGGTTGACGCCAGTTGGCGCGGCCGGTCGCCAGGTCGAAGCCGATGACCTCGCGCCCGGTCTGTACGTCGCCGCCGGTGACCGCATACCCGCGCCCGGCGGCGATGGCCGGTGCGCCGTGCACCGGCAGCCCCGCCTCGACGGTCCAGAGCGGCTTGCCGCCGTCCATGCTCATGCGCCCGGGATCGAGGCAGGCCACGCCGCCCTTGTCGCCGTCAGCGAACGGCACGAGCAGGCGTGTGTTCGATGTCGCCGCGCCACTCGTCTGCGCGGCGCGGAACGCGGCAATCGGGGCGGTGACGGTGAACGACGCCTGGCCGGCGTTGTCGGCGGGATAGCTCCACTGCAGCGCGCCGGCCTTGGGCAGGGGCGCGCCGTCCGCGCTGCCGCCGCGCTTCATCCCGCCGCGCGGACCCGACCACACATGGGCTTGCTCGCGCACCTGCCCGAGGCAGAGCAGGCCGTCCTGGCCGGTGCCGACGTACACCTTGCCATGCGCCACGGCCGGAGAGCTGGTGTAGTAGACGGGGCTGCTGCGCGTGCCGGGCATGCCGAGGCGGTACTCCCACGCGGGCTCGAGCGTCTGGCGATCGAGCACGTAGAGCATGCCGCGCTCGGTGACGACGAAGACGTGGCGATCGCTGACGGCCGGGGAGGTGGTGATCGGCGCGCGGGCATTCCAGCGGGCGACGCGCTTGCCGTCGGTATCGAGCGCGTAGAGATGACCGTCGCGCGAGCCGAAGTAGACCATGTCGTCGCGCACGGCCACCGCGCCGAGAATGGTGCGACCGACGGGGTAGACCCAGCGCTGCTCGAGGGTGTCGAGGTCGAAGCATCGCACCTCGCCGGCCGGCTTCATGGGCGGCTTGAGTTGTTCGGCGCGGTTGATCATGTCGCCGGTGCCCATGCCGATGTAAAGCCGCCCGCCGGCGATGGCCGGGGGACTGAAGACGGGGTAGGGCATGGCGATGCGGTTGAGCTCCTTGCCCGTGGCCGCGTCGATCACGCACAGCGCCTGGCCGGCGACGCCCAGGCCCGCGTAGACCTTGCCATCGTGGACGATCAGCGATGTTTCGGCGTCGGGGTACTTCTCACCGGGCAGATGCCAGAGGACCTTCGCGTTGCCGTTGCCGTCGCCCTTGAGGTCGAGGCAGTAGTAGCCGTCGTCGCCCGCGCCTACATACACGCGGCCGTCGGCGATGACCGGGGAGCACTCGACGTGGCTGGTGGTGCGATGGGTCCAGCGCACCTTGCCGCTGTGGCGATCCATGCAGACGATGCGGGCGTTGCGTTCGGTGTGCAGGCCCTCGCCGATGACCAGGTTGTCGCCAATGATGGAAGGCGAAGCGTAGGTGGGCGCGTAGTTGGTCGGCGCGTTCCGCCAGATGAGGCGTCCGGTATGCGCATCAAGACAGTAGATCGTGCCGCTTCCGCCGTAGAGGGTGACCTCGCCGCCGGCGATGTAGAGGCGGTCGCCGACGACGGCGGGCGAGGCGTAGAAGGACTGGCCGCGCGGACGGAAGGACCAGTTGAGCGTGGCGGCGGTGGGGCTTTCGGAGCCGGGTTGCGTGCCGGTGCGGGCCAGGTCGCCGCGGAAGAGCGGCCAGGTGTCGCTGGTGGCCTCGCTCCTGCCTTCGGCCATCATGCCGCGCGGGATCAATGCGTTGGCGACGGCCACCACCTCGAAGGTGAAGAGCACGACCACCGCCAGCTCGACGCGCAGCCGCCACGCGACCTTGAGCATCGCCAGCACCGCCCGCGGTCGGAACAACGAGACGATCACCGACAGCACCGCCGCGCCGATGGCCGGCAGCAACAGGATCAGCACCTGCAACGGCTGAACGACCACCGGAATCACGGAAAGCGTCAGGCCATGGTTCGTGGACATCATGCTCGCCCCGCGGAATCGGGAAACGTGCGCTCAGGGCACGGTGACAGTCATCTTGCGCAAGACGATAACGCGTTTCTGTTGCGGTTGCCCGCCCGGTTGCCGCCACTTTAGAAGCAGCGGCGTGCGATTGCGCTTGCCGAAGAAGGCCGTGCGCTGCGGCCCGACGACCTGCGCGCCCAGGCAGTGATCGCCTTCCCAGGCGGTCACGGTGAGCGGCGTGGGACTGCTTGTCGCCACCTCGACGCCGAGTTGCATGTCATCCGACGTGCTGCGATAAAGCACGTGGAGCCCGCCGCGCGTGGAGGCGGCCACGAGGTCCTCCCCGCCGTCGCCGTCCACGTCCACCATCGTGCCCGCCTGCTGGCCCATGCGCAGGGCCTGCGCGCCGGGCAGTTCGCATTCGAGCAGGTTCGTCTCCACGCCGAAGCCGAAGCAGTTGAACCCGCGGCCGAAGAAGAGTTGCGCGCCCATCTGGCGGTAGAACACGGCGAAGTCCTGCCGGCCGTCGTTGTTGATGTCGCACGGCGCGAGCCCGATCGCCTGCGGCTTGGAGATTTCCGGAATCTCCCCGGTCTCTTCGGTCGCCTGTTCGAAGCGGCCTTCGCCGGCATTGAGCAGAACGGTGGGATTGGAAGCACCGGCGACGAGGATGTCCGGCCGGCCGTCCGCGTCGTAGTCGCCGACGATCGCGCTGCGGAGCGTCCGGCCGACCGACTGCCCGCAGGCGAGCGCGGGCTTGGCGTACGCGCCGTCCGCTTGGCCGCGGTAGAGCACCACGCCGCCTTCCCAGAGATGGGCGATGTCGGGTCGGTGGTCACCATCGAAATCGGCGACGGCGCACGGCCCGGCCTGGCCGAGCTTCTCCCGCGCCTCCCCATCGGCAGGAAGCGGCAGCTTCTCGATCTGAAGCTTGCCGTCCGCGAGGGCCAGGAGGACGGGGGCGCCGTCGGGCCCGGTCGCCATGACGATCCCCACGCCGCCGGGGACCGGCGCGGCGTCGATCGAAAGGCAACCATGCGGCCACGCGAGCGACGGGCCGGGCGTCAGTCGGCGCTTGCCATCGGCCGCGAGCAGTTGGAGCGCCTTGCCGTTGTACGAGAGGAAGTCGGCATGGCCGTCGCCGTTGAGATCGGCCCATCCGCCGCGGTGCGAATGCGTGATCAGCCCGACGCGGGCGGTGATGTCCTCGAACGTGCCGCGCTCGTCGCCCTGCCGGAACACGCGGTCGCCGCCTTCGCTGAGTACCAGCACGGCCGGGCGCGGCTCGTCCGGCAGGCGCAGCGGCATCACCGCGTGCACTTTGCCGGCGATCGCGCCGATGCGCGCATCGCCGGCCCAGGTGACATCCACGGACACGGGGATCGCAAAGTCAATGTCCTCGATCATGCGGCTGACAGCGCGTTCGAGCATGCCGCTGCTGCCGGCCCACACGGTGCGCAGCCGCAGGGGATCGGGGGCGAGGCGGTACACATTGTCCTGTTGCCGGTGGAGGGCGAGCCAGGTGGTGCCGACGAGCATCGAACCGTCGGGCGCGTCGGACACGCGCGCTTCGACGGCCTCCTCGAAGCTGCCGATGAAGACGAGCGCGGGCGTTGCTTTTCGATCACCCACGGCCGCGCGCAGGGCGTTGCGCGCGGCGATGTCGCGCGGCAACTCGAGCTGGATCTCCGGCTTCTTCTCGCCGAGCAACAGCTTGTCAACCGTCACCGCGATCGGGCCGGATTCGGGCATTGGTCCAAGCTGCACGCGCGCGATCGTCTCCGCGTTGTTCACCAGGTCGACGGGCGTGAAGTAGCGATTGATCAGCGCGGACGCGGGGCCGACGTTCGCGAGGATGATGCCGAGCGCCGCGACGAGCAGTGCGCTCCGGTGGATGGCGTGTCCCCGAATGGACTTCATGGCGACTCCTTGTCTCGCGGGGGATCGACGTAGATGAGCAGTTCCTCGCTCGTCGCGCGCCCGCCGGCGGTTGCGGTGAGCGAGAGGACGTATGGGCCGTACGCGCTGAACGTGGCGGTACTGTCCTCGAACATCACCGTTCCCTCGCCGCTCAGTTTGCGCCATGCGACTTGCATGGGCGCATCGCCGGGCGCTGTTGCGGCGCCTGGCAGCTTCCAGGTGACCGGCAGTGTGCCGGTGGCGACGTGGCATCGCGCGTCGAAGCTGATCGTCGGGGCCGGCCGGCGGCGCTTCGCGTCGACGATCTCCACGCCGCAGATAAGCGGCTCGCCCTTGAGCGCTTTGAAGCTGATCGGCACGAAGCGATCTTTCACATGGTCGCCGAGCGACACATCGCGCACTTCGTGGACGATCGCGCGATTCGCAGCGCCCGCGGCCTTGCGTATATCGAGTTGATCGATGAGCGTCTGCTCACCGAGGCTGACGCTGAAAACGCGCTGGCCCGGTTGCTTGTCTTCGATCTCCGCGAAGACGAGCCGCATCGTCACGGGTTCGGACAGATCGAGCCCAGCCACGGGGATGTGCACCTGCCTGACGCCGATGAGACCGGAGCCGGCGATCCATCGCCAGTGGCCGTCACCCTCGATGCGTGAGCTGTGGTGGTAGAACCGCCGCGCGTCCTGCGGCTGGAATGGCGCGGGATCGCCGCCGCCGAAGCGATCGCCCACGGCGTCGGGCGATTCGCGCCAGAGCGTGCCATCGGGTGCGCGGCGATCACCGGGCGCGCCGAAGTTGATGCCCACGCGTCCCGGCGCGGCGGGCGCGCCGAATGTCCAGTACTCGACCTCCGGCATGTGGATGAGTCCGAGCGATGAACGGTTCTGGTAGCCGCACGTGCAGGTGCGCGTGTAGTCGGGGGCGGTGAGCACGCCGTCGGCGGCGAGCAGGTTGGCTTGGCAACCGGACCGGAACCCGCCGAGGTTGCCGGTGCCGCCGTCGTTCTCCAGGTCGTAGAAACCGGCGCAGCCGGAACGGAAAGTGAGCAGGTGTTCGCTGGCGGCCAGCGGTCCGCAGCCGTGGGCCTTGCGGTAGCGCCACTCCGTCGCCTCGTCGCCGAGCTGGACGGTCCACTGTTCGCCGGTCAACAGGTTGAAGGCGCGCTGGCTCTGGGTGAGCACGGTGTCGCCGCGCATCATCAGACCCCACTTGCCCCACCAGAGCGGATCGGCGCTGCTGTCCAGGTGCGGGTTCTCATGCTTGGGGTAGTTGTGCGTGCGCAGGTTGCTCCAGAGCACCGCGCCGTCCTTGCCGCGCAGGGCGGCGCGGGAGAGCAGGATGTCGTACTCGGCCGAGTAGGAAAGCTTGTCGCCGACATGGTCTTCGCGCTGCCAGATGGTGTCGCCCGTGCGGGCATCGAGGGCGAGCAGGCGCTTGCCCTTGTCGATGCAGAAGACTTTACCGTTGCCGGCCGCGATGCCGTAGTGCGGGAAGCTCGCCTCGGCGCGCCGCGTCCAGAGCACCTTGCCGGTATGACGGTTCATCACCGCGAGCGCCTTGCTCACCGCGTCCTTGTTGTAGCGGTTCTTCTCACCGATGACGACGGGGTGCACGCCGGCGATGAGCAGGTCGCCGTCGACGATCATGAACATCCAGTTCGATCGCTCGTCGTCGCCCTTGAGCTGAGGCAGTTGGAGCGTTCGCCGTGTCTTGCCGGTGGCCGGGTCAAGCACGTGGCAGTCCTGCTTGTGGGCGACGTAGACGGCGTCGGGCACGGCGTAGAAGTTGCTGCCCAGGGCGTGCGCGCCGCGCTGATGCTTGGTGACGTCATAGAACTTGCCCAGTTCCGGGAAATCGCGCGACCACAGCAGCCTTCCGGTGTAGACATCCGAGGCGCTCAGCGAGTTGGCGCCTTCGATGAACAGCCTGCCCCCGGCGATCTGCTGGACGGGGCCTTCGCCGTGGCGCGGCAGGATGAGCTTGTTCGACATCGAGTTGCCGTACCAGAGCACGCCCAGCGGGGCGCGGACGAGTTGATCGCGGCTGCAGCGCGTGTTGCCGGGGTCGGCGTTCTGGCCGAACCAGCCGGCGCTGCCGGGCAGCGGGCCTTCGCGGGTGATCGTGAGGTGATCCGTGTGGTAGCCGACGTTGACACCGTCGACGCCCGTCTGCTCGAGGGCCTTGTTCTTCGCGAGCGTGTTGAGGTGTTCAAGGGTAACCGACAGCCACGCCGCGCCGCCGTAGGGGCGCAGCGTTCCGGCAAGCCGCGCGGGGAAAGCGGAGCCCTCGGCGAACCACTTCGCGTCCGCTTGTTCGCTGGTGATGAGGCTGGCCATGTAGGGCGCGAAGTCGGTGTTCGCGGGGTCGGCAACGATGGCCGACGCGCGCCGGCCGTACAGGTCCGCGGCGTGAAGCTTCGCGCGAAGCGCGGCGATCTTCTCCGCGTCCGCGTCCACCGCCACGACGTGCATCTCCGTCTGTCGCAGCAGTTCGAGCACCAGGCCGCCGTCGCGCAGGCCCCAGACGAAGCAGTAGCCCTCGCGCTGGTCGGTGGTCCTGACGATATCGCCCGCGCGATCGCGCCAGGCAGGCGCGGCCGGATCGGTCGGTGCGCTTTGATTGTCGGCCGCGACCGGTTGCGCCGGATCGGCTGCTTCGGTTTCGCCGTAGCAGTGGAGCACGTTGTCATCGGTCAGCACCAGCAGCCGTCCGTGCGCGGCGATCACGTCGGCGAGTCTGCCGTCCACCGACACCGTGGCCGCCACCTGCGGCGGCGCCTCGCGCTTGCTGACATCGAGGATCTCCAACCCCTTGCGCGCCGAACAGACGAGTTTGTCTCCCGCGGCGAGCAGCGGTCGCATGCGCCGACGCTTCCACAGTAGTTTCGCCTCGCCTTGCATGTACGCGACCATCTGGTGCGTGTAGGGGTTCTCGCTTTCAGCCCGCTTGAGCGTGACGTTGGCGGCATCGAACGCGCCGACCTCGGTGTACCACGTGTCCGGCCCGAGCACCGCGCGGTAGACACGGCGCATGTCGCTCATGCGGATGGACAGGCCGCGCTCGAGATCGGAAAGCGATCCACCGGAGAAGGCGATGCCGCGTGCGGCCATGATGGTCGTGCCCCCGCCCGCGGCGTAGAAGAGGAAGCGGCCGGTGCGGCGGTCGAGCACGGCGGCGTTGCTGCGGCTGCCGGGGACGATGAGGCGGTCGCCGTCCACGGCCAGGAAGCCCTGCGGCGATAGGCCGGCAAAGCTGGCCGCGCCGGGATGCGGACGTTCGCGGAACGTGAAGCTCATGCTGTCGTTGGTCCAGACCGTCTTGCCCGTGGCGGCGTCCACCGCGTGCACGAACGTGCCCATGAACGGCCAGACGCCCGCGGCGAAGTAGACGACGCCGTCGGCCACGACCGGACCGCCCCGCACCGGCCAGGTGTCGATCACGCGTTCGTTGCCGATCATCAGTCGCCGACGCGGCCCGCCGCGCACGCGCCAGTGTTCTTGACCCGTCGCGGCGTCAAGGCAGTAGAGCCGGCCATCGTCCGAGCCGACGAACACGCGATCGCGCCATCCCGCCGCCGGGGTGCGCACGGGTCCGTTGGTGAATCGCCGCCATACCTGCTTGCCAGTCGCCAGATCGTAGGCGGTCACGGTGTCGTCGGTTGAGCTGGTGGTGATGATGCGTTGCCCGACGACGATGGGGTGATGCACGCGATCGAACTGCATGCCGCCTTCGTCGACCCAAGCGGGCGACTGCGCGGGCAGGGCGATGGACCACTGCTTGTGGAGGGCGTTTGGGAGTGTGGCGGGTGAACAGCCGGTGCGGCCGGCGTCGTAGCGCCACATCGGCCAGTCGCTCGCCGCGGCGATGGCGGGCAGCAGCGCCAGCAGCAGGGCGGCAACGGGCAGGTGTCGCGCGAGGTGTCGTTTCGCGTGCGGCATGGCGGTCGTACCGGGCGGCGAGGCGGATCGGCGGTGGGCGTTACCAGTCTACTTGCGAAGCGCGGCGTCGAGGTCCGCGGCCGTCTGGTAGATCGCCTTTACGTTGCGGCGCACATCGCAGCCGCCGTGGGGATGGTAGCGCAGGCCGGTTTCCCACTGCGCGGCGATGTCGGTCAACAACTGTTCGCAGCGCCTGACGAGCGCGGGATCCAGCTTCTCGCGCGTGGCGGGGTCACGCATGGCCGCGCGGATGAAGATCAGGGCCTCGCAGTCCTGAATGCCTTCGCGCAGCATCTCGTACTGGGCGGTGGGCACCGCCCCGTTCGGGCCGGGCATCCCCAGCGTCCGCCGGCCGGAACCGACCATGTTGCCGAAGCGGACGTACGTGTTCAGCGCGCGGCGGATCAGGCCGTCTTCGGTTTCGTAAGGCCAGTAGTCGATGCCCTTCCAGCACAGGCCGTCGAACTGCGCGTTGATGACGTTGATCACCGGCAGCGTGCGGTGCTGGAAAGGATCGGCGCCCAGCGCATCGCGGGCGTTGCACGTGACGGGATACAGCGGATCGTGCTGGCGCTTGCTGTAGATGCGCCGGGCGATCTCGCAGTAATCGACGACCATGCCGTTGGGCTGGGTGCGATCCGCTTCGGACAGGGTATCGCGCGGGGCGTCGCCCGAGTTGGGCCAGGTGGGCACGCCGTTGCCGTGCGTCAGGGCGCGCCACCTGGCCCACGGCGCGATCTTCCTGAAGAACTCGACCGTGGGCGGGCCGACCCAGTTGTCGCCGGAGGTGCCCAGCAAAATCCGCGTGTTCTTCCAGCCCATGTCGCGCACCATCTTGCGCACGCCGTCCATCGCCGGCTTCCAGATGTCCTCGGTGCCCGGGCCGCCGTAGTGGGGTATGGTTTCCGTCGTGATCCTGCCGTCATCATCGATCACGGCGATCTGGATGGTCTCGGCGCGAATCGGCTTGCGCGTCTTCTTCTGCTCTTCGTTCTTGAAACCGTCGCGCGTCTGCCCGCTGTAGTACATGCCGTAGTTCCAGACGTGAACCGAAAGGAACATCGGCTCGCCGGCCTCCTGGTTGTACATCCACAGGTAGCGCCACAGGTGCTTCAGGTCGGGCTCGTACTTGCCGTTCTTCTTGCGGAAGACGATGAGCGGATCATTGCCGAACACCGTCTCCGGCACGGCCAGCACGCCGAGCACGTCGTTGCCCGCCTCGGCCATCATCCGCAGCGACGGCGCGAGCAACTCGAAGTGGCGGTCCGACCACAGTGGCACCTTGTAATGCCCGGCCACCGATTCCGGCGACTGCATCAGGTTCACGCACGTCACCCAGTCTTTCGGGCTGTTGACCTTCCAGTCGTACACATGCGCGACAATGGGCACCTGCACCTTCTTCTCCAGACCGTTGAGCACCAGCGTGCCGGTGTACTTGCCCGCCGGCGCATCTTCCGGCATCCACACCGTCACCCACACCGCCTGGCGCTCGCCGGCCGCCACCGGCTCGTCCATCAAGCCGATGTAGTCATGCGTCAAGTCGGCATAGCGCACCCGGATGTTGTCCGTGGGCACCACCACGCCGTCGGGGCCGCGCAGGGGCGCGGCGAAGGCCTGGATCGAGGGCACGCCGTTCGGCGACGAGCAGACGATCTGACCGGAGGCGAAACCGTTGCGCGGCATGTGAAGCTCGATCGTCTTCTCGTCCGCGAAGGGATCGCCGTGAAGGTCGCGCGTCAGCGGCAGCGCGGCGTCGGCCGCCCAGACCCGCACCTGGGGGCCGGGGGCCGCGTTGGGTTGCACCGCTGCGGAAGCGGGCGCGGTCAGTTCGACGTCGATCAGGCCGACCGTATCCCAGTTCACGCCCTTCCTGGCTTTCAGCACCTGCTGGTCGTAGGCGGCGCGATGCGCCTCGATGGCCAGCACGTTCGTGCCCCGGGCCAGGAGCCGGGCGGGAATGGTGAAGGTGGCGCGGCGCACGCGTTTATCCAGTTGCTTGCGCAGCGCGGCGGGGGGCTTGCGCTTGCCGTAGTCGCGCAGCGGGCGGCCGTTGTCGAGGAAGGCCTCCAGCGGGTAGTCATCGGCCAGCGTGTCCATCGCGATGTCGCCGTTGGGCATGTGGGCGCGGCCGACCTCCTTGCCATTCAGGTGCACGGCGATCCCGCCGCGGTAGGTGACTTCGAGCGTCAGGTCGCCGACGCGCGCGGGATCGGTCACGCCGAAACGCGTCCGCGCGCAGAGCAGAGCGATGTCGCCGTCCCATCGGCGAAATCCGTACGGTTCGGAGAAACAGGCGCCCCCGCGCGGCCAGCCGCGATCATCGAAATCCGATTGCGTCCATGTGGCGTCGGGAAACGGATCCGTCAGACCCGTGCCCCAGCGCACCCAGCGTCCGTCGCGCACGCTGTCCTTGTTGACCTTCTCTCGCTCGGGAATGTCGGCGTCCCGCTGCGTGCCGTAGACCGGCGGGCGGTAGGTCACGTGGAACCGCCACGGCGTTTCGCGGTTGAGCACGGCTAAGGTCTTCGCCCCATCGGCATCGGCCGCGGCAGGCGAGATGAGGGCGGCGGTCAGCAACAGACCGAGGAACACCGGTATCGAGATGAGCAGTCGCAAGAGAGGCGTCTCCTTCAGGTTAGGGAAACAGACCACCGCAGGCGGCGATCGCCGCACCCGGCACAACGTGTGCAGGTG
This sequence comes from uncultured Phycisphaeraceae bacterium, assembly GCA_964532795.1. Taxonomy (GTDB): domain Bacteria; phylum Planctomycetota; class Phycisphaerae; order Phycisphaerales; family Phycisphaeraceae; genus CAZHJL01. Next base: position 68,900 of record CAZHJL010000003.1, on the reverse strand, counting down.
GCGAAACTTGCAGACCGACACCGGGCGGCCTAACGTCGAATGGGCGCTCGGCCCGGCTCGCGGCGGCGCCCCGGAGGTCTTCGCCTCGATGGCTCGATCAACATGTCATTGCCTGGTGTTGGCCGCGATCGTACTGGCGGCCCTGTCCCCGTCGCCGGCCCGTGCCTGCAGGGTGCCGGTCTTCCGCTTCGCGCTCGAGCAGTGGCGTGTCGACCCATACACCTTCATCGCAAGTTACAACCAAGCGCCGAGCGAGGAAGTGGAAGCCCTGCTGGATGAACTCGATCACCTGGATCACCTCGGGCTGATCGGGCTGATCGAGTTGGATGCGTCCGGCGATCCGGGCCCCGACGAGCGGCCTGACCACCGGTGGATCAGCGGCGACGGCCGGCCGCGGCTGGTCGTGTTGCCGCCGACGCCGCCCGGCGTGGAGGCGACACCGTCGCCGGTATTCGACGGCCCGTTGACTCGCGCGGCGGTGGCGCCGTTGCTTGCCTCGCCGATGCGGCGGGAGATTGCGCGGCTGTTGCTCGAGGGCGAATCGGTCGTCTGGCTGCTGCTGGAATCCGGCGATGCCGCGGCCGACGCGAAGGCCCGCGCGACGCTCGAGAGAGAATTGGCGGACCTGGCCGACACGCTGACGCTGCCCCCGATGGACGAGGCGTCGCTGGCCTACCTCGATCCGGCCGCGGAAACGAAGCTGAAGCTGTCCTTTGCGGTGCGTTCACTGTCGCGCGATGACCCGCACGAGAAGCATTTGATCGCGCTGCTGCTGGCGCACAGTCCCGCGGCGGCGGACAAGCAACCGGCGGCGTACGCTTTCTTCGGGCGCGGCCGGGTGCTCGGGCCGGTGGTGGGCGAGCAGATCAACGCGCGGCGGATCGAGGACGATTGCGTCTACCTCACCGGTGAATGCGCCTGCATGGTCAAGCGCGAGAACCCCGGATGGGACATGCTCATGCCGGTGGACTGGGAGGGGGTGCTGGTCGGACAGGTCAAGCTGTCCGAGGCGCTGCCGCCAGTGACCATGGTTGAGCCGGTCGCGCTGGATCGGCTCGAGCGTGCGGTTGAGGAGTCGGCGACGGCGAAGGTGGCCGCGCTGGATGGCGCATCGGGCGGCGGCTGGTGGGTCCATGCACTGATCGGCGCGGGTGGGGCGTTGGTCCTGATCGTGGGGGCGGGCACGGCGGTCGTGCTTCGGCGCACGAAAGAACAAGGCGGGGCGTGATGACCATTGCCCGACTGGTGCTGCGTGAGTTGCTCCATCGCTGGCCCGGCAGCCTGATGATGCTGGCCGCGGCGCTCATCTGCGTGGCATGCATGGTCGCATCGCTGGTGGTGCTGCGCGGGCACGACCTGGAGACCGCGGCGATCATCGAACAGCACGAGAAGATGACCGCCGAGCGCGCCGACGTCCTCCGCGAGGACTACCGCAAGATCATGCTGGCCGTGGGATTCAATGTCATGATCCTGCCCGAGGGCGTGGACCCGAGCGAAGCGTTCGTCAGCGGGCTGAGTTCAAAGGACATGCCCGAGTCCTACGCGGACAAGCTGGCCGGGGCGAAGGTGATCAGCATCAACCACCTGCTGCCCAGCCTGTCGGCGCCGGTGCTCTGGCCCGAGCGGAAGATGCAGGTGGTGCTGACGGGAATTCGCGGCGAGGTGACGATCGAAGGCCGCAGACGCAGCGCGCCGCTGATCGATCCGGTCAAGCCCGGGCAGGCGGCGCTGGGTGCTGCGCTGGCCAGGCAGGCGGGGATCAAGCCGGGCGATCGCGTCACGTTTTTCGGCCACGAACTGGAAGTGGCGCGGGTGGAGCCCGTGCGCGGCACGCGCGATGACATGACATTCTGGGTGGACCTGCCCCTCGCTCAGCAGTTGCTTGACAAGCCCGGCCGCATCACCGCGCTGCAGGCGATCAACTGCCTGGCGGCGAACTGCTACCCGGATGCGACGGGCATGCCGAAGGTGGGCGAGGAGATCAAGTCGGTCCTGGAGGATACGCAGGTGGTGGTGGACATCGGCGCGGCGAAGGCCCGCATCGAGGCGCGCGAGCGCGCCGCGGCGGAGGCGAAGGCGGCGCTCGAACAGGCGAAACGGCAGCGCGGCGAGATTCGTGAGCGCCTCGATGCGCTGGCCGCGGTGCTCAATCCCGTCGTCATCCTGGCATGCGGGGCCTGGATCGGGTTCCTGTCGATGGGCAACGTGCGCGAGCGGCGCGGCGAGATCGGCGTCCTTCGGGCGCTCGGCGTCTCGCAGCGGCGCCTGGCCGGCGCGTTTCTCGGCAAGGCGCTGATCATCGGCATCGTCGGCGCGGTCTTCGGTTGCGTGATCGGGTCGATCGCGGGCGCGCTGTTCACCGGCGCGTGGAGCGCATCGCTCTTCCCGCCGCGGACGCTGTTGCTCGCGGCCATCGGGGCGCCGGTGCTGACCCTGGCGGCCAGTTGGCTGCCGGCCTTGTCGGCCATGCGCCAGGACCCGGCGCGCGTCCTGGCCAATCCGAACTAGCGCCGCCGCCATCCACGGTTGAGGAGTCGAGCTTGCTCAACGTCCAACACGTCAGCCGCCACTTCCACAAGTCGGGCAACCTGGTCAAGGCGCTGGACGATGTGTCGCTGACGGTGAGCGACGGCGAGTTCGTGGCCGTGCGCGGCCCGAGCGGGTCGGGCAAGTCGACACTGCTGTTCGTCATCGGCGGTCTGCTGCGGCCGACGAGCGGAACCGTCACCCTCGGGGACGAGCGCGTCGATGCCATGCCTGCCGAAGCGCTTGCGCGTTTCCGCGCGCGGCGGGTCGGGTTCATCTTCCAGCAGTTCCACCTGGTGCCTTACCTGAGCGTGCGCGACAACATCCTCGCGGCGACGCTGGCCTGCCCGGTGGACGATGCGCCCTCGCGGGCCGATGCGCTGATTGAATCAGTGGGACTTGCCGATCGGCGCAACCATCTTCCGGGTGAGTTGAGCGCCGGCGAGCAGCAGCGCGTGGCGATAGCGCGGGCGAGCCTCGTTCAGCCGCGACTGCTGCTGGCCGACGAGCCGACGGGCAACCTGGACGAGGCGAATGCGAGGCAGGTCGCCGCGCATCTTCGGTCCTACGCCGATGGCGGTAAGATGGTGCTCCTGGTGACGCACGATGCGGCGATTGCGGGCGAGGCCGATCGCGTGCTGGCGTTGCGGGGCGGTGCGGTCCAGTCGGTGAAATAGCCGTGGCCGCGCCTCGTTGGGCCGTGCGGGGGCCGGAAGGAGATCGTGCGTCGGGACTGTACGAACACCTGTTGCCCGTTCTGGGTTGCACTGTGTCGAGGATCGGAGGCGAGTGATGTGCGTAAGGACGAAACGCCGCTGGGCGATGCTGTTGCCGGCTTGTGTGTGCCTGTGGGCGTTGATGTGTCCGGCGGCGGCGATCGCTTCGGACAAGGATGACGGGAAATCGCAGGTCGACCCGGCCGACCGGCAGCTCGCGGTGGCCAATGGCTTTTTCCGGCGCGGCCTCTACGACGTGGCGGCGGGCGAGTATGAGAAGTTCCTCAAGGATTACGGCGGTCACGGACAGGCTTCGCTGGCCCGATATGCACTGGCGCACTGCCTCTATCGGCTTGATCGCCCGGCGGACGCCGCGGCGCAGGCGGCCGAGGCGCTGAAGGATCGCGGGTTCGGCCAGCGCGAACGGGCGATGTACGACCTTGCCCAGTTTCACATCGCCGCGGACCAGCCGCGCGAAGCGGTGGCCGTGATCGATGCCTTTCTGAAAGAGCACCGCACGAGCAACCGGCGCGAGGTGCTGAAGGTGCGTCGACTCGAACTGCTGTACCAGCTCGGCGAACACGAGCGTGTGCGGCAGGACGGTGTCGGTTTCCTGAACGAGTACCGCAAGAGCGGCCAACGCGAGACGGTGGCGTACCTGGTGGGCCTGGCCGAGCTGCGCACGGAGCGTCCGGCCGAGGCCGCGCGTCGATTCGAGGCGCTGCTGAAGAACCACAAGAACACGCCGTACCAGAGCGATGCGCTGCTGGCGTGGGGCCAGGCGCTGGAAGCGACGGGGGAGTTCAAAGCGGCGGCCGAGCGGTACCGCGCGATGATCAAGGCCGCGCCCGAGTCGCGCAAAGCGGACGGGCAGTACAGCCTCGCGGCGGTGCTGTATCGGGATGGACAGTATGAATCGTCGGCGCGGGCGTACGGGGAGATCCTCAAGCGATACGGCAAGAGCCCGCATGTCCCGGCGGCGCGGTACCAGATGGGTCTCGCGTGGTACGCGGCCGGACGCTTCGATGAAGCCCGCCAGGCGCTGCAGGCGGTGAGCAAGTCGGACAAGGCGCGTCGGAACATGGCCGACTACTGGCTGGCGCGGTGCGCGATGGGCAAGAAGGAGTACGAAGCCGCGGCGAAGATGCTCGATGAACTGGCCAAGCGCAAGCCGACGCCGCGCAACATGGATCGCATCCGCTTCGATCGCGCGGTGTGCGACATGGAGGCGAACGAGCACGAAGCGGCAGCCAAGGCGTTCCGGGCGTTCCGGTCACAGTTCAAGGAGAGCACGCTGGTCGTTGAGGCGGCGTACCAGGAAGCATTCTGCAAGCACGCGCTCGATCAGTTCAAGGAGAGCCTCGAACTGTGCGAATGGGTGGGCAAACAGAAGGACAAGCGGCTGCACAAGCAGGCGCTCGAACTGGCGGCCGAGAACCGCATGATGCTCGGCGCGTTCGACGCCGCGGCGAAGGACTACGAGGCGCTGTTGAAGGCGGCGGAGGGTGACGGCGAGCGACGGATGTTCGCCTTCCGCCGCGCCGAGTGCGCGTACCGACAGGAGCAATGGCCGGAGGCCGCGCGGCGGCTGGCGCAGTTGGTGAAGGATGAGGCGGTCGCCAAGGACGCCACGCTGCGCGAGGCGTACCTGTGGCTGGGCGATGCGCAGCTTGCGCTCAAGCAGTACAAGCCGGCGATCGCGTCGCTGCAGCAGTACGTGGCGCTCAAGCCGCCCAAGCCGGCCGAGGCGCAGTACAAGCTGGGGCTGGCGCACCTTGGGGCGGGCGAGAAGGACAAGGCGCGCGCGGCGCTGGGGCAGGCCGCCGGCGGATCGACGGACTCGGTGTGGGTGCGTTACGCGCTGTTGCGGCTGGCCGACCTCGAGTACGACAGCGGCAACACCAAGGAAGCGCAGGCCGCAGCGTCGAAACTGATGAGCGCGAAGCCCGAAGCCGCCTTGGCGATTCCCGCCCAGAACCTGCTGGCGTGGCTGGCCTTCGATGCCGGGGACTACAAGCAAGCCGCGGCCGGCTTCGCGAAGGTGGTCGAACACGACGCCGAACACGAACTGGCCCCGACGGCGCGCTACCAGCGGGCGGTGGCGCTCTACAGGCTCAAGGACTACCAGACTGCGGCAGAGGCGTTCGGCGCGTACATCGCGAAGACGCCGAAGGGCAAGTACCGCGACAGTGCGCGGCGGCAGCTTGCCAAGTGCAAGGCCGATCTCGGCGAACACGCTGAAGCCGTCAAGCTGCTGAGCGAACTGGCGAACGACAAGGACGCCGTCTCGGCCACCGTGCTCTACGACCTGGCCTGGTCGCACCGCGCGCTCAAGCAACTCGACGAGGCGAAGCAGAGCTACGAGCGGCTGATCAGCCAGTTCGACCAGGACAAGCTCGCGGCCGCAAGCCGCGCCGAGCTGGGCGAACTGCGTTACGACGAAGGTGATTTCAAGGGGGCGCTGCCGCTGCTGACCGCGGCGAGCACGGACGAAGCCGTCAGCGAGGACACGCGGTTCGCATCGCTCTATCGCCTGGCGCGATGCCAGGCGGAGCTTGGCAACCATACCGGCGCGGCGGCCTCGTTCGCGCGGTTCGCCACGCGGCGACCCAAGGACACGCTCGCGGTCTCGGCGCTGTACCAGGCGGGGGTGAACCACGCGATGGCGCAGGAACTGGACGCGGCGGCCGGCGTTTTCGCGCGGCTCATCAAGGACCACGGCAAGCACGAACTCGCCCCCGCGGCCATGGTGAAGCTGGGTGAGGTGCAGAACCAGGCCGGCGATCACAAGGACGCGGCCGCGACGTACCAGCGGTTCCTTGACGCGTACAAGACCCACGAATACCGCTACCTGGCGCAGTTCGGCATCGGCTGGTCCCACGAACGCCGGGGTGAGCATGACGAAGCGCGGCAGTGGTACGAGCAGGTCATCAAGAGCCACGACGGGCCCACCGCGGCGCGGGCGCAGTTCCAGATCGGCGAGACCTTCTTCGCGCAGAAGCAGTACACCGACGCGGCCCGCGAGTTGCTGAAGGTGGACATCCAGTACGCCTATCCGGACTGGGCATCCAAGGCGCTGTACGAAGCCGGCCGCGCGTACGAAGCCGCGGGCGAAACGGATCGCGCCAAGGCGCAGTACACCAAGTGCGTTAACGATCACAAGGAAAGCGAAGACCCGACGATCGCCGCGACCGTGCGGCTGGCGCAGCGGAAGTTGGGCGAATTGAAGTGACAGTGCCCGCGCGGCACGCGCAAGCAGGAGAACGCAACATGGACAAGAGAAGTCGTGGCATGTGGCGCATCGCCATGTACACCCTCGCGGCGATGGTGATCGGAGGCGTCTGCATGGCGGGCTGGGCCCAGGAAGACGGCGCGCCCCCGGCCGGCGATGGCGGCGCCCCCTCGGCCGCGGACGCGGCGCAGCCCGGCGCGGCCAACGCACCGGTGCCGCCCGCGCAGAACGGCAGACCTCCGGAGAAGAAGGAAGACCGCATCTCCTTCATCGAACTGCTGCTCAAGGGCAAGTGGTTCATGCTGCCTATCGCGCTGTGCAGCCTGCTGGGGGTGGGCATCATCTTGGAGCGGCTGTTCGCCCTGCGGCGAGGCATCATCGCGCCGCCGGCCTTCATGCCCGGGCTGGCCCAGCGGCTGGGGTTGTCGGGCGAGAACCGCGAAGATGCAATCGCCTACTGCCACCAGAATGACAGCCCGATCGGCAGGATCATGGCCGTGGGCATCCGCAAGATGCCGCAGGGGGTGGAGGCGGTCGAGCAGGCGATCGAGGACGCAGGTGCGAACGAAGTGTCGAAGCTGCGTCGGAACCTGCGCATGCTCTACGGCGTGGCCGCCATCGCGCCGATGCTCGGCCTGCTGGGCACGGTGTGGGGAATGATCGAGGCGTTCCAAGTCGCGGCGCAGCACGGCCTGGGCCGCGCGGAACTGCTGGCCGAGGGCATCTATGAAGCGCTGGTCACCACGTTCGCCGGCTTGTGCGTGGCGATCCCGGTACTGGTGTTCTACTACTTTTTCCTCAGCCGCATCGAGACGCTGATCAGTCACCTGAACGATCTGTCGGAACGGTTCATGGCCGATCACCTGACCGGCTCGGCGATGCAGGAGCCGGGCAACCCGGCCACGTCGCCGCCGCCGATTCCCGGCGGGCAACTGCCGTGGACCACCTGAGGGGAGCCAGCCGATGCGCATACGAGAAGACGCTCAAGAAGAAGAGGCACCGGTCAACCTGATGCCGTTGATCGACATGGTGTTCCTGCTGCTGATTTTTTTCCTGGTGGCCACGTCGATCCACAAGGAGGAGCGCGACCTTCGGGTGCTGCTGCCGGAAGCGGGCGCTGATGCGCCGCTCTCGGCCGAGTCCAACGCCGTGGTGGTGAACATCCGGCAGGACGGGACGATCCTGGTCGGCCAGGAGCAGTACTCGCCGCAGCGCCTGTCCACGATGTTGCACACGCTCGCGGCCAATCAGCCGGGGCGCAAGGTGCTGATCCGCGCGGACAAGTACACGTATCACATGTACCCGGCGGGCGTGCTGGAGATGTGCCGCCGCGCGGGGATACACCAATCCAACATCGGCTACCTCGTCGGCCAGGGCGCGGTGGTGCAGAAGGTGGAATGAAGATGAAACGTTTACGGATGACGAAATCATCGCCACCGGACAAGCCCGGCGCCGGGCGGAGCTGGTCGCGCCTGCACTGGGCGATGGCCATTTCCGGCGGCGTGCTGCTGCTTGCGATCATCGCCGGCGGCGTATGGTTCCTGCTCGGCGGCAGGTACGTGTGGCTGGACGGGCGGGGACTCGAGCTCATCGCCGGCAGCACGCAGGTGCGGCAGATCCTCTGGACCGAACCGGCCCCGCTTGGTGAAGCGCTCAACACCGAGGTCGATGAGTACCAGCCCGCGCTCAGCCCCGCCGGTGACGAGATGATCTTCGTGCGCGGCCGGCCGGGGGCGAATACCGACCTGTTCACCACGCAACGGCGCGGCGGGACGTGGTCCAAACCGCGGGCGCTCGATTCAGTCAATACGCAGTACGATGAGTTGAGCCCGGTGATCAGCGCCGACGGCAGCATGCTGCTGTTCGCCAGCGACCGACCGGGCGGGCAGGGACGCTACGACCTGTGGCTGTGCATGCGCGGCGAGGCGGGCTGGCAAGCGCCGGTCAATCTCGGCGCGGCGATCAACGGGCCTTACGACGAATACGACCCGGCGCTCTCGCCGGATGGTCGACGGCTGTACTTCGCCAGCAGCCGGCGCGTGGGCGACGATGCGCGACAGGAAGCGCCCTGGCGGGCGACGGTGCTGGCCGATCCCTCCGCGGCGCTCGATATCTACAAGGCCGAGGCCGCGCCGCCGGCGGCCGGCGAAGCGCCGGACTGGCGCAACGCGGCCGCCCTCGAAGCGATCAACACCCCGGCGCGCGAAGGCGCCTGCGCGCTGTCGCCCATCGGCGACTTCCTCTACTTCGCCTCCAATCGCGAAGGTGGACTGGGCGGTTTCGACGTCTACCGGGCGCGGCTGGACGCCGAGGGCCTGCCACTTGATGTCGAACACCTGGGCGAAGGCGTGAACTCGTCGTACGACGAGGTCGATCCGCGCCCGTTCGCCGGGGGCTTTCGTCTGCTGGTGAGCACCAACCGCGGGGGCATCGGGCTGGACCTGCACGAGGCCGAGTCGCGCGAGGTCTTCCGCGAGTACCGCCGGCCGGGCATCCCCGCGCTGCCGGGCGGCTGGGGATGGTGGCTGGTGCTGCTGCTGATTTTGCTGCTGCTGCCGTTCCTTTTCACCCTGCGCAAGGAGCAGGTGCCGCACCTGTCCACGTTCCAGCGCGCCGCGGTGCTTTCGCTGCTGATTCACCTGCTGCTGACGTTCCTGTTCAGCGTGATCGTGATCGTCCATGCCATCGTGCCCGGCGGAGAGGGCGACTCGATGGACCTGTTGGTGGACCTGGACGTCGCCGACGAGATGCAGGTTCGAATGCAGACGCAGGCGCAGTTGACGCAGTTGCCGGTGCCGCCGCCGAAGGTCAACACCAGCGCGCCGGTGGCCAGTGAATGGCAGCCGCCCCCGGCCGAGCGACGGATGGCGCTGGATCGCACCGTACCGCAACCGCCGCGCGTGGTGGTGAACCTGGCGCGTCCCAAGCCGCCGACGCCGGAGGAGCGCCCGGAAGTCGAGCGCGTCGAGGTGCGGGCGAACATGCCGCGCATCCAGCCGGATGTCACCCCGCTGGAGATGGTGCAGGCGGATCGCATCAAGGCGAACGACCCGGCGAAGGACCCACTTCGCGTGGATGATCCGGAGGCGAACGCGCGGCTGGTGCTGGCCACCTCCTCGGCATCGTTCGAGGAAGTCGCGCCGGAGACGCCGATGCAGCGCGCCATGCGCCGCGCGATCGCGCCGAAGACCATCGGTCCGGAGGTGGAATCGCCGGACACGCCGCGCCCCGAGTCGCAGGTTCGTACGTCCGCGCCGGCAGTGCTCGACGCGCCGTTGCCGGATGTCGGCAGGGAGCGCGTCGTGCGCGACGAGGCGAAAGTCGAACCCGCGCCGGCCAGCGGCACGGAGAGCCGGCGCGTGGCGACGGCGCAGGCCGATGCGGCGCGGGAGGACGTGGAACTCATTTCGCCGCAGGTGAAAGAGCCGACGCCGTCGCAGGTCCGCGCGCGGGCGATCGTGGTGGTGCCGCAGGTCGCCGCGTCGTTGCCGGCCATCGATGTGCGGGTGACGCCCGAACTCGAGACGCCGGACGTGACGGCGCCCGCCGACAGCCGCGCGGCCGCGACGGAGCGACAGGTGGCCGAGCAGCCGACGAGCGAAGCGCCGCGGTCGCAGGCGGTCGCCCTGCAAGTCGAGTCGGCCTCGCGCCGCCGTTCGCCCACGGCCATGCAGCCGCCGGCGCCGGAAGCGGTCAAGTCCCTGGCTCGCCCGCCGCGGCTTGCGCCGGATCTGCCGGTGGAACTGGCGCCGATCGAAATCGAGGACGGCGAGAAGCGGCTGGCGATAAGGGACGACCTGCTTGGACCGGTGAAGCTGTCCACGCCGGAATCGCTTTTCCATCGAACCGTCGAGCGACGCAAGAAGCTGCTGGACGAGCTGGGCGGATCGACCAGGTCGGAAGAGGCGGTCCATCGCGCGCTTGAGTTCCTCAAGAACCACCAGGCTGACGATGGTCGCTGGACGTTCCTGAACAGCCGAAGCGATCGCAACAAGAACCACAAGCACGACCAGGCGCTGACCGGACTGGCGTTGTTGTGTTTCCTCGCCGCCAACCACACGCCCGGCGGCGATTCGCCCTATGCCCAGACCGTCGAGAAGGGTCTGGAAGCGCTGATGCGCGTGCAGGACAAGGATGGCGATCTGCGCGGCGAGAAGAAGATGCGCGGCCGCGCGTCGACCGACGCGAACATGTACGACCACGCCATCGCCACGCTGGCCCTGGCCGAGGCGGCGCTGATGACCGACGACCGGCGCTATCGCGCCGCGGCGGTGGAGGGCGGGCGGTTCCTCATCGCGGCCCAGCATGAGAAGACCGGCGGCTGGCGCTACGCGCCGGGCGCGCCCAACAAGGGCGGCGACACCAGTGTGTTCGGCTGGCAGGTGATGGCGCTGCACAGCGTCAAGCGCCTTGGCGCGGAGGTGCCCGATCGCGTGGAGCAGGGAGCGTTCCGCTGGCTCAAGCGGGTGCAAAGCGGCAAGCACGGCATCCTGGCCGGCTACGACGGCAACCGCCCGACGACGACCATGACCGCCGAAGGCGTGTTCAGCCGCATCCTGCTCGGGCAGCAGCTCAACGACGGGCAACGCGAGGAACTGACGCAATACCTGCTGCGCGAGAAGCCGCGCAAGGGACGCAACGCGGATTACTACCTGTGGTACTACGCATCGCTGGCGCTGTTGCACAGTGACAGCGCGGCCTGGCCGCAGTGGAACGAGGCCATGCAGGCGAAGCTGATCAGCACGCAGCGCAACGGCGGCGAGGCGGACGGCAGTTGGGAGTACCGCAACAGCCGCTGGGGCAAGCAGGGCGGGCGGATCTATTCCACGGCCATGGCCACGTTGACCCTCGAGGTGTACTACCGTTACCTGCCGATGTACCGGCGGGATTAGGCGGCCGGGACTGAGACGGCGTTACGCTTGCAGGAGTGAGTTGACCCATGCCGGATGATTACAGATCTGTCCACCATGGCGCGATGGCGGTGATGGTGTTGCTCCTGGTCGGCTGCGCCGCCGCGTGCGGGCGCGGGGTCGAGGTGTCCGAGGGCGCGATGACGCTGCAGTACACCGAGTACGAGATGCGGTGGAAGACGCGGCCCAATTCCAACGGCGCGAACTTCGAGGATCGCAAGAAGGTGCTGTCGCGCGGGCCGCGCACGTTCAAGACGGTGGAACTGGATAACAAGTACCTGAAGGTCGTGGTTGTGCCCGAGGCCGGCGGGCCGGTGGCGCGGGTGATCTGCAAGTACGCGCCGGAAGGCGGGCAGGACATGTTCCTGCTGAAGGACACCTGCCACAACGGCATCGTCGGCTGGGAGTCCGGCGTCAAGGTGAGCTTCCCGTACAAGGAGCACGGCATTCGCCTGCCGGACCAGCCCGCGTCGTGGCGCGTCGTGCGGCATGGCGACGGCGCGGCGACGATCGCCATGTGGCACGAGTTCTCGCGCTTCACGCAGCCGTGGAATGCCCGGATGTTCGGCCGCTACAGCAACATGCTGCTGTCGCAGCACGTGACGCTGCGGCCGGGGGATGCGTCGTTCACGGTGACCTACCGCATCACCAACCCGACGCCCTACAAGCAGGGCCGCCAGCTCTGGAACGATGCGCTGTTCCCGCGGTACCACACGAAGGAGGGCGTGCTGCACAAGGCCGGCTCGAAAGGTGTGAAACACCCGAAGACCACGGCGCAGTGGATCTTCCCCGCCGCGCATGTGAGTCATCACAACGGCAAGGACTTCCGGCCGTATGTCGACCACGACACGCCCATGTGGAAGGTCAGCGCGAAAAAGGGCGCGAGCGTCTTCGGCTGGGCGATGAAGCACCCGTTCGTGGGGCTGTACTATCCCGAGCCGAAGGTCAATCGCCTGCGCATCACGGATCCTGCGAAGGCGCCGGGGGCGAAGCAGTTCTACAACAGCGAGGAGCGATCCGGCCCGCTACTGGAGTTGTGGACGGGCACGGACAGCATCTTCGAACAGGTCGAGCACTGGATCGGCCCGGGCGAGGCCTTCGAATACACGCTGCGATACGTGATGACCACCGGCATCGGCAAGGTGGACTGCGCGAATGATGATGTGGCGGTGAACCTGGAGGCGGCGAAGGGCGGCGATGGCGTTGTCGAGTTGTTCGTGTATCGCGAGCACGATGCGCTGTCGCTTGTGATCGACGGCGCGGAAGCGGCGCGTTTCCCGCGCGGCGTGGGGCCGGGCGCGCCGCTGCGCTACGTGGGCGACGAAGCGCGGGCGGGCGGGCGCTATGTCGTTCGCGCCGGCGAACAGGTGCTGATGGACACCGTCCTCCCCGTGAAGCTCGAGGCCGATGAACAGGCCTACGAGCGCATCCGCCAGACGCTGCGTACCGACCTGCCGGCCAACAGCGAGCGGCTCGGCGACAGCCAAACCTACGGCCGCAACTACCGTTCGGCGAAGTACCCGGCCGGGACGACCGATGCAGGACGGATTGCCCTGCGCGCGGGGAATCTGAAGGCGGCGATCGAGCATCTTACGAAGGCGACGGAAGCCGAACCCAATGACGGCGAGGCGTGGTGCCTGCTGGGCGTGGCACAGCTCGAGTCGGGCGCGGAGACGCAAGTGGTGTCGCGCGCCCTGACTCGTGCGGTCGAGGCCCAGCCGCCTTGCGCCGAAGCGTGGTACTACCTGGCATTGCTCGCGCTCGGCGGCGACGAGGCCGACTTCGATACAGCGCGGCCGCACCTGATCGCGCTGCATCAAGCGCGGCCGCGCCACTGGGAAGGCAGATTGCTCCATGCCTGGCTGGACGGCGCAGAAGACCAGATGACCAACCGCGCGAAGGAACTGATCGAGGAAGACCCCGCCGACCCGCGCGCGATGTGGGTATTGGTGCAGTGCGCGGAAGCGGCGAAAGATGACAAGCTCAAGTCGTGGGCCGAGGCCGAACTGGCCAAGCTGATGAAAGCCCCCGGGGCCGAGCGCCGGCTCGACGAGTTCATCGCCGCGACGAAGGGCCGGTACATGCCGCCCATGCGGATGAAATGACAGATGGCGTTGCGGATGCCCTCGCCGGGCGGGCCTGCTCAAGCGCCGCAGGGGCTTGAAGGCATGGCGCACCGCAGACAGATCGGCTTGCCTGCTCCCGTCTCCGGCTGTGGCGACCCGCGTGCACCTTTGCTACGCTCAGCCCATGCCGCAAGACACTCGACCCAACGTTCTTCTCATCTGCACCGACCACTGGCCCGGCTCGCTGCTGGGTTGCGCGGGGCATCCTTCTGTCCTTACGCCCACGCTCGATCAACTGGCCTCCAACGGCGTGCGCTTCCCCAACGCGTACTCCGAGTGCCCCGTCTGCGTGCCCGCGCGGCGGACGCTGATGACCGGCCTCGCGCCGCACGATCACGGCATGCTCCAGAACGACAACATGCCCATGCCCGATGTGCCCACCGTCGCCCAGGCCTTCCGCGACGCGGGTTACCAGGCAAACGCCGTGGGCAAGCTGCACGTGCAGCCGCAGCGCCAGCGCATCGGGTTCGACGAAGTGCTGCTGGACGAGGAAGGCCGCGGGCACGAGGGTTGCCGCGCCGACGACTACGAGTTGTTCCTGGCCGACCACGGCCACGCGGGCGAGCGCTTCGCCAGCGGCATGAACAACAACGAGTACACCTGGCGCCCATGGCAACTCGATGAGTCGCTGCACGTAACCAACTGGGCGGCCAAGATGATGGCGCGGCAGATCATCCGCCGCGATCCGCTGCGGCCGGGCTTCTGGTACCTCTCATTCAGCCACCCGCATCCGCCGCTCAATCCGCTGCAGGCGTACCTGGACATCTACCGCGACATCGACGTGCCGGACCCGTTCATCGGCGACTGGGCGGCCGGCGATCACAACACGCTTGAGATCGCGATCCAACGCGAGATCCAGGGCCAGCTCAATCACAACCGCAACTTCAAGCCGGAGCAGATCCGGGCCATCCGCCGCGCGTTCTACGCGCACTGCACGCACATCGACCACCAGCTTCGCATCGTGCTGGGCACGTTGCGGCAGGAGGGGATGATGGACAACACCATCGTCTGCTTCACCGCCGACCACGGCGACATGCTGGGCAACCATCGCCTGTGGGCCAAGCACTGGATGTACGAGGATTCGGCCCGCGTGCCGATGATCCTCGTGGGTACGAAGCAGCAGTCGGAGGACGGCACGGTCGGGCACGGCCGGGTGGATGAGCGGTTGATCGGCCTGCGCGATGTGATGCCCACGTTGCTGGAGCTGGCGGGCATCACCCCGCCGCGGCATTGCCAGGGCACGTCGATGGTCGGCCGGGCGCAGCGCGAGCACCTGTTCGGCGCGTGGGGCTACGGCAGCGCCGGCGAGGGCGGGGCGTCCACGCGGATGGTCCGCACCGACCGCTACAAGCTCGTCTACTACGCCACGGGCAACTGCGTGCAGTTGTTCGACATGCGGGAAGATCCGTACGAGCTGCACAACATCGCGGGCGACCCGAAGCACGCGGACACGCTGGCCGCGCTTACCGCCAAGCTCATCGACGAGCTGCCCGGTGATGAGAAGGGCTGGTCGAAGGACGGCCGACTGGTGGGCGTACCGAATGCCCAGCCGATGCCCCCGCGCCCGAATCGCAACTTCTCCGGCCAGCGCGGCCTGCACATGCCGACGCCGCGCGTGGGGGATATTCCGTGGTGAGGCTGAGGTTGTCAGCACGTAGGCTTTGAAGGCGCGGCGTGACGGGTCAGGTTGTGCGCAGAATGTGACCCCAATTTTCTGGTGATTCCGGCGGCGGCGCATTTTTTTTGGCGCCAGGCCGCGACGGGAGTTGCGGCCGTTGGTGGCGAAAAATGGGGCGTTTTGTGCGCACCAGGGCGGTCCTTCGTCCCATGGTAGAGGCGCTTCGCGCGAGCGGTCCGCGCGGGAGCCCACGGATGGCGTGGGCTGGGGATGGCGGGGCCCAGGGATGGTAATCCCTGGGCTTCGGGATGCCGGCTCTTGCGCACCGGGGCCCGGGATTGGTGGGGCCCAGGGATGGTAATCCCTGGGCTTCGGGATGTCTGGTTCTCGCGCGATGGAGTTCGGGGATTGGCATCCCCGGGTTCCTGAAGGCAGCAACGAACTGACCGATTCTGGAGTTGCCAGAAATGAGAATCGCAAACTCACGCCGCTGGGAAGGCTGCGGAATCCTGCGGGATCTGACAGAAACCAACAGAAACGGCGCGAAACGGGGCCAAAAACACGGCACTTTTGATCGGTTTTTCGGCCCTTTCTTTACGTATGAGCGCAGTTGTGAGCGGTTGCCCCCTCTCAGAGCGCGCCAGAGCGGTTTGGGTGTCGGGAGAGCTAAGCCTATGGGCGCGGCAGGCCGTTCGTGCTGTGGGTCCTTGTTCTTGCTCCGCCCGTCGGGGCGATCGCGGCGCTGGCCGTGGTCAGATTCCTGGCATGGCATGCCGGGCCGATACGTTCTAGGAATCAATGTGCGCTATTGGGCGCTGGTGTGTCGGCCCTGCAGGCCGAAGGCGGGCGAGACGCCCACCCCACCGCGATGGCGGGCGAGACGTTCGCCCCACCCCGGAGATGTCCATTGACCAGGATGACTCGGCCGCGAGTCGATGAAAGGCCTTACCCATGCGTGAACTGAAGCTGACCATCGCCGTCACTTGTCTTGCCCTGATCGCCTGCGCCCCCGCGGCCCGGGCGGCGATGGAAACGACCATCGAGAACGATCTGCACCTGACCTGGCCGTGGGAGTTGGTGTCGTTCGGCGTCGATGACGAACTGGCCGCGGGCGATGTGATG
This sequence comes from uncultured Phycisphaeraceae bacterium, assembly GCA_964532795.1. Taxonomy (GTDB): domain Bacteria; phylum Planctomycetota; class Phycisphaerae; order Phycisphaerales; family Phycisphaeraceae; genus CAZHJL01. The sequence continues at coordinate 52,650 of CAZHJL010000003.1, read as the reverse complement.
GCCGTCGTCGGCGGGCGGGAGCGTCCGGCGCAGATCGTGCCGGGTGCGAAGGGCGAGCCGCGCGTGTACCTGATCGCGACGATCGATCGGGACGACAAGACGGCCGCGGGCCGGCCGGGCGTGGATGTCGCCATCAAGCGCGGCAAGGTCGATTCGCCCATGGAGCTGACCGAGCGCGACCATGAGCTTGAGATCAGCAACGGTATCTACCGCATCGTCCTGCCGCGCTACACGAAGGCGCACGCGGGCAAGAAGCTGAGCGAACTGCCCGGGCCGGTCCGGGGCATCGGTTTGCCGGGCATCGACGGCCTGGCGGGGCGATCGCATTTCACCGGCGATCACGAAGTGAGGTACGCGCGAACCAAGGTCGCGGCCAATGGCCCGGTGCTCATCCGCGTGACGCACGAGATTGGCTTCGCGGACAACACCCGCTACGAGGCGATGTGGCAGTTCGTCGTCGGCGATCCGTGGATCGATGTCGTCGAGGCGTATCCGGATGCCCACGGCCTGGGGTACGAGCTTGAGTTCGACAAGAAGCTGAAGGCCGACACGGTGATGTGGATTCGCTGGTTCGGCTGGGAGGGTTTCGGCGGCAACAACCGGATGAACTGGGTGGCGCTGAAGCCGCACCCGATGCAGCGCGGCCCGTTCGTGACCCTGCAGCCGCGCTGGACGCAGTCGCCGGGGCACGGGCAGGACTTCTTCATCACGCGCGGCGGCGGGCCGGCCAAGGACGAGAAGGCGTTTCGGCCTTCCGCCTACGATGCCGACGCGCCGGCCATCGGCGTGGTGGCGACGCATCCGATCAAGTGGCTGAACCCGCATCCGCAGAAGATCCGCTGCCACGTGCGTGACGGCGACAAGGCGCGGCTGGAGTTCCCGATGTCGCGCGGCAAGCGCAGCTATGCCCTGTGCGCCGGGCCGCGCAGGTTGTTTGATGACACGGGCAAGCTGAACAACCAGGTGCGTCGCCACGTGGACTGGACGTTGCAGAAGCAGATGGGGTACGTGCTGTCGTGGGAGCGTGATCCGGCGAAGGCCGGCCCGCACATCCTGATCAGCCGCGAGCGCCTGGAGCGTTTGCAGGCGGACTACCGGGCCGGGCGCGACACGCCGGAGATGCGTATCGTTCGGCGCTACGAGAAGGCCGCGAAGCTCAAGAGCGAGGAGAAGAACCTGCTGAAGTTGATCGCCGGCCAGCCCGTGCGCGGGCGCGGCGCGCCGTCCGGTGGGCAATGGATCGGCACGCGCTACCAGGATGACTTTCTCAACCCCACAACCTACACACGGCGCATCGCCAACGCGTTTCCAGGTGCGGACCTCTTCAGCGGCGGCAAGCCCATCGGCGGCGCTGGGACGGCGGCGCTGGGGTATATCTTCACCGATCTTGATCATTGGCCAGGCTGGGAGAACGGCTGGCACCCCGGCAATCCGAACTTCCACACGGACAAGTACCAGGTGGCCATCTTCGCCGGCGCGGCGATGCTGGATCATCCGCACGCGAAGCGGTGGCTGGCGTTCGGCCGGCGCAACTTCGATGAGGATGTGGCCAAGACGCTGCTGGCGCCGGACGGCGTCGGCTACGAGTGCCCGGGGTACAGCACGTACGCGCTGGGCATGCAGCTCGATCTGGCGCAGGTCTTCTACAACATCGGCGACAGCAATCCCGTCGCGGAGAACGAGCTGTTCAAGCAGACGGGCATCTGGCATCGGCAGTTGCTGACGCCGTTGGATCGGCGCATTGGTATCCGTCACCAGGCGCCGATCGGCGACACGCACCGCTGGGGCTTGGGCGACGGACATGTGTTCGGCAAGCTGGCGAAGTTCTACAAGCAGGCCGACCCGGCGTTCGCCTCTGAAATGATGGGCGTCTGGAAGATGTTCAAGGACCAGGGCATGGGTGGGGATCTGTACAAGGACCTGCTGGATGTGGATGCGTCGATCGAGCCGATGTCGCTGGATGAGATGGAGTGGTCGAGCCGGCATTTCTATGGTTTCGGATCGATCATGCGCAGCCGGTTCGGCGATGAGCGCGAGACATTCGTGACATTGAAGGCCGGGCCGCGCCGCGGGCACTATCACAACGATGAACTGAGTTACCACTTCTACGGTGTGGGCGATCCGGTGTCGCTCGACTACAACTGTTCGTACGGCCCGCGCGGCGACCACGCGGCGCTGCACAACAGCATGACGTTCGGCAAGACGACCGAGTACACCCACAAGGGCACGGACAATGCCGTGCCGGCGATGGAGCAGATCCACGGCACGGCGAAGGTGCTGGCCTTTGCATCGGATGACGCGGCCGACGTGGTCGTCGCGGAGCGATCGAGCGCGAACCTGGAACTGCGGCCGATCTTCCCGCGGCATGCGATCTTCCATTACGGCTACCCGCGACGTAGCGTGAAGTCGATCACGCATCGCCGCTACCTGATGCTGGTGAAGCACCCGAAGGGATCGAAGCTCAACGACTACCTGGTTGTTCGCGACGAGACGCAGACCGATCAGCCGCAACAGGTGAACATTCATCTGCTGGCGCGCGACGTGCAGCGTGACAAGCAGGATGCGCGGCTGATCCGCGCCGAAGGTCAGTGGGAGACTGATGCCGTGATCTACCTGGCCCAGGCGGAGGTGCGCGGCTACGAGCTGCGCGACTGGTACTACGGCGGCGGGAAGGGCCATGGCGCCGATGGGCCCAGCGCCGAGGAAGTGCGCGAGAGCGACGGGAAGGTGTTGATCCCACCGAAGGGCCACGAAGGCCGGTGGGCGAGCGGCGAGTATCAGAAATGGGTGCGGCTGGAAACCGAGCCGGGGTCGACCACGCTGTGGGTGTTGTATCCCCGGCGTCGCGGTGACGGCGAGCCGCGCTTCGAGACGCTGAAGGATGGATCGATCCGCGTGACGCTCGGGAAGGAAAGCGAAGAAGTGACGCTGGGTAAGACGTCCAGTTCAAATGGCAACCACGCGGTTATCCGTCGAGCGGGGAAGGTGCACGTGGTGCTCGGCGGGTCCGTGCCGCGCATCGATGCGGCGCAGTAAGGCTACTTGATGCCCGTCGTCGCGATGCCCTGGATGAAGGTTTCCTGGGCGATGAAGAACAGCACGATGACCGGCGCGAGGATCAGCACGGACGCGGCCATCAGGTAATGCCACTCGGTGCCGCCGTGCTGGGATTGGAACGTCTGCAGGCCGAGCGCGAGCGTGTACTGCTGCTGGTCCTGCAGGTACACCAGCGGCGCGAGGAAGTCATTCCACACGGCCATGAACGTGAACAGCGCCACGACCGCCAGCGCCGGGCGGCTCAGCGGCAGGACGATCCGGAGAAAGATGCCCAGTTCCGAGCAGCCGTCAATTCGCGCGGCTTCAGACAACTCGTCGGGCAGCGTCCGGAAGAACTGGCGCAACAGGAAGATGTTGAACGCCGAGCCGAACCAGGCCGGCACCCACAGCGGCCGGAATGTGCCGAGCCATTGTCCGAGCCCGTTCTCGCCCATCCACCGGAAGATGGCGAACATGGAGACCATCGTGACCGGGAACGGGATCATCATCGTCGCGAGCATGATGGCGAAGAGCACGCCGCGCCCGCGGAAGTTGATCTTCGCGAAACCGTAGGCGACGAAGGCGCTGGAGAGCGTCATACCCACCACGCACAGCACCGCGATGATCAGCGTGTTCCTTGCGAAGAGCGGAAAGTGCATCTGCTCATGGGAAATCACATCGGCATAGTTGCCCCATTGCGGCGAAATGCGCTGCTCCATGTCCGCCATCGGCACGACGTACCACTTGCCGGCGGCGGCCGCATCGGGCGAGTCGATGCGGACCTTCGCCCAAGGTTGCTTCTCGCTGGCATCGATGCGGCGAATGACCGTGAACTGCGAGATCTCGGCCTCCGGCACCAGGCGCGGCAGGCCCGCGTCACCCTCGCGCACGACCGCGTGCTGCTCGGTGAGCGTCAGTTGCAGTTTGACGGGCACCGTTTTGTCTTCGATCCGCGTGAACCACTGGACAGGGATGAACGAGGGCGTGAGTTCCTGCGTCTGGTCGAGTGGTTTGAGGCTGGTGGAGATCATCCACACGAGCGGCAGGATGAAGCCGACGCCGATGCAAAGTAGGGCGATATGCACCGTCAGGCGCTGGGCACGCGTCGGCCGCGACGTCGTGATCGCGTGCAACACCCGGTGCACGCCCCAGCCGACCAGCAGGACGACGGGCGGCCCCAGCAGAAACACGACGGCGAAGCCACGGACGCTGGGAAACTGCCAGAGGGCGTGGATGGCGTTGACGATCGCCTCCTGGATGTCCTGAATCGCGGCCATCTAGCTTCCCTGGTAATGCACCCATCGCTTGGACGACCAGAACGCCACGGCCGTCAGACTGAGAATGATCAGGAACTGGATCCACGCCATCGCGCTGGCATAGCCGAACCGCAGGTATGTGAACGCGCTGTCGTAGAGGTACATGGTGAAGAAGTAGGTGGCGTGGGCCGGCCCGCCGCGCGTCATGATGTAGGGGACGGCGAAGACCTGCAGCGAATGGATGATGGCCATGATGAGGTTGAAGAAGATAACCGGCGAGAGGAAGGGCAGCGTGACATGGCAAAGGCGCGCCCACGGTCCGGCGCCGTCGATCTCGGCCGCCTCGTACATTTCGCGCGGCACATCCTGCAGGCCGGCCAGGTAGATCACCACGGCGTGTCCGACACTCCACAGGCTCATGATGACCAGGGCGGGCATGGCCCAATCGGTGCTGCCCAGCCAGGCCGGGCCCTTGATGCCCACTTCGCGAAGCAGGGCGTTGATCAGTCCCAGCCGCGCATTGAACAGCCACATCCACAGCATGGCCGAGGCGACCATGGGGACCAGGGTCGGCAGGAAGATCACGGTGCGGTAGAAGGCCTGGCCGCGTATCCGGGCATTGAGCAGCAGCGCGAGCCCGAGCGAGATGAGCAGGCTCGCGGGGATGGCCATGGCCGCGTAGTAGAGCGTGTTGATCAGCGCCTTGTAGAAGACGGGGTCACCGATCTGCCCGGCCTCATCGCGGTCCCACAGCAGTTCGGCGTAGTTCTCCAGGCCGATGTAAACCGGCTCGCGAAGCAGCGGGTAGTCGGTGAGCGAGTAATAGAACGAAAGGCCGATGGGCAGCGCGACAAATGCGGCGAACCCGACGAGCCATGGCGAGACGAACAGCAGCCCCAGCCGCAGGTTTCGTCGCTCGCCGCGCGTCAGGATCAACGGGCCGACTCCTTGTCGAGTTTTCGCTGTCGGTCGCGTTCGTAGAAGCGGTCGAGTTTGTGCTGCATGCGTCGCTGGACTTCATCGAGCGCTTCTTCGGGCGTCTGTTCCAGGAGGTAGACACGTTGCGCCGCGGTGTTCATGGCATCGAAAGTCTCGATCCACGTCGGCGCACGCGGCGTGGTGCGGGCATTGGGGCTGGAGGCGAGCGCCTCGAACACGTCGAGATAGGGGTTCGGATGGTTGCGAACGAAGTCATCGCTGATCTGACGCAAGGGAGAGTTCTTGCTGTGCATGGAGCAGAGCTTCTCCATCACATCCTGACGGTTGACATAGGCGATGAACTCGAGGGCTTCGCGCTTGTGCCGCGCCCCGCGCGGGATGACCAGCACGTCGAAGCCGGCGAACGTCACATCATTGCGCCCGTCGACGGTCGGAAACGGCGCGGCGCCCCAGGCGTAGTTCTGCTTGCGGGCTTCGGGCGGCAGGCGGTGCTCCTCCTGCTTGCTCATGCGCCAGCGGTTGAGGCTCGGCTTGAGTTGCTCGAAGTAGTTGGCGCGCCATGGTCCCTGCTGCTCCATGGCGAGGGTGCCGACGACAAAGGGCGCGGTCGGCGAGGATGGATTGCCCAGCGACTGGTTGAACTCGCTCATCGAATCCACGCCGAGTTTCCTCGGGTAGCGCTGGATCCACTCGAACGCCGCGAGATTCGCCGGTGTGTTGAGGGTGAGTTGGCGCGACTGCGGCTCATAGACATCGCCGCCGAACCAGATGCTCATGTAGGGCAGCCACCAGCCCGGGTGCAGCGGAAGGAAGCCGGCGCGTTCGACGTAGCCGTCGGGATGGATGACATCGAGGGCCGCGGCATAGCGGTCGAGTTCCTCGATCGTCCGCGGCGGGCGGCTTGGGTCGAGCCCCGCCTGCTCCATTACCTGAGCGTTGTCCTGGAAGATCTGCTTGTTCCAGTGCAGCGCCACCGCCCACGGGGTGCTTACCAGGCCGTAGAGACGTCCCTCGTAGCGACAGCCTTCCCAGTAGACGGGCTTGTAGTAATCGGCGTTGATGCCGTATTGCCGATCAAGCAGCGCCTCGTCGAGCGGTTCGAGCGCGCCCAGCGACGCGAACTGCGGAATCTGATCCACCCAAACGCCCGCAACGTCGGGCGGCACGCCCGCGGCCGTCGAGACCAGCGTCTTGTGATTCACGCGGCTCACGGACAGGTAGCGGACGTGGATGCCCTTCTCCGTGCCGACTGTTTCGTTGAACTGGTCGACGATCTGCTGCATCTGCGAGCCCTCGAGCCCGCCCCATTTCTCCCAGTAATCGATGACGACCACGCCCTGCTTCTCACCCACATCCGGCCGTGGCCCGAAGGCGAGCAGGGCGGCCGCGCCGAGGACGAAGGAGCCGAGGAGGATGCGTCTAAGCCAGATCATCGTTCACTCGCGCGCAAGCCAAGAAGTCGTCGCGGGTTCGCAGCGCCGGGGGAGCCCGACGGGAGTCTGTGATGATACCCTCAAAGCCTCAAAGAATCGATCAGCGTCGATGCAAGGTCGTGCCACGCCGCGGCGCGTTGTTGTCACTTGCGACGATGTGTTTCCGCCGCGGCGCCGGGGTCGCCCTGCGCCTTCATCCACCTGTCGAGGGCGTCGGAAAGCTGCTTCTTCTTCGCGGCAAGCTCACGACGCGCGGCGAGATTGGTCAACTCGTGGGGATCGCTCTCAAGATCGTACAACTCCTCGGCCGGGCGCTTGAGCAGATGACCAACCCGCGCCGCGGCGTGCTTGTCGGTCTTCGCGGCTTCGCGCCACGACGCGAACAGACCCGATTCCTTGAGCGAACCGTCCTTTTCATGGGTGACGACGCACTTGAACGTGGCGCCCGGCAGCAGGTTGCGGATGTACTTGTAGCGCGCATCGCGCACGCTGCGGACGGGGTACGGCTCGCCGTGGTGAATGCCGAGGTTGGTGTGCGCGCCGAAGATCAGGTCGCGGCGCTTCGTCGTCTTGCCCTGCAGCAAGCCGGCGAAGCTGCGGCCATCGAGCGAGTCGATCGCCTTGCCGCCGGCCAGTTCGATGAAAGTGGGCACGACGTCCACGAAACTGACCATCGCGTCGGTCGTTTGCTGCGGCCGAACGACGCCCGGCCAGCGGACGATCATCGGCACATGCAGCCCCGCTTCGTAGCAGGTCCACTTGGCGAACAGCGTGAAGCCGTGATCCGATGCGTACACCACGATGGTGTTCTGCTCGAGGTCCCGCTGCCGCAGCATCTGCATCGTCTGGCCGACCTCGCGATCGAGCTGGTCGATGTCGGCATAGTAGTGCGTCATCAGGTTGCGCATCTGCGGTGTATCGACATGGTGCGGCTGGACCGGCATCTGCTCGGGCTTGTACGGCGTCTGCTTGCTGTGCGGCCCGTGCGGTTGGTTCGAGGCGATCACGAGACAGAAGGGCCCGTCGCCGTCGAGGAACTTCCCGATATCCCGGCCGTGATGACGCATGCGCTCGAACCGAAAGGCCTCGTCCGGGCCGATGTGCCCCTTGCCGGCCAGGCCCACGCGATAGCCCAATGGCTGCAGGTAATGCGGCAGACTCTTCACGCCGGGGCGGACGCGGCTGTGATTGGCATGGGCGCCGTTGCGATGGGGATGCAGACCCGTGTACAGCGCCGAACGAGACGGAGCGCACATGGCCGTGGGGGTGAAGGCGCGCGTGAAGCGAAGGCCCTCACCTGCCAGACGATCGATGTGCGGCGTGCGCACGATCTTGTTGCCGTAGCAGCCCACGTGCTCGATGCCCTGATCGTCGGCCAGGAACACCAGGAAGTTGGGGCGTTTCATGGTGGCGGCAGTTCCTTCCGAAGCGGTGGCGCGCGTTGCGGGGCGCGCGAAGCCGATGGCCGCGGTGGCCGAGAGGGCAAGCATCTCGCGGCGGGTCAGGCCACTGCTCGAAAATTCCGCTTGTTCTCCACTGTGCATCAACCGACTCCAATACTGGGATCAACTGCCGCTCGATCCCGCATCGTCGGCGGATTCACTTGCATCCGCAGCGGTGGCCGACGCGCCGGTGGGCGCGGTTTCGCCGCCTTGGCCCTCGCCGTGATCCGTCGATGCGGCGGCTTTGCTCGGCGCCTGCCAGACGACCAGCGGCAGCGGACGTGTCCAGCCGATCGTGCCGTCTTCGGTGGTGTATCGCGCCATCAGTCCATAGATGCCCGGTTTCTCGATGGTGGCTTCGATCGAGGCGACGGCATACCGCGTGCCGCCCAAAGGCGCTTCGCCGCCGGTGAAGGTCTTGGTCTCGCCGAGCGCGATGTTGTTGGCGAAGAACTCGATCTTGGCGAGGTTGTGCGTGTCGCCGCGCACGGCCGCGTTGAAGGGGACGCCCGCGCGCACGCCGCACTCAAGGTGCGCCACGGGCGGCTTGTTCTCGTTGTCGTAGTAGACGATGTTGGCCTGTCCCGGCTGGATCACGTGTGCCAAGGGGTAGCGGCTGTTGAAGGCCCGCCAGTGCCAGGCCATTTCTTCGCTGATCAGCCACGAGGCGCGCGCCTTGTCACCCTTGAACTTCTTGTATGGCGCGATGGGCTGGTTCTCGTTGTCCGTTTTGAAGATCTCCTCCACCGGAACGCGCCATCCCTCGTGACTTCCGAGCCAGCCTTCCTCAAACTTCACCGGCCGCAGTTTGACGGGGCCCTTCTTCGGGTTCCAGTTCTCGGGGATGCGCCGCTGAATCACCTGATCCACGAAGACAATGCCGAGATCGGCGAATGTATGCGGATTGTGGTACACGCGCCACGTCATGCCGCACATCGACAGATTACCTTCCGGCCGCTTCCACCAGCGATCGAGAAGCTGGCCCTTGTCGCCGCCGCTGAGGATGTTCTCCCACTCGCACTGCAATCCCTGGCTGGGCGTTTGCTTCCATACGAGCTGTTGCTCGGCGCTGTCACCATCGCCGCCGCCGCCATTGCCGTTCAGGAAGCACAGCGCCCGATCCGGGAAGGCGGCCATGTAGATCTGGGCGGATGGGGAGTAACGCGAAAAGCCGCTGGTCACGAGGGGTACGTGTTCGATCTCGGGATGGCCGGTGACCTCGCCGAGACGTCGCAGTCCGTGGACCAGCGCCGTGATCATGGCCGTTCGGCCCTTCTTGAGGTGCCCGAGTTTCGGGTCGTTCTCATCGATGTCGGCGCCGTAACCGTCGGTATTGATGCGCAGCACGGCGAACTTCCAATAGGCGGCGGCCTCGTTCCAGCGGCCGTCGTTCGGCCAGCCGTTGAGCACGATCACGCCGCGCACCGCGTCGACATCCTCCGGCACCCAGCCTTCGAGGAATGGCGGTCCCAGCCAGACGGGACGCATGCCCATGGCGTGCACCAGCGAGGGCAGACACATCAGGACGATCGCGGCGAGGAGTGTGGTGTGTCGGTGGGTCATCAGTCAATCTCCTCATCGGGGTAGTACGCTCGGTGTGTCGGCATATCAATCTTCGGCATCTTGAGCTTCGAGCGCCGCTTGTTCTCTTCGCGCACCCAGCGGCCGATGCCCCAGCCGCGCTCGGGCAGGCCCTGGCGTCGATAGTACTCAGCCAGTTCGCTCAACTGCGGACCGGTCAGGTCGTCGCTTTCGGGCAGGGGAGCGTCTTCGAGTATGGCGAGCACGCGCCTGGCGATCCAGGCAACGTGGCGACCTTTGTGTTCATCGATCAGCGCGCGCGTCGCGGGGGTGCGATCGGTCAGTGCAGCGCTGCGAAGGCGTTCGTAATACGGCGTCCACGCCTTGAGCCCTTCGCGCTCCTCGCCGAGCGGGTCGGCGGCGATGTACGGGTAGAGGAAACCGTTGTCGGGCGGGCGCACTTCGCGTTCGATCTTGTTGGCTGCCTCCGGCATCTCGAGGCTGAACCGAACGGCGACACTGGCGTTCTTGATGACGTCCGACAGCGCCGGCGGGCGGTACATCCGCGCCAGGACGGTGACGACATGGTGGCCCGGTTCGACCTCGTAGATGTGTTTGTCATCGATGGCGATATCGTTGAGGAAGGCGCGCGTTTCGCACCCGCTTTCTGTGATATCAAACCCCAATGCCGCGCCGCCGGGGATATGAACGACGCGTTGGAGCACGAGTCCGCCCTGCCAGTCGCCACCGACGCGATCGACCAGCGGCACGGGCCGGCCGGGTGGCTGAATGGCGCGCATGCCGGACTTGCCCACGAATTTCTGCCGGCTGAGCGGATCGAACCTGTCGGCGTCGCCACGGGACGCGTCAGTCGCGTCAACAGCGACCGTTCGTCCGTCGATCTGACGCTTCTGGCCCGGCTGGAGCGGTTGCTTCAGGAGTGGCGCGATATCGAGCGTGTCGGCTCTCGGGCCGACCGATGTCGTCCAGAGCCAGTCATCCATGATCGCCTGATTACGAATTTTCCCAACCGGTATGCCGGTCGGCGGCTGCTTCCATTGCGCGCCAACGGCGACGCGCGGCTTGGCGGTGATCGACTTGGCCGGATCAAGCGTTTCTGTCAGCCGGGAAACCAGGCTGTGTCTGTGACTCGCCCCGGTGATGGCGTTATGCGTGACGCGATCGGCATAGGGGTTGATCGAGTAGGGCAGGCGCGGCTGCATGACGTTGCCGGCCAGGCCGTTCGTGCCGTGGTGATACACGCTCGAATTCGTGATCAGGCAGTCGGGCCCCATCGGCATCGGGTCCTTGGCCAGTGGTTCGAAGATGTGGCCGGGACGGAAGAGGAAATGGCAGTCTTCGAACAGCACTCCCTCGATTCGGTCGCTGTCCACGAAGTAGACCCCGCACCCGCTGATCATGCCGCGGAACACGCTCCAGGTCACCGGGCCTTCGAGCGTGATTTTCCGCAAGCCGCGCAGGTTGAGGCCGGTGAGCAGCAGGTTGTGGCTGTTGGCGATGGCGATCTCCCCCGCGCCGTTGCCACGATTGATGACGCCGTGCGCGGTCAGGCCTCGAATCGTGCAATGGTTCGATCCCTGCACGCGCAGTGGTTCGGACAGTGCGTCGAGCACGGTAACGTCGCTGATCCACGTATCGGTGCAGTTCTCGATGAGAATGGCGGGTGGTGCACCGGGCGCAAAGCCGGGGGCGTTGGCGTAAACACCGGGCGCACGATGCCCGCCCGACCCCCAATTGCGCGGGTCGGCGTAGACGAGGTCGAGGTCTTCAACACCTGCGTCCTTGAGATTCTCCATGACGATCGCGGCGTGTTCTGTCTGGCCGCCATACCGGATGGTTGTACCCGGCGCGCTGCCGCGCAGGACGACGCCCGACTTGAGCCGGATGGGCTGGTCGATCCCGAACTGGCCTGCGGCGAGGGTGATGACGTCGGCGTCCGCTTCATCGATCGCTTTCTGGATACTCTCGCCACTGGCCACGGCCAGGGCGTTCCGGCCTTCGAGTTTCGGGATGCCGCGCATCACGCCGCACTTGGTCCACTTGGCCTGCTGGGGGTAGAGGTCGGCCAACTCCTCATCGACCGGCTCGAGCCCGGCATCGCCGAACCGATGTGCCGGATCATGGGGGAGTTTCCAGTCCGTTCGCAGCACATGCGCTGGCGTCCTTGTCGGTTTCTTCTCGAAAGCGGGCTTGGAAGGCAATCCGCCTGACTGCTGGTCGCCGGGCTGACTGCCGCTGTCACAGGCGGCGAGCGTCAGAATGCCCGCCGTCGCGAAAAGGAGTGTGATTTGTCGTGTGATCATGGCGTTTCCCTCGGTCATGGGACCGGACATCCTGAGACGTGCTCCGGCATGACCGGCGCAGTCAGAATCAAGCGTGGTCTGAGGCATCATATTGCGTAGAAGGGGTCAGTATGCGTCGCCATTGGCCGGGGTTGCGGAGTTGGTCACGGCGGTTGCGTGGTGTCAGGTATCAACGGGCCATAACCCCGTGAGTGGGGCGTTGTGCCTTTCGTTCGCGAGATGTTTCGAATTACTGCTGCATGAGGTCCACATGTCTGCCAACCGTTCTCTCACGATAGTCGTGTTGATCCTGGCCACGTTGTTCGCGTACCGCATGGTGGCGGGATCGGATCAGGAACCCCCCAACGGTCGGATCGACCGTTTGGCGGCGAATCAGCTCGAGTTGCTCGAAGCCGCGCTTTCCAGCGATGGCCCTGGCCGCCGCCCGCGGCAGATGGTGCTCAGGCTGGAACAGGCGTTCGTGCATCGCGCCGTGGCGGCCCAGCTCGATCCGACCGGATTCCGGCGCGAGCACGCGGTGCTGGAATGCTTCCGCGTGGGGACCGACTGGACGCGTACGCGCCTGCACACCACGAGCGGCCGACTCCAGCAGCGACTGGATGTCAGTGACCTTGATCTGTCGGGGCTGCAGTGGGATGGCCGTCGATTGAGCGGGTCGTTCCAGGCGATGGTCGGCCGGATCAATCGGCATCGCGATTATGGCGAAGGCGAGAACATGCACTCGATGCTCAAGGCCCAACGTCGCGCGGTGGTGCCGTGGGAACTGGGCGGCATGGAGCGTGTCCGCCCGGGTTTGAATCAGTTCGAAGTTGATGCCAAGGTCGTGCCGGACCGGTACATCCTCGAACTGCAACTCAGCGGCTTCGCCGGTGACTACCAGGAGGGCCGCCCCCCCGAACCAACGGACCGGCAGCGGCTGAGTCACCGAGAGACCAGCGCGCTGTTCAGCAAACAGCGTCGCCCGATCTTCATCACGCTCGTGCGGCATGGCAACTCTTGGGTCGCCGCCGAGGGACAGACACCTTCATGGAACAGAGCGATCCATCACGTGGATGCCTCGGGGCTCGAACTGGATGATGGTCGCCTGCGCGGCCGCATGCAGGTGACGCTGCTGCCCGACCCGTGGGTGCCGGGCAGGAATGCCGAAGGTGAACGCATTCGTGAGATCACCTGTGAACTGGATGTGGCGATTCGTTCGGGGGCGCTTACGGGACGATTTGAGGCGCGTGGCGAACAGGGCGCGTATGCGGGCGATGTCTCGGGTGAGATGTGGCAGGCGATCAACGGCGCATTCGAGATCGACGGTGTGGATGGACACTATCGGGGCCGACTCAGCGGTCGGATGCGGCCCGCGCCGGGCGGGACGGCACAACTGCAGGCGCTCAAGCTTGGTGCGTTCGATTCGGCACCAGGTGTGAAGCTGGGCAGCGAGGTGGCTGAGGCCATCGACAGCTACCGGCAACTGCACGTGAGACTGCTGGCGCTTGAACATCTGCCCGTTGCCGAGGACGAAACGTTTGCCACCGCGGCTTGGATGCCGACGCCGATCTGCAGCGATGCATCGACCGCGAACGCCTACACCGATGCCATTTCGCGACACGCGGCCCTGGCGTGTGAAGAGGGGGAGCGGCACAGAGTCGGGCCGCAGCGCGCCGAAGACGGCGACTTCGGGGCCTTCATCGGTCGTCGGGTGCTCGAAGATGCTCAGTTACCGGAGACGATGGGGCAGGCGGGGGCTCAGGAATGGTCGGCGGTGGTCAAGTGGAAGGCGCTGGGGCCCCTCGAGCAACAGGGCCGCGCACCATGGCGCGCGGTGGAACTGCCAGCGGTGACGCCCAGCCCGGCCGTCGACTACGCCGTCGCCCGGCCGAAACTTGATGGCCATATCGCAGTGAAGCGGTCATGGATGCCCGCCGCGACACGTGGCATTGAGGTGCTTCCCAACGCGGAAGCCTGGCGGGATACCTGGACGCAGATGGCAGAGTACGGTTCGTACGGCTCGTACCCGGCCAACGAGGTGTACTACGCCCATCAGAACGGTCGGCGATCCCACCGCTGGTACGCGACGACCATCTTGTCCTCGCCGCGCAAGCAGGAAGCATGGGTGGCCATCCGCGCGGCGGACAATGGTCGGCTGTGGGTCAACGAACGGCTTGTGTGGGATGGCGGACCGCAGCACGACCCGAGTTCGATCAGCGTGCTGAATATCCGGCTGAACGAGGGCGAAAACCGGCTGATGATCGAGTCCGGCAAGCAATCGATCAGCTACCATCCACCTGCGCCGTGGGATCGGTCGGCTTTCACTTTCTGGGTGTGCACGCGAGGACGCCCGCGCGAACAGGCGGCGTTGGCCGAGGCGCGCAAAGCCGAAGAAGACGCCTACGCCGCGCGCCCGGCGCGGATCGCCGGCTACGCGGCGAGCGACGGCCGCGACTACGCGGCTGCCAAGCCACCGTTGATCTGGAGTGTCTCGAAGGACATGAATGTGGTCTGGCGGCATGCATCAGGCGGCGGGTCAGCGCCGCCCGTGATCGACTCAGGCAAGCTCTTCTATGCCGCCGAACCGCACACACTTGTCTGCCTCGATGCGAAGAGCGGCAGAGAACTCTGGCGACGCGACTGCAATCCGCTGGGTGACGATTCGTCCGACGTGTTTGGCCGGCTGCAGGCGGGTGTTGAGCGCGAAGAAGCACTGGAACGTGAAGCTGCGGCGGTCAGGCGGGACATGAAGCGAAACGGGGACGACGTAACGCCCGCGCGTCTCCAGGCGCTGGAGGCGGAGTACAAGCGGCTTACCGAGGAACGGCGAGCGGTTGGGGCGTCACTCCAACCGCTGCGCGACCGAATGACTGAACTCGGTATTGATGTCGATCGTGACGGCTTGGGCCCGCGCGCCGGCGGGGCGCCGGTGGTGCATGATGGAAAGGTGTGGGTGTCCTTCGGCACGGGCATGGCCGCGTGTTTCGACTTCGATGGCGAGCGCATCTGGCAGAAGCGGACGGGCCTGACTTGGCGGGGTCGTGTGGAGTTCTCGCCACTGCTGTGCGGCGACACCTTCTACGTGGTAGGGCGCTTGCCGCGCGAGCGCGGACAACGTGAATACCAGTATCGCACCGTGGCGTTGGATGCTGAGACGGGGGAAACGCGATGGGAGAGCGACCCAATTCAAATGTCGCTCGGCCTGGCGCCGGTGCGCGTGGTGCGAGGCGCGCAGCAGCGTTACTGCCTCGTGACGGCTGACGGGACGGTCATCGACGGGGCGTCGGGCAGAACGCTCTATCGCGGCCTGTTCGACTTGGACGGCCCGGTTACCCCTGTAGTCCGCGACAACGTGGCGTATTTCGTGGCGACGCGCCTTGGCCAGGCTGCGTTCCGCTTCTGGCTGGACGAGGCGGGACGCATCGGGTGTCGGCGGCTGTGGGAGATCCGGCGCGCCGGCTCATCATCGCCCCAGATCACCGAAATGGGCCTCGTGCATGAGGGTTTGCTCTACATCCCTCGCAGTTCGGATGAAAACGGCGGGCATCACCCGGTTGCGTGGGACCAGGTGGACGTTTACGAGGCAGAGATGGGCCAGCACCTGGCGCGACCGAACCCCGTCACGTACGACAGCGCGTCCCCGTTGCCGCTCGTGCGTGCGGGCGAATACATCGTGGCGTCCGATAGCGGCACGCGCGGCTATGGCGGGCGGTCACCGTATCCGATGGTTGCCTTTCTCTGTCCGAGCGATCAGCCGGACCTGGCTCACCGTGTCGCCATGCATGAAGGCAAGCTTCGTTGCGCCCCGGTCTTCGACGGGCCGCGCATGGTGCTGCGTCTTGGTGGTGAACTGGTTTGCATCGGCAAGGACTCACCGGACATCCGCAGGACGGAACTGGACACGCTGGCGCGCAGTGCCATGGCGTTGATCGGGACGCAGCCGCGCATGGAAGCGATGCACGTCGCCCCGGCGGGTGACCTGGATCCACCGCCCGGTGTACCGGTCTGTGAACTGGTGCCGAACGTACCCCCGACCGATTGGCTGATGGCCGGGCCCTACCCCATGCTCGGCGACGACGGGCCAAGCGATGAGCGACTGGCGTCGCTGCGCCCGGAACCGGGCGACAAGCTGGAGGTATCGGGCCAGGACGCGGCTTTCGGCCCGCTGCCCAAGGACGTGAGACTGCTCAGCGGCATGACGATGCTCTACCGAAGCGAAGGCACGTTCTACACCCCGACCTTCGGACTCAGCCTGAACGAAGCGGTGAAGGGCGAGGACAGGCGTTGTGTGTATTTCTACACCGTAGTTGATTGCCGTGAAGAGACGAGCGTGATGTTCCGGACGAAGAACGAGGTGCGCGCGTGGCTGGCGGGGCGGGCGTTCGGCAGCGAACAGGCGTTGCGCCTGGATGTGGGCTACTACCCGCTGCTGATCGAGGCGGGAGTCGAGGCGATTCCGCCAGTGGGGAAGATCATCCTCAAGCCTCGCTTCAACCCGATTCTGTCGGCGGCGAAAGCCGAGGCGGACTGGCTGGCGCGGATCGCCCGCCATGAAGCCATCCTGCGCGAGGCGGCCAAGGTCTTCGGCGACCGGGGCACCGGCATCCGGGCCAACCGACTGCTGGACGCGCTGGAGGCTTCACGCAAACGCTGACCGCTTGGTAGCGACTGAGCGGACAGCAGCGTTCGATGTTGCATTCGACTGCGGGGGATGCGAGTATGGTCGGCCCACGCGAGGGCGGCCGGGAGCGTTCGTCCACGGTCGCCGCACCCGGAAAAGGAGCACCAGGCATGACGCAAGCGATGAATATTGACCCCGTGGCCGTGCGCGACGGAGTTCTCAAACACTGTGAATCACTGCGGGTCGACGATGGTCCTTACGGGGTCTATCGGTTCAGCCCGACCTGCAAACCGACGTACTGGGCAAGTGGATTCATCGCGCTGGCGCGCTATCTCTGGGGCGATCTCGATACGCTCACCGACCAGCAGCGTCAGGAATGGATCGACTACCTGGCGAACGGGCAGGACGAGGAGACGGGGCTTTACATTGATCCGGTCTTCAAGAGCGAGGAGCGCAAGAGTTCATCGCACACCGACGAGTTGCTCTTCTGGCACTCCTCGACCTTCATCATGACGGCCCTCGACCTGCTGGGCGGCAAGCTGAATTATCCGGTCCACGCTGTCGATCGTCTGAAGACGCCGGAAGGGATGAAGCAGTTCATCGAAGATCTGCCGTGGAAGATGAATCCCTGGGTTTGCGGCAACTGGACGTACGACATCGGTTGTCTGGTCGGTCACGACTGGCTGGTGACCCAGGCCGGCACGAACCTCGAAGCGATGGACTGGTTCTTCCAGTGGATGGAGGAGAATCAGAACAAGGAGACCGGCTGGTGGGACATCGTCGGCGGTCATCCGATCACGCATCAGCAGTTCGGCGGCTACCACACGCTGATGGTCTACTGGATGTTCGACCGGGAGGTGCCCAACCCCGAACTGATGATCGATTCCTCACTGACCATCCAGGACGATGAAGGCAAGTTCCTCGGTGGATGCTGCCCGAACATGGACTGCGCGGACGCGATCGTCTCGCTGTCGCGCCAGTACAACATCCGCCAGGAGGAAGCGCGCAAGTCGATGCAGCGGCTGTTGCCGTTTGAGCTAAGCATGCAGGATCCGAAGACAGGCGGTTTCCTTGACTATGACCTGAACTACAGCGGAAACGTGGGCGGCCGCAACGAGTTCGGCTGGTTGCAGTGTTCGGCGCCGGAAGGCGCGCCCGATCCGTGTTCGAATCAATTCCGCGGGTTCACGCTTTCGCTGATCAGCGAGGTGGTGCCGGACACCGGGCTTGAGAAGATCCCGTGGCGCCACCACGGCAGTTTCGGTCACGCCGTGCGCCCCAAGAGCCTGATGGCCGATCCCGAGGAGCACCGTGCGCCGAAGCGCTGATCGGATCCATCAGTCGAACGCAAGGACGAACGAACCTGCGTCGGGTCTTCCCGCCGCCTTAACCCAACAGAGAGGCCGTCAACAAGATGTATCTGCGAACCTTCAGTGAACACATGCTCCGTGAAGTCGAATCCCTGTGCGGGCGGTGGGAGTTCGTGGCCGCCGCCGACCGCAAGGACCGCGGCAGGCTACCGTCGAAGTATACGCGCACCATTTCGGTCCCCTCGTGCTGGGAACTCATCCCGGACTTGATCAACTACCGGGGCAAGGGCTGGTTCCGCACGCGATTCAACGCGATCGAGGGCATGGCGACGCGGTTGGTGTTCGGCGGCGTGTCCCACACGGGGACGGTTTTCGTCGACGGTAAGAAGATCGGTTCGCACTACGACGCTTTCACACCGTGGGAGGTGGTGGCGCCGAATCTGGACGAAGGCGAGCACGAACTGGTCGTCGAGGTGGACAACACTTTCGGGCCGCACTCGACGCTGCACATCGACAACGATTATTACACGTACGGCGGTATCACGCGGCCGGTGGAGTTGCAGTTTCTGCCCGAGGTTTACATCGACAAGCTGTTCGCCACGCCGCGCTGGAACCGCGGCAAGTGGAATGTCGAGGTGAAGGTCACGTTGCGCAACTGGACGAAGCAGTCCCTCAAGCGCCGGGTGGCGGTGAACGTGGGGGGCAAGGAGGAGGTCCTGGGCAATGTGACGGTCAAGCCGCGGTCGATACGGGAAGTCAAGGGCGTCGTGTCGAACGTCGAAGGTGATGCGTGGACGCCGGAGACGCCGAACCTGACGTGGGTGCAGGCCGAACTGTTCGACGGCGAGTGGGTGGAGGACGACAAGATCGACCGCATCGGGCTTCGCAGCGTGCAGGTGCGCGGCAAGAAGCTGATGGTCAATGGTCAGTCCATCCGCCTGCGGGGCTACAACCGGCATGAAGACCACGGGCAGTTCGGCTGTGCGATTCCGCTGGAGGCGATGGTGGCCGACCTCGAGATCTTCCGCGACCTCGGCTGCAATTTCGTGCGAACATGCCACTACCCCAACGATCAGCGATTCCTCGACCTCTGCGACGAGATGGGCTTCTACGTCTGGGAGGAGAGCCACGCGCGGCAGACGCCTTTCGATCCGCCGAACTTCAAGGAGCAGATCAGCCAGTCCACCGAGGAGATGATGCAGTGGCACCATAACCACGCGAGCATCATCATGTGGGGCGCGCTCAATGAGTGCGAATCGCACACGAAGCGCGGCCGCAAGATCTACGAGCATGTCATCAAGATCATCCGCAAGTACGACGACTCGCGGCCGGTCACCGCGGCCAGCCACATGCGCAAGAAGGACATCTGCCACGATCTGGTCGACATCGTCTCCTGGAACCTCTACGGCGGGTGGTACGGCCACCAACCGGGCGAAATCGGCGCGGACATCAAGGACATGATGAAGTGGCTGCACGGCTCGACCAAGTCCGGCGGCAAGGGCAAGCCGGTCATCCTCAGCGAGTTCGGGGCGGGGGCCATCCCGGGCTGGCGCCATCCCAACCGCGCGAAGTGGACGGAGGAGTACCAGGCCGACCTGCTGGATACCGCGCTGGACATCTACCTGAATCATCCGGACATCATCGGCGCCGCGATCTGGCAGTACTGTGACTGCCGCGTGTGCGAAGGCCACTTCAACGGCCGGCCGCGCACCATGAACAACAAGGGAACCGTGGATGAATATCGCCGGCCAAAGCTCGCTTACGAGACAGTGAAGAAGCAGATGCACGCGGCCGTGAAGAAGTTCGACAAGTAACGGATACGCAGACGCGGTACCGAAAGGTGATGGCGCATGCCGCAGAATCAGCGGCCGAACATTCTCTGGGTTTCGTTCGAGGACACCAGCCCGTACTACGGTTGCTACGGCGACAAGGTGGCGCGGACGCCGAATCTCGATCGACTCGCGGCGGAGGGATGTCGCTGGCCGAACGCCTTTTCCACCGCGGGCGTGTGCGCCCCGGCGCGATCGGCCATCATCACGGGGATGTACCCGATCTCAATCGGTACGCATCACATGCGCACCACGCACGCCAACCGCGCGACGCCCGAGATGCCCACGCCGTACTCGGCCGTCGTGCCGCACTACGTGAAGTGCTTCAGTGAATACCTGCGCGCCGCGGGCTACTACTGCACGAACAATGTCAAGACGGACTACCAGTTCGATCCGCCATGCACGGCCTGGGATGAACTGAGCAGCGAAGCGCACTGGCGCAACCGACCTGATCCTGACCAGCCGTTCTTCGCGGTGTTCAACCCCACCCGCACGCACGAGAGCGGCATGTGGACGGAAAGAACCGAAATCGACGCGTCGATCGACCTGGACGCCATCGAAGTTCCGCCGTACCTGCCCGACACGCCGAAGGTGCGCGAGGCGATGGGGCGGATGTACACCAACATCCATCGCAGCGACGCGGAACTGGGTCAGCTTCTGGAGGAACTGGAGGAGGACGGCCTGGCCGAGAACACGATCCTGTTCCACTGGTCGGACCACGGCCCGCTGCCGCGCGGGAAGCGCTGGCCCTACGACGCGGGCATCCATGTGCCCATGATCGTCCGCTGGCCCGGGCAACTCGCGCCGGGGGCGGTATCCGAGCAGTTGATCAGTACGATCGACCTTGGTCCGACAGTCCTTTCGCTGACCGGCGTGGCGATTCCCGCGCACATGCAGGGCAGGGCGTTCCTTGGGGAGGCGAGCGCGCCGCCGCGCGAGTATATCTACGCGTCGCGTGACCGGTTCGACGAGTCGTACGACATGATTCGGGCCGTTCGTGACAGTCGCTTCAAGTACATCCGGAACATGCGGCCGGAACTGCCGTACCTGCTGTGGATTCCCTACCGCAACCGGCATCCGATCACGCAGGAGATGTGGCGGCTGCACATGACCGGACAGCTTGACGACGCGCAGTCGCTGATGTTCCGGACGAATCGCCCGGTGGAGGAACTGTACGACACCGAGACCGATCCGCACGAGATTCACAATCTCGCGGGCGAGGCGGCCTTCGCCGGTGTTCTGGACCGTATGCGCGGCGCGCTGGATGAGTGGGTCGATAGAGTCGGAGACATGGGCCGGGTCAGCGAATTGGAAATGGTGCGGCGCTGGTATCCCGACGGCGAGCAGCCGCGCACGGCCCCGGTGGTCTTCGTTCCCATCTGCGCGGAGCATCTGGGCACGGAGACAGCGCTGGAAGGTGGCGACTTCTCCGGGCCGCTCTTGCTGCAGATGCACTGCGCGACACAGGGGGCTTCGATCGCCTACACGTTCGACGAGGGCGACGGCGCGCGCTGGCGGTTGTATACCGGTCCCCTGCAAATACCGCCCGGTTCGGCGCAGGTGCGGGCTCGGGCCACGCGCATCGGTTACGCGGCGAGCGTGGAGCGCGCAGCGGCTTTCCGCGTGTCCGCGTCATAGCGGAGTAGACGGAGTTGGACGGGATTGCGTTTGTGGCATTTCCACGTTGCGCGGTCGACACCACAACTGCAATCATTTCAGCCGCTACAACCCTAAAGACACGTTCGGATGCTGTCGATGCGTACGGTGCCCGGCAAGCTTGGCGAAAGAGGTGCTTGGCCGGGCGGCGCGAGCGATCGCGCGGAAGAGCGTCTGGGCGGCGCCTGGGGAGGTCCACCTTTCCGCCAGGAAGCACCCAAGACACGAACTGAACGAAGAGACGCATGGTTCGGGTGACATCCCGGTTCCGATGTGGCACGCGCTTCACCGGAAAGGTGGTGTCCACCAACCGGGAGTCGCGGCGCGATGCCTCTGCGAGCGCAAAGCGAGACGCGGAGCGCCGATGCGGTCGGCAGTGATATCGCTGCGCGTATCAGCCGGCGCGATGATGAACCGCTGCCGCTCAAGCTGATGCGCCCGTTGATCGGACGCGGACGGGTGACCGGGGTGCTGGCGATCGGCGGCGGCATCATGGTCGGAGCCACGCTCTTCATGACAGCTTCACCGGTGTACGAGAGCCAGGGGTCGATGCGTATCCTGCCAAGCAAACCGACGATTCTCTACGACGATCCGGAATCCAACCCGGCCACGCTGTTCGGCGCGTTCGTCGAGTCGCAGGGGGAGGTCATCACGAGTCGGCCGGTGCTGGAGCGCGCCGTGGAACTGGCCAAGGCGGGGGAGGAGGCCTGTCGCTTCGACGGGCTGACGGCGCGGGACCTTGCGGAACGCATTGAAGTCGAACATCCGGAGAACTCGCAGTCGATGTATGTGCGGTGCCGGGACGCGGATGGGCGGCGAGCCAAAACGACGGTCGACCTGGTGATGCGTTCCTACATGGCCGCGTACGAGGCGCTGCTTGTCGAACGGCGGGATGTGCGGCTGCGGGTGCTGAATGAGCGCCGGACAAGCCTCGAAGAGCAGTGCGCCGCGTTGCGGGGGTTGCTCCGGGAGTGCGAGGCGGCCGATGACACGGCGCAACTCGATCGCCTGCACACGGCGAAGGCGCGATTTCTGGAGGGACTGACTCGCCAGATCGCCGACCTTGAGGGCGATTACGCGGTCGCCGAGCCCATGGCGGCGGAGGAAGCCAAACCCGCCGCCGGCCCGCCCAGCGACCTGGCGATGGATGAGATCGCCCAGGTCGATCCCGTCATGGGCCAGTACCTTGCGGTACTGCGTGAGGCGGAGTCCAGGGCCGCCGAACTGGGTGCCCGCTTGGGTGAGACCCATCCGCAGATGGCGCGGGCAAGGCAGGTCGTGCAGACGTGTGAGGATGACGCCAAGCGCTATGCCGCGCGGTTTCGTGAGTTGCACGGTCGGCAGGCCCGACTGCAGATCAGGCGGGAGCAGACGCCGTGGCGGTCCCGGGCCCGCCAGATGGGCATGCGACTGGCGCAGCTTCGCAGACTCCATGACGCGGGACACCGCGACCTGCAGGCGATTCGTGAACGAATCGCCGATGCCATTCGCAAACGACACGAGGGGGCGCACCTGCGTCAGCAACTGGCGATGCACGAAGACATGCTGCGGAAGACGCGCGTGCGCATGGATCAACTCACGCTCGAATCGGGCTACGGCACGCGCGTGGAACTGGTCAATCCCGGCGAAGTGCCGCAGCGGCCGGTTCGCAACGCACGGAACAGCCGAGCGATGATCGGCGGCCTCGCGGGTTGTGTGCTCGGCCTGCTGTTGGCCTTCGGCATCGCGTCGCTCGATCGACGGTGCCTTGCCGCTTCAGCCGTGACCGCCAGTTGGCGGATCCCGTGTCTGGGGGTGCTGCCCTGGATCGAGGTAACGCATGACGGTCGCCGCGGGAGCCCTGGAGGCGAAGAAGTCGACCTGGCGCCGATGGAACCGGTGCTCTACCGGATACACCGGATCCGAGCCGCGCTCGAACAGGGCGGTGTCGAGCAGGAGCGCGGCCAGGTGATCGGGTTGGTCTCACCACGCGCCGGAGGCGGCTGTACGAGTCTGAGTCTGGCCCTCGGCATGAGTTTCAGTTCGTGCAGACGGCCGAATCTCCTGGTGGATCTTGATCTCGCCGAACGCGATCTGACCCGGCGCACCGACATCTGGCGACGTTCCGACGGCCGCGATACGTCGCATGACGACGACTTGTTCCATCTGCTCGACGGACAACGGCCCGAGCGCGCGGTTACCGAAACGCCGATCGTCGGCACCGATGTCGTGCGTTGCGGCCAGGGGCGCGTCACCGACATGATCCACCTGAGCCAGACGGAACTGCAGCGTGTCGTCAGCGAAGCGAGATCGCTGTACGACCATGTGTTGCTCGATCCCGGGCCCATCGCGCGCGAGGGCCAGATGAGCCTGGTCCGGCCGTTCGTGGACAAGGTGCTCGTCGTGGTTGCTCGCGGGATGAAACAGGATGAAATCGACCTGCTGCTGGGCGACCTGGCCGAGCACGAGGTCGCGGTGGCCGGGTTTGTCTTCGTCGAAGGGATGGATCCCGGCACCAGTGCGGCGGCGAGAGGTCGGGGCCGGTGCGGCGGGCGGCAGCGGCAAGCGTGTGCTCAGCCTGCCGCGCTTCAAGCGCTGGGGCCGCTGGCGTTCACGATGGCCCGGAGCGTGCAGTCTCAACAGGCTGGTTCGGTAGCGCGGCGTAAGGCGGCATGAATGATGGGAGTCTCGGTGCGAATGACGAGGAACTGGCGAGACAGTGTGAGCGGTCCCCGCAAGCTGGCCCGACGAATGATCGGCGGCCTGCCGGCCCGAAAGGGCGCTCTGGCGGTGTGTGACCAGGCCCTCGTCTCGGCGGCTACGCTGGTCGTGGCGCTTGTGCTGGCGCGCGGCGCGGCGATCAGCGAATACGGCAGTTTCGTCCTCGGCATCTCAGTGCTCATCTTCCTGCAGGCCGTCCAGTCCGCCCTCGTAACCGGGCCCATGATGGTGCTGACGAGCGGCAGGTCCGGCGACGAGCAGCGGCAGTACTGCTCTTCCCTGGCGATGATGCAGGTCGTCATCTGCCTCGCCATGGCCGTGGGGTGCATGGGATGCGCATGGATGGGCGCGGCGATCGGCTGGTCGCCTTCGCTGGTCGCCGCGATCGGCGCGATGGGCCTCATGCTGCCGTTCATCCAACTGCAGGAGTTCACGCGGCGTGTCATGATGGCGCACGCGGCGTGGCGTGGGGTCCTGGTGAACGATCTGGTCTGCTACGGAATGCGGATCGGTGCGATCGTGCTGCTGTCCCTGGCGGCCGGGCGGTCGATCACCGCGGCGAGCGCGTTCATCATTCTCGGGTTGTGCAGCGCCGTCGGCGCCGGCGTCGGCACGGTGCAGATACGAGGATGGCTTGGCCCATGGTCGGGTTGGGGGGCAATCCGGCGGCACGCGATCGAGAACTGGGTGTTCGGCCGGTGGCTGCTCACGTCGTCGCTGCTCACGGTTGGCTACATGCAGTCGATCTACTGGCTACTGGCCGCGACAAAGGGCGAAAGCGCCGTGGCGGCGTTCGACGGGCCGCGGCTGATCATCGCGCCCTGCATGTTGTTGATCGCCGCCTGGGGCAACCTTGTCGGGCCACTGGCCGCACGTGAGTACTGCAGAGCGGGCGTGGCGCCCGCGTGGCGGCGGATCGTGCGCGCCGGCGCGCCGCTGCTGGCGGTGATCGGTGGCGTGGGTGTTGTCCTTGCGGCGTTCCCGGGGGCGTTGCTGAACGCCGTGCTTGGCGAGCGATTCGCCCATTGCGAGTCCTCACTACTGGTGTGGCTGGCGGTGGTCATGGTCATGGGAGCGACGACCGTGGCCTCGACGCTGTTCCATGCCACGCGCCGTCCGAGACTGGGAACGCTCTCACGTCTCTGCGCCTGCCTGGCGAGCATCTCGTTCGCGGGCGTGCTCGTGCCCGCGTGGGGCGCTTGGGGCGCGATCATGACGCGCCTTGCGGCGGAAATCAGCATGGGCGTGGCCGTGGCCGCGATGGTCTGGGTGGTGCTTAGAACGGCAAGAGAGGAGTCAAGCGATGTCGGCGCAAATGGAAGTCAGCCCGCGACCGCATAGCGCAGGCGCGAGCACGCGACCGTCGTTGCATCGCGGCGAGCGTCGCGGATGCGTGCGGTCATCACCGGAGGAGACTGCATCATGAAGCTCAAAGTGATCCACCTTGCCGAGTCACTTCGGGTCAGCGGGGTGACACGCGTGATGCGGAACCTTGCCGTACTCTTCGATGGGCAGCGCTTCCGTTCAGTCGTAACCGGATTGGAAGGCGAGGCCCGGGTGGTCGAGGGACTTCGCGCGCAAGGCATCGAGTGCGTGGTGCTCGGAAGAGACCTTGCCGAACTCGTGAATGTCGTGGACGACAATGAGCCGTTCGTTGTCATCGTCCACCGCTCGGGCGAGCACAGTGAGTTGTGGGATGGTGTGATCTGCCGCCTGCGCGGGCGGGGGGCTTCGGCGGTTCTCGAGCGAAATGTGTTCGGTTATCCCGACGTCGGGCCCGCGAGCGCGGGGATCGATCTTGTCTGCTGCAATTCGCTCAGCACGTTGCGGCGACTGTGGCTCCGCCTGGGCGAGCCGCCTCTCGAATCCTTCATGCAACGCCATTGCATGATCTACAATCCGGTGCTCATTGCTTGCGATACACGCGAACGCGAATCGATCTGCCGATCGTTCCGGCGGGAGCACGGCATTGCCGAAGACGCATTCGTCATCGTGTCCCTGAGTCGGCCGGACGGCAGGCGAATGGATTACATGATGGCGGCCGTCATGCCGCGTCTGGCTCGGGCAGTGCCCAACGCGGTATTGGTCGCGCGGCAGTTGCCCGCGCAGATGGACGCCGACTTGGCGCGACGCTGCCCGGGGCATATCAGGAACCTGCCTGTCACGGAGGACGAGCGTGAGGTGGCCCGCACCGTGATGAGTGGTGATGTGCTCGTGCACTTCTCCACGATGGGCGAGAGCTTCGGTATGGCCATCGCCGAGGCCATGCGTTCCGGGCTGCCCGTGATCGCCAATGACACACCGGGTGACAGGCAGGGCAATGCGCAGCGCGAACTGATCCATCACGATGTGAACGGCTACCTGACCGCCGACACGTTCACGACTGTCTCGCGGCTGACCATGCTCGCGGGTGATGAGCGGCTGCGTCGCGATCTCGGCGCGGCTGGGCGAGGCATCTTCGCCTACGCCCCGTTCGCACCGGATCATATCGCGCGCCAATGGCAGTACGAGGTGTCGCAAGCCGCGCGGCGGGCGGGCGTGGACGTACCCCATGGCGGGGATCTGCCCAGCGGTGTCAGCACGGAGTGCTTCATCGAGTATCTCGACGCATGCGACACGAGACCGGACGGACTGCGGCTGCGCCCGTCATGGCGTGACGCGGGGTGGCGGGTGGCCAGCGAAGCAAGACGATGGCTGTGGCGCGCCCGAAGGAGGATCGCCGCGTGAAGCAGACCATGATCTCAGCTGTCATCCCGGCCAGGAACGAGGCACACCGTCTCGGGGCGTGCCTGGCGTCGCTGCGCGGGCTCGCCGATGAGGCGGTTATCGTTGACGACGGCAGCACCGATGACACGGTCGCCGCGGCGCAGCGCCTTGGGGCGAGGGTGATCCGGCGCGATCGACGCGGGCGCTCTATTGAGTGGCTGATGCGACAGGGGCTTGAGGTGTGCGACGGTCGGTGGGCGCTGCTGATCGACGCCGACGAGCACATGACGCCCACCCTCGCAGCAAGACTGAAAGACACGGTTGCGGCGGATCACTACAGTGGCGTGCGCTACGCACGTCGCAACATGATGTTCGGCCGCTGGGCGCGCTATGGCGGCTGGTTCAACGCGGATCAACTCCGGTTCTTCCGGAGCGATGCCTGGGATCGCGGTTGGACCTGTCAGCTCCACTGCATGCCCCCGGTTCGGGGTGAGGTGCTGAACCTGCCGACGCGCGAAGACCTGGCGACGGTGCACTGGGACTACGAATCGGTGCCGCAATTTGTGCGACGGTCGCTCCTCAACTACGCGCAGATCGAGGCGCAGCACCTTTACGAAACCGGGCGTCGGTTCTCGCCGCTGTGCCTGTTGGCGAAGCCCGCCAAGCGATTTGCCGGACGGTACCTGGTGCGGCAGGGATTCCGTGACGGCACGACAGGTCTGATTCTCGCGGCGATGCTGGCCGCGTACGACTTCTGTATCGAAGCGTTTCTGTGGGATCTGCAGAGAAAGGCTGCGTCATGAAAGTGTCGATCGTCATGCCGAGCCTGAACCATGCCGCGTTCCTGCCTCGAGCGCTGGACTCGCTGGTGCGGCAGCGTCGCGATGGCGTTGATCTGGAGATCATCGTCATGGACGGCGGGTCTGACGACGGGAGCGTCGACGTCATTCGTGCATTCGGTAGTCACATCGATGTCTGGCAGTCGCGGTCCGACGGGGGGCAGACACAGGCGCTCAACGCGGGCTTCGCGCGATCGACCGGCACGGTCATGGGCTGGCTGAATTCCGACGACCTCCTGCTGCCCGGCGCGCTGGCTGCGGTCGTGGCGCGGTTCCGGCAGGACCCGGTCTGTCGGTGGCTCTATGGCGACGCCATCTGGATTGATCGCACCGATCGCGTGCTCAAGCCACAGCGCGAAACGGACTTCGACGAGGCGGCACTCGTCTGGGGCTACAACTACATCCCGCAACCGGCGACGTTCTGGCATCGGTCGTTGTGGGAACAGGTGGGACCGCTCGACTGCTCGTTCGCCTGCGCCATGGACTATGATTTGTGGATGCGCTTCCTCGCGGAGGACGCGCGGCCACGTCATCTGCGACGGTATCTCGCCGCGTTTCGCTGCTACGCATCACAGAAGAATCAGCGGATGCGCCGCATCAGCGACCGCGAGGACCATGCGGTCCGGGAGGCGTTCGTCGGTCGAAGCATCGGACCATGGGAGGCGAGCGGGCGACGCCTTGTGCATCGCACACGACGCCTCGGCAGACGGTTCATCGGCGGAGCGTACTTCGAGCGATTGCGCGGCAGGCGAGCAGCGCAATCACTGGTTGACGCGGCGACCGTCGGCTGGGGGCAACAAGCGACAGGTGGGGGCACGGTCGCGGCATGATGCTCATCGCACACCAAGCCAAAGCGCATCGCGCCGGACACGTCGGCGGACGGACCGTACCAACGGTCATCCGGGCCGAGAAGCTGTTTCTCGGTCTGCTGATGGTCCTATTGCTTGGGTACGCATTGCTCGGGCGCGGCATGGCGTACATCGGCGCGCCGCCGCTGTTCGCCGGCGAGATCGTGCTGCTGGTCGGTCTGTTCGGCGTGGGTCTGCGATGGCGGGCCTGGCGTTGCCTGTCTTCGCCGGTCGCGGCGGTACTGGTGCTGTGGATGGCGTGGTGTGCGGCCCGAACGGTCGTCTTCCTGCCGGTGTACGGGATCGACGCCTTGCGCGACGCGGCCGTTTGGGGCTACGCGCTATTTGCGCTGCTGGTGGCGGGTGTACTGATCGGCCGACCTGAGTGCCTCCAGGGGCTGCTGCGTCGGTACCAGTGGTTCGCGGTGTGCTTTCCATTGTGCATGGTGGTGCTCTGGCCGGTCCAGCGAGCTTGGCCGCACGCGATCCCAAGGTTGCTCCACGGCGAACCGATCATGCTGACCAAGCCCGGGGACATCCTCGTGCATCTGGCGGGCATCGCCGTGTTCGTGATGGTGGGGCTGTCGAGCCGTGTGCCGCCCGTGGTGGGCATTGCGTTCGCCAGCCTGGCGATACTGGCGACCACCGGGCGCGGCGCGATTCTCGCATTCGTCTGTGCCTTGGGGTTCGCCGCCGCGCTGTGGCCGGTCGATCGCAGGCTGCTGCGATGGTGCGTGGTGGGTGTGGTGCTCTTCGTCATGCTGGTGGCGACGGGACTTGAGATTCATTTTCCCGGCGCGAGCCGCACTGTCTCGGCACGCGCACTGACGCGGCAGTTCACCAGTATCTTCGTGAGCACCGACGCACCGATGGACAACACGAAGCAATGGCGTCTTGAGTGGTGGCGCGACATCGTAGAGGACGTCACCGCCGGCGATCACCTGTTCGGGCGCGGTTTCGGCTACAACCTCGCTCACATGCACGATGTGGCGTTGACGGGCCCCCAAGCCAAGGTGCGCAGCCCGCACAACGTGCATCTGACCGTCATGGCTCGGGCGGGGCTCCCGGGCCTCGTCCTCTGGATCGCCCTGCACGGCGGATGGCTGGTGACCATGCTTCATGGATACTTCCGGGCCATGGCGCGCTCGCAGCGTGATTGGGCCGGCCTGTTCCTCTGGTTGAGCGCGTACTGGATCGCGTTCATGGTCAACGGGTCGTTCGATGTGTACATCGAAGGGCCAATGGGTGGGATCTGGTTCTGGACCGTTTTCGGCGTGGGCATCGGTGCGGTGGCGATCTTTCGACAAGGCCGCACCCGTGCTGCCGGCGGCGGCGCCGCTGCACGAACCGGCCGCTGTCCGATACAGGGGAAAGCTGCATGGTAAGAGTGCTCATCGCGCACAATCAGTACCTGCGCCGTGGCGGCGAAGACGAAGTCGTCGAGGCCGAAGCGCGGCTGCTGTCCGAAGCTGGATGCGAAGTCCATCGCCTGGACTGGTCCAATGAGTCGATGGTGGCGCTGGGGCCGATCCGGCGCGCGGCGACCGCCGTATGGAACACGAGCGCGGGACGTGAGATGACGCGGATCATCGCATCGCGCCAGATCGACATCGTGCACGTTCACAACGATTTCAGCTACGCATCTCCCGCCGTGTTCAGCGCCGCGAAGCGGGCCGGCGCGGCGACGGTCCAGACGCTGCACAACTATCGAATGCTCTGCGTCAACGGACTTCTGCTGCGCGATGGCTCACCTTGCGAACGATGTGCGGGCCGAAGGCTCGGATGGCCCGGCGTGGCAGGGGCGTGCTACCGCGACAGTATTGCGGCCAGTGCGGTCGCCGCCGCGCGCAACGCCTTGCATCGGGCCAGACACACGTGGACCCGTGAGGTCGATCGCTTCATCGCGCCATCGCAGTTCGCGAAGGACAAGTACGTCGGTGCGGGCATGGAGTCGACAAGGATCGTCGTCAAGCCTCACTTCGTACGGTCACTGGGCCAGCCTTGCGAGGGCGGCGGCGGCTTTTTCCTGTTCGCGGGGCGCCTTGACCGGGAGAAGGGGCTCGCGGTTCTGTTGGAGGCCTGGAAACACGTGCCGCGCGCGGCGCGATTGGTCATCGCCGGCGACGGCCCGATGATGGACCTCGTGCGCCTGGCCGCCGCGACGAATGAGAACATCGAGACCGTCGGATGGGTTGAGCCGCGACGGGTGCGCGACCTGATGGCCGAGGCCCTGTGCGTGGTCGCGCCGTCCATCGCGTATGAGACCTTCGGACGCGTTGTGATCGAGGCGTACGCCCAAGGCACGCCAGTGATCACCTCCGGCGGCACGGCGGCGGCTGAACTGGTCAAAGAGGGTGAGACCGGATGGCTGGCGCCCGCCGGCGATGCGGCGGAACTGGCCGCCTGCGTGCGACAGTGCAATGCCCGCCGCGCTGGGCTCGGACCGATGCGACGGCAGGCCTTCGCGCTGTACCGCGCGCGGTACACCCCGCAAGCCAACCAAGCTCAACTGCTCAGTATCTACGACGAACTCCTCGGGCGAACAGCGACCGATGGGCGAATTCGGTCTGAGATAGCGCGGCGTGCCGGCAAGCCGCTCAATCTGCGGGAGGTCGGGAAAGACACGTTACGGGAAGCTGCGTAGTGCAGTGAACGGCCGGATCAGTGATGGCGAACAGCAGAGGGGCACGACTACGAAGCCCGGGTACGCCGGGGCACAACCAGACCAGAGCGTCGAAGCATTGGGGGGTCCAATGTCAGTCGAACAGCAGTACAGCACAGAGCGATCGAGCGCGCCCGACGCGCCGGATGCCATAGGTGCGGCGCGTCCGATCGGAACACTGAATGACTTGTCGCCACCGGATGAGTCGCTTGACATCGTGCAGACGTGCATGGGGGCCGACACCCTCTGCGGGCGGCGAAGCGCCAACCGGGTCGGGGCAACGAAGTGGCGCATCGGCCGGCGCGGCGTTGCCGTGACCCTTGCGCTATGTGATCTCGCAGCCGCCGCCGGGGCCATAGCTGTGTGCATGGCCGGGCCTGCCATCGCGGCGCGCGACGGGGCAGCGTTGCTGGCGATCGCTGCGACCTTGCTGATCAGTCGGGCCGCGTGGGGCCTTTATCCACCGTACGGCGTATCGCCTGTGGATCAGTTGCGTCGGTCGGGGACGATCAGTGCCGGGGTGATGCTGGGCTTGTTCGCCGCGTGGGCGCTGGATGCCGCTTCGACGCTGACACTGATCGGTGGGACAGCGATGGTGGGTGGGATGCTAACGGTCGGACCGGTGCTACGGGCGCTGGCTCAGCGCTCACTTCGGAAGCACGGCGCGTGGGGAGAACAAGTCTGGGTCATCGCGCCGGTGGACCGAGGCGCCGAGTTGGCGCGATGGCTGGAACGACACCCGCAATTCGGCTTGCGTCCGGTTGGGGTCATTCGGCCGCACCGCTTCCGCGCACCCGGGATCCGCCAGTCCAAGGCGACGGTGTTGTGTCTCGGTGAGAAGGCCGACGTCGATGACATGCTTGAGCAGATCCAAGCTCGACGCATCTTCGTTCTCAGTCGACTTCCGGGTATCGCGCGATCGGCAACGAAAGTCAGGCGCCGTTCCCACCTCTTCGCGGATGGTTCTCCCGTCCATAGCCACGCCATGCGCGTATTCGAGATCACGATCGCGACCGTCGGCTTGGCGGTGACCGGACCGTTGATCCTGATGATGGCGGGGCTAATCCGTCTCTTCACAGGCGGGCCGGCGTTCTTCTGTCATGAGCGTGTCGGCTGGCGGGGTCGCACGATCCGCATCTGGAAGCTTCGTTCGATGTTCGTGGATGCGGAGCAAAGGCTTGAGGCGTACCTCGCGCATTGCCCACATGCGCGCGCACAATGGGAGCGCGCCTGCAAGCTCCGTGATGATCCACGCGTCATCCCGGTATTGGGGCGCTTCATACGGATGACCAGCATTGACGAGCTGCCGCAGCTCTGGAACATTCTGCGCGGCGACATGGCTCTCGTCGGGCCGCGCCCGTTCCCGCGCTATCACGTCGATCGCTTCCCTGAGGAATTCCAGCGCAAACGCCAACGCGTCCGTCCGGGCCTGACGGGTCTGTGGCAGGTCCATGGTCGCGGCTGCGCGGACATGCAGCGGCAACAGGAACTCGATTCGCACTACATCGACTGTGCGGGCTTCTGGCTCGACCTGTACATCCTGTTGCGGACCATTCACGTCGTGCTGACCTGTCGCGGGGCACGGTAAAGCGCTGGACGCATGCGGATCAACGACCCAAGGAGAAGGCCATGGCCACTGCAGACTCAAGTGAGGGACTGATTTCGGTCGCCGGCCGACAACTGTTCGGTGCGGAGACGGAGGTGGAGGCGGAGGCGCACACGACCACTTCGGTCGGTGGCGTGCCGATCGCCAATCTGGACTACGAAGGTTTCCTGCAACGAATCGCCCACTGGATCAGCACGGGGTGGAGCCGGTACATCTGCGTGGTGCCGGCGGCGAGCGTTGTCGAGGCCGCGCTCGATCCCTCGCATCGGGAGGCCCTCCGCGGCGCGGGGCTCAACGCCGCCGACGGGATGCCCGTCGTCTGGACGCAGCGCTTGCTTGGCCGCCGCGGGGCGTCGCGTGTCTACGGGCCCGAACTGACGCTGCGCACACTGGCCACGGCGGCCGAGCGCGGCTGGCGGGTGGCTTTCTACGGCGGGCACCCGCAGCGCCTGGCCGCCATGACGCAACGCCTGCACGCGCGTTTCCCGCGGCTGCGAATCGCCGATGCCGTCAGTCCGCCATTCAGGAAGCTCTCGGCGAGCGAAGACGAGGCGATGGTTCGGCGGCTCGCCGACGCGCGGCCGGACATCCTCTTTGTCGGACTCGGATGCCCCAAGCAGGAACGATGGATGGCTGACCACATCGGTCGGCTCCCCTGCGTGATGCTGGGCGTGGGCGCGGCTTTCGATTTCCACGCCGGGGCCGTACATCAGGCGCCGCCGCTCCTGCAGCGTTTCGGTCTCGAGTGGGCATTCCGACTGGCATGCGAACCACGACGTCTCTGGAAGCGGTACGTCAAGACGAACCCGATCTTCGTGGCCATCATGATTCATCACGTGGCGCGGCACTGGCTGGCGAAGATGAGTTGGCGCGGGCGGGCGACACAGGACATGACGTACCGTCCCTCGACGAGCGAGCACGACACGACCTCCGTCACAAAAAGGAAGGCGGCATAATGGGCCGGGCGCGACAGCGCCGCTCGTCAGTCACCGGCCGGTCCGGCGATGGCCACGGACATTCCCATCGCGCCGCCCATGTTGTCCAGGCGGAAGAGAATGCGGTTCAGGCCCCGGTTGAGCGTGACGGTCTTCGTTCCCAAGTCCGGCGACCAACTGCGCGGGCCGGGCTCGCTCTGCCATGCCTTGCGCCCGTTGACCCACACCGTCGCCGCGTCGTCGCAACCGAACGTCATCGCCACCGCTTCGGTGCGCGGCCAGCGGATCTCCGTGTAGCCGTAGTAGCTGCAGTTGCGGTCCGTGGGCTGCGTGAGGACAGTGGGCGGGAGGTGCTTACCAAGCCGCCACTGCACCGGCTTGTTCTCCGTGCTCGTGAAAGTCTGATCGAGGTCGGGTGGCGATGTCGGGTCCGGGCCAACCGTCTGGCCATCTTCCTTCGGCGTCGGCAGCGGCCCGACCGTGTACCAGTGAGTCGGCGCCACGTAAGGCTCATGTCCTTCCGGAGCCGTCAACCGTCCCTCGGGGTAGCGGACGATATTCTCGGTGATGGCCTCGGCGGGCAGGCACCGCAACTGACTGGCCGCGCCGGCCATGCTGGCCAGCGGTTCGAGTGCGAGCAGTCGATTGTCAATCTCGCGCGCCGCCGTCTTGAGCCGCGCACGCTCTTCATCCTCCTCGCTTCGTCCGGCCGCCTGGTTGAGATGGTCGCGTCCCATCGCCAGCAGCCTTGCGCGCGCGAAGGGACTGATCGAATCGCGGTCGGAAAGCCGGATCGCCGTCTCGGCAAGGTCTTCCAGTCGTTTGGCGCCGACGCCGTCATCCTTCGGCGCGGCCAGGGCCAGCAGCGCCTGAATGTCGGATTCGCCTGCATCGGCCAGCGCTCTTCTGGCCCGTTCGGGTTGCTCCAGTTCCGCGATGTACTGCAAGGCCAGCTGCAAGCGTTCCCCGGCCGACAGGCCGCCCTCTTCGAGCTTAGCTTCGAGCCGGGTCACGATTTCACCGGTTTGGCGCCGCTGGGTCAGCGAAGCGAGTCGCAGTTCGATCGCCTGGAACGCGATGTCGCCGACCGTCCTGGCGATGGCCACCGCCGCGCTGACCTCTTCAATCGCTCCGTCCAGCTCGCGTGACTCAAGCACGTCTGCCGATGCAAGATGAACACGTATCAGGCTCCGTCCCTGGGCGTTCGCCAGCCGCTGGTACTGCTCGCGGATCTCGTCCGTCGGCGCGGTTTGGGCCACCAGCACCGCCACTTCCATCGACTCGCGCGTCGCGATGCCTTCCAGCACGACGTAAAGCGCTCGGTACCGGGCCTGGTCGTCGGGCGAGACGGGCTTGCGTTGGAAGTCGGCGAGCAGTGAATCGATGCGATGCTTGACTTCGGGCGACTCCGCCGTCGTGAGATGACGCTTCAGGACGGGCGCTACCGACTGTCCCATCGAACGGAGTTCATCACTGGCCGCCTCACGGTCCTGGAACGTGGCCGCATCCAGCTTCGCGATCAGTGTGGCGACGTGAGCCTTGTCCACCCGGTTCATCTCGCGCACGCACTTGGCGAGTTCGATCGCACCGCGCGGTCCCATTTCGGTGAGCTTGGTGACGGCCGCCGTGGTCGACTTGCCATCCCCGGCAAGCGCCTCCCAGTAACGGTTGACCTGCGGATCGATCGTTTCCCCGTCGCTCGCGTCTGCGAAGCAGATCGAAGTGATTGAGAAGATCCCCAGCAGCACGAATACGAATATGGCACGCAGCATGACAGCCCCAGTTTGTCCGGAAGACCAATTGCCTGTTGGCATTATAGCGGCCTGATGGCGCCGGACGTGCTGGTACTCAGTCGCTCAAGATGATCTGTCCGTCTTTGAGCGTCGCCACACGATCGCCGATGCGGACGCCTCCCGCCAGGCCCTTTTCACCGACGGTAACGGCCGGCGCCTCGCCTTCCTGCAGTGTCATGACGACTTCCACCGCGTCGGACGGGGAGTAGATGGTCAGGAAATTCGCGTAGGGCGGGTTGCCGGATGCCTTGAGTGTGAACTGGCCGGCGGTCACGACGGTGCCGCGCATCGCCGTCTCGCCGTGCGTGATGGTGAACGTGCCCTCCTCGGCGTTCACCGAAACGGGCGAGTTGTATCCGCCATGCAGCACCCAGACGCGCGGCGCTTCGCCGCCGCCGCTCAGTTCATCGCGGAACACGAAGAGACCGGGCGCGCCGCACTTGCCGGAGTAATCCACCGCGAACAGGCGCGAACCGGTGAACTTGCCGCCCGGCGCCACGGGCACTTCCTTTTTGACCTTCTTGTTCCGCTCGTCACGCTCCTCGACGGTCATCGTCTCCTTAAGACGCTTGACCTCGCCCGCCAGCCCGAAGCGCACGCTGCCGATGTCGCCTTCGGCCGCGTAACCGTCGAAACGCGTGTCAACCGACAGATCGTACAGTCGCGGCGACTTCTTCAGCCGCGTGAGGAACAGGTACCGGCTTTCCAGTGCGCCCGCCGAGGGTTCATGGCTCCAGATCGCCGCGTGCTGAGCCTGATGGCCGGCCCAATGGGCACCCATGCCGATGATGCGGATGGTGCCTTCCTGCGCCACCGCGAGGATGTCCTCACGCCCCTGCCAACCGGTTCGGAACAGCGAAAGATTGGCTTGCTCACTGCGGATCATCCCGGCCCACGCATCGCCGGGCGCGGCCGCCTCCACCTTGTCCATGCCGCTTCGCAGCATGTAGATCGCGTGGTGCGGCCGGACGATCCCCTTGTACTTCGGCCCGCCCACCTGATCGAACAGCCACATGATCGCGGGACGATGTTCCTCGGGGGCCAGGTCGAAGCTCATGGCGAACAGACCGGAACGGTCCAGGGCCGCCGTGGACGGCCCGAGCACGGGCATGCCGGCGCCCGGCACCACCATGTAGACCATCGGCAGCATGACCTGCCGCACCGCCGGATGGCCGGTCAGATCGCGCCCCATGACCAGCTTGTTCGCCCGCACGAACGGCAGGATGCCCGATGCGAACGCGGCTTGCCGAACCGATTCGCCGTGAACATCAAAACCGTAGTCGCCGACGGACTGGTCGAGGTAGGCCGCAATCGCCTTTTCGCACTCGGCCAACCGCTTGCGTCGCGCCTTGTCGTCGTCGCTGCCGAGCAGTGCCAGGTCGACGAGCCCCGCCGTCGCTTGGGCGATCACGCGCTCTGGCTGGCGGCCCTTACCGGTCCGCTCAAGCAGTTCGTCAGATTCGCTCAGCACCCACTTGCGGACTCTCTCGCGTTCGGCCGCGCTCCAGCCGTCGTAGGCCATGTCATAGGCGAACACAACGCCCTGGAGTCGCGAGAGGCGATCCATCGCATCGAGGTTCTTGACCATCGGGTAGTTGATCACGTGGTCAATGGCGATCTTGGCCGCCGACATGGCGCCGTCGCGCTTTTCGCCCAGCATGTACATCGCCGCGTGTCCGGACGCCTCGTAACCCGCCTCCTTGATCACCTGTCGGTTGCGGCCGGTGAGCGAAGCGTGCGCCATCAGCCGCACGGTCTGTTCCAGCCGGGCAAGGATCGCTTTGCCCCACTTGTCCTGCCCGGCCTTCTTGAGCGCATCAACCTGGCTCTTGCGGACCATCAGCCGCGGGTGCTCGCCCGCCGCCGGTTCTTCGTGATCCGCGACCTGTTCGATCTTCGCCCCTGCGGCCGACGACACGGCCAGCGCGACGACAAAGATCGGCGCGGCAACAGCCGTGACCGAAGGAGCGCGCAGGGCCAAACGCAAAGACAACTCACGCAGGATGCTTCCAGCGATCATGATTCGCCTCCAGGGTGCAGGGCGGTTGACGCAGCGAGCCGCCTATTCCAGGCGGATCAGCAGAGAGAAGCCCATCGTGCCGCCCGCGTTCTCCACGCGGTAAAGCACCTTGTTGAATCCCTGCTTGAGTGAGATCCGCTGCATGTTTTCGGTCGCGTTGTACGGCTTGCGCGTCTTCGGACTCTTCCAGACCAGTTCGTCGTTGATCCAGAGCTTGCCGTAGTCGTCGGTCGCCGTGGCGATCCACACATCTTCCCGCGCGACGTCGGAATAGATCTCCGTCCACGCGTAATAGATGGCGTATGCCTCGACATTCACCGGCTCCATCTTCCAGTACGCCTGCTGCCCCGGTCCTTCCTGCGTCCAGCCGACCTTCTGGAACCGCCACCGGATCTTCCGCGGCTTGCCGTCGCGCGGCTTGCCGGTGAACACGTCGTCCAGGTTGACATTGGCTTCGGGGCCGAACCGTACATCAAGATTCTCGCGGCGACGATCGCTTTCGAACGGGCCGATCACATACCACGTGTCGATATACAACCATGTCTTGGACGGCCCGTTACTGACCAGCCGTCGCCCGGGAAGCGCCCTGAAACTGCCCGTGTCGGGCGTGTACGTGAAATCGAGTTCGTCGGGCAGCAGTTCGGGGCCGTTGTAGCCGACGAGCGCGAATTCATCCGTGCCGATGTCGGGCGTGATCCCGCTGTCGGGTTTCTGGTCGCTCTTGCGGGTGAAGGCCAGCAGCTTCTCGCAGTTCTCCATCATCTCGCGGCACTCGATGGTGGAGAGCGTGATCTGGTCCTTGAACGGCTCGAGCCCGCCGC
Source organism: uncultured Phycisphaeraceae bacterium (assembly GCA_964532795.1). Lineage (GTDB taxonomy): Bacteria > Planctomycetota > Phycisphaerae > Phycisphaerales > Phycisphaeraceae > CAZHJL01. The sequence goes on along the minus strand of CAZHJL010000003.1, from coordinate 14,374 downwards.
CTTTCTCGCTGGTGGTGATGTCGCGGTAGAGCGCGTCCACGTTGAGATCCGGTCGCCGCGGGCGCGGCGCGGCCGACTGTTCGTACAGCAGGTCGTACGGCAGATCCGGGCGCACTTTCTGCATACGGGCGGTTACGAATTCGCGGTAAGAGGTGATCATGTCCTGCTCGACGGCCTTGGCCACCGCGTAGACTTCCTCGAACTTGAGCTCCTCGAGTTCGGCCGCCGCCACCTTGCGATCGTACTGCTCTTCCTCGGCCAGCGTGGCGTGGGCGGTTTCCGGATCGATGTCCGCCTCCGCCTGGCGCCGGTCGCGGATCGCGCCGATCTCCTGAAGATATCCACGCATGATGCTGACTTCTTCCATCATGCGCTGGCGTCGCTGCTCGCGGAAGTCCCTGACGATTCGCCGCATCTGGCTCGGCGTCACTTCCTTGCCGGTGATGTCAGCCTCGGGGCTTGCCAGGATGAAGATCGCGGCGCCGAAAAGCCCCAGCAGCATGACGAGACCGCCGATCAGCATGACGAGCGGACCATTTGACTCAAGCGGATCACGTGCCATCGTTTACCTCGCTATTCCTTCATGTGGACGCGGAAACTCCAGTCCGTGAGACCATTGAATTTCAATTCGTCCATGATCGGGTAGAGATCTTCGAACTGCGCCCGTCTGTCGACCTCGAAGCGAACCACCGTGCTCGGGTCGCGCAGGCGCGCTTCGCGGATCGCGCTGAGCACGCCCTGGCGCTCCTGCTGGCTGTCGCCGATCCACACCTTGCCATCCTGCGTCACGCGGATCAACAGGTCGCGATCCTTGGGCTTGCGTTCGGTGACGGCCTGTCCGGGCGCGGGAAGCTGGATGCCCAACTCCTTGATCGACTTCTTCGTCACGGCGATGACGATGAAGAAGATCAGCAGCAGGAACACGCAGTCCAGCAGCGGACCCATCTGGATTTCAGTTGATTCGTTTTCGTCTATCGGGAGTTTCATGACTTGCCTCCCGAGCTTTCGCGATCAAGGAACCATGCGTAGAGCACGTTGTTGGCTCGCGACGCGTTGTAGTTGACCAGGATGCCGCTTAGCGCCCGGAACAGGTGGTACAGGATCAGCGAGGGCAGCGCCACCAGCAGCCCGCCGATGGTCGTCACCAGCGCCAGGCCGATATCGCCGGCCAGCGCCGAGGGATCGTCCATGCTGCCGATCTGCCCGATCTTTGCGAACGCACCTTCCAGGCCGAAGACCGTACCCAACAGCCCCAACAAAGGGGAGACCGTGCCCGCCACGAGCAACGGCAGATTCCGCCACGAATGGGAGTGGTAACTGCGGGCGATCAGGTCTTCCGCGCCGGTGTTCAGGTGGTCAAACGGTGCATTCCGGTGTGTCGCGAAGAACGCGATGATCTTGCCCATGGTGCTCATGTTGCCCAAGCCCACGCGGCGAACCTTCTCATATTCGCCCGCCTGCCAGAGCTTGTTCGCCCGTTGCACCACGCCCATCGGAACCAGCAGTCCCAGCACGATGCTGACCAGGCGCTCGATCGTGAAGATGACCGTGATCGCGGCGAAGAGCGCCAGGCCGTACATGGTCCTGCCGCCTTTGTTCCAGCGAATGACGATCTCGTCCCAGATCTCCCCGAACGGGCCCTTCTCCGGCTCCGTGCTCTGCATCAATGCGGCGGCCGTGCCCGTCCCTGTGGGCGCGCCGGTGTCATCGGCGCCCGTTGCGTTGGTGTCCGGCGCCGGGTCATCTTCCCCGTTCTGCGCCACGGCGGTTTGCGTCGCTCCGAGGACGATGGCCAACAACGCCACCATCGCGACTGACATTGTTCGTGCGTTCATTGTGTCTCCTTTTCGAGCAAGCAGATTGCGTTCGTCTTGGCGAACGCATGAAAGCCATTTCCATTTCACCATGCGACAGGTTCTCTTATCCCGCCCTGCAACCGGACCCCCTCACGCCGGGCTCTCCGGGACCCGACGAACGGCACCGCAGGGCCCGGCCGTCCTTTCACCAAGGGCAAGGGTTAGCGTCCCACCCGGCCGTCTCATTGCCCGAGGATGATCCGCTGCCCGTCGAACCGCACCGTCCGCCGTCCGATATGCACCGTCGCCCCCAAGCCCGTCCCCTCCACCTTGACTTCAGGCGCCTCGCCCTTCTGGAAGGTCAGCACCACGAAGAAGCTGTCACCCCCAGTCACCTTCACCCGGTTGACCGTTCCGTGAAATCCCTTGCGGGCGGTGCCGATCTCCAGCGCCTCGGCGCCGTGCTCGACCTTCAATTGCCGAGGGGCGATGAAGGTCGCGTGCATGCTGGCGTCCGGATGGCGCAGCGTGAAGCCATGGTCATGCACGGCTGTTTCCTGCCCGTGTTTTTGCCACGTCCACACCTTCTTCCCACCGCCCTCGATCTTGTCCACCATCACCACCATGGCCGGCGCGCCGCTCAGACCGCTGTAGTCGAACGCCATCGCCCGAAGGCCGGTGATGCCCGACTCCTTGAGGGGCACGTCGTTGCGCACCAGCGCCCCGGTGTAGAGCCGTCCGCCTTTCGCGGCGTACACCTCGTTCATGTCCATCGTCAGGCTTCCCGAGCCGTCGGCATGCGCTTCGTAGTGCGAGACCTTGGCGCAGCCGCCGATGTTGGTCTCATCGTCCGGCAACAGGACGACCGAATACTGCTCACGCACGCCGTTGCGGCTTTCGGGCGCGTTCGTCCACTGGTGTCCGAGCCCGCGGATCAGGAACCCGCCGGCGTTCGGATGGTTCCAGCCGACCACCGGCTTCGCTTTCAGGAACAGCTGCCCCACGAAGTCGTCATCACGCGCCCAGCCCGATCGGAATACGTAGAAACCGAACGTGTCCGCCCGCCATTGCAGCGGCATGCCGTCCTTCGGATGGACCGGTTCCATGTCCAGTGGATAGTTGACGAAGGCCATCGCGCGGGCGATCGCGTTCAGTCCATGCCTGCCGCCTGTCACCACGCGGCCGGCGTCGGCCTTGCCCCCCACATGCGCCATCCGGTTCCAGGCCCACAGCGCGTGCGGTTTGTACCGATCCGGGATCATCGGGAAGTGCACCGCCATCCAGTCCAGGTTCAGGCTCAGCGCGCTGTTGAGCTTGTCAATGTGAATCCGGTCCGATGCGAACACCGCCTGCAACATCTGGCGCGGCATGATGTGCGTCACATCCGGGTAGGGCGAAGCGTTGTACCCGAAGAAGTTGCGGTACATCGAGGCGTATACCGACGGGTACCAGCTCGAGATATTCGCGTACCCGCCCGTCTCGGCCTTGAAACCGCCGTCGCCGATGCCCCAGCGATAGTGCTGAACATTCTGCCACCAGCCGCGATCCAGCCAGAGCTGGCGATTGGGATTCATGCCCGTCGCTTCGTGGAGCTGCTGATCGGCCTCACGGAGATTCTGGCGGATCCGGTGCAGACCGAGGATGGGATCGCGCGTCGGCCGGCTCGGCGTGGTGAGCGGCATGCCCAGCGCGCCGCGCGCGTTGCGGCTGCGAAGCTCGACGAGCATCGGATGCACGCCCGGTTGCAGCCGCACGTATTCGCCCAATGCCAGTTCGACACCCGAAACGAATACACGAATGTCGCCGCGCGACCGGTTCACTGTGACCGTCGTGTCCTCACGCACGCGCAGCGCCGTGAAGAACACGGCCACACCCTCGCGCTGCTCACCCATGGCCTGGTCGAGATCGATGCCGTCCTCGCTCACCAGCGACTCGGGCACCGCGCTGAAAGTCAGATGCGCGTCCTTGAACCAGTCCTCGCCGCGAACCAGGTACTCCGCCCGCGTGCCCAGGACCGGCTTGGCCTTCGCATAGCCGCCGAGCGACGCCAGCACGTCGCGGCTGCATTCGTACCGCAACGGTCCCGTCCAGACCCATCCGCTCGCGGGCATCGAATCAAACGACAGTTCGTGAACACCCACGCCCCGTCCCGGCGTGTAGTCGGCCATCGGCCCGATGGGCCGTGCGTCTTCCACCGGATGGCGCAGCGGGCGCGGCATCGGGCCCTTCTCTCCCCACAGGGCCATCGATACCACCCCCGGCACACCGCGCCCCGGCCCGTAGTAGTTGCTGCATGGATGGAAATTCGCGTGCGAAGTCATCAGCACATGCTGCTGGCGTTCGGTGAAGGCTTCGAGCTGTCTGCGGATGTCCTTGACGAATGGCTCGGGCCAGGCGTCCACGCACAGGTCGTACGTCACCGCGACCATGAAGATCTCGTGTCCGAATCCCCCGGAACCGAAACCGTACACCGGAATCTCTCCCGTGTAGCGTGCGCGGATGCTGTCCATCGCCCGCTCCGCATACTTCTTCTCGCCGGTCAACTGGCAAAGCACGCCCAGGTTGATCGGGTCGGAAGCGACGCGGCGGTAGGCCTTGCCCAGCGGTGTGTCCAGTTTCTTGCGCAGTGCGGGTATATCCTGCTTGCGGAACAGCACGCGCGGATGCTCATCCGGCGCCGGCCGGGAAAAGCCTTCAGGCGCTTCCCGCAGCGCGAGCATGTCGCCTTCGACGTTCCCGGACACTTCGTTGCCGTTGAAGGTGCCCGCGTAGTTTCCGGTGACGCGCCCGTCCTCGCCGCGCTTGAGTTGCACCGTCAGAAACGCCGGCCAGGCGCCCTTCACCCAGAAATCGCCCTCGGCCAGCAGCTCGAGGTTGAAGCGGATCCGATCGCCACCGACGGCCCAATCGGTCACGATGCCCGGGTGCTCCGAGACGGTCATCCCCTTGCCCCAAGCCCGTTGCCACTGGCCGTCGCGCACCCGCAGGTACAGCGTCAGGTTCGCGGCGTCGTCCGGCCGGGCCGCGTCGCGCACCATCGCCCCATGCAGCGTCAGGTAGAACTCCGCGCTGAAGTCCGAGGGCTTGGCCGTCGGTGCAGCCTGTGCGTCCGCGGCCACGGGTACGACGCCGATCGCCGCCAGGAGAGCAATAAACGCCACCATTGCCCGAAGATGACGCGTCGTTTGCATGAGGAACCACTCCATTCGCCTGGCCTGGCAGGCACGAACGGCCAAACGTCAGCCGGACACACTTATTACTCACAGAATGCGTCGCCGACTCGCCATCTTGCGTCGCGGATTCGCACCATGGGCGGCCCCGGGACGCATGCGGCCGGCGGCCGGGGCGTTAGGCTCGAAGCGGGCCTGTCATCGCACTACGTACGCCAAACGGAGGTCAATCATGTCGCGCTCCATCGCAGCCATCGCGGCATTCCTGGTCGTCAGTGTGTCGGTTGTCGCACTGCACGCCGCGCCGCGGGAATACGAAGTCAGACTCACCGACGCCGTGTTCCGCGGTCAGACACCGGAAGACGAACCGCACCTGCTCATTCTGCTTCTCGGACGCGACGAGCAAGGCTGGCGACGGGTGTGCGGTGTGGCCCGCGACATGACCGAACGCGTGCAGACCGGGCACGTCTTGGAAGCGTCCGTGAATGACAGAGCGATGACGTTTGAACTCGCGATGCCCATCCATCGCGGCGGCGACCAGCCGGTTGCGCATGCCACGTACGCCATCAAAGTGGAAGCCGCGCCCGATGGGAACTTCCGCGGACGCTTCAACGGCGCCTACCGCGGCCACGAGGTCGAGGGCGACGCGCACGTCCGAGTACTGCCGCCGCACCGGCAACCGGACGACGACTTCGAGCCCATCAAACCGGGCGAACACCCGCGCCTGCTCTTCCGCGCCGACGAACTGGAAACGCTGCGCCGCCGCGCGAAAACCCCGATGGGCAAGGCGGCCATGGCGCGTATGAGCGGCACAGTCGGCGAAGCGGTCAAGTATGCCATCACGGGTGACCGCAAGCACGCGATGAAGATCATCCCCGGCATCGAGGCGATGATGCGCAAAGGCCTGCAGTCCGACCAGTTCGGACACAACGTCGGCGATCGGCTGGAGCAGACCGCCATCGCCTACGACCTTTGCCGCGATGTATGGCCGGAAGACCTCCGCAAGCGCGTCGAGAACTACCTGTTGCAGAACAGCGAGGGCGTCCTCCGCGCCGAGCGCACGGCCGGCAGCGGAATCAACTGGCACGTGTGCAGCAACTGGTCCGCGCCGCTCTACGCCGGCGCGGCCCAGGCGGGTCTTGTCCTGTGGGGCGAGCCCGGGCCGAAGCCGGCCGCGCCGCAACCCGTAGCGTGCGGCATGCAGGCGAAAATGCTGAAGGGCGTCGCCGTTCCAGATGGCGTGCCGGTGTCCCCCTTCCAAAGCGGCGTGATGCCCGACGAGTGGCTACAGGCCGGCGGCTTCCAGGGCGAACAGGGCGATGATCCGCTCGCCGAAGCGAAGGACCGGCCCAAGAACTTCATCACCCCGGGCTACGCGATCACCCACGAAGGCCACACCGACGCGTTCAAGCCCCTTTCGCGCGAGAAGGACAAGGGGTACTACCGCATCGGGCGCGATCCCGGCGTCGAAATGATCGACATCACCAACGCGTGCGGCCGACGCCTCTACTCCACCAACTACTTCTTCACCGTCATCGAGAACGATATCCCGCGTTGGGTGCGCTTCGACAGCGACTTCGCCGATGCCACGCTCATGATCGGCGACATGGCGATCGAGCCCGGCGCGGCCTTCCGCCTGGGTAAGGGCAAATTCCCCATGCTCGTTCGGGCGTGGATCGGTTGGATGAACCCGTGGGGCCGGCACCTCATGCGGCCGCGCCTGACCGAAATCACCGAAGCGCAGGCCGCCGCGATCACACAGCGCGCCCAAGCCGAATACGAGGCGGCCCGTAAGGTCTGGCAGCTCGATCTGGCCGAATGGAAGCGCACCGGCGGGCAGAACATCGCCTACCGGAAGCTCGCCGCGAAGAGTCGGTTCATGATGTACATGTTCTGCCGCGAGGCGGTCGGCACCGGCGGCTTCCAGGCCGAGCTTTCGCATTACTCGAACATCGCGTCGCTGCCGCCCCTGCGCTATGCCGCCGCGCACCGCCGGGTGCGGGGTTATGACGTGTCCTCGCAGGATGACATCACGATGCTCCTGCCGCGCAAAGTCTTCTCGCACGTCTACGGCTTCGAAGACGGGCCCCGCGCGCAGGAGATCAACGGATACCCCGAAGCCAACAGCGCGTACTTCGCCCATGGGTTGCCGATTGCCCCCGAGAAGTGGCAGCCGGCGCTGCTGTGGGCCTGGCATCAGCAACTGGCCGCCGAAAAGGGCGACAGCCTCGAAGCGACGCTTCTGTCACCTGATCCCGTGGCCGCGTTCCTGTACTACCCGCGCAATATGGAGCCGCGCCAACCGGCGGGCATCCTGCCGTTGACCTGGCGAGCGCCCGACCTGGGTTGGTACGGTTTCCGTAACGCCTGGGACGGGCGGGACGACTTCGTCACGCAGGTCTTCCTGAAGGCGCATTACATCGGCGGATGGAACGCGGCGAACGGGGGCGCCTTCCGCCTGCGTGGGCTGGGCCACGTGTGGGCCGTCGGCAACCGCAGTCGCAACCGCCATCGTGGTGAAGAAAGCGTGGTGGTACTGCCGGAGGCCGAGGAGCTCAACCTCGGCGCCTGCGCGAAGGCGACGCACGTCCTGACGCGCGAGGATGGGTCGGGCGTCATCAGCATGGATCTGAACGACATCCACGCCAAGCGCATCGGGGAAGTTGACGGCCGGCGCGTGCGCAACTACACGCGCTACGGCGGCATGCGCTACGAGGAAGCGTTCGGCGACTCCGGCATTCGCGCGATGCGCAGCTTCGCGGTGGATTACAGCGGCAAGAGTGGGGCGCCGTGCCTGATCGCGATCGTCGATCGCTTCAAGGGCGGCGGCCGCAAGGTCTGGCAATGGCAACTGCCCGAGGGCGACGAAAGGGCCGGCCGCAAGGGCGATATCGAACACACGTCCATCGATGGCGGCATCTTCACCGTCCGAAAGCCCGACGGCGCATCAATGCGCGGCACGTTCGTGACACGCCACGAACTGGCGGCCGAGCGGCGCATGACCACCATGCGCGGCGGCGGCGGAAGCAGCGCCGGTAAGCTCCTCGAACGTCCCATCGAGGGCGTCTTCGCCGAAGGGGGCGAAGCCTTCTTCGTCGTCATCACGATCCAGAAGGGCGATGCGCCGCCGGTTGCGATCAAGGGATCGGGGCTCGACGCCGTCGTGCGCGTGGGCAAGCAAACCGTCCGCTTCGACGGCGAGAAAATCATTCTCGGGAAGTAACTACCGCTGGTAGTGGCTGACCCAGTTGAACTCACCAGCGTCCCAGGACTGCGTGACCTCCCGGGCCTCCGCGAGCGGTTGATCGCGTTCCGCCTCCGGCAGCGGGGCGACGCCGCGCTTGATGATCGACACGGTCTGTTCGAGTTGCGCGATGCTGTCGCATCCGATCACCGCGCTGTCGATGTCCAGGTTCAGGCTGTATCGCAGGTAGGGCTCGATGGACGACGCGTGCTTGACCCGGCCGGCGCCGAACACCTTCATGCCCATCACGCCGATGCCGTTGTTCCGCGCCGCCGGGATGATCTCGTCCACGTAGCTGTAGTCGTACGCGAGGTTGAACAGCCCCACCGGGACCAGTACCGCGTCAAACGGGTATTCGCGCACGATCCGCAGCATGTTGTGCCTGTACCAGTGGCCGGACACGCCGATGTGGCGCACGTGCCCGGCGCTGCGGTAGTCCTCCAGCAGCCTTAACACACTCTCCGCGGCCATCACCTTCTCGTAGTCGTCATCATCATCCAGCGCGTGGACGAACAGCATGTCGACGTGGTCGGTCCGCAGCCGCTCGAGCGAGGCATCAATATCGCGCTGCGCCTCGCCGCGCGATCGCTTGGTCGTTTTGGTCGTGATCCAGATGCCTTCGCGACGGTCCTCAAGGGCCTTGCCCAGCCGCCGCTCGCTTTCGCCGGACGAATAGACCGGCGCGGTGTCAAAGGTGTTCACGCCCAGTTCGAGTGCGCGCCGGATGAGCGCAATCGCCTCGCCCTCGGGCAGGTGGCCATCCCATTTCACGCCGCCGAGCGTCAGCAGGCTGGCCTCCCAGCCGGTCCTCCCCAGCGGCCGCACCGGCATCGGAAGTGTCAGTGCATCGTCAGCCTTCGTGATCATCAAACCACTACTCCGTTGATCCGTTTCGTGAGTCTATGCTTCATTCATCCGTCTTCGCCACGGGCTGGGCGAGATCGAAGCAATAGAGCGCGTCCTTGCCGCGGAGGATGAGCTTGCCATCGACCAGCGCCGGCGATGTGCACCGCAGCACGTCCACCCGCGCCTTCGCAAGTTCCTTGAACGACTTATCCGACGCGTCGATCAGCACCAGTCGTCCGCCGCCGGCGGCGATCAGCTTGCCCCCGGCGAGGACGGGCGAAGAGAAACTGTCCTTGCCTGCACGTCCCTCCCACTGCTTCTCGCCCGACGCCGCGGTCACGCAGATCACGCGCCCTTCCGCCGAGGCGTAGATGTGCGAGCCGCGCACCACCGCGCTGCTCCCGCGCGCCGAAGCGTCAGCCGCCGCCACGCGCTCGGCACCGTCAAGGCGCAGGCGGAAGACGGCCAGTCCGTCCTCGTTCTTGCGATTGGTCAGCACCACGGCCGTGTCGCCGTCGATCGCCGGGCTGGCATCGCCGCCGGCGCCCTCCACGCTCCACGCCACGTCGCCGGTCGCCACATCCACCGCGATCAGCTTGTTGCCGCTGTTGCAGATGGCCAGCGTCTTTCCGCCGCTCGACCAGATGGCGGGCGACGTGTTGCGATGGCCCACCGCCTGCTGCCGCCAAAGCTCTTCGCCGGTCTCCAGGTTGAGCGCCACCAGCGGGCCGGCCTGGATCAGCACCCGCTGGCCGGTCGCGACCGGAGACGAGTTCACCTCGCCGTTGCGCACCTCCCGTGTCCAGATCACCGCGCCGTCCTTCGCGTTCAGGCAGTACGCCACGCCGCGCGTTCCGCCGACGATGACGCGCCCGTCGGCCACGCACGGCGTGCTCGAAGCGCCCCAGTGGCGCGCCGCGCCGGGCAGTGTCTGCTTCCACAGCGTCGAGCCGTCGGCGAGGCTGATACACAGCACCACATCATTCGCGCGGCGGATACTGGTCGGCACGAGCTTGCGGATCTCGCGCTGCTGCTCTTCGGTCAGGCCGGAATCGGCCAGCCACTTGTCGAAGGCGTCCGGCTGCATCTGCTTGTCGACGATCTCGAAGGCCTTCGCCAGCGCGTCGTAGTCAAACGCCCGATCGCCGCGCCGCAACCGATCGTCGGCGACCTTGCCGTACTGTTCACGCTGAGCTTCATTCAGTTCCTTCTCGACCCATTTGGCGGCCCATTCCTTCGCTTCCTTGCCGCCCAGCGCCTTGCGCGCCTCCGACCGCCGCGCCTGCTCGATCTTCGCCAGCAGGTCGGCCGGCAGGTCGGCCGCGTATTCACCAAGCCGCGTGAACTGCTTGTCGGTGAGAGTCCGCGTCGGCAGCGGCTCGTCGTGTCCCCACGAGATGTACTGGTAGACGCGCCCGTCGGACACCACGGGGCTGGCGAACCCACTGTCGTTGGCCGTGGGCAGTTCCTGGCTCTTCCACAGCAAGCGCGGCCCGTCGTCCGGCCAACTGTCAGCCAGCGCCTGACCGGGCTCGACGAACCCGTTCCGCGCCGGGCCGCGCCATTGCGGCCAGTCAGCCGCGCAGTTCAACGAGGCACCGGAACAGACAATCACGAGGGCGGATGCAAAGACGGCCGTCTTCATACCAGTTCTCCGTACAGGGATGTTTCGTTTATCATAGATTGACATCAATATGGCACAAATCCGGCGGGATTCAAGTGCATCTGGCCGCAGGACCCTCAAAAGGAGCTGACAATGACGCCCAGTGCGCAAATCCGCATCGCAGTCGTAGGGCTGGAGTTCGGGTCCAGCTTTCTGCCCGGTTTCCTGGCCCACCCGCGTGTCGAGGCCGTGGGGATATGCGATATCAACGAATCGACGCTCAACCGGGTCGGCGACCGGTACGGCATCGCGCGGCGGCACAAGGCCCTGGATGACCTGATCGCCGGCAACGACTACCACGCCATCGCGCTCTTCACGCCAATCCCCCAGCACGCCCGGCAGGCGATCGCCGTGCTCGAAGGCGGCAAACACTGCGCCAGCGCCGTGCCCATGGCCACGACGGTGGACGACTGTCGCGCCATCGTCAAGGCCCAGCAGCGCAGCGGTCGCAACTACATGATGATGGAGACTTCGGTCGCCAACGACGAGTACTTCCTCCTCGCCGGCATGCACGAGCGCGGCGAGTTCGGCCGCCTGCAGTTCATGCGCGGGCGCTTCTATCACAACCTCGAAAACCACCCGCGTTACTGGTGGGGCCTGCCGCCGATGCACTACATCACGCATCCGCTCTCGCCCATCCTCGCACTGGCGGACTCCCGCGTCTCACGCGTCTGCTGCTTCGGCACCGGCGAAATGCGCCAGGAGCTGCAGGAGGTCTACGACAACCCCTACCCGATCGAAACCGCCATCTTCCAGCTTGAGAGCGGTATCGCCGTCGAGATCACCAGCATCACCTATCACACGGCCGTGCAGCCGATGGAAACCTTCGACGTCTACGGCGAACGCCGGAGCTTCAAGTGGCGCATGCTGTACGAAGATCAGCACGCATTGATCGAGCTTCTGCCCGTGATTCGCGGCGGCGGCAAGACCGGGCCGCGCGTCGTCATGCGCCTGCAGGCGCCGCCGGCCCGCGACCGCCTGCCCGAGGCGCTGCGCCAGGCCGGGGCGACCACGCCGCATGCGCACCTGGCGCACGAGTTCATCATGAGCATCGTGGAAAGCCGCCCGCCGCGCGTTGACGCCGTGACCGCCGCCAACTGGACCGTGCCCGGACTGGTCGCCCATGCGTCCGCCATGGCCGGCGGTCAACAGATGGATGTGCCCATGTTCGAATAGTACGTGACGCACCGACCGAATCGGTTACGGTTTCGGGCGGTCGTGACGTCCTGAAGATTCATCCCTTGCGCGGCTTCGGTTGCGCGTACGTCGCGTCGATCAGTCCCTTGATGTACCCGTACGCGAACGCGAAGTGCTGCAGTTGGCTGCCTTCGCTTTCATGGTGTGGCACGTGGTCCGGCATCAGCATGCCCGCGTAACCGGTCTCGCGATAGGTGGCCAGCGCGCGGGCCATGTCGATCTCACCTTCGTCGTGGAAGACCTCGATGAACTCCTCGCGCCCGCCGCGCAGATTGCGGAAGTGCGCCTGGTGGATCTTCCCCCGGCTGCCGAACCAGCGGATCGCGTCGTACAGCCCTTCAGGTTTCTCCTTTTGCGGCAGCATCTCCCAGATGCAGCCCTGGCAGAATGTCAGACCGTGGCAAGGGCTGTCCTGGATCGAAACGAAACGCTTCAGCCCCTCGACCGTGTCCAGCACCTGCGCGATCTTCCACTGATGATCGCGCGGCATCGGGGGATCGGGCGGGTGGCAGGCAAGCTTCACCTTCGCTTCGTGCGCCACCGGCACGACCTTCTGCAGAAAGTAGGTGATGCGGTCCCACATCTCGTCGGCCGACACGGGCCCGAGATTCGGCTTGCCTTTCTGTTCGGTCACCTGCGCGAGATCCCACTGCGAATACTCAGCCCCGCCCCGCCCGGGCACGCGCCCGGTGCGCGCACGCCACACCCGCACGTGCAGGTTGTATGCGAGGCAAGGAATGCCGCCCTTGCCCGCCGCGACGATCTGCTTGCGGCAGCGTTCGATCGCGCCGTCGCGCCGCCCCGGACGCAACACATCGATCGGCACCCCCCAGTACATCGACGCCGGTTGCAGGCCCGCCGCCACCACGCGCTCGCGCGCCGCGCGGCAGGTCTCGGCCGTCCATATCCGGTCCGGTCCGGACTTCGCCGGCGAAATGCAGATGTGCGTCACGCCGTTGCGCACGAGGAACGGCATATGCGCCGCGCTGCTGCCCCAGCGCTGGCAACCCACCTTCATGCGTTCTTCGCGGCCGGCGGGGGTTGGCGCCTGCGACGGCGCGGCGTAGGTGGCGGGGATCGCCGTGACGGCCGTAGCGCCGGCCACCGATTGCATGAACTGGCGTCGGTCCATGGTCGACTCCTGGCTTCGAGGGATCGTCTCGCGTACTGAACGCGGAAAGGGCCCGCCGCAATGCCCAGCGGGCCGTCCGCTCAATGGACGTCTCGGGCGCGGGTCAGCCCGTCGCCCGCGAACCGTTCGAGTTCAGCAGCCGACGCACCGATGCGTGGCAGGCGAGGGCGGCCGGGCTGAATGGCGTGAGGTCCGCTTCGTGCATCTCGACCCGATGGTTCAGCGAAGCGGGCATGACCTTCCGCAGCGCGCCGACCATGCGCGGCGGGGCAAACACGTGCAACCGCTCGAACTGATGCGACTGCTGCTGACGCGCCAGCCACGAACCCAGGTGACGCGCCGAACGCGCCAGGAACTCATCGCTCTCGTGGTTGTCCCCCGTGTGACCGGTTCGTCCCGAGCGCGGCGAGGGACGGGTGTGCTGCATTTCACCTTCATCATGCGTGAACTGATCGACCAGGTCGACATGAATCCGGCGCATGGGCGTCGTGCCGCCGCGCAGAAGCCGCGCGCCCGCGGCATCCGCGGTGATGAGCCAGGTGAGTTGCCTCAGCGTTTGATCTGAAGACGGGGTTGGCATGGAGGTGCTCCGTGAAGCATGGAACCAGTAGGACTCGAACAACTCTGCTTGAAATCGCTTTTCGTCATCGTATGTCGCTGATCCGTGGCGGCCGGTCGACACCTGCGTGCGCACGACACCGCCGCGCATGACCGCCGTCCGGCGCTGAGCACGATCGCAGTGATCCTGTCCTCAGGCGCCGGCCGGCTCATGAAAGCGCGTAATCATCTCGCGCAGCATCGCCAGACGCCGGCGTAGTTCCTCCCGAACCGAGTACGAGGATGTGTGGCGGATCTCGCTGGGCAGCTCCCGCGCCTCGCGCTCGAGGAGTTGCACGATCAGGGCCCACTGCTGATCCGTGAAGGTCATGGTTTCGGCCATTGCACCGACCTCCCTCGATAAGGAAGAAGTGAAGCTTCCACCTCAATTCTACCCGCGTCACAGTCACCGGACGAGATAAATCTACGGGGTGCCGGCCCGGAGAAAGCGGTTCACGCCGCGCAGACGGACTTCCACCGAACAGAATGCTTGCAACCGCCGCATGGGTGACGTCGGTTCGGCCGCCGGCCCTCTCCGGGCCACATTTCCGGACGTTGCCCGGCTGCCGGCCGACCGGTTCGACCTGCAGGGCCTTGACCGCCACGCGATTGCGGCAAGACGCCCGTCTCCATGGTGGGGGAAGCTTGTGCGCGTTATTCGATTAGATGAAGGTACTTAGTAACTATCTCAAAAGCTCCAATCGGTGCTGACGGCGGAACCAGAGCAGC
>CAZHJL010000002.1:0-143966 GCA_964532795.1 uncultured Phycisphaeraceae bacterium | reverse complement strand
AACATACTGGAACCACGCCGCCTGAAACGGTGCCCCAGTCTGTGGTCGCACCCCGTGCGACGCGAGGGAATCGCGTGGCGAACGCTTGCGCAAAACTATTCTTTGCAAAAGGTCACAGCGGCAGCTACCATCGGGCATTACTGCTGCGGGTCCATGAATTTGGGTGAAGTGATGATTTCGCAGGCATCCAGTCTCAACTCGCACGTTTTGGTGCTGAACCGGATGTGGATGGCGATCCGTGTCGTCGATGCACGCCGCGCCTTCACGATGCTGTTTCGTGGTCTTGCGGAAGTCATTCACGTCGACGATGGTTCGTACAGCGGCCACGATTTCGACTCGTGGACCGATCTGTCGATGGCCCGCGAGCGTTTCGAGGCCAATCAGTATGACTGGGTGCGGACGGTCCGGTTCGAACTGGCGGTGCCGAAGGTGATCCGTCTGCTCGGGTACGACCGATTGCCCCGCCAGGACGTGAAGCTGAACCGGCGAAACATCTTCGCGCGGGACCGTAATCGCTGCCAGTACTGCGGCCGCAAATTCCCGACCTCGGAGCTGAGCCTGGACCACATCACCCCGCGCAGCCAGGGCGGGGGCAGTTCGTGGGCCAACCTGGTCTGCTGCTGTGTCCGTTGCAACGCGAAGAAGGGCGGCCGCACGCCGACCCAGGCGGGCATGAAACTGATCCGCCAGCCGGCGAAACCGAAGCGCAACCCGGTAATCACCATGAGGTTAGGCTCTGATAAGTATGCGAGCTGGCAGCCGTTTCTGGACACGGCCTACTGGTCGGTCGAACTGAAATAGCCCCGCACGAGTGCCGGGGCAAGCCACAGCCCGATGAACTGACCAGCGGCGGCCGGCCGGACCGGTCGCCGTTTTGCATTGGGCGGGCCTGGTCCCTGGCCGGATTAAGTTGTCTGGGTTGACTTCCGATGTAAAGGTAGACAATCTGGGCTATCTTTAGGGGATTCGCTGGGGTGTATCCGAGGCTCGGGTGAACGGACAAACCAGTAGTCGGGGCGAGTGCAATGGTCACGAAAGGCAACGACGGAAGGGACACGACGGATAACGGCGCGGACCTGTCGCACAAGCAGGTTTTCACGACCGGTGAGGCCGCCGAAGTCTGCAAGGTGTCCCAGCAAACGATCATCCGCTGCTTTGACAGCGGCAGGCTCAATGGCTTTCGTGTGCCGGGCAGTCGTTTCAGGCGCATTCCGCGGGACGAACTGATCCGCTTCATGCGCGACAACGGCATCCCCATCGACATCCTCGACGGCGGCAAGAAGCGCATCCTCGTGGTCGATGATGACGAACAGATCATCGAGTTGTTCGTCGAGGTCCTGACGCGCGATGGCCGATTCGACGTCAAGACCGCCACCACCGGCTATGACGCCGGCGTGCTGACCGAGCAGTTCAAGCCGGACCTGATGATCCTCGACTACATGCTGCCGGACATCAACGGCAACGTCGTGTGTCAGACGGTCCGCAAGAATCCGAAGATGGGAAGCATGAAAGTCATCATCGTGTCGGGCGTGGTGAAGCAGGACGAGATTGCTTCGCTGCTCAAGTCGGGCGCGGATGACTTCGTGAAGAAGCCGTTCAACATCGAGAAGCTGATGGCGCGGATCGGCGAGCTTCTGGAGATATGAGACGACGCAGCATGGGTGGCGGCCCGACGGCCGCGCGGGAGAAGCCGGGACGCCATAGTCGTCGGGTGTCTGCTGCGCCGCCTTGGCCGCAGGTGACATAGGGCCGACCCCATAGCGCGCTCGAGACCGGATATGAGCAGCACAGATGCAAGCTCGTTCTCCCGTGAAGCTGAAGGGCTGATGCCCCGCGGTCCCGCGATGTCGACCACCATTCCGCCCGATCCCGCCCAGGCGGCCTCGGCCCGACGCATCGAGCTGATCCTGCGGCAGATCGACGTGCTGCCGACGCTGCCCGCGGTCGCCACGCGTCTGCTCTCGCTTACCGCCGACGACGAGTCCCACGCCCGGGAAGTCGTAGAACTCGTGCGCTCCGACCCGGCCCTGACCGCCAAGATCCTCTCCATCTGCCGGTTGGCCCATGTCGGGGTGCGCAGCGATTCGCTCACGATCGATCGCGCCGTGATGCTCATGGGCTTCAACGTGGTCCGCAACGCGGTGCTCTCCATCCAGGTGTTCGCCTTGTTCAACCTGGCCACGGACAGTGGTGACCACGAAGGCGGCGGGGATGACGAGAGCTTCGACCGCTTCGACCGTCCCGGCTTCTGGCGTCATTGCATGGCCGTGGCTCTCGCGTGCGAAATGATCGCCCGCGAACACCCCGAGCATCGCGAGATCCACCCCGACGAAGCGTTCGTATGCGGCCTGCTCCATGACCTGGGCAAACTCGCCCTTGAACGCGTGCTCCCGAAGGCCTACGCGCGGGTGCTTGAACTGGTGGACCTTAACCAGGGCGTGATCGCCGAGTTCGAGCGGCGCATTCTCGGCGTGGATCACCACACCGCCGGCAAGCGCCTCGCCGAGCAGTGGTCCTTGCCTCACCAGATCCAGGACTGCATCTGGCTGCACGGGTGCAACTACGATCTCCTGCCGGACCTGGAACACAAACGCATGATCGGACTCGTCGGCCTGGCCGACGCGCTTGTGCGACGCCAGCATCTGGGTTTCTCCGGTAACTTCGTCGTGCAGCAGGACCTCGATGAAACCGCTGAGAAGCTGGGCTTTGACCCGGAGCGCATCGAAGACATTTGCCGGGAACTCCACGAAGAAGTGGAGCGACGCAGTCAACAGCTTGGTCTCGACGACCAGCCGTCGGTGGAGATGTTCGTCGAGTCGATCCAACGCGCCAATCGCATGCTCGGCAGGCTCAACGCTTCGCTCGAGCGACGCAGCCGGCTGGTCACCAAGCAGGCGGCGATCCTGGAAGGCATCACCAGTTTCCACCGCACGCAGGTGCCCGGCTCGAACGTTCAGGACGTGATGAGCCAGGTGGTGCAGGGCGCCGTGGCCGTGATGGACGAGGGCTATTACGCGCTGCTGAGTCAATCGGCCAGCGGCGAGCCCTGGCTGCTCGCGCAGTACAACCGGGACGGGCGCGTGGTCCACCAGGAGTGGATCGACCCGCCGCACCACGGGCCGGACCTGACGAACATCGACGCCACGCAGCCGCTGGGCGTCAGCCTGATGACCATCCTGCCGTGGATCGCCGACTACCTGGTCGAAGCGCCGGACCTGCGCCAGATCAAGCTGATGCCGCTGCCGTGCGGCTGGGGCACGGCCGCCATTCTGCTGCATGACCGCGAGGCGCTGCCCGAATGGCAGCAATTGGAGCCGCTGTTGCGCACATGGGGTTCGGCGATCGCCGCGGCCAACCAGCATGACGGGGCGCGCTGGCTCGGTGAGCAACTGGCCGAGGCCAACCGGGCGCTCGCCGATGCGCAGGATCGCCTGCTGCAGCAGGAATCGCTCGCCCGCGTCGGCGAGATGGCCGCGGGCGCGGCGCACGAAATGAACAACCCGCTGACGATCATTTCCGGTCGCAGCCAGTTGCTTTCGAGCAAGCTCACACCGGGCAGCGACCATCAGCAGGCCGCGCAGGCGATCGTGGAAGCGTCGCACCGGCTTAGCGACCTGATCACCGCGCTGCGCATGTACGCGGACCCGCCGACCGCGAAGCGCGGCGATGTGAATCTCGGTCGCTTGCTTGACCAGGTGATGAAGGACGTGCAGGACAAGCTGCCGCGCAACCAGCGCGAGATCAAGGTGTCGCTGCGATTGGAGAACGAGCAGCCTCGCGTGCACATCGATGGTGAACAAGTTGGCGCCGCGCTGCGCGAGTTGTTGCTTAATGCGTACCAATCGAACCCGAAGTCGCAGATCACCGTGCGCTCACGCATCGAACCGGCCGACCAGTCGCTTCGCATCCAGGTGATTGACGACGGGTCGGGTATGGACGATCGGACGTTGCAACATGCGATGGATCCCTTCTTCTCCGCGAAGCCTGCCGGCCGGCAGGTTGGCATGGGGCTGCCGCGCGCCCAGCAGCTCGCCGCGGCGCACGGCGGCAAAGTTGACCTACGCAGTACAACCGGAAAAGGAACGACGGCAACTTTGATCATCCCGCTTGACTCCCCACAGTGAGCAGTCGATGTAGCCAGTGGAATGGAGCAAGTGGGCCGATGGTTCGCCATCGCCCGGCTTTGGAGAAAGCCGTGCCTGACCGCAAAGCTGCCACAAGTCTACGTCGTGCCCGACAGAAGCGCGGAGCGCCGCAGGGACGACCCAAACGAGTCCTACTGGTTGATCAGGAGCCGGACGTCTGCCAGACGCTCACCCGAGCGATCGGCGATGATCGGACGATGCTCCTGCAGGTCGGATCCATCGGTGAAGCGCGGCAGGTGCTTGCCGACAACCGGATCGACCTGGTCGTCGTCGAACCCGAGCAGCCGGACGGATCGGGCCTCGATCTGGCCGGCGCCCTGGCGACCGACAGCAGGGATATCCGGACGATCGTCGTCACGCGCCGGGCGAGCCTCGACCAGGCCGTGCAGGCGATCCGCGCCGGTGCGATCGACTACATCGCCAAACCGCTTGATCTCGAGCAGGTCTCGCTCTGCATTCGCAGCGCGCTGCGGGAGCAGGGCCGCGATCGCAAACTGCGCCGGCGCGTGAAGCGTCTTCGCCGCGTGTGCACCAAGCTGAGCGCGGCCCGCGAAGAGGTCGCGCAGCAGGTCGACCTGCTCTGCGCGGACCTGGTCAGCGCCTACCAGGAACTGGCGTTGCAGATGCACTCGGTGGTCCACACCAGCGAGTTCGCCGCGGTGGCCAACCATGAGCTGGATCTCGAGCAACTCCTGCGCAAGAGCCTGGAGTACCTGCTGGAGAAGGCCGGCCCGACCAACGCCGCGATCTTCCTGCCGGCGACGATCGACGAATTCTCGCTGGGCGGGTATGTCAACTACGACTGGGCCCACGGGGCGCCCGATATCCTGCTGCAGAACCTGGCCGATATCGTCGCGCCGAAGCTGGCCGAGCACGACGGCGTCGTCCACCTCACCGACCCCGCCGCGATGCGCGAGTGGGTCGGCGAGGACAACGAGTTCCTCGAGTCATGCCACATGGTCGGCGCTGTCTGTTGTCACGAGGAAGAACCGCTGGCGGTCATCATCCTCTTCCGTGACGGCAAGAGCCCGTATGATCGCAAGGTCATCGAGACCTGCCAGGCCATTTCGCCGATGCTGGGCGAGTACCTGACGAAGATCATCCGCATCCATCACCGCCACCTGCCGGACGACCCGTTCGAGGCGGACGATGACGGCGAAGCGGATGAGGGGGACGAGTTCGGGCTCGGGTTGGATCTGTAGTCAGCCGGCGAAGACCGGGATTTCAACGTGTCCACTCATCGAGCAGGCGATCCAGCGCCGCGTCGATCTTCTCCGGCGTCTCGTACGTGCCCGCGGCAATCTGCTCGCGCACCGCGTTGACCCGATCCACGCGCATATTTGGAAGGGCGGCCATGCGGCTCATCCGCCGCGCTGCGGCCGAGATGAATACGGCGTCACGATTCACGCCCGCGCCGCTCGCGCCACGGACTTCCAAGGGGGTCTGCCGAGCGCGTGCCGCAAGATCGATCAGTGGAGCGGCCTGGCTACCGGGTGAGATTTCCATCGCTTGGGTTTCCCGAGCCCATGGAGGGCAGTAGGGACGCGAACGCAGCCCATTCGGATTCCGACCGGCACTGACGATTTGGTTCCCGCCGCAGGCGGCCGACGAAGCCGCGCGCCATGGGCGGAACCACGTTCCGCCCCAAGGTTATCGGCTGGTGGCGACCTTCGGGCACACACAATAATGGCCACCCGATGTTAGGGGCGCACGCGGTTCCGGTTTGTTCGGCGCGAGGGTTTCCGGGGCGGGTACAATCAGGGCGTGACTGAGCCTGATGATCGACAAGCCGTCCCGTGCTGCGCCCTTTGCGGCCGGTCGGGCGTGGCGTTGACGCGGCATCACCTGACGCCACGCTGCCGCGCCCGCAAGGCGAAGAGCAAAGCCCGTGGCGGCAAACGCCGCGCGATACGGCAGCAGGCCGGCCAGACGGTCGATCTGTGCTCCGCCTGCCATCGCATGATCCACGCGATCCTGACTGAACGCGAGTTGGCGCAGGACTACGATACGATCGCGAAGCTGCGTCGGCACCCGCAGATCGCATGCTTCGTCGCCTGGGCCTCGAGGCAGGCGCCCGAGCGCCGCGTGGCCGTGCGATGGACGAGGCAGCGGCGTACCCGACGGGTCTCACGACCGACGAACGGCCGCCCGCCGTGAATCAGGGCGAAGGTTGCCGGTCGGATCGAGGGGCAATCGCCCTAAGTGTTTCAAGAGTCGATTGATAGGCCTGATCTGGACGTACAGGTCGGTATAATGCGGTGCTCTCAGTCGCGGCGGGCCGGTGGTCCAGCCCCAACAACAACGGCTCGTGATTCCCTCTCGGGAGAAACGCTCATTCGAGGTCGAGATATGAAGGAACTGCTGTCCGGCAACGAGGCGATCGCCCGGGGAGCCTACGAGGCGGGGATCCAGGTCGCGTCCGGCTATCCCGGCACCCCGTCGACCGAGATCCTCGAAGCCGTCTCGAAGTTCAAATGCGACACGCTCTACTGCGAGTGGGCGCCGAACGAGAAGGTCGGCTTCGAGGTCGCCGCGGGCGCGTCGCATACCGGCGCGCGGGCGCTGGTCACCATGAAGCACGTCGGCCTCAACGTCGCCGCCGATCCGCTGATGACGCTGGCCTACACCGGCACGGAGGGCGCCTTCGTGCTTGTCGTCGCCGATGACCCGGGCATGCACTCGTCGCAGAACGAGCAGGACTCGCGCCACTACGCGCGCTTCGCCAAGATCCCCTGCCTCGAGCCGGCCGACAGCCAGGAAGCCAAGGACTTCTTCCACGAGGCCGTGCGCATCAGCGAGCAGTTCCAAATGCCGGTGATGCTGCGGACGCTTACCCGCGTCAGCCATTCGCGCGGCCTGGTCGAACTGGGCGAGCGCACCATGCGCGAGCAGCCGCCGGAGTTCGAGAAGAACCCGCCGCGCTTCGTGCCCGTTCCCGCTTTCGCCCGACAGATGCGCGTGAAGCTGGAAGAGCGCATGAAGCTGATGAAGGCGGCCGCCGAGGAAAGCCCGCTCAACCGCATCGAGTGGGGCGATCGCAGCCTCGGCATCGTCACCAACAGCATCGTCTACCAGTACGTCAGGGAAGTCTGGCCCGAAGCGTCGGTGCTCAAGCTGGGCTGGAGCTTCCCGTTCCCCGATGCGAAGATCAGGGAGTTCTGCGACGGCGTGGAGCGCGTGCTGATCGTCGAGGAGCTCGAAGACATTCTTGAACAGCACATCAAGGCGCTGGGCTACCAGAAGGTGGACGGCCGTAACTTTGTGCCGGGCATCGGCGAACTGACGCCGCGCCGCGTCGAGGCGGTACGGGCTCGCATGGAAGGGCGTGACGCGCCGGACGTGGACCCGGTTGACGACATCGCCGTTCTGCCCAATCGGCCGCCGACGCTCTGCGCCGGCTGCCCGCATCGCGGCATGTTCGCGGCGCTGACGCACTTCGATGTCGTCGTCACCGGCGACATCGGCTGTTACGCGCTGGGCGTGTTGCCGCCGCTCAGTCGCCTGGACACCATTCTCTGCATGGGCGCGGGCATCTCCATGGCCCACGGCATGCAGAAGGCCGGGCAGAAGCGCCGCGTGGTCGGCGTCGTCGGCGACTCGACCTTCTTCCACTCCGGCATCACCGGCCTGCTCGACATCGCCTACAACAAGGGCGCTTCGGTCATCCTCGTGCTCGACAACCGCACGACCGCGATGACCGGCCACCAGGACCATCCGGGCACCGGCCACACGCTCATGGGTGACCCGACGATCGCCGTGTCGATCGAGGATGTCGGCCGGGCGTGCGGCATCAAGCGCGTGTTCACTGTCGATCCGGTCGATATCGACCAGAACATCCAACTCCTCGGCCAGGAGCTTGAGGTCGAGGAGCCGACGCTCATCGTCGCCCGGGCCGCGTGCGTGCTGTCCGAGCGGCCGCTCGATCCCAAGCCGCGCGAGATCGACGAAGAAGCATGCGTCGCGTGCGGCAACTGCCTGAGCATCGGCTGCCCGGCCATCGAAAACAAGAACGGCTACCCGTCCGTCAACGAACTGATGTGCGCCGGCTGCGGCCTGTGCGATCGCGTGTGCGACCTGAGACTCATCCAGGCGGTAGGCAACGAGACATGAGCGACCAGACCATTGGCATCGTAATGGCCGGCGTCGGCGGGCAGGGCATCCTGCTGGCCAGCGAGATCGCCGCCCGCGCCGCGATGGCGGCCGGCTACGACGTGAAGACCAACGAGGTGCACGGCATGGCCCAGCGCGGCGGCTCGGTCATCGCACAGGTGCGCTACGGCAGGAAGGTCCACAGCCCCCTCGTCGGCGAACGCACCGCCACCGCCTACGCCGCGTTCGAAAAGGCCGAGGCCATCCGCTACGCCCACTACCTCAAACCCGGCGGCCTGGCCGTGGTGGCCGACTTCTCCATCGTCCCCACCACCGTCTCCAGCGGCGGCGGCACCTACCCGGACGACATCCCCGAGCGCCTGGCGAAGCTGTTTCCGAACCTCAAGTTCATCGACGCGGTGAAGATCGCCCTCGAGTTGGGCAACATCCGCGCCGCCAACGTCGTCGTCATGGGCGCCCTCTCAACCGGCCTCGACCTGCCGCTCGAAGCCTGGCAGACGGCCGTGCACAACGCGGTCAAGCCCCAGTACCGCGAGCTGAACGCGAAGGCTTTCGAGTCCGGCCGGCAACTCGTCCTCGCGCCGGCCTGAGGCGTCTATCCGCAGATCGCGCAGATCTCGCAGATTCAGAGAAGAGATACTCCCGCCAAGGCGTCAAGGACACAAGAGCGCAGGTCTTGCTGCATCCCTTCCTGATACCATCTGTCTTATCTGTGTGCATCCGCGTGCATCTGTGGTTCCATCCTGTTCCGCATCTGCGCAATCTGCGTAATCCGCAGATGGCCTTTCCAAGGACTCTCCCATGTCCGACTGGTGGCAAGACTTCCCCTGGCGTCTGATCCAAACGAACCTTCGCGAGATCGACATGCGCGACATCCGCGCCGAGCAGGTTGTCACCGACCTCAAGTCGTTCCGCGCCACTGTGCTGATGATCAACGCGGCCGGCATCATCGCCAGCTATCCGACGAAGCTGCCGTTCCACTTCCAGAGCCCCTACCTGGCCGGCGACAGTCTCGCCGACATCATCGCCACGTGTCACGACGCCGGCATCCGCGTCATCGCCCGCACCGACTTTTCCAAGGTCCGCAGGCCGATCTTCGAGCAACACCCCGACTGGGCCTGCCGCACGGCCGAGGGCGGCGTCATCGACTACAACGGCGACATCCACGTCTGCGTGAGCGGCCCGTACCAGCAGCAGTTCTCGCTGCAGATCCTCGAAGAGATGTTCACGCTGCTGCCCTTCGACGGCATCTTCTTCAACATGGGCGGCTTCCAGACCCACGACTACAGCGGCAATTACCACGGCCCGTGCCAGTGCGACAATTGCCGCGCCGCCTTCGACGCCATGTGCGGCCTGCCGCTGCCCACGCGCGAAGACATGGCCGATCCCACCTTCCGCAAGTACTGCGTCTTCAAACGCCGCACCGTCACCGCACAGCAGGAGCGCGTGTACCGGTTCATCACCGAGCGCTGGCCGCATGTCTGCATCGCCAACCACCACGCCGCCGGGCGCGGCTTCATCCGGCAGGAATCCAACACCGCCATCGATCGCCCGCTGCCGCACTGGCAGTACAGCGGCAGCGACAACACCAGGTGGGCCACCGTCAACTACCCGGACATGGTTTCGAGCAACACGACCGTCGACTTCATCGACTTCCCGTACCGCCACGTCACCGTCTCGCCGCACCAGCAGAAGCTGCGGCTGGCACAGGGCCTGGTCAATGGCGGCGCGATCGACTGGTACCTCATCGGCCGGCTGGACAACCACGAAGACCGTAGCGGCTTCCAGCCCGTGCGCGAGATGTTCGCGTTCCACGCGCAACACGAACAAACCTATCGCGGCCTGCAGTCGCGCGCCAACGTCGCCCTCGTCGGCGGGTGGCATGTCAATGGCGCTGAGTATCGCGGCTGGTTCCGCGTGCTCGCCGAGCATCACTTCCTGTTCGATTCGCTTCGCAGCGATGTCGCCGCCGACCGCGACTGGTCGCGCTACGATGCGATCATCCTGCCCGAGGTCGAGGGCATCAGCGATGCGCTGGCCGCGACGCTGGACGCCTTCGTGCGCGAAGGCGGCCGGCTCATCGCCACCGGCCGCAGCGGCTGGCGCGACGAAGCGTACGAACCGCGAGAGATGCCGGCACTCGACTGCCTCGGCATCGAGGCGATCGAGGAAGTCTGCGAGCAGACGCGATCGACGTACATCAAGCTCGGCGCCGGTCACGGACTTCCGCGACTGGCGGACACCGAGCTTGTCTACGTAGACGGCATCCGCATCCGCGCCCGCTACGCCGCGGATGTGGACCAGCGCTTCCGGATCGTGCCGCCGCACAACTTCGGCCCGCCCGAGCGCTGCTACTACGAGATGGTCGTGGATGAGCCCGGCCTCACCACGCGGCAGGTCGACCGCGGCAGGGCCATCTACATCCCATGGCTCCCCGGCGCGCTCTTCCATCGGCAGGGCCACCTCAACACGAGTTGGTTCATGGCCGACGTGCTGGAGCACATCGCCGGCGTCGCGCCCGTGCGCGGCAACGTGTCGCCGCAAGTGGAAACCACGCTGCACGAAAACGCCGACGGCAGGCTGCTGCTGCAACTGGTCAACACCAGCGGCCACTTCGGCAACAGCTTCTACGAGCCGATTCCCATGCGCGACATCGAACTGGCCGTGAAGCTGCCGCGCCCGGCCGCCAGGGCCCGCGGCCTCGTCGCGGACGCGGACTATGATTGTGCGTGGTCCGACGGCGAACTGACCGTCCATGTGCCCGAACTTGCGATGCTCGAGGCGATCGTGATCGATTGACACCGCAACTGCCGGAGCCTGTCCATGAGCCGCCTGTCACAAGCCATCGACCTGATTGAACGCAGCCACACCTACGTGCGGCGGGTAATCGAGCACGTCGAGTTGAGCCGCTGGTTCGAGATGCCACCGGGCTGTCCGACGCATATCGGCTGGCAGGTGGGACACCTGGCGTTCGCCAAGGCCGCGCACGTCTTCGGCGGCATCGGCGCCCCCCGGCCGGGTGAGACGGTCTTCGACGAGGAGCAGTACAAGACGCTGTTCGGCGGCGGCACGACGCCCGGCAGCGATGCCGCGATCTACCCCGGCGCGTCCGAATTGCTTGGGGCCTTCGACCGCATCCACGCCATCGCCCAGAAGTCGCTGGCTCGCGTGGAAGAGGATTCGCTCGACGACGCGGTGAAACACCCCATCGCCACGACGAAGTACGAACTGGCCTGCTGGAACGCCCAACACGCCATGCTGCACGCGGGACAGATCGGGCTCGTGCGGCGACTGCTGGGGGTCAAGCCGTGGCGGTGAGCCCGGCGCTAGAAGGGCGGTGCCGTTTCGATCCCGACACGCGGGCGGTCATGGTCCATCGTATCCAGTAGTATGACACGATGGCGACATTCAGTCGAACCGATCTTGATCGTGAGACTGACTTCCTCGCCGGCCGGTACGTGAATGGGATTCCGAGCGAACGCGATATCCGGGCCGACCTCCGCAAGCATGATCCTCTGGTTGGCATACTCCAACCACATCTGGACTTCGCTCGAGAAGCAGGTGCCGCCAAAAGCTGATTTCGACATGGATTATCTCCCGCCAACTACCGAGGCCGATGCTCGTATACTAGCCGATCTGTTCGCCTCGCGCCGTTCCGACCGGATTGCCCATGTTCTGGGAGCGGGCAAGGATGGTACTGTCTTTTCGACACAAGCGCGGGCGGTTGTCAAGATTTATGCGAGTGTCGGGCGACTCGACAACGCACTCCGTGTGTACGAACGACTCAGAGATTTCGATGTCGAGGAAGTCTGTGGGCATAAGGTTCCGCGCCTGCGCGCCTACGATCGCGCGCTCTTCGCGCTTGAGATGACGCACGTCAGCCCACCGTACGTGATTGACTTCGCGGCATCGGCCCTTGATCGACCTGTCTACGACGAGTCGAGGACCCAGGAGTGGCTGGCGCAGATCAGTGAGGACTTCGGACAGAAGGCTGAACAAGCGCTAGCCGTCTATCACACACTTCGCCGCAGGTACGGCATCTATCATTACGATCTGAGTTTGGCCAACTTGACCTTCGCATCAGAACCGGGCTGATGCTGTGGTCACAGTCGAGCAACCGGCCCCCTTCGGGTCGATCAGCCGATCGTGATCCCCGCGAAGCGACACGCATTCTCCCGCGCGACCATCCGCAGCGTCTGATCATCCAGACCAAGCTCCATCAGCAGCTTCAGGTCCTCCACCGGGTCCGACCACGGCGCATCGCTGCCGAACATGATGTGCGTCTTCGGGTGCTTGTCCATGATGGTCCGCAGCAGGTCGTCGGGGCACCGGCCGAGGGCGAAGCTGGTATCGAAGTAGACCGGCAGCCCGGCCAGCACGTCGAGCACCTGCTCCCAGTTGCGGTACCCGCCCATGTGGCAGGCATGCAGGCGCAGTTCGGGCGCGGCTTCGTGCAGCCGCCGCATGCGCGCGGGCGAGGCGATGTCGCTGTCGGCGAAGCCGATGTCGAAGCCCGCGTGGTACGACATCGCCAGCCCATGCGCGGCCGCGAGCTGCGCCAACCGCACGGAACGCGGGTCGTCGGCGGCGCAGTTCATGTAGTGCGTGTGAAACTTCAGCCCCTTGATGCCCTTGGCCGCCGCCAGGGCGACCGGCTTTTCGGGGTCCGGGTGATCCGGATGAATCGATGCGAAGGGAATGATGCGCGGGCTTTCGATCGACGCCAGCCAGTCGATGATCGGCTCGGCCTGTGAAGGCTTGGTCGCCACGGCGCACAGGACCGCCCGCTCAATGCCGGCCCGGTCCATCAGCGCCAGCAGTCCGCCCACGGTGCCGTCGTGCGACGGGTGCAGGTCGTAGGCCGGCTTCGCCTCATCCACCAGCGCGGCCATGGCGCGCTCGGCAATGGCATCGGGAAACGCGTGCGTGTGGGCATCGATCGAACGGGATGGTAGTGCCGGCATGACGGTGCATGTTACAGCGCGAAGGGTCGCCGTCGCCACGCGCGCTTCACAAGGGGTGCGGCTGATCTCGTGTGGCATCTTCGTGTCGCCGCGATGGAGATGCAGATGGCCTCGCCGGCCGGGCTTCCTCAAGCGCCGGAATGGCTTGAAAACACCGGCGCGATTCGTGCTTGAGTGTTTCGTGCTCGACGACCCGCAAGCCGCAGGCGTTCGCCGTCCGCGAGCACGACCAGAAGGGGGCATTCGCCCCCATGCCCCCATTGGCCCCGTCGAGCCCCTGGGCTTGCCCTTCTCTGCTCCGTTGGAGAGTCGCATCCTCTTGGTGGGGCGGGCGTCTCGCCCGCCGTCGGCTCGGAGAGCCGAGCCATACGTACAAACCGAGGCAGCGGTCCAGTACGCCAATCCGTGCCGAAGACCGCTTGCTGACGCGCGCGGCTCGTCGCGTACGCCTACCGCTCGACCCTTCGGGCCGATAGCGGGCGAGACGCCCACCCCACCAGAACTGGCGGGCGAGACGTGCGAGACGCCCGCCCCGCCCGGAACGGTATCGCGCCGGGTGCCATGCTTTGACCCGATCGGAGGGGGGGCAAAGTGTGCCGAAGAAGGGTTGATCCTCATCGGCTCAACCGACGCCCGGTGCGCCTCGCTGACACATCGACATCCGGCGACTCCCCGCATCGCTTCACGCTCTGCCGAAGACGAACGAAGTGTGACACCCTCGTGGGGGAGAAGTTCCGGTCGGCGAGGCCGGCCGCTTTGGTATCGGGGAGACACGAAGGCGCCACGGGAGCTCGGCGGCACCAGACGCGATGCCGCGGTGGATGCCGCGCGAGCGGTCACGCAGACGCAACCCATGCGGGCTCGGAGTTCGAGAGGGAGAACGCGAAGTCGCTCAGATTTTCTTACTGCAGGCCGCACCTGCACATAGCAAAACCGATCCGGCAAAAACATGCCGAGTTGTGCGCGCGCGATGGCACATTGAGCCCTATACGGGGAGGCCGTTCGCCATCCCGTATGCCCGCACCACGATGGAGACCCGCGATGAGCCAACTGCCGGCGACCCGACAGCACCCACGCCCGCTGGTTGACCGGGCCGCGCCCGTAGCAATTTCTGCCCATCCGCCTTTGCCACAAACGGGATTCAGGCTTGCGGATTGTGACCGAATCCCGCAGAATCTGGCTGAATCCTGCAGAAACCGACAGAAACGGGGGCAAAAAGTGTACACTTTTGACAGTTGTTTCTTCCCATTTCTTGTGATTCAGCGCACGATCCGAGTGTCACCCTCACTGAGGGGCCGTAATCGGGGATCGGCCGCGCGGGGAGCTAAGCCTCCTGCGAGGCGGGCCGTTTCGGTTCCCGTCGGACGATCAGAAATTGCTCCACCCGTCGTGGTCGCCGACATCCGGGACGGGCAGGTTGCGTGGCTGGGTGCTTGGCCGCGGACCGGGTTCTCCCCAACGGACCTCGCATCGGACTTCCTTGACTTTACACCGGCGCGCCGAATCGAGATACTTGCATCCGCTGACAGGGCGTTGGGAGGCGTCGGTTCGCGGCTGGTCATCTTCGCGCTTCTTCACGTCCGCGGCATGTCCAAACGTTGGGAGGTCAACGATGTTCGGCATTGAAGACAACTGGGTTCTTGCGGCGTACATCCTCTGCATCGCCAGCGCGCTGTTGTGCGTCGGGTACGGGCTGATCTTCTGGAACAAGGGCGATGAGCCGGTGGAAGAGTCCGACCGCACCTGGGCGCAACACGAGGTCGAGGCGGAAGACAAGGTCTGACGCGCAACGAACGGTTGAGCGTCCGCTGTCCAAAGGGGTCCTAATTCACTTCGCGGGAATACACGCATGTTTCTTGCACAGACCGTCGGCATCTACGAGATCATTCTGATCATCGTCTACCTGGGCGTGGTCGGTTACCTGGGTTACCTGGGCTACCGCCGCACGAAGACGGCCACGGACTACCTGGTGGCCGGGCGTCAGGCGCATCCGTTCATCATGGCGCTGAGCTACGGCGCGACGTTCATCTCCACCAGCGCCATCGTCGGCTTCGGCGGCGTGGCGGGGATGTTCGGGATGAGCCTGCTGTGGCTGACCTTCCTGAACATCTTCGTGGGCATCTTCATCGCCTTCGTTTTCCTCGGCGGCCCGACGCGGCGCATGGGCCATCGCCTCGATGCGCACACCTTCCCGGAACTGCTGGGGCGGCGCTACCAGAGCAAACTGATCCAGATTCTCTCGGGGCTGATCATTTTCGTTTTCATTCCACTGTATGCCGCGGCGGTGTTGATCGGCGGCTGTGCCTTCATCGCCTCGGTCTTCAACATCGGCTACGACGTCGCCCTGCTCGTCTTCAGCGCCATCATCGCGATCTACGTGATCATGGGTGGGCTCAAGGGCGTGATGTACACCGACGCCCTGCAGGGCAGCATCATGTTCGCGGGGATGTTGGTCTTGCTGGTGGCGACTTACATCATGGTGGGCGGTGTCGAGACCGGGCACAGTCAATTGACAGAGCTGGCGACGAAGCAGCCCAGTCTCTTCAAGGGGCTCGGGTTCAAGGGCTGGACATCCATGCCCGAGTTCGGCTTCGGCGAAGCCAACTACGACCTGTGGTGGATCGTGGTCAGCACGATCACCCTGGGCGTGGGCATCGGTGTGCTGGCCCAGCCGCAGCTCGCGGTGCGTTTCATGACCGTCAAGTCCAAGCGGCAACTGAATCGCGCCGTCCTGGTGGGCGGGCTGTTCATTCTCGTCATGACCGGTGTGGCCTTCACCGTCGGCTCGCTGAGCAACGTGTACTTCATGCAGCAGGAGGAGATCACCGGCAGGATTCTCGATACTGTCGAGTGCAAGGTCGTCCTGAAGCGCCAGCGCAACATCAACGCCAAGGACCCGAAGAACCCGGACATCAAGGCCGCGCCCGCCCAGGTGCTGGAAGTGGACACCGACAACAACGACATCGCGGACACCTTCCTGATCGCGAAGGGCTACGACATTGTCATCACCAAGGTGGACGGCAAGCCGAAGCCCAATGTCGTGAAGGATCCGGCCACGGATCCGCGACGGGCTGGTTCCGGCGAAGAGGTGCTGCAGGTGGTTCCGTTCTCCAAGCTGCTGCCGGCGGCGGAGGTGACCGAGGCCGAGAACGGGATGTCGGTGATCAAGCCGAAATCCAACGCCTACATGCGGGCGCTGATCAAGCGGGAGGATGGGCTGTTCGAGTGCATGACCAGCCGCATCATTCCGTACTACATCGGCAGCGCCATGCCCAAGTGGTTCGGCCTGGTCTTCCTGCTCACGCTGCTGGCCGCCGCGATGAGCACGCTGTCCAGCCAGTTCCACGCATTGGGCACGAGCATCGGACGCGATGTGTATGAGCAGGTCGTCGGCGCGAAGGGCGGCACGATCGGCATCACCCGTGTCGGCATCCTGTTGGGCATCATCATTGCCGTGGTCATCAGCTACTTCAACCAGGGCGGCGGCTTCATCATCGCCCGCGCCACGGCGATCTTCTTCGGCCTGTGCGCCTCGACCTTCCTGCCCGCTTTCATCGGCGGCCTGTTCTTCAAACGCGTCACGCGTCCGGCAGCGCTGGCGTCCATGGTCGTCGGTTTCGTCGTTACGGCCTTCTGGTTGCTGTTCGTGAAGGAGGCGGAGGCAGCCGCGCTGGGCGTGGTGTTCGCCGTGACCGACATGAAGCCCAGTATCCTCGCGGGATACCCCAACTGGCCGGTCGTTGACCCGATCGTCATCGCACTGCCGCTTTCGACGTTCACGCTCATCATCATGACTTTCATCACCAAGCGCCCCAGCGAGGAACACCTCAACAAGTGCTTCCCCGCGAAGGCCAGGTGACCGGGTCTGAACAGGTATAAGCTCGCATACTCCAACCAGGGAAAGAAACTTTCAATCAGTCGGAGGACAATCATGAATCGATCGCAAGGGATGTGGCGGCTGACACTGGCGGCTCTGGCGGTAGGCCTGCTCGCGTGGCAGCCGGTCGTCGCGGAGACAAGCAATGGTAATGGCGATGGCAGCGACGCCAACGGCGCGGCTGAGACCGACAACGGCCTCGAGAAAGATACGACCCCCGTGGGCCACGGCCGCATGACCGTCACCGAAGAACCGGACTTCATGACCGAGGAGTGGATCCAGCAGATCAAGCAGCCGACCGACTGGTTCCAGTGGTACGCCGATCTGCGGTTGCGCTGGGCGTACCTGAACAACGGCGGCCTGAACGGCAGCGTGCTCGACCAGTCACCCGCGCACGAGTTCCATTACCAGCGCTACCGCGCCCGCGTCGGCGCCAAGATGATCGTGGACGAGATGTTCCAGATCAACGGCCGGCTGACGTGGGAAGGCTGGTACTTCTTCCGTCCCGGCGGCGCGACCGAGGCCTGGCAGCCGCGCGACGCGATCTTCGATCAGCTCAATTTCGTACTGGACAAGCCCAACGAACTGCCCATCAAGCTGACGGTGGGGCGCCAGGACGTGATCCTCGGCGGACGCCCGGGCGCCGGCGGCGGGTGGCTCGTGCTCGACGGCACCCCGCTCGACGGCTCGCGCACGATCTTCCTGGACGCCGGGCGACTCGACTGGGAAATCGAGGAATGCCAGACGACCGTGCGGCTGCTCTACATCGAACAGAGCGCCGACCCCATGGCATGGCTGCCCCTGATCAACGACGACGACCGCTCGCTCGCCGAGGAGCACAAGCGCGGCGTCATCGCATGGGTCGATAACAAGTCGCTGCTGGAAGACCACACGGTCTCCGGCTACTTCATGTACGTGCACAACGATGCGTATCTGGCCAACGGTAACAATGGCGATCTCTACACGGTGGGCACGCACTGGGCCGGGCCGGTGCCGATTCCCGATGTCGAGGGCCTGACGTACTACTTCGATCTTGCCGGCCAGTTCGGCAACCGGAACAGCATGAATGTGCTGGCGATGGGTTTCAACGGCGCGATCATGTGCGACACGGACGCATTCGACGGCATGAAGGGGCAGTTGATCTTCGCCTATGAGTACCTGTCCGGCGATGATCCGGGCTCGGCCGACTACGAAGGCTTCGACATCCTGTTCGGCCGCTGGGCGCGCTTCGGCGACCTCTACGCCTACCGCATCATCCCCGAAGGACGCATCGCGGACTTCACGAACATGCATCGCTTCCAGTTCGGCTATCGCTGCCATCCGACGGAGGAACTGGAAGTCTGTGCGAACTATCACCTGATCCTCGCACCGGAGAATGTCGCGGCCGGCACGCCGGGATTCTCCGCGAACGGGAGCATCCGCGGTCACTTGTTCCAACTGAAGGCGATCTACGACTTCAACGCTCACGTGAGCATGCACGGCTTCGCGGAGTTCTTCGTCCCGGACGACTACTACACCAGCAATGCGAACGAACTGGTGACGTTCCTTCGCCTCGAACTGATGGTTCGCTTCTAACCCTCGAGCCGTCCTCGTACGGTCAAAGGTCCCGGCTCGCCGCATGCGAGCCGGGACCTGTTTTCCCCCTCGTGCCGGGAAGTGTGAAGCGTCGCGCGTCGGCAAGGCATGTCCTCAGCCTTGCTCGCGCTCCTTGCGACGGTCCAGCACCCGAACTGCCTTGCCGGCGCTTCGTTCCAGCGATTGCGGCTGGACGAGGTTGATCTTCGCCCGGATCCCCGTGATCGTGTGCACCTCGCGATCGATCCGATCACGCAGTTTCTGCATCTTCCGCATCTCGTCTGAGAAGACCTCCGGCAGGACTTCCACATGCACGGTCACCTCATCGAGCAGCGCGGGCCGGTCGATCTCGATCAAGTAATGCGGGGCCGTGCCTTCCACCCGGAGCAGCGCCTCTTCGATCTGCGACGGGAACACGTTCACCCCGCGGATGATGACCATGTCGTCGCTGCGCCCGATCACGCGGCTCATCCGCACCGTGGTGCGGCCGCACTCGCACGCGGTCTCGTCAAGCGACGCCAGGTCGCGCGTGCGATAGCGGATGGTCGGCATGGCCTGCTTGGTCAGCGTGGTGAAGACCAGTTCACCGATTTCGCCGGGCGCCACCGGTTCCAGCGTGTCGGGGTTGATGCACTCCACCAGGAAGTGGTCTTCCTGAATGTGCATGCCGGCCTTGAGGTGGCACTCGCCGGACACGCCCGGGCCCATCACTTCCGACAGCCCGTAGTTGTTGAAGGCCTGGATATGCAGTTCGCTCTCGATGCGCCCCCGCATGTCCTCGGTCCAGGGCTCGCCGCCGAAGTGCCCGTACCGCAAGGCGAGCCGGCCCGTGCCGCCGAGCTCGTAGCGCGCCATCTCTGCGATGACCAGCGCGTAACTCGGGGTGCAGATCAGCACGTCGGCCTCGAGGTCCGAGAGCAGCATCACCTGCCGGCGGGTGTTCCCGGACGCCGCCGGCACGATCGCCGCGCCGACCGTCTCCACGCCGTAGTGCAGCCCGAATCCGCCGGTGAACAGGCCGTAGCCGAACGCGATGTGCACCAGGTGTTCGGCGGTCAGCCCGCCGGCGACGAGGAAGCGGGCGCACAGGTTGCGCCATACCTCGATGTCCTGCCCGCTGTAGGCGACGAAGGTGGGTTTGCCGGTGGTGCCCGAGGAACCGTGCACCCGCCGCACCTCCCGCCGCGGCACGGCCAGCAGGCCCAGCGGGTAGTTGTCCCGCATGTCATCCTTCGTCGTGAAGGGCAGACGACGCACGTCGTCGAGGCTGCGAATGTCCTCGGGCTCGAGCCCCATCTCCTCGAACCGCCGGCCGTACATCGGCGTCTTCGAAGCCTGCGCCAGCGATTGCTGCAACCGGTCAAGCTGCAAGGCGCGAAGTTGCTCGCGCGGCAGCGCCTCGTTGCGATCCCAGATGCGATGCTTGCCCGTCACCGGCCCCGGCTCGACTGGAAGTGGATTCATGATCACGGGTACCTGCCAAAAACGGAATGGCCATTGCCTATGCGCGTCGGCACAGCGATTACTGCTTCGCGTAGAGATCGATATCACTGACGAGATTCACATCCGTGTCTCTCAGCTTCTGAACCGCTCGGTCCGGATCGTCGAAACGGAGCACCAGGACGCTGCGCTCGTTGAGCTTTTCCGTGAAGGCGTACATGTACTCAACATTGACGTCCGTCTTCTCGATCGCCTTGAGCACCGTCGCCAGCCCGCCGGGCTTGTCCTCCACCTCCACCGCCAGCAGTTCGGTCACGTTCACCACGCAACCGGCCTGCTCGAGCACACGCTTGGCTTCCTGCCAGTCGGCGACAATCAGGCGCAGGATGCCGAACTGCTCCGTGTCGGCCAGCGACAGCGTGACGATATTGATGCCGGCGTCGGCCAGCGCCTGGCAGGGGTGGAGCAACTGGCCCGGTTTGTTCTCGATGAATACGGACAACTGATTGATCTTCATAGCTGTGTCCCTTTGATTCCGTTCTGGCGTATCCAATGACACCGGCCTTCTCACAGTTCGCGTTCGTCGATCACGCGCTTCGCCTTGCCCTCACTGCGCTGAATCGTCTGCGGCTCAACGAGGCGTACCGTCGTGCGTATGCCGATCGTGTGCTCAATCGCACTGCTGATCTTCTTCTGGAGATCCTCCAACTGGCGAACCTGATCGCCGAAAAGTTCGGGGGTCACCTCGACCTGCACCTCAATCTCGTCCAATCCGTTCTTGCGTCGGAGGATGATCTGGTAGTGGGGTTCGGTGCCTTCGACCTGCAGCAGGGCGGACTCGATCTGCGACGGGAAGACGTTCACGCCACGGATGATGAACATATCATCGCTGCGACGGCCGATGCGCCGAATACGCCGCACTGTACGGCCGCAAGGGCAGGGCTCGGCGATGATCGTGGTGATATCGCGCGTGCGGTAGCGGACCATCGGCATCGCCAGCTTGCTCAGCGTCGTCAGCACGAGTTCGCCTTCCGTGCCGTCCGGCAATGGATCGCCCGTCTCCGGGTCGATGATTTCGGGATAGAAGTGGTCTTCGAAGATGTGCAGCCCGTCCTGTGCTTCGCACGCGCTGGCCACGCCCGGGCCGATGATCTCCGACAGGCCGTAGATGTCGTACGCCTTGATCCCGCTTTCCGCCTCGATGCGCAGCCGCATTGCTTCTGTCCACGGTTCAGCGCCGAACACGCCGGCCCGCAGCTTGAGATCGCTCAGATCAACGCCCGCATCGCGCGCCCGCTCCATCAGGTGGATGAAGTAACTGGGCGTGCAGCAGATGGCCGTAACCCCGAAATCTCTCATCACCATGATCTGTCGCGCGGTATTACCGCCGGAGATGGGGACAACCGTCGCACCGAGCGCCTCGGCGCCGTAGTGCGCTCCCAGCCCGCCGGTGAACAGGCCGTAGCCATAGGCGTTCTGGATTACATCGCCCCGATGCAGTCCGCAGCAGGCGAAGGTGCGGACCATCACTTCCTTCCACACCTCAATATCCTTCTCGGTGTAGGCCACGACGATCGGCTTGCCCGTCGTGCCACTGGAGGCGTGCACCCGCACGATCTCATTCATCGGGCTGGCGAACAACCCGAAGGGATACGTGTCGCGCAAGTCGATCTTCACGGTGAAGGGCAGCTTCGCAAGGTCGCCCAAGGTGGCGACATCATCGGGCGCGAGGCCGCGCTCATCCATCCGCGACCGGAAGAGCGCGACGTTCTGGTACGCCCGCCGCACAATTGCCTGAAGTCTGGTCAACTGCAGATGGCGCAGCTTTTCAACGGGGAGATAGTCTGGCGCACTTGCGGGATTGAAGGACGCGGTGTACGTGCAGGTGCTGGTCGACATAGGCTTTCCATCCGAATGAGTGGCGTCGTGGCGCCGGCGCATCACATGTGGCCGGGGGCCGATCAGAACCGCCGACTGTCTGCTGATAACAGGATACTCCGCTCAGCCCGTCTCGCCAAAATGCAGCCCGTCCAGCAGCCAGCGCGGCGGGCGGATCGGCCGCCCCGCCGCGTCCGTGATCGCGTGCAACGTATGGCCGCGCACGACCGGCTGCCCCGAGTCGGCCAGTGTGATTTCCTCATCGCAGCGGATGCGCACTCCTCGCGGCCGGTGCAGCGTGGTGCGGACCGCCAGCAGGTCGTCATAGCTGGCCTTGCCGAGATACTTCACGTTGGCCTCAACGACCGGCAGCATGACCCCGCGCAACTCCATTCCGCGATAGGCCAACCCCGCCGCTCGCAATGCCTCCGTCCGGCCGCACTCGAACCAGTCCAGCGCTGCGGCGTTGTAGAACGTGCCCATCTGGTCGGTCTCGCCGTAGCGGATCCGAAGCTGAATCTCGTGTACAAAGGTATCAGGCACGAGCGCCTCCGGGCTGACTGGTATCGCCGCACCAGATTACAGGCGGCCGCAAGTCCGAGCCAGCAACCGCTCGATCGTCTCCCAAGATGTCGGGGCCGTCAGCCCAAGCTGCTCAGGCAACGTACTCACATCCAAGGTGGTGTGCGGCGGCGCCTCCTCGCCCGGGATGCCGCGTTCCCGCACGGCGACCGGCATGACCAGTCCCCCGTCCACCCCGATCACTGCCGCCAGACGTCGAGCGATCGCTTCGTAACTGATGTCTTCGTCACCCGACAGATGGACAATGCCGCCGAAGTGCTGCTGCCCGATGCAGACGAGTGCATCGACGGCGAACGCGAGTGGCACCGGCGCGACCTGGAGATCGCTGAAAGCTTCGACCGACTGCCCATCGGCCAGCCTCGTCGCCCACTCGTCAAACAGCGGGACGGTCTCGCCGACCACCTTCGTCAGGCGCACAACGGTGGCATGCTCGTCCAGCGCCGCGACGGCCGCCTCCACCGCCGCTTTCTGCTCACCGTAGACACTGCGCGGCGAGGGCGCGTCATCCACCTTGCGTCGCGGCGATCGCCCGTCGAAGACCTGGTTGGTCGAGAGCACCACCACCCGCCCGCCCCGGCGCACAATGTGGGCGGCAAGTTCGAGCGTCTGCTCAACGTTCACGCGCATCGTCGCCGCCGGATTCTCGCGGCACGAACGCAGCGATGTGATTCCTGCGCAGACAAACGCCACGCAGACCGCATCCGGCAGGTCCCATTGATCAGGCGGCAGTGCGAGGTCAAGGTGCAACAGTCCGCGCCGCGCCGCATCCGCACGGCGCGATGTGCCGGTGGCTTCAGCGCCCGCCGCGCTCAACCGCTCCAGAAGCGCCCCGCCGATCATCCCATCAGCGCCGACAACCAGCATGGGCCCGCATTTCGACATGCTGTGACTCCCGCACTACCTGCGTGGCCGCACACCCATGGCGATCAGGTAGTGGCACATCGGCGGGAATCCCGTGTGCACCAGCTCATCATTCGCGCCGAATATGAAAACCTGCGTGAAGAAACGCCGCATCGTGTCCTTCAGCCGTTCACCGTCGTACATGTTGACGTGCCCCGCGTTCGTGACGGCCGATGCGTACTGGCGCGTCGTGATATTGGGCGTCCCGATGATGCTGATGCCATAGGGCCCAAGGTTGTCGACCATGCCCTGCACGAACGCATCGGCGTGCTCCGGCATGATGTGTTCGATGACATCGAAGCTGACTACGGCGTCGAAGTTCTCGGCCGTCTGCTTGAGTACGTCGCCGTGGAAGAAGTCGATGTTGTCATCTGTCCAGTTGGTCTTGGCAATGTTGATCGAATCCTCGTCGAAATCAACGCCGCGCGCGTAGCCGCATTCCTTGGCCAGCAGCCACGTACCAATGCCCTCCCCGCAACCGATGTCGAGCACGCGCTTCGAGGGTCCGCCGATCATCTTCGCCGCGAACTTGTAGTAGCTCATCGTGTAGAGCAACCGCCGCGGGGAGTGGCGCCACTGGTAGGTGTGCATCGGGCCGAACGATACCGGCGCTGCGCCGGACATCAGTTCCTTCACCGGCTCCCATCGCGAGGTCTCGTCTGGCGTCGTCATCTGTCAGTCTCGCTTGTTGCAGCCGACCGCCACGAGGTAATGGGCCATCGGCGTGAAGCCCGTGTGGACCACTTCATCATTGATGCCGAATATGAACACGTTATGGAAGATGCGACGCATCGCATCGTACAGCCGCGGTCCTTCGAACAGGTTGATGTGTCCAGCCTTGCTCATCGGCGAGGCGTAAGCATCGGATGTCTTGTTCGGCGTGCCCACCACCGCGATGCCGTCATCGTCGAGGTTCGCGGCGATGGTGTCGAAATACGACGGCTCAACGTCCCGACGAATGTGCTCGACGACATCCAGGCTCACCGCCGCGCCGAACGAGCCGTACTGCTTGCCGAGGAAGTCGTGGCACTCGAAGCGCACGTCCTTGCCCGACCAGTTTGTCTTCGCCGCCTCGATCGCTTCGGCATCCATGTCGACGCCGAGGTACGCAGTGGCGAACTCGGCCAGAATCGGTGTGCCCAAGCCTTCGCTGCAGCCAAGCTCGATGACGCTACGGCCGGCGCACGCCATCTTTGCCGCGAACTTGTAGCGCGACAATACGAACGCAAAGCGCTTCGGGTCGGTACGCAGGTTGAACGACCAATGCTCGCCCAGCGTGAGCGTGGAGTGGCCGATGATGTGCTTCACGTCAGACCAGGCCTGGCTTTCATCGCGCGGCGTCTCGCTCATCGTGCGGGCTACTCGCTATGGCTTGTGGATGTACTCGAGTGGTTGCCGCTGGATCTCGTCCCAGTTTACCTCAACCCAGTCGATGACCTCCTGCAGGCCCTCCTCAAGCGACACGCGCGGCGACCATCCGAGCATCGTCCGCGCTTTCGTCGAATCGATGACGTATGCCGCATCCTGGCCCAGCCGCTCGCCGACTTCCGCCGTGCTCGCGGCGAAATCCAGCCCCATCCGCTCGCAGATCGTGCGCACCAGATCGCGCACCGCCACGCCGCCGTCCGGCGACAGGTGGTAGATTTCGCCCGGTTGTCCGGATTCCATCGCCGCCAGTTCACCGCGCGAAACATCGCGGATGTGGATG
Source organism: uncultured Phycisphaeraceae bacterium (assembly GCA_964532795.1). Taxonomy (GTDB): domain Bacteria; phylum Planctomycetota; class Phycisphaerae; order Phycisphaerales; family Phycisphaeraceae; genus CAZHJL01. Next base: position 118,787 of record CAZHJL010000002.1, on the reverse strand, counting down.
TACGACTTGACCGCATGCCCGCCGCCGTGCAGCAGGATCGTCCTTCCAAGCTTCAGATAGATCACCGAGCGCGGCGTGATCTTGAAGAGCTGCTGTCCCGGCCCATACACGTTCGTCGCCCGGATCATCACCAGCGGGAAGTCGAAGTTCTTCACCAGCGTGAAGAGCATCAGGTCGCCGGCCGCCTTCGACGCGGCGTAAGGCGTCGAGGGATTGAGTGGCGCGTCTTCCTTTACCATGCCAACACAGGTGCCGTACACCTCCGGGCTGGAGATGTGCACGTACCGCTTGAGCCACGGCTGATCTTTCAGATAATTGCCGAGCGCGGCGATGGCCACCGCATTCGTCTGAAACCACTGCTCCGGATGCGCCCAACTCGGTGCCACCTCGCTCTGCGCGGCGAAGTTCACGATGCACGGTGGCTGCTCGCGATCAAGCAACGCCAGCAACGCCGCCATGTCGTCATTCAGATCGAGCTGGTGAAACGCGAATCGGCTTTCCACGTTCGGGCGTTTGCGATACGGCAGAAACACCGGTGACTTCTCGGCCGACCGGCTGATGCCGATTACCTGGTAATCCGTCTCGGCAAGCAACATGTCAACGAAATCGCCGCCCGAGAAGGAGTTGCTCCCAATGACCATCACTTTGCTCACGCGCCACCTCCCGCCGCATCGCCCATCTCCACAATAGCGCGGCCGGTGATCTCGCCACGCCGCAACATGTCGATCACATCGTTGATCTGCCCGAACCCGAAACGATGCGTGATCAGCGACGCCAGGTCCAGCCGCCCAGTCTGTGCGAGCCTGACGTACCGCGGAATGTCCACCGCCGGCTGAGCCCCGCCGCCGTGCGAGCCGGTGATCAGTTTGCCGAAATGCAGCGGCAGCGAGTGAATGCTGATGTTCTCGCTCTCGCGCGGCACGCCGACCAGCACCAGTCGGCCTTCGCGCGCCGTGAGGTCGTATGCCCGCTCGATAACACGCGGATTGCCCGTGTTCTCGACGATGACGTCAGCCCCGCCTGCGCCGAGGATCTCGCGTATCGCGGCCGCCACATCATCGCGCCCTTCGAGCAGCGTATGCGTCGCGCCAAGCTGCTTCGCGAGGTCCAGCTTTGCCTGGTGCTGGTCGATTGCCACGATCGGCCAAGCGCCGCTCATCGCCGCGCCCTGCACCACGCTCAGCCCCACGCCGCCGGCGCCGAAGACGACGACGGATTCGCCCAGCCGCAACTGCGCATCGCGCGTGACGACGCCCAGACCCGTCGTCACCGGGCACCCAAACAGCGCGGCCTGATCCAGTGGGAACGCCGGGTCAATGCGTGTTACGCGGTTCTCGCTGACGATGGCGTGCTCGTTGAACGTCGTCACCCAGCCGGCATTGAGGCGCTCGCCCCGCCAGGCATACTTCGGCGACGCCGCTTCGATGCCCAGCCCCGGCCGCCAATGCATCACGACATGATCGCCTTCCGTGACATGCTTCACGCCCGGCCCGACCGCTAGCACTCGCGCGCCACCCTCGTGGCCGAGCAGGTGGGGCAGCCACTTGTCCTCGCCTTTCACGCCATCGATCTCGCCCACCTGCGAGCCGCACACGCCGCTGCAGGCAACGCGCACCAGTACTTGTCCCGGCTCGAGCGCCTCGGGCAACGTGATCTCATCCAGCACGAGCGGCTCGTGCTGCTTGACGAGGATGGCCGCGCGGGTGGTGGTGATGGGCAGCGTCAATGCCGCGTGTGCCTCCGTGCACCGGCAGCGCCGAAGCGCTGCCCTACTCAAAGTAGATGAACGAGTGGTCGCCGTCGTACCCCGTGTGACGGAGCCACCATTGCCATTCTTCCGGCGAGAAGAACGACTCGCACGTCAGTTGCCAGTATAGCAGATTCACCTTCTCTTCTTCGTTGCGATAGCTCTCCACGCAGAGATACTTCGCCCCGCGGCTGACGCGCACCATCTCCCGGAGCGCCTTGTCCAGTTCATAGCACGGCAGGTTGTGCAGTGTGTTGATCGAGTAGACGAAGTCGAAGCTGTCATCTTCAAAGGGCAGTGCCGTGGCGCTGGCGATCTGCAGATGCGGTCGGACCTCCTCCTTCGCGTTCTCGATGCCGTACCGCGAGATGTCGATCCCGTCGACGACCAGGCCCGGAACCGACTGTGTCAGGTCGTACAACAGGAATGCCTTTCCGCAACCAACATCGAGCACGCGATCCCCGGCCTTGAGGTCATAGTGATCGCGCATGGCATCAGCCACAGCCCGCCAGCGACCGTCGTAGCGATAGCCGCCATAGCCGTACCGGCGATCACCATCCCAGTACTCCTGGTCAAACCGCTTGGCGATCTTGGCCGCTTCAGCTTTCGGGCATTCGTTGACGCGCGCCACGTAGTCCCGCTTCGTGGATTTGTGCACCGCCGAGAGAAAATCGACGTACGCCATCACAGCTTCTCCGACCAGTCCAGGTTGCGAAGGCATCGCCGCGCTTTGTCCAGTTGCGCGGCGCGGCGATCCGGCTGATCCAGGCCCGTGGCAAAGCGCCGACGCGATCGGTCAACCGGGAGGAATTCATTGAGCAGGATACAACACCACTTCACGCCGTAGGCCGGCAGCAAGAACCGTATTCGTATGCGCATGGCCTCCGGCAACAGCAGGCAACTGATCATACGCCGCTCGGTTTCACCATACGCATCGCGTGGCGCCGGCACGCGCGGCTGGTGGAAGAAGTCCCCCAGCAGCTTGGTCGGGTCATCCCAGCCGGCATACTCGAAGTCATGGAAGACGAGCCGGTCGCCGGCGGTGAGAATCGCATTGTGAAAGCCGAAGTCCGAGGGCGACAGGCAGCGATGCGCGTCGGGCAATGTCTCATCGAGCGCGATTCCGGCGACAGCAACTCTCTGCTCGATGGCGCTTCGCGTCCTGTCCCAGGTCGGGCCAAGCCGTTCCCTTACGAACCGTACCGCCTGGGACGCCACGTCGTCGGTCGGTTCGATGGTCAGCAGTCGTGCGATCCGTCGGTCGACAAGCTCGAGATGTCCCCCCACACTGAAGCACGCTTCCACCGCGTCGGGCAGCGCCGCCGCGTTGCTGCGACTGTGAGGTGAATTGAGTTGTTCGACGAACTGCATCGACTGGTCAACCAGATTCGGCGACACGTCACCTGGCTGCACTGCCCGTCCATTGATGAACTGGAAGAGGGCCGCCTTCCGATCTGCAAGACAAGCCAACGGTTCGGGGATGCATCGCAGGCCGGCTCTCCACGCATGTGTGGCGAACGCCCACTCCGCCGCGAAGCGATCGCGAGGATCGCCCGGATGCTGGAAGTACGCCTTGAGCAGCGCGTCACCGCGCGCGGCGCAGACGTGATACACCCGATTGTTGAGTCCGCCGCTGAGCGGTGTTACCCGTAGCGCATCGCCGAGACGAACCTGTTCGAGTAGGCGCGAAGCGGTCTCGGCAAGCGCCGGTTCGGGCTGAGCGAGGGCATTCCTCATCTCTGCAGTTGCTCCGCCGGCTTGAGGATCGCTTGCTGGATGGAGTGCCACGATGGATACGACGCGATGCCGGGTCCATGCGCCTTCTCGCCCGAGGGATCGAAGAGCAGGCGGTGGACTCCCGCGGGGAACGCCGGCTCGTCCAGGAACTCCGGCAGGTCATCGATGAAGTGTGTGCAGCCCTGCTTCGCGATCCGAGCCAGCTTCTCTTCCTTCGTCGGCTCGAAAAACGCGGCGTTGCTCGGGAGAACTTCGAGGAACCCGTGCGCCACCAACCATCCACGCGCGGCTTTGTGCAGGTCAACCTGCTCTCCGAGAAAGGGATGGCGCGTCTTGTGACTGATGATGCAGGCCCTCGCGCCCAACTCGCGGCACCGCTCGAAGAACTGAAACGCCCCATCGAACCCACGCGCGTCCACGATGCGCGAGCCGTAGGCCATCCCCTGCAGCCATGTCCAGTCATTCTCGCGCCCGGCCGCACGCAGTGCATCGCGCACCGCCGTCTTGGTTGCCGGCGTTTCGGGTTCAACCCATCGACGCTCCACGGCAAGCCTGTGGAACAGGGCGTCGTAGCTGACGATCGTGTTGTCGAAGTCGACGCCGATGATCATGGCTTCTCGCGGGCTCAAGTCGATGTCATGGCGATCACGCCGTGCGGGCCGAGGGCAACACGTCCAGCGCGGCCAGGACCCGCTGCACGATCGATTCGCTGGTCAGCCCGAGCTTCTCCCGCAGGTAAGCCTGCGACCCGGTCTCGTGGATGAACGCATCGGGCGCGGCGATCCGCAGCAGCTTCGCTGGCGGTGCCGGCTGCTCGACCAGCCACTCGGCTACGGCGCCGCCGAACCCGCCGACCATGCTGTGTTCCTCGATCGTCGCGACCATACTGCAGCAGTGAAAGCAGTCGCGCAGGCAGTCGGTGTCGAGCGGTTTGACGGTGTGGAAGCTCTCCAGCCGGATGCTTAGACCTCGGCGTCTCAGTTCGTCCGCGGCGTCGCACACGATGGGCAGCATCGTGCCCGTGGAGAGCAGCGCGATCTGTTCGCCCTTGCGGAGATTCAGAGATCGGCCGAACTGCACGTGCGGCGGCGCGTCGTGCACCAGTGGTTCATTCTTCTTCCCGATGCGAAGGTATAGCGGTCCGTCATGCCGCATGGCCGCCTCCACGGCCGCCTCAACTTCGTGCGCATCGCCGGGGCAGACAACGGTCATGCCGGGCAGGCTGCGCATGAACGCGATGTCGTCGCAAGCATGATGTGTCGACCCGAGCGATGCGTAGCTGAGCCCCGCGCCGACACCGATGATGACGACCGGTTGCGCGTGGTAGCACACATCAAGGCGGATCTGCTCCAGGCACCGGGCGGTGATAAAGGGTGCGATCGTGTAGGCGAGCGGCCGCATGCCGCTCATGGCCAATCCGGCGGCGAAGCTGATCATGTTCGCTTCGGCCACGCCGCAGTTGTGGAAGCGATCACCGCACGCGGCCTTGAAAGGGTCGAACATGCGGTTGCCGATATCCCCCGACAGCAGGACAATGCGTTCGTCCTGCTGCGCCAGCCGCGTGATGGTTCGGGCGAAAGCATTACGCATGCGAAGATTCCGGGAAGCGACGAAGCGACGAAGCGACGAAGCGACGAAGGGGGAAGAGGGCGCGAAGGCGCGTAGGCACGAAGGAGCGGAAGAGATTGGGCTCAGGCGCCGAGCAATTGCGTGCGGGCATCAGTCAACTCCTCTTCCGTGGGAATTCTGTAGTGCCAGTTGTTGTCGTCTTCCATGAAGTTTACGCCCTTGCCTTTCACAGTATGGGCGATGACGGCTACGGGGTTGCCCGAGCCGTTCGGCACGTTACTCATGAGCGCGGCCAGCGCCTCGGCGTCGTGCCCGTCGACTTCGTGCACGCACCAGCCGAAGCAGCGCCACTTCTCGCCGAGCGGCTGCAGCGAGAGCACCTCTTCGCTGCGATCCGTGGCCTGCCACTTGTTGAAGTCGATGATGGCCATCACGTTATCCAGCCGCTTGGCCGGGGCGAACATCGCGGCTTCCCACGTCGAGCCCTCGTTGCATTCGCCGTCGCTGAGCGTCACATACACACGGTAGCTGCGTCCCTGCAGCTTCGCAGCCGCGGCCATGCCCAAGCCGAGGGACAGCCCGTGCCCGAGCGACCCGGTCGCCGCTTCGACGCCCGGCAGGCAGCCCGGTGAAGGGTGCTCGGCGATGGGGCTGCCGTCGGTGTTGTAGTCGTGAAGGAGCGCCGCATCGAAGAAACCGCGCCGGGCGAGTGTGGCGTAGAGCGCCGCCGCGGCATGGCCCTTGCTCAGGATAAAGCGATCGCGATCCGGATCGCTCGGCTGCGCCGGGTGAATACGCATGGCCCGAAAGTACGCCGCGACGAGGATATCGATGCAGGAGAGCGCCGACCCAAGGTGCGGCGCCCGCGCGCGATGGCTCATCGCCACCACTTCGGCGCGGATCTCGGCCGCGATGTCGATCAGGCTCGCCAACTCACACTCCCGCCAGTTGCGTGTGCTTCATCACCTTGACGTTGTAGTATCGCTCATCCGCCATGGCGTTCGGCACGCGGCCGGCGGCCATCGCGCGCACGAGGTCGCGCACCGCATCTTCAATCGTCCGCTTCGGCGAGAATCCCAGCTCCCGCCGGATACGATCGGAACAGATCTGGTAGGAACGGTTATCGTTCGTCGGCTCGGCTACGATCTCGATCGGTGCGAGTTCGGGCATTTCCTGCTCGACGACTTGCTTCACCATGGACGCGATCTCGCTCACCGGGTGATTCTCGTACCCCGCGTTATAGACCTTGCCCGCCACCGCTTCGTCAGGCTTCTCCAGCAGCATCTGGTATGCGTCAACCATGTCCTCGATGTGGATGTTCGGACGCAACTGCGAACCGCCGAAGACTCGGATGCGGCGGTTATGGACCGCGTGGTTGGTCAGGATGTTGACAATCAGGTCAAGTCGCTGGCGCGGCGAGTAGCCGCACACCGTCGCCGGCCGGATGATCACGGGCACGAACGAGCTGCTCCCCCGCTCCAGCAGCAATGGCTCGCACATCGCCTTGAAGCGGCTGTAGTCGGTCAGCGGCTTGAGCTCGTGGTCTTCGTCGACACTGGGCTGATCGCTGATGCCGTAGACGCTGGAGCTCGACGCATAGACGAACCGCTTCACGCCGGCGATGCGCGATGCTTCCACCAGCGGCACGAAGGCGTCGAAGTTGATCGTCTTGCCCAGCGTCGGATCAAGCTCGAAGCTCGGGTCGTTCGACACGCATGCCAGGTGGATCACCGCATCGGCCCCGGCGACGGCGCGACACACCGTGTCGTGATCGCGCAGATCGCCTTCAATCTCCTCCAGCCGCGACGACCCACGCACACCGGCGAGCGCCTCGCGGCCGAAGAGGTAGAGGTCCAGCACGCGGACGTTGTAGCCGGCCTCAGCGAGACGCGGCACAAGCCGTGATCCCACGTAGCCTGCGCCGCCGGTGATCAGAACGGTGTTGAATCGCTTGCTCATCCCGCGTCCTTCAAAGCCGCGCGTGAACTGAGCTTCTCGCTGACGATCTCCACCAGGCAGTCGGTCAGGTAGTGACCGAGCGCGTGGTGCGCGACTTCCACTTCGCCGTACGCGCTGGAGGCGATGTAGAAGTTCAGGTCACCCATCCGCCGCAGCGGGTTCTCCGCCTTGAAGCCGGAGAAGGTGATGACATGCGCGCCGATGCTGCGCACGCACTGCACGGCCCGCAGGATGTTGGGGCTCTGGCCCGAGCTGCTGATGGCGATCATGCAGTTGTTCGGCTCCGCCCACAATGTGGACAGCCGCTCGAAGGCGTCGATATAGCCATAGTCGTTCGAGAGCGCGGTGATCAGCGGCGCGTCGTTGAAGACGAGCGCCGGGATGTACGCGCGGTTGCACAGGTCCATCTGCATGTGTCCGGCGATCGATGCGCTGCCGCCGTTACCCACGAGGATCACCTTTCCGCCGGCGTCGCCGACCTTGAGGACCATCTCGATCGCGCGATGCGCCGCCTGATCGATCGGGTGCGTCTGACCGAGACCGTCGGTCACGACGGCATCAGTGAGCAGACGGGTGACCGTCTGGAAGTAGCTTGTGGCGTGTGTCATTTGAGCATGACCTCAATGTGTTTGAGCAACGGAATTCTCTGCACGTAGCGGCTATGGCCGACCGTCGCCACCGCCTGCGCCGCGGCGATCGAGGCCACGAACGCGGCCAGTTGCGTCGGCGCCTTGGCCGCCAGCAGCGGCGCCATCAGGGCGAGGAAGGTGTCGCCCGCACCGACGCGGTCGACCACCTTGGATGCCAGCGCCGGCAGTTCGGTGAAGTCGTGGTCCTTCTCGTAGCAGAGGCAGCCGTTCTTGCCGCGCGTGACGGTGGCGTAAGCGCAGTCCAGGCGCTGGGCGACCGACTGCATGATCTCGCGCATCTCGCCGCGCCGGTTGCGCGCCTCGAGACGCATCTCATTCTCGGCCACGCAGAGCAGATCCGCCCGCAGGTATTTCGAGATCGTGTTGAAGCCGAAGTTCCCCGCGTTCGCCTGCGTGTTCAGCGCGAGGAAGTTGGCGTTCCGGCACACCAGGTCCACCGCGCGCGGTGTCATCATGCTGTGGCCGAAGTCAACCAGGATAACAAGGTCGTACTGCGGCAGGGCGTCGCTCAGCGCGTCGAGCAACTGCGTCTCATCCTCGGGCGCCAGGTCAGCGTCATTGATCTCGTATATCTCGAGCAGCTTCGTGAAGAAGTAGCTGTCCACGAAGCGCCGCTTGACGATCGTCGGCGAGTTCTGGCGATGGAGGAAGCGCGTTTCGAGATCGCCGTGCAACTGCCGGCGGATCGACTCCTCATGGCTGTTGTATGTGCCAAGCTGCGTAAGCACGGTCGTGCGGCCGGCGAAGTCGGCCACGTGGTTGGCGACCGCCAGAATCCCGCCGGCGTACTGTTCGCACTGGCCGGCCTTGACCACCAGCGTCGGCTCCTTACAGGACTTGCCGATTGCTTCGCAGTACTGGTATTCGTCGATGATCGTTTCGCCAAGCACCAGCACCTTGAGGTCGCGCAGTGATTCGACGTGCCGGCGGATGTCCTCGATGGAATAGCGCTGCCGCAGGTCGCCGAGGAAGGCCTGGGCCTGGTCGGTCATGGTCGGCAGATAGCGGTTGATCAGGTTGGACGAACTGAAGGTGATGTCCTCGGTGAAGGCCAGTCGGCCGCCGACCGATTCGATCGCTTCGCGCTCTGTGTTGATATTGCCGGAGATGTCGTCCTCGGCCTGGGCGTACTCCGAGCCCTTCACGTACACGTCCGGCCGCAGGAGGCGGATCGTCTCCACCGCCTCCGGCCACTCGTTGACCGCCACCGCGTCCACGCAGTCCAGCGCCGCCAGGTGCTCGGCGCGCAGCTCCGCGGGGAAGGCCGGCCGGTCGGGTCCCTTGTTCACATGCTCGTCCGGCGTGATGGTCACCACCAGCACATCGCCCATAGCCTTGGCCTTCTCGAGGTGGCGGATGTGGCCGACATGGAGTAGGTCGAACACGCCGTGGCAATGCACGATCTGCTTGCCCTGCAGCCGCATGGACGCGATGGACAGCGCCAACTCCCGCAAGGCCTGCTGCTTCGTTTCGGGTTTGGGCGGCGCGGCTTCCCTCCCTCCGGACGGGTCGACGCGACCGGCAGTGGTTCCGTGGGCGGGGCCGCTGCCTTGTGCGGGGCTTCGTTGGATCACCGCGATCAATCCTGCCAGAGAGACATTTCTTCCGATAAACGCCTTAGGGATATCGGGTATCGACTTTCCCAAACGTGAAGGAATGCCCCCTTGGGGGCGAGTCAGCACGGAAGCAGGCTGAACGTGGATCAACGGCGTGAGCTCGAGTTGGACGTGGTTGTGTTCGGCGCATCGGCGTCGGGGTTGTGGGTGCTTGAGCGCCTTCGCCGGGCGGGCTTGCGGTGCGTGGCGCTGGAAGCGAAGGCGATGGGCAGCGGCCAGACCATCGGCTGCCAAGGCATCATCCACGGTGGGCTCAAGTACACGTTGTCCGGCATGCTCACCGCGTCGGCCAAGGCGATCCGCGACATGCCCGCGCGGTGGCGCGAATCGATCGATGGCGGCGGCGAACCGGCGCTGACCGATCGGGTGCTGAGCGCGCCTCACTGCCACCTGTGGCGCAGCGCATCAATCGGCGGCAAGCTGGGCATGATCGGCGCTCGCGTGGGTCTGCGCGTGAAGCCGATCCCCGTCAACGGCGACGGCACGCCCGACGGGCTCAAGCACGTGCGCGGCGAAGTGTTCCGGCTGGACGAACAGGTCATCAGCCCGTCACGGCTGATCGAACAACTCGCGGCGGTGAATGATGATCATGTGCTGCAGGTGGACGGGGATCGCGTCGCTCTGGACACATCGGCCCCGGGGCGGGTGAGCGCGGTTGCACTGTATTCCCCTCTGTCGCTTCGTCGCTCCGTCGCTTGGCCGCTTCTCCTCAAACCCCGTGCCGTCGTGTTCGCTGCCGGTGCCGGCAATGCCGCGCTTCGCGAATCGGTTGGGCTCGATGCCGGCATGATGCAGGTACGTCCGGTGCAAATGCTGCTGGTGCGGGGCGATCTGCCGGTGATCAATGGTCATTGCGTGGATGGTGCGAAGACGCGCGTGACGATCACATCGCATATGGATGGCGCCGGCCGCGCGGTGTGGCAGGTGGGCGGGCAGGTCTCGGAAGACGGCGTGAACATGCAGATGGGCGAGTTGGTCGAGCATGGCCGGCGGGAGGTCGAGCACTCACTTGGTGGGCTGGACCTGTCGGGTACCGAGTGGTCGACTTACTGGTCGGACAAGGCGGAGGCGACCACGGCCGGCGGGCGACGTCCGGACGACGCCTATGCGCGGCGGGAGGGCAACGTCATCACCGCGTGGCCGACGAAGCTGGCGCTCGTGCCGCGCCTTGCGGAATTGGTGTACGGCCTGTTGCATCACGATGTATCGTGCGGCGGCGCCAAGGTGGACATGTCTGGCGAACTGGCCGACTGGCCGCGCCCGCAGGTGGCTTTGTCGCCATGGGAGGAGCAGCGCGAGTGGATCACCGCCCGTTAGGTTCGACCGGCCTGAACGTGTCGTCGATCGGCTACGGCGCGTTCAAGATCGGCCGCAATGAGAAGGTGAAGTACCCACGCGGCTATGCGCTGCCGGATGAGGACGAAGTCTCGTGGCTGCTCAACGGTGTGCTCGACATGGGCATCAACCTGATCGACACCGCGCCCGCATATGGCCAGAGTGAATCACTCATCGGCAAACACATCGCGCATCGGCGCGATGCGTTCGTCCTCGTCACCAAGTTTGGCGAGCGATTCGAAGCAGGGCGGTCCTCGTACGACTTCACCCAACGCGGCATCCAGGAGTCGGTCGACAGCAGTCTCGGGCAATTGCGTACCGATGCGGTGGATGTGTTGCTCATCCATTCCGACGGACAGGATATGCACATCCTTGAGCAGACGGACGCGGTGCCGTCATTGCTGTCGCTCAAGATGGCCGGCAAGACGCGGCTGATCGGCATGTCGGGTAAGACGGCGCCCGGCGCAATGGCGGCGTTGGCGTGGGCCGATGTGCTGATGGTCGAATACCACTCGCAGGACGAATCGCACGCGGAAGTGCTGGCCGCGGCGCGAAAGCAGAGCGTGGGCGTGCTGGTGAAGAAGCCGCTCGCGGCCGGACGCCTGTCGCCGGCGGAAGCGATTCCCTTCATCTTGCGACAGGAAGCCGTCAGTAGTGTGGTGACGGCATCGCTCAGCCTTGAGCACATGCGGGAGAATGTGGGACTGGCGTCTTCGGGGCCCAACACTTAACGCCAGGAGCGCCAAGGTAAGAGGAGATCGCCAAGGTCTGCTCGGATGTTGCCTGCGGATGGGCTTGGGCCACGAAGTCGCTAGACTAACGACTCAATCCAAGGAGCCCTCCCATGCCCATCAGAGTTGCTTTCATCGGGGCCGGAAGCATCGGTTTTGCTCGCCGCCTGATGATGGATCTCTTGCTTGTCCCGGAACTGCAGGACACGCACTTCGCATTTCACGACATCTCGAAGCGCAACCTCGACATGGTGACGCAGATCTGCCAAAAGCACATCGCAGCGAACGATCTGCCGTCCAAGCTCACGAGCACACTTCAGCGCAAGCGCGCCCTTGAGGGCGCAGACTACGTGATCAACTGCACGCGTATCGGTGGGCTCGAAGCGTTCAAGACCGATATCGACATCCCGCTCAAGTATGGCGTCGACCAGTGCGTCGGGGACACGCTCTGCGCCGGCGGCATCATGTATGGCCAGCGGAATATCCCGCAGATCCTGGCATTCCAGCGCGACATGAAGGCCGTCTCCGCCGGCGACTGCCTGTTCCTGAACTACGCCAACCCGATGGCGATGAACACTTGGGCGGCACTTGACGCATATGACCGCGGCGAGGGCGTCAACACGGTCGGTCTCTGCCATGGTGTGCAACACGGCCACTGGCAGATCGCCAGCGTGCTGGGCGTGGACAAGGGCACCTGGGAAAGCTGGCGCGATCGCGTGTCGATCATCTGCGCCGGTATCAACCACCAGACGTGGTACATCGACGTAAAGCTCGACGGCAAGCCCGTCTCGCAGGCGCGACTACTCAAGGCATTCGAGAAGCACGATGACTTCGCCAGGACGGAGAAAGTCCGCATTGATGTGATGCGCCGCTTCGGCTACTACTCGACGGAGAGCAACGGTCACCTGAGCGAGTATCTGCCGTGGTACCGCAAGCGGCCCAGCGAGATCCGCAAGTGGATCGATATGTCATCCTGGATTCACGGCGAAACGGGCGGCTACCTGCGCGTATGCACCGAAGGGCAGAACTGGTTCCGGACCGACTTCCCGCGCTGGCTCAGGGATGCCGATCAACCCATCAGCGAATGGAAGCGCTCGCAGGAGCACGGCAGCTACATCATCGAGTCGATCGAGACCGGCCGGCCGTACCGCGGACACTTCAATGTGCGGAACAACGGCGTCATACGGAACCTGCCGGACGATTGCATCGTCGAGGCGCCGGGCTACGTCGATCGCTTCGGCATCAACATGGTGGAAGGGCTGGAACTGCCGCCGGCCTGTGCCGCGACCTGCCGGGCGAGTATTGATGTCCAGCGCATGGCCAAGGACGCGGCGGTGGCCGGGGACGTGACGCTGCTGAAACAGGCAATGCTGCACGACCCACTGGTTGGCGCGGTGTGCAACCCCGAGGAAGTCTGGCAAATGGCTGATGAGATGCTTATCGCCCAGAGCCAGTGGCTCCCGCAGTACCGCCGGGCGCTCCCGGCTGCGAAGAAGCGTCTGACGAAGAAGACGGTGAAGACCAGCAAGTGGCAGGGGGCGGCCAGCGTGAAGACCAAGACAATCAAGGAACTGCGAGCCGCGCGGGATGCCAGCATCCTGGCCGCCCACAAAGCGTCGGTGACCGGTACACCCAGGAAGCAAGCCAAGGGATCGCGCAAGACCCGATAGTGCCAGCCTTTCGCGGCGTAACGGGAACGGCTATAATCCACCGGTCGGGCTTGGGCGGAACCCGGGTGCGGCGACGTACGGGGCGGTGAAGAAAGGTCTGAAATGGCAACCAGTTACGGCGCGCTTTGTAACGATTTCTACGTCAACACCAAGCTGGCGCTCAAGATGGATCTGCCCACCGAGCGCGAGACCGTGCTGCACCTCATGGACGCGATCCGTAAGAGCGAGCCGTCCATGGACCGCTTCCGCCGTTTCGACGATGAAATCGCCCTCGAGTCCTCTCGTAAGGACGCGGAGTATAGGTGGCTGGGTTTGCGGCGAACCAGCGTCCGCACCGGCCATGTCAACCCTCAGTCCATGGAAGACGCCGGTGAGTTTCACAAGCTTATCCTGCGCCTGGCGCCGTATCATCTGACCGTCAGCCCATTGGATGTCGATCATATTGAACTGCTGTTCGGCTTCGACCTCGAATGCGCCGGCAACCACGATGAGGTCGTCTACGAAGCGCTCTTCGCCGATACGCCGCTGGCGAATCTCCTGCGTCTGCCAGCCCCGCTGGATGGCGACGAGGGACGGGTTGAGGACGTCCAGCCGCTTTTTGGCGTGCAGCTTGACCGTTCCGGGCAGTCTCATGCCATGTTCGAGGTGAAGACCCGTCAACGCACCAGGCGCGGCCAGGCCGGGCGGTTCCGGGATGAGCCGATCAGTATTTTCGTTACCCTCCGGCGCTTCGGTGCCGTGGAACACGTCGATCAGTTGATCGAGGCGTACGACCAGCTTCGTGAGAAAGCCGAACTGCTGGCCAATGAGCGGGTCGTGCCGGACCTGCTCGGCCCCATCGCCCGGCAGATCACCTCGAGCAACGCCTGAGCAGCGACGCCCGTTCGGCCTGCCGCCGTGCTAACATTCCCGCCTGATTGCTCATGCCACGAGGGACGGTGCTATCCGATATGAACAATGACCTGCTGAAGAAGATCGAGCGCGGCGAAGCGATGGTCGGCGTCGTCGGACTGGGCTACGTCGGGCTGCCGCTTGTGCGGGAGTTTGCGCGTGGCGGGGCACGAGTCCTGGGGTTCGATGTCGACCCGGAGAAGGTCGAGCAACTCCACGCCGGCAAGAGCTACATCGCTCACATACCCGCCGATACCGTGAGAAGCATGATCGACGCCGGCAAGTTCGAAGCCACCGCCGACTTCGATCGACTCGATGAACCGGACTGCATCCTGATCTGCGTTCCGACGCCGTTGGACAAGATGCGCCAGCCGGACCTGAGCTTCGTCGAGTCCACCGCGCACGCGATTGCCCGCAAGTTGCGGCCCGGCCAACTCATCGTGCTCGAAAGCACCACCTATCCCGGCACGACTCGAGAAGTGCTGCTGCCCATCCTCGAACGTGAGTCCGGCTTGAATGTCGGGCAGGATTTCTTCCTTGCCTATTCGCCCGAGCGTGAAGATCCCGGCCGCACGGATTACACGACCAAGACCATCCCCAAAGTCGTAGGCGGCTACGACAGGTCTTCGCAGAAAGCTGCAGCCGCCTGCTACCGGATCGCCGTTGATTCAGTCGTCCCCGTCAGCAGTTGCGAAGCGGCCGAGGCGTCGAAGATCCTGGAGAACACCTACCGCTGCGTGAATATCGCACTGGTCAACGAACTGAAGGTGCTGTTCGATCGCATGGGCGTCGACGTTTGGGAGGTCATTCACGCCGCGAGCACGAAGCCCTTCGGCTTCACGCCGTTCTACCCCGGACCCGGCCTCGGCGGGCACTGCATCCCCATTGATCCGTTCTACCTCTCATGGAAAGCCCGCGAGTACGGCCTGACCACGCGATTCATCGAGTTGGCCGGCGAAGTCAATGTCTCCATGCCCGAGTGGGTCATCCACAAAACCATGGAGGCCCTTAACGAGCGCGGCAGGGCGATGAAGGGCGCGAAGATTCTCGTGCTTGGCCTCGCCTACAAACCGGACGTGGACGACGTGCGAGAGAGCCCGTCTCTGGAGCTGATCGAACTGCTCAAGGAGCGCGGCGCCAAGGTCGATTACAACGATCCCCATTGCCCGGCCACGAAGAAGATGCGCGACTACGACCTGAAGATGAAGTCGAAGACGCTCAGCGAATCGATGCTGGCCGGCTACGACGCTATACTTATCTCCACGAACCACAGTGCGTACGACTACCAGTTCATCGTCGACCACGCGCAGGCGGTCATCGATACCCGCAACGCAACGAAAGACGTGAAGCGAGGGCGGAAGAAGATCGTGAAGGCGTGAGAGAATACAGGGAAGCCGGATGCCTGCTCTGCGCCGCATAGCCCCCCGCGCTTCCTAAGCTTCGTTAACCCAAATCCTCTTCTCTGCGCCTACGCGCCTCTGCGTAATCTGCGTGATCCGCGGATTCCCCTTTCTTCTCCTTCGTCGCTGCGCACAAGAAAAGGCTGCGTCCCTACGCAGGACGCAGCCTTCGGGTTGGAGCGGTTAACGCGAGCTGCACAACGCGTGCAGCGGGACACCTTGTTTACAGTGCTTCCTCGTTGCTCTCACCGGTACGTACGCGGACGACCCGGTCGAGCTTGTAGACGAAGAGCTTGCCATCGCCGACGTTGCCGGTGCGGGCCGCGCCCACCACCGCGTCGACGGCCTTTTCCAGGTCATCACTCTTCACCGCGATCTTCAGCAGAACCTTGGGCACGAAGCCCACGTCCATGCGTCCGCCGCGATAGCGTTCGGTATGACCTTTCTGTTTGCCGAAGCCCTTGCATTCCAGGGCGGTCACGCCCAGGATGCCCAGTTCGGTCAGCTTGGCCTTGACCCCGTCGAGGGCTGAGGGCTTGATGACGGCTTCGATCATGTGCATCTGTCTATCTCCTTGCTTTGCTTGCTTCGTGTTCATTCGCCCGTGCCGCGCCTGGCGTGCCTGAGACGAACCCAGGCGGCCGGCGGGCGGGATCAGCCGCGCTCACGCGGCCGATCGCATCACATCTCGCGGGCGTGGTAGCTCTTGATGTATGTCCTCTGGAAGTCCGGGTAAGCGCTCATATCGTGCTCGCCCAGGTCCAGGCCTTCGATCTCTTCGTTCTCGCTCACACGCAGGCCGATGGTGGCCTTCAGGATGGCGAAGAGAATGCCGGCCACGACAAGCGTGAACACGAAGATGGACAGGCAGCCGATGATCTGCACCATCAACTGATTGCCCGCCGCCTCGGTGCCGCTATACAAGCCGTTGGCGCCCCATAGTCCGGCGCAGAGCGTGCCGTAAATGCCGCACACGCCGTGCACACTGATAGCGCCGACTGGGTCGTCGATTCTGAGCCGATCGAAGGCAAGCACGGCAAAGTAGCAGAACACGCCCGATGGTGCGCCCACAAGGAAGATTGCTTCCTGCCAGGTCATCAGGTGACAGCACGCCGTGATGCCCACCAGCCCGGCGAGGATCCCGTTAAGCGCCATCGACAGGTCGGGTTTGCCGCCGACAATCCACGACACGATACCGGCCGCCAGGCCGCCGCCGCACGCGGCGAGCGCCGTCGTGGTAATGACCCACGTAAAGCCTTCAGGATTGGCGCTCAGTTCCGAGCCTCCATTGAAGCCAAACCAGCCGAACCAAAGCAGGAACACGCCGATGGTTGCTAGTGGCATGGAGTGGCCCGGGATTGGGTTAACCGTGCCGTCTCTGCCGTACTTACCTAGGCGCGGTCCAAGGATCAGCGCACCCATCAAGGCACCGGCGCCGCCCACCGCGTGCACCAGAGTCGATCCGGCGAAGTCCTCGAAAGTCACACCGAAGGTTTCTTTGATCCACTCGCCCTGCAACCAGCCGCCACCCCAGTGCCATGAGCCTGTCAGCGGATAGCTGATGCCCACGAATACCACGGTGAACAACAGGAACGGCAGCAGCTTCACGCGGCCAGCCACAGCGCCCGAAACAATCGTGGCAGCCGTCGCGGCGAACATGCCCTGGAAGATGAAGTCGGTCCACACCGTGTAACCTTCATTATAGCCCGGGCTGTTGCCCGCAGCCGCGCCTTTGGCGCCGCCGCCTATGCCCAAGCCAATGTCGAAGACGCCTGGGATGATCCAGTTCTTCCATTCACCCGGATACATGATCAGCCAGCCACAGACCGCATACATCACAAGTCCGATCATCGGGATCATCGTGTTTTTGAACAGGATATTCACCGTGTTCTTGGCACGCGTAAGCCCGGATTCGACCATCGCAAAACCCAGATGCATGATGAAGACCAGGAAGGCTGCGATCATGATCCAAAGGTTGTTGGTCGTCCACAATTCGTTCGAGATCTCCCACGGGCTCATCTCGACGGCCATATCCTCGACCTTGGGATCGCCGGCAATCTGTTCCTTCGTGAGCGTACCGGTGAAGTATGCCTTAGTCTTTTGCACGTTGCCGTCGGAATACGTGTAGGTGATATCACCGTTAACGGTGCCCGACTTGGAGCCATCTTCTTCGTCCGGATCCGCGTCAAGGACCTCGGCCAACAGCGCGTCAGCGTCGTAGCTCTGCTCCGAGTCAACGATGGTGACGGGCGTAGCCGGTTCGTCGGCCATGGCCGGGGAGGCCCAGAGGAACACGCCGGCAACCATCGCCAGCAGGATTGAAAGTACGATTCGCTTGTTCATAGTCGTTCTACTCCGTCTTCTGTATTTCCCTCGCTAGGTGGTGGCCCCGACCAGGCCCGAAGCTTGCTGTCGCTTGTGGTCGTCTGCGTGGTGGGGTTCACCGGGGACAATCGAAACACTTGGTCCGTCAGTGAGCGTCAGGTCTTGGTGTCGGGGCGGACCTCCTTTCGAAGCGGCGTGCCGTTTCGGGGCCGGCGAGCGTGACTGGTTCGTGGGCTACGTTCCATTTCTCGTACCTCTCGCCGGGCCGGACCCGGCTCGCCTGGGGTCTGCTGGTCCGCGCCCGCCCGGGAGTCTGTATGGCAGCCGGCGGGAAATCCCGCCGGCTACACCACGCCATGTGACGACCACAGGCATGTTCCGAGGCGGCAGCCTGCTTCCACCCGCCATCAAGCTGACTGGCTGGTCAAGCAGGCATCCGCAGCGCGGCCTGCTGACACGAGGCAAGAATCATGCCACCAATAAGGGCGTCGAACGCCGTACGCGCGCAATGTCCTAGTGACGAAGGTATTACATACTTGCTTGCATGGATGGTGCCCCAGGGAAGCGCCACTATTTTGGCGCAGTTGACACCACGAACGCCTTGCAAAAAGGCACGAATGTAACTGGATGCTTAGAAAATAAGCATTGCAAGTACCTGCCAAATGCGGCAGGACAGATGTGGTCTGATCCGTCGGCGCCCCAAGCACCCACATGGCCGGTCTCGCTTGCGGCCAGCGCGCAGAATCGCACCTTCCAAACTCGGCGCATGCTCTCATGCGCATTCGACAGCACTCACTGTCACCCATCCCCGGGGCAGTGCCTGCCTGTCCACCTGCACGACAGCGATGCCAGTGTTAGCCAATCGGGGAGGCCATCGCCCACCAGAGGACGCTGACGACAGCGCCGATCAGAACCAGGTCGAGCGCGATCTCAAGCGCCTTGACGGCGCGGCTCCGGTTGCGATCAGCACGCGTGACCTCATCGGTGGGGTAGTGGGTAGCCCGGCCGACGCGGGTGGGATGGACGCGAGTGGCGGGAATCATGGCGTTACTCCTTCCCTTGACGGTGCGCTCAGTCCCGATTCATTGCCGCCCCAAGGCGGGGCTTCCGGGCCAACGCGGCCCGATGGCCGCACTCCACGCCTCACGAAGAGAGAATCGACCAGTCCCGGCGACTCTCTCTAACGATTATACAACGGTTTGCTAATGATGCTCTAATAAAAATGCCTAGACAGAGACGAAATCACCTCTGGCGCAATCTGAGGCCGTGGTGAACACAGTTCATCAATGCAGGTTCTGCAGAACACGAAGCCCCCGATGCCCCTTGGGGGATTCGCGCCGCAGTCGATCTAACGTGAACGCGTGCGGCCGGGCAGTGCGAACAGATGCGTGTGGGACGGAATGAAGAGGGTGTTGTCGGCGACAGCCGGGCTGGCATAGATCGGACGAGTGACACGGACATGGCTGAGCAACCGCTTCTCGCGCCCGGCTGCGAAGACATACAGGCCGCGCCGACCGGTGCCGAGATACACCTTCCCATCCGCCACGAGCGGCGTTGCCCAGACGTCAGACATGTTCTCGTGTTTCCAGACGAGCTCGCCCGTCGCCGCATCGAGACAGTAAAGCGTGCCTGGCAGGTCGGCGATATACAGCAGTCCATCGTGGATGACCGGCGATCCAAGGCACCACCCGATGTCGGTGAACTGCCAGACCTTGCCCCTCTCGGTGATGTGGCCGCGACCGGCCGGATCAATGCACGACACGGCCCCGCGTCCCTTGCCGTGGCGCGGATCCTGGCCAATGGCGACGTAGACCTTGCCCTTGACGAACACCGGCGTGGAGATGATTTCGCTGGGCCCCGTGCCGCGCGCTTTGCGGTTGTTGTAGGGCAATTCGCGGCCTTCCTCGTCGTAGCGGTAATCTTGCGGGTTGGCGTCGAAGGACCACACGGTGGGCAGCGTCCCGGGTTCACCGGGCTTTGCGGCCGGTCGGATCCGCGGATCGAACGCGTAGCAGATTCCATCGGCGCCCCCGTAGAAGACGAGCTGTCTGCCATTGACCGTGCCGAGAGATGGTGAAGACCACCCGCCGTGCAGGATATTCGGTCCGATCCCCGCATCGTCCACGGCCACGAGCTGCCCGGTGTGCTTCTTCAGCACGACGAGGCTTGGCGCGTCCGGTGAAGGCACACGTCGGTGCGACAGGTCCACACCGTTGGACGTGCCGGCGATGATGTAGTCGCCGACGATCAGCGGTGCACTGTTGCACGCATCCTAGGGCCAGACGCGCGTTCGATCCATCATGTCGAAGCGCCAGATGATGTCACCGTCCGTGGGCTTGAGTTCGAGCGGCTTGCCGGGCCGGAAAGTGATGTGCGGGCCGTCCGAGCCCCTGCGGATGCGATGGTGCGCCGGTTCAGCAAGATAGGTGGCTTCGTCCCGGTACGGCCCGTTGTTGCCGTCAGCCATGCCGTTGACATCCAGGCAAAGTACTTCGCAGCGGTTGGTGACGATGTACAGCCGCTCACCTTCGACCGCGGGAGGGCTGCTGATCCCCATCTTGGGGTAGTCGCCGTTCCACTGATCTTCCTTTTTCTGTGGCGGGAGTTTGGGAACGTTGAGTTCCCAGAGTCGCTCGCCGGTCGACTGGTCCAGGCAAAGCAGTGCGGAGCGATCGCCCTTGAAGCGGGGATCGCGCGGCGGGTCGTTGTTCGTTCCGACGAAAACCTTGCCTCCGGCGATCACAGGACTGCCATACGTCTGCGAGCCCAACGGGGCGCACCACTTCACGCCGCGAAGCGACTGCGGCGGCCCAACTGACTTGCGCGGGGCGGGCTCGAAATCGACAGGCAGATGCCGCGCGTCCGATACCGCGTTGCGGCCCGCCGAGCCGCACCATTGAGGCCAGTCCCTCGCAATCGTGACGGCCGGCGTCAGCAGAAACGCAAGGAGCCCGCCCAGAACCGCATCCGTAAGCCTAAGGCCGTCGCCACCGACATGGAGATAAGCCATGTGAGGGTAACGGAAGCAATGTGGCTCGGATTGCGGGCGCCATGGCATGCACCGGGAGCAACATGCGAGGCAAAGAAGCCCGTGACTGGAATCATGGTCTTTGGGAAGCGACTGCTCGATCGGCGGCAGACCGACGGTGGGGCGAGGCGTTCGCCTGGCCGCCGCGACGGCCGCCATTGCTGCCAGGCACCGCCCGATCTGCAACTTTTCCAGCCTGCATGCGGCCCCGCTAGAATGCGTTCGGCCCAAGAACAGGCTTGTGACATGGAGGCGAATGATGCACGCGCAGATGCGAATCGGCAACTGGATGACTGCAGCGATGATGTGCCTGCTGTTGATGGTGCCGATCGGCCGGCCGGAGATGGCCGTGGCTCAGGAAGCCGAACCACCGGCACTGGACGAGATGGCCAAGCAGGTGCAGGCCACCTATGAGCAGAACGTCGAGAAGTACAGGGACCAGAAGCGCATCCTCGTGCGT
The DNA here is from genome assembly GCA_964532795.1 of uncultured Phycisphaeraceae bacterium. GTDB lineage: Bacteria > Planctomycetota > Phycisphaerae > Phycisphaerales > Phycisphaeraceae > CAZHJL01. The sequence goes on along the minus strand of CAZHJL010000002.1, from coordinate 97,669 downwards.
CGGGGGCTTGTGGCGGATGCACAGACGCGTCGGGTAACTATCACCGCCGCGGCCCGCGCGCTTTCGCCAGAGGCGCCCGTCGAGTTTGTGCTGATCCACCACGACAACATCGCCAAAGACCACGAGACGCTCGCCTTCTCGTTCGCGCGAGCCAGTGACATCCGCGCTGCCATGGAGCACATCGGCATGCAGCCCGGGCGCCCGGTCAACTTCCGCGAACTGCATCTCTGGCCGAAAGGCGAGCGCGTCGTGATGATGTTTCACTGGGACGAGCCGGCCGAGCGCGGCCGCGGATCGGCGAAACGCTCGGTCCGCGTGGAGCAGTTGCTGACCAGGTCGCAAGACGGAAAGCGCACACCGTTCGAGAATACGGGCCTGGTCTATACCGGTTCGTACTGGATCACCAATGAGAACACCAACAAACGAGACCTGGCGGCCGATGTGTCCGACTCCACGTCGATCGTATCAGCGTACAACGAACCGGTGACGTTATTCGACTTCCCCGCCCAGGCGCCGCAGGGCGAGGTGTACGAGACAATCCACAGCAATCCCGCCTATCGGTTCGAGCGTCACCAGTGGATCCGCGTGACGATCGAACCCGAGCCGCGCCCGAAGGGCGATGCGCGCGTGCGCGACGTGGCGCTGTCCGTGATTTCGCGCACGGATCGCCCGGCGCACAGCGCCCGAGATCTGCGATTCGATCTGCGCGATAAAGAGGGTCGATCCCTCACGGCGCAGGGCACGCTACCGCAACTGCTGGCGCATCTGGAATCCATGGCGGAGGCCCGACGTGATCCGTTCGTCACGTTGTCCTTCGGCGAGCACGTGGGCCTGAAGGCGGCCGCCGCCGTCGCGCAGGTGATGGACGGCTTGCAGTCAGCCGGACGCGTGCGCATGGAGCCGCCACCTGACGGACAGCTCTTCTATCGCGCATTCATGCCCGATCCTGAGTGGCGCGATCGCAAGGAGCGCTTGATCGAACCATGGGAGCTTCATCTCACAGTCAAAGGCGGAAAGGTCAAGGCCGAACTGATCGACGTGCGCGAGGAGTGGCTGGGAGGAGGAAAGAGCCGCATCGTCCAGACGCGGCACGACGTACCCAACGGCGCGGCGATGGCGAAGTTCATCCGAAAGGCCGATGGGAAGCGTCCCCGCTCGATCTTCACGTTCGCGCCGCCCCAGATGACCTACGGCCGACTGATGGCGTGGCTAAACCCCTGCATGAACACGCACGGCGAGGTGTATGTGTTCCTTCAAGCCGAGGAGTGAGCATTCCGCACCAGGATATCCGGTCGCCGAGTGCCGGCTTCACAGTGGCGGGAACGGGCCCTTACTGCATTTTCTGCAGTTGATCGAGGGCAATTGCTAGATTCTCCGCGTCGGCGCTTCACGGGGAAGCGCCTTGGGTCGTATCGATATCAGGAGCGAGCTCAATGGGACGATGCATGTGGTTCGTCGGCGCGATCAGCGCGCTGGGACTGATCAGTGGGGTGACATCGGTGGTCTCCGCCGCCCCGCCGCCGGCACCCGCGGAAGAGACTGACGCCCTCGACACCGTGCCGAACAGGTTGGGAACGCAGCCTTTACCAGGCGATCGGCTGATCACCATGAAGGAGTTCATCGTTACCGCCATCGGTAGCGAGGCCGCGCAGTTCAAGGTTCCCTACGCCACCGGTCTCGTGACGCGCGAGCAGATGGACGAACGGCAGTACCGCACCGTACCTCAAGCGCTGCGCGATGAGCCGGGCGTGATGGTGCAGGAGACCTCTGTGGGGCAGGGCTCACCCTATATCCGTGGATTCACCGGCTTCCGCAATCTCTTTCTCGTCGACGGCGTCCGATTGAACAACTCGGTCTTCCGTGACGGGCCCAACCAGTACTGGAACACGCTCGACGGCCAGATCGTGGATCGGCTCGAGGTCGTCAAAGGGCCCAGTTCGGTGCTGTACGGCTCCGACGCGATCGGCGGCACTGTCAACGCCATCACCCGCAACCCCTACGCGTACGGCGAGGGCGCGAATGTCGGCGGCCGGGGGTATTACCGCTTTGCGAGCGCCGAGGAATCGCATGCCGTGCGCGGCGAGGTAAGCGTGGGCGTGGACGACGAGTTGGGCTTTGTCGGCGGTGGAACCTATCGCAACTTCGGTAACCTGCACACCGGCGGCGGAACACAAGGCAACACGGGTTACGCCGAGTGGCATGCCGACTTCAAGGCCGAGTTCTTTCTCGAAGAGGACGTGCGCCTGGTGGTGGCCAACCAGATGACGCGCCAGAACAATGTGCCGCGCACGCATAAGACGGTATTCGCTTTGCCGTTCGAAGGCACGACGATCGGTACGGACCTGAAGCGAGATCTCGACCAGGAGCGTCATCTGGTCTACGTGCAGTTGCACGCGGAGCAGATGGAAGGCGCCGTGCGGGAGGTGCATGCCAGCATCTCATGGCAACGTCAGTCCGAAGTGCAGGACCGCATCAAGGGCAGTGGCTCGCGAGAGCTTCAGGGACTGGAGGTCAACACGCTGGGCCTGTTCGTGACGGCCGTCAGCGAGACAGCCATCGGCGAACTGACCTACGGTCTCGATTACTACCGCGACTGGGTGAACTCCTTCAGTTCGGACAACCCCATCCAGGGACCGGTCGCCGACGATGCGAGCTATGACCTGTTGGGTCTGTTCGTGCAGGACCGCATCGTGGTCAGCGAAGACTTCGAGATCTACGTCGGCGGGCGCTTCACCTGGGCCCGGGCGCAGGCCGACAGCGTGAATGTCAACGGCAAGCGGCGGTCGCTCGACGAGGACTGGTTCAACTTCTCAGGCAGCGGCCGCTTTGTCTGGTTCATCGGTGAGGAACAGCACTGGAACATCTTCGGTGGCGTCTCGCAGGGCTTCCGCGCCCCGAACCTGTCCGACCTGACGCGGGACGCCGACTTCGGCGGTGGCGTTGAGAAGCCGGCGCCGGATCTTGATCCTGAGACGTTCGTGATGTTCGAGCTGGGTACGAAGGCCGAGTATGACGATTTCGAGATGCAGGCCGCCGTGTTTTACTACCTGATCCAGGACCAGATCCTGCGTGTCCCGTCCGGCGTCGGCGGCGTATTCAACAAGATCAACAGCGACGACGGCTACCTCTTCGGCGTCGAACTCGGCGCGGCCTGGCAGTTCGCACCGGCATTCACCCTCTTCGGGAATATCGCGTGGCTTGAGGGCAAGGAAGACAGCGTACTGCCGTCGGGACAGCGCTTCGATGACTACATCTCGCGCCTGATGCCCCTCATGGGACAGGTCGGTGTCCGCTACGACTGGCAGGAGCACCCGGTCTGGGTTGAACTGGTGATGCACTGGGCCCTTGAGGCGGACCGCCTCTCCCTGCGCGACCAGTCCGACACTGAGCGCATCCCCCCGGGCGGCACGCCGGGGTACGTGGTCGGCACTATCCGCGGCGGCTGGCGTTTTCACGAGAACGCAAGCCTCGTCGTCGCAATCGAGAACTTCACGGACGAGAACTACCGTGTGCATGGCTCAGGCCAGAATATGCCGGGACTTAACGTGGTGGCTTCAGTGGAGGTGAGGTTCTGAGGGACCCGTATGGCGTTGATCGCGCGCCAGCACGACGCGTCGGTTCGTCTCTTCGGAGCGATCAGGATCGGTCCGTTCGTGGTTCGCGACAGCCTGATCGGCCTGGCGGCATCGGTTACGGTTCATCTTGGCGCGGCAGGGCTTGCATGGCACCTCGATGCCGGTCCGATTGCGGCACCGATCATGCGCATGGCGTCGGGGGCGGCGAGCGAGGAAGTCCGAAGTGTTCACCTGACGCGGGAGGAACTGCAATCGATCGCCACGCTCGCAGGCGCGCTGGGTGATGAAGCGAAGACAGAACCTGAGGGGGGAGGCGCCCCGACAGAGGAGCGCCTGCCGCAACCGGTTGATTCGCCGCCGACGCCGCCCCGCGCGATAACCGGCGAACTCAGCTTGATGGCGGCGCCTCCGACAGCGGATGACCAGCCGTTGGCGATGCTCGATACGCCTGCCATCTTCGAGCATGCGTTCAATAGCCACCCGTTTGCGCGGTTCCGGCTGAGCGAGGCCGATCCTGAGCCTGCGGGTTCTCGTCCCGGCAGCGCGCCCCTGGCTGACGGCCATGTTGAGACTACGAACGATCCGCCCCAGATGGCCCCGCCGGACGAGCGGCCGCTAGAAGCGCCTCGGTCGACGCCGACGCAGGAGGTCGACAGAAAACCGCCCTCGGACAGCGGCGCCGACGGCATGTCAGCCGGTGTGGATCGACCGCCGACCGTAGCGCATCTGCCGCGCCCGATTTATCCACGGATGTCGCAGAGGCTCGGGGAGCAAGGCATGGTGATCCTGTCCGCATTGGTGGACGAGCGCGGCCATGTGTGCGACATCCGCGTGGTTCAGTCACCGGGCCACCCGCGACTGGTTCGGGCGGCGATCGATGCCTTGAAGGTCGCCCGCTTCGACCCCGCACGGCGGGACGGGCGGACGGTATCGTGCTGGGTCGCCGTCCCCATTCGCTTCGTGCTGAAGTAGTCGAGGCACAGATTACGCCGCGGTGCGGCTGGCCGATCGCCCCAGGTGATTGGCCAGTGTCTGCAGGAACTTGGCGCGATTGAGCGGCTTGACGGCGTAATCATCGCACCCGGCCGCCATGCACTTGTCGCGATCGCTGCTCATCGCGTGGGCGGTCAGGGCGATGATCGGTCTGGTGAATCCCGCTTTCCGAAGCTGGGCCGTCGCGCCGTAGCCGTCCAGTTCCGGCATCTGCATGTCCATCAGTACCAGGTCGAATGGCTGGTCGCTCTTCTCCGCGGCCAGCGTTTTTCCGCAGGCCACGACGCCGTTCTCCGCGATTTCCACCGTCGCCCCGGCTTTCTTCAGGATGAAGGCGATCAGTCGCTGGTTGTCAGGGCCATCTTCGGCCAACAGCAGCCGCGCGCCTCTGAGATTGGGCGCCTCGTCGGCCTGACTGGTCTTCTTCGCCTCCTCGGCCATGGCGTTGAAGTGCGCGGGGTTTTCGATCATCTTGACGCCGCGCAGTGAACCGATCTGAACCGTTACCGAGAAGCAGCTTCCCTTACCCGGTTCGCTCGAAACGGTGATGTCGCCGCCGAGCATCTGTGCGAATCGTCTGGAGATGGTCAGCCCCAGCCCCGTGCCGCCGAACTTGCGCGTCGTTGAGGAGTCCGTCTGCGAGAAGGCCTTGAACAGCTTGCCGAGATTCTCCTCGCTGATGCCGATGCCGGTGTCGACCACATCGAACCGCATGCGCGGCACCTCGGCGTCCGGCGGGTCGATCAGGCGCGTGACGATGCTGACCGATCCCTGCTCGGTGAACTTGATGGCGTTGCCGACGAGGTTGATGAGAATCTGCCGGAGTCGCGTTGGATCGCTGTGAATGGTCTCGGGGATCGGGCCGTCGAAGTCGAGTCGCATTTCGATCTGTTTCGCATCGGTGCGCACGCGCATCATCGAAGCGACATCTTGCAACAAGAGGAGCGGTGAAGTCTCAATCTGCTCGACAGTCATCTTGCCCGCCTCGATCTTCGAGATGTCGAGGATGTCATTGATGATCGCCAGCAGGTGATCCCCGTTACGCTTGATGGTGTGGACGTAGTTCCGCTGGTCGGCGGAATCGGCGTCCGCGTCGAGCATCAGGTCGGCGTAGCCGAGGATCGCGGTCATCGGCGTGCGGATCTCGTGGCTCATGTTGGCCAGGAACTCGCCCTTGGACCTGGCCGCGGCCTCGGCCTCTTCCTTGGCCACCTGCAGGCGCCGCTGCGACACGGCCAGATCATCCAGCGCCTGGCGAAGCTGGATGTTCATCTCCTGGATGCTGGTGACATCATCAAAGGTGGCGAGCACGCCGCGCGCCTTGCCGTCGCCACCGACGATCGGCGAGGCGTTCACGTTGAAGATGTGCCAGCCCTCGCCGGGACTGTCGAGATTCATCTCGACGCCGATCCGTGGCGAGGCGTCGGCAAGCACGTCCGCCCATGGTCGAGGAACCGGCTCACTCGAGCCCTCGGCCGCCTTCCACGGCAGTTTGTTCACGTCCACGCCGATCATCGTATCGGGCGTACGATCCATGGTGCGGGCGAACGTGCCGTTCGACAGGACCACCCGCTCCTGCGCATCGAGGATCACCACGCCCTCGGCCAGCGTGTCGAGCGTCTGCCGCACCCGCTCGGGAATGACTGCGGACGGATCGAGGTGCTGCATGGTGCGCTTGAGGTACCACGTGAACAAACCGAAGCACACGGCCGCGACGAACAGACCGAGGTGAACGGTCGGATTGTTGATCATCGCAAGCACTCCGCCATCGGGCAGCGGTGCGAAACGAAGTTCGAGCGTGGCCCACAACTTGCCGTCCTTGTTCAGCGGCAACTGCAGTTGCTGTGGCGTGCTCTTGCCATCCGGCAGTGGCTGCCAGCCTTCCGCGTGATCACCCGCGGCGAACCACAGATTGCCCTTCGCCCCGCGGAAGCCGGCGGACAGCAGTTCGGGGTTGCGCTCCACGGCGGTTGATAGGGCCGCCCCCATGGCGTCGTAGTCGTTGGTGCGCGCGGCCAGCGACACGGTGACGGCCAGCGCTTCGCTCAGGCGATTGCGGCCCTCGAGCACGGCCGCGTTCCGGTTGGGGATCAGCCCCAGACTGCTGGCCGTGAAGAGAACGGTCAGCGTCACGCATACCAGGCCCAGCGTGATGCGGGTGATAGCCGGAAGCTTCGTAAACAGTCTCAGCAGTTTCTTCACGGTTCAGTGCGGATCAGCCCAGCCGCGCCCTCTTGTCTTCCTCTAGTGATCAACCATCCTTCTTGCCTTTGCCGACGAGCGATTCAAGGTCCTCCTCGTCTTCAGGTTTGCCGGCCTCTGCACCGGCCGCCGGGGTTTTCGGTGCGTCAACGATCGAAAGCGGGTCGAAGAACCGCCACATCGGCAGCGCGGTGATCAGGCTGGTGGCCAACGAACTGCCCTGCAGGCACCAGATGAGATACCCGGCCGAAAGCCCCGCCGATACGGTGACCGACGAACCCACGGTCACCGCCTGCACCTCCCACTCTTCCTCCCGCGCTTCCTCGGTGGTCTCATCGACCTTTTCAAAGAACTGCTTCGTCTCCATCACCTGTTCGAGCGCAACTGTGCGCGGCGCAGCCGACGGGTCATCAGCCCATGGCGGCGGCGCAGCGCCGGCGCCGACATCCAACGAACTTGCGGCCGCGGTGGTCTGCCCGGTGGCCGCCGTGGCGGCGACGTCCCCACTCCCGGCGGTCGCGTCAGCCATGCCATCGCCAGTGCTATCGGCCGATGCCGTCGTGCCCGCGTCCTCGGACGAGCCGCCGTCGGCCGGTGTGCTGCCCTCGGTGGTGGCGCCGGTCGTCGTACTGCTGGGGGATTCCGTGGTCGTGGACGCGGGTGCCGATGATGTCGAATCGGACGTTGTGCCGGTCGGCTCGGCGGGGGCCGTCGTCGTTTCGGGCGTTGCCGGCGGCGGCTCGGATGACGGAGGTGGCGGCTCCGAATCGGGACCCCCGCCGGTGGGATCGCTGTCGAATCCGCCCGGCACGGACGGTTCGATATCAATCAGGTCGGCGGGCCCGTCGCTGTCGAGCGCCGGACCGGACGGCTCGGAGACGTCTGGCGGTTCGAAGGGATCGACCGGCGACTCGACCAAGTTAATCGGCGGGGGCACGAAGTCAGGGGGTGCCGGTGGCTCGACCGGCGGGGGCGGAGCCGGCGCTGAATCGTCGCTCGTGTCGTTCTGCAGGTTGATCGCGATCGTCGCCGTGTCCGGCGTGCCGGAGGCGCTGCCGTCGCCGATGATGTTGTCGATCGCCATGATCACGTTCTTCTTGTTCGCCCCGCCATAGCCCGGCGGTGTCGGAAAGGCCTGCCGGAAGTTGAACGTGACCGTCTGGACTCCCGGTGTCATGCCGGTGAATGTCCCCGACAGATGCAGCGTGTCGGCCGCAGTGTCGATCGTGAACCATGTCAATGCCGGGGTACCCGCCGTCTGCCCGATCGATCCTTGGATATTGTCGGCCGACCCCGTCATCGTCACTTCGACGCCACCCCAACGCATATCGGCCGGGTCGCGCCGGGCCCAGCCGATGAACAGGTCGAACTCCATGTAGAAAGTGCCGGTGCCGTCGACGACGACATCAGCGGAGATCTCCCGCTGATCGCCTGAGGCGCCGCCGTGCGCACCCAAAGCGCGGTTCGTGCTGCCATCGATGCCGACGTTGTAGGCGCCATTCGGCAATCCGCCCGCAATCGGCCCGGGCGTGAATGTCGTACCCCAGTTGCTCCGCCAGTTGGTGAAGACCTGTCCATCGGGCATCGTGTCGGTGGTGCCGATCCCGTCGAAATCCTCGTAGACGTTCGTATCCACGGCCTCGACGATGATGCTGCGCTGCGTTGTCGTCTCGTAGTCGAGCAGCGATCCGTCGGCCACGCTGATCTCACCCGTGTAGGGATTGATGGCGAACGCGCCGTCGTCATTGCCGCTGGTGATCGCGTAGCGAATCGGATGACCTTCGGGGTCCACGGCGGACGGCGTGCCGATGCGCGTGCCGTCGGCCGCGCTCTCGATGATGGTGAAGGTACCGTCGTTGATCATCGGCCCGGGCAACGTGTGGCCCCAGGCCATCAGCGCGTCGCGGTCGAACGGGCCAAGCTCCTCCGAGGGGAGCAGCGCTTCATCCGCGTCGGTGGCGACCTCCAGCACCCAGTCGCCACCCAGCCCGGTGGTGTCATCCGAAGCGAACACGTCTGCGCTCGTCCGCATCGCGAGGCCATCGACCAGTTGTCGACCCAGTTCTCCGCGTCCCACGTTACAGCCCAAAAGACGAATCTCGGCGCCTTCCGCCATGTACTGGCCAAGCTCAGCCCATTGCTCCGACTGCGCAACCAGCGCCTGCGCATCGATCCAACCGTCGCCCAACGCGAAGGCTCCCTCCCGGCCATGAGCGACAATCGACAGTGTTGAGATCGACCTTCCCGCCTCAACAGCAACGCTGGTCGCCTGTCGAAGCACATCGCCCGCGCTCTGCCGCGTGCCGTCGTAGGTGATGACGCGCGCGCCGGCCACGGCGTCAACCAGTGTGTCGTGTTCGGGCAGGGCGGCGTCGATGAGCACCAGGTCCACCGATGCGGACATGAGCACGCGTGGCTCGAGTGTTTCGAGCAGCTTGCGTGGCTCCCTGGTTGCCGGCTGCGTCCCTGCCATGCACCGTCATCCCATGCTGAACGTGTCGCGACAAATTCCACAATCTGTGCAGACCGATTCCCGGCCCCACTCGTCCCTGAACACCAAGGCGCTGTAGATGTAGTCGACCACCGCCGCCGCCCGCTTGACGGCTCGGACGACGTGATAACACCACGTCTGGCCCGTCTTACGGCTTGGCGGCGCGCGTATCGCACCGGCGCTTCGGTTCTCGGAACCGCCATCGCAACTATGGCCTGGGCTTCAGCAGGTATGCCGTCCGGACCGACCTGTTGCCATAGACAATGTTATCAACGAGACTTAGCACCACTGATGCAGGAAACGCCCCACAGCCCCTCTCCGCTGGCCGACCTGGTTGACCTGGTCGTGCAGACGCAGCGAGATGCCGCGGACCCCGAACCTGCGCTGCACCGGCGCGATCGGCTGATCGCGCGGCATCTGCCGGACAGCGCCGCCGCCCGCGGCAGATTGCTGGCCGGATGGCTGGCGGCAATGCGGGCGCGCAGCGCCGCGCTGCCCGGACGCAAAGTCGCCGCGATGTATCGCCTGGCCAACCTGTTGCTGGCAGTCCTGGGCCTGTTGGCCGGCTGGTCGGTGGCGGCCGTCGTCTTCGATTACGGCGGCGACCCCCCGCGACCGGTCAACGTCGTCCATGTACTGGGCGTGTTTATTGGCTTGCAGGTCGTGCTTCTGCTGCTTGTCGGGTTCGTCATGCTGCCCCGTCGTGCAGTGAGGGCAGTCCCTCTCATCGGAGCGGTGCAGGAAACGCTCGCGATGGCCAGCCCGGGGCAACTCGCGACCCTGGTGATGCGACGCCTGCCCCAGACCTATCGCGACAGTGTCGATCAGTTGCTCGGAACGACGACCCACTACCGCTGGCTGTTGGGAGTACAGAAGTGGTCGGTACTGCTGGCGGCCCAGCTCTTCGCCCTGTGCTTCAACGTCGGAGCGCTGCTCAACTGCCTCAATCTCATCGTGTTCACGGACCTGGCCTTCGCCTGGAGCACCACGTTGGAGCCCGATGCAAAGCGTGTGCATGAACTGACGCAATGGCTGTCGCTGCCGTGGGGTTGGTTTCTGAGCAGCGCCGTACCGGACCTTGAACTGGTGGAGAAAACCCTCTACTACCGGCGGGGCGGCGCCGGCGATGCGATCGGCCCGCAGACGTGGGGCCGCTGGTGGCCGTTCATCGTGGCAAGCATGGTGACGTACGGCCTGCTCCCGCGCGCCGCACTGATGGTGCTGGCGACCGTGCAGTACCGTCTCACAATCAGCCGCGGTCTGCGTCAGTCACCAGCGGCGCAACTCGTGGTCGAACGCCTGCAGACCGCGTTGATCGAAACGCGAGCTGAGCATGTCGAAGACGAAGCCGGCGCGACGGTGGCGGGTGATGCCGATGAGCCCCGATCTTTCACGCGCGGCGGCAAAGCTTGCGTGATCAACTGGGCGGGCCTGCCTATAGGCGAAGCACAGGCCGCGCAGCAGATGGGAGACGCATGGAACAAGATGCCGATCAACCACCTGCAAGCAGGCGGCGATGCATCCATCGAGTTGGATGAACAGACGATCGCGGCAGCCGCGGCGAGCGAACCCGGCGCGTCGATCGTGGTGCTGGTGCGGGCATGGGAGCCGCCGATGCTTGAGTTGCTCGATTTCCTGGGTGAACTGCGTCGCGCGGCCGGGAGAGAACGGCTGATCATCGTGGCACCCGTCGCCCTCGGCGCGGATGGCACCATCGCAGCGCCGAATGAACGAGATCTGGCGCAATGGCGGCGCAAGGTCCGGGCGATGGGAGACCCGGCGACCCTCGTGCGGCCACTTGCCGAAGGGGGGGAGGCGTGACTCAGCCCGTCTTCGCCGTCGTGGGCCATCCCAACAAGGGAAAGTCCAGCATCGTCTCCACGCTGGCCTGTGACGATTCGGTGCACATCAGCCCCGAGCCTGGCACGACCATGCGCTGCCGACGCTACCCCATGCGGCTCGACGGCGACGAGCTTTACGCGCTGGTCGATACCCCCGGCTTCCAGCGGGCGCGACGGGCGCTGCAGTGGATGCGCAAGCACGAGACCACCGCCGACCATCACCCGGACGTCGTGCGGCAGTTCGTTGAAGAACACCGGCAGACTCGCGCGTTTCCCGATGAATGCGAATTGCTCACGCCCATCATGGAAGGCGCGGGCATTCTCTACGTCGTGGACGGTTCGGTGCCGTATGGACCCGAATACGAGCCGGAGATGGAGATTCTGCGGTGGACCGGCCGCCCGTCGATGGCGCTGATCAACCCCATCGGGCAGGCCGACTACATCGAGCAGTGGCGCAACGCCTTGGGACAGTACTTCAAGGTGGTGCGCGTCTTCGATGCGCTCATGGCGGCGTTTGACAAGCGGCTGGAACTACTGCGCGCGTTCGGTCAGTTGCGCGAGGACTGGCGACAACCGCTTGAGAAGGCTATCGGGGCAATGGAAGATGATCGCCGTCGCCGGCGTCACCTGGCGGCGCGGGCGATCGCTTCCGCCGTGGCCGACATGCTGACGCTGAAGGTCGAAAAGAAACTGCCGGACGAAGCGGATGTTGCCGCTCTGAAGCCCAAGCTCGAGCAGCAGTACCGGGACGAACTGCGCGGCCGCGAGCAGCGCTGCCGCGATGAGGTGGAGGAGATCTACGAGCATCACAAACTCGCACGACAGGAAGGCGCGCTGGTAGACGTCGGTGACGACCTCTTCGCGGAGCGCACCTGGCGCGCATTCGGTCTCAGCCGCACGAAGCTGATGACGGCGGGTGCGGTCAGCGGGGCGACCGCCGGCGCGGTGGTCGATGCCCACCTGGGCGCGACGACGTTCTTCACCGGGGCCTTGATAGGCGGCGCACTTGGAGCGGCGACGGGTTGGTGGGCGGCAGACCAGTTGGTCAAGGTGAAGATCATGCATCAGCCGCTCGGCGGCCGCATGCTTGTCGCAGGTCCGACGAGGAATGCCAATTTCCCTTACGTCCTGCTCGGGCGCGCGCGATACCACCATCGTCTGATCGCCCGGCGCACCCACGCCCAGCGCGGCGACGTAGACCTGCAATCGGTCGCCGACGAGCAACCGCTGAGCGAAGCCGACCGACGCGACCTGGCCGGGCACTTCAGGCAACTGCGCAAGGGACGGGATGCCGACAAGGCCAATGCCGCGCTCGCTGCGTGCGTCGAGCGGATGCTCGAACAAGACGACGGGCCGACGCGCTCGTGATCAGTCGCCGGGCGGCATCCGTCCACCCGTCGGCGCCGCGCGCTGGTCTCTCGTCTGGAAAAGGATCGTGCGCGCGCCACGGTGACCGAGGCGCCCGGCCAGATCGAACAACTCGCCGTACTCACTGGGCATGACCAGCGCCGGCAACATCCTGGCTTCGCCATTGATCTGCACCGTGGCGGCCGGATCGGGCCCGCCAAGGCGGGGCGGCTTCGACACACCATAGTCGATGGCGCCCACCGCACTTTCCTGCTTGATCGCCTCCGGCAGAACGACGGGCTCAAGAGAAGGCGGTGCACTGATGGTCATCACCAGCCGGACCTGTTGATCGCTGGTCGCATGCAAGGGGTGCCTGCGTGTATCGCCGCGGAGACGAAGCATATTGCGGAAGGAGGACGGTAACTCCAGGTACAGGAATTCGCCATCGCGCACCGCGTAGTCCTCAACCGCCACGGTGTATGACTCACTGCCCGGATAGCTCGTGAAATCGCCTTCGATGTCGCCTTGGAACGTCGCCGACTGCGCGATATCGGAGGCCAGTTCCTGCTGGTGCCGGCGAAGCAGTTCCGGCGTGATCTCATCGTAGAACCGCTTCTTCGCGGCGAACTGCGTGCCGTAGAAATGCTGAGTGCGCGTGATGACGGCATCGCCCGACGCATCGAGCACGACCTGGTACGTCACGTCCGTGCGCTCCCGATGGTCGGGTAACGCTTCGACGGTGATGTCCTTCATCCCCGGCAGAAGAATGCCCGGCCGGCCGTGGTGGGGCGTTGTTCCGATCGCGGCGTACTGGCTGGTGTCGTTCAGGTAGACGTGGCGGGTGTCGGCCAGCGTCAACCGCACCAGTACGGTGTCGAACATGTCCACGTGCCGCGCCGGTGCGATCAGTTGCTGCATCGCGGCGATGCGAGGCAATTCGGAGGCCAGCACGAACTGCGGCTCGAAGCCGACGCCGCGCAGCATCGCCGCGAGCAGGATGGCGCGGTCCGCGCTGTTGCCGTAGCCGTCAGCCAGCGTGCGATCGGCGGGCGTGATGTACTTCAGCGGCATCTGCGTCCACTCGGGCCCGGTCGCGCGGATGCGCTTGGCGACGAAGTCGCGGATAGCGATGACCCTCGCCTCATCGCTTTCCAGCCCATCCACGAGCTGTTCCGCCTGTGCGGTCGCAACCGGCTGGTTTATGGAGGCCCCGGCAAGCTCCCGTCCAAACGCCTCGATGACGTGCTCGAACGGACGCGGTCGCTTTTCCGTGGCCGCGCGAACGAAGACGGTCGGCGCGAAGCTCCACAGCGGCGGGAGATCGTCCTCGCGGGCGATGGCCGGCGCGTTCTCCGCCGACCACTCGAGGCGCTGTCGGCCGTCGATGATCTCGCCCCCCGTCGCATCGCCATGCGTCGGCTGTAGCCACCCGCCCTGGAGGCCCTCCGGTCCCGTGACGCTCAGCGTCTTCTTCCTGATGGGATCGAAGCTCTGCATCGGCTCGATGAAGCCGAGCATGTGCCGATCGCGATACCGGACCTCGTAGGCGTACTCGATGGTCGCGCCTACTTCCACGCCCGGGATGCTCGCGACAAGGACCTTCCGTTCGGGATAGCGCGGCGTCGCGCCCGAGCCCGGGGCGTCCATGATGTTGATTTCCTTCTCGCTGATCTTGACCATTTCACCGGTGCGCTTCCGAACCGACGCGTTGAGAATCTTCACCTCTTCCCATGCCGGCACGTAGTTGATCTTGAGTTCCGAGTAGCGCTTCACACCGGCGTAGGTCAGCACGCCCAGCTTCGCGCGTCGCGTCAGCACGCCGCTGGTGGTGCCGGTCAGATCGAGGTCGACCCGTTCATCCAGCACAACCACATCGCCCGCCGGCTGCCGCGGCCCGTCACTTTCGCCCGCAGACCCGCCGCCATCGCCGGCCAGGATCGCCATCTTGCGCTGGTCGTACTCGATGCGCTTGAGCGCCTGCTTCAGTTGCAGGTACTGCGCCGGCGAGAACTCGACGCGTTTCAGGCTGAACTGCGTGTTCATGGCGATGGTCGTCCCGACCTGACGAGCACGCTGATGCCATGTCATGAGAGCGGTCTCAATCGGCTCACTGCGCGGCAGTGAAATGACGTTCTCAAGTGCAGGATCGAGGTCGATCGCCAACGTCTCGCGCACGCCGCACGCGGCGCCGGTCAGCAGAGGGTATTTCCGCTTCTCGAGACTGGTCCGGTCGCGGAGCAGGAAGTTGACCCACCCCACGCGAGCGGCGAGGGATGGCGCCGCCAGCATGGCCCGTTGATCGCCGCCTATGAGAACATCGTCCGCCTCGAAGCGCATGCGAACAGCCAGTTGCTGCGAGGTGTCGCTCATGTTCTCCGGACTGATGGCGATATCGGTGATGCGCGCTCCCGCCGCCGCGGCCTGCACCGCGCCCTTGAAGTAGCGCTCACGGTCCTCGGGCTTCAGCCGCGCGAAGTAACCGCGGTAAACGTTGTCATTGATCCCCTCGAAGCGCAACACCGTCCGTGCGGTGAGTTTCCCGCGATCATCAATGTGGGCCGATGTGTTGATGTGCATCATGTTCACACTGGGCGGATCGATCGGCGAGGCGCGCAACGTCTCGCCTTCAGGCGTCGCAACCAGGTAGCTCTTGTTGTTGAGGTAAGACGGCAGCAGTTGCACGGTCTTCTCATCTGTCGCGTCCATGAGGGTGTAGCGGCCCTCCGCTTCCCGCACGGCCGTGATGGCGTGATTGAAATACGGCTGGGGTACCTCGGGGTCTTTGCGGTGTCCCTGGTGGATGAGCACGGGAAACGCCTCGAACCCCGCCTCGCGCAGCATCACCGCAAGCAGGGCCGCCTTGTCACGGCAGACGCCGTGCTTCTGTGCGAAGGTGTCGGCGACGTCATGCGGCTCATAGCCGGGGGCATCCGCCTCGGCCGTGATGCCCAGATAGCGAATCTCCTGTGACACGAACTGGAAGACGGCCTGAATCCTCTCTCGATCAGTCAGCGCATCGGCGATGAGTGCACGCGTTTTCTCCCGCAGGGCTTGCGACGGTTCGAAATGCGGCTTGGAGAGATTCCAGTACCACCGCGAGACCGCGGGCCAATCCGTGAAGGTGGAAACGAGCACGCGCTGCCCGACCATGTAAACGGGCGGCATATCCGGCTCCTCGATGATCTGGGGCACATCGTGCGTTTCCCAGCGGTAGATGTTCACACCACCGACTCCGCGCATGGGATGCTCGATGAGTGTGTCCGCTACTCTGTCCTTCACCGCGATGCTGACCAGCGGCATGTCGGACGGGCCGTGGATCTCACGCACGCTGTGGAGGATCGGGATGCTGCTCTGGAAGCTCAGCCAATCGCTGAAGCTGTTCTTCGCACGCGGTTGGACGATGCGGTCGAACATGATGTAGTGCACCGTGTCGCCGACTTCCAGCCCCGGGATGTTGACGCGGATCACCTTGTCGTTAGGGTTGTAGATGTTCGAGCCCATGTCAGACGCGTTGATCATGAGCTTGCTGTTCTTCTTCAGGTCGATGGTGCGGAACGAACCATCCGGCTTGATCACCTCGACGAGAAAGATCTTGCAGTCGACCTCGCCGCGCTGGTAAGGAATGGTGAAGTAACTGGACAACGTGCGATTGGCGCGCTTGCCCTTCTCGGTGAGGATCTTGTTGTACGCTTCGGCCCACTGCACGTAAGTGCCGTCGCGGCAGTACTGCACCTGCTCGGCGTAGTCGACGGTGACCTGGTCGGCATCCGGGAACCGCGCGGCGGTAACAGTGCGCGCTGCATCGATCGCCTCGCCGCGCCTGATCAGCACCTTCGGCTCGTCCACGGGCGCGCGATCAACCGTATCCAGGGCGGCCGATCGAATCGTGTCCGCGCCGGCGCCCGACCGCTTCGCGTCGCCCGGGGCCGGGGGTGCGGTGGCGCAGGCGGTCAGAAGCAGGAGCAGAGCGAACGGGAGTGCGGCTTTGACGTGCATGCGTGAGTTCTCCAAAAAGGGCGCTGCCGGACGCGGCGGCGCGCATGAATACTGTAGATGAGACGGACAGGCCTGTCCGGCCCTGTCCGGATTTGCCAACGGGTGTCAGGCCAGGGCCTGACCTACAGCATCGGTTCGGCTCGCTGGCAGAGCTGGATTGCCAATCCGAAGGGATCGCGCATCATGACGACATGGTCGCCGGCCGGGGTCTCGATATTCTCGACAAGCGTGGCCCCGGCATCCAGCAGGCGCCGCCGCTCCCCGGGAATGTCATCGCTGACAAATGCCAGGTGCAGCACGAGGGGATCCTGTGCAGCGTAGTCGGGCACCGGCGCCGCGGGATTGTTATAGATCTCGATCATCACCTGGCCTGTCGAATCGGCCAGGAAGAAACAGGGCGGCCCGTCGGACCGGCGCTTGACCTCAAAGCCCAAGTGTTTGACGTACCAATCAGCAACCGCGGCCGGATCGGCAACCTGCCACGCGACGTGTTCAATCTTCATGCGGCATTCCTTTCGTGGAATGCGGGATTCTACGCGAAGGCAGGTCCTCACGTGGCGGCAGGAGCGCGGCCGCCGACGGTCAGGCCTCCGCCAGCCTGGCGGCGAAACGATCGAGAAGCTGGCGCACTTGTTGCTCGAGTTCAACCAGGGCCTGCTCGGGCGGGGCGACATCGGCGTCGTGGATGTGCCAGTACTCGACGCGGTCCACCCAGGCGGGATACGTCCGCTGGAGAAGCGGATGGTGCTCGGCGCGTTTGAGCGCGATGATGCGATCGGCCGCGGCGAGTACGTCATCGGTTGCGGAGATCGGGAAACGCAGCGGTCGCTGCAGGTGGATGCCCAGCGCCTCCAGCCGCGCAACCGCATCCGGACACATCGCGTCCGGCTTGTCCAGCCGTTCGATCGCCAGCCCCCGCGAATCCGCCCGCCAGGTCAGCGCGGCTTCGAAGGCAAGATGGTTGAACAGCGCCTCAGCAAAACGACTGCGATAGTAGTTGCCGGTGCAGAGAAACAACACGGTGGCGTTCGATCCTGCCATGGATGGGAGGATAACCGGTCGGATTGAGAATCGCATGAGGATGAGCGCGCGTCACCGCGTCGGCAGTTGGGGCAACCGGTCCGGTCTTTGCTTCAGCACGCCGCGCTCGATCAGCAGGTCAATTAGTTGCGGCATGCTTTCGTTCACGTAGTTGAGCAGGATGGCGTCCTTCTCTGGCCGCCATCCGTAGAGTGGCAATTCGGCGCGGGCCTCGGCCGGGGTCCTGCCCTCGACGAGCATGCGGTAGCAGGCGATCACGCCGCCGGTGCGCTGGGCGCCGGCGGCACAGTGGACAAGGATGCGCTTGCCGCGCTTGCGGGCATCAACCATCATCGCGATCGCATCGGCGTACATCGTGATGTCACCCGTACCGTTACCGGCCAGCGGGTAGCGATGGCTTTCGATGCCCAGCCGCTCGATCGCCTCGCGCTCGGCCAGGTGGCGCGGGTCGAGCTTGTCGAAGCCCTGCAGGTCGATAATCACATCGACCTGGTGTTCATGGAGGTCACGCTCAATGCGGTAGGTGGCGATATGGCCGGACCGGTAGATGGCATCGGGCTCGACGACCCCCCATTTGCGCGCCGGGCGCGCATAGTCGTAAATGCTGTGCGCCAGCAGCCCGCCGCAAAGCAGTGCGACGGCGAGCGAGCCGATGAGCGCGGTGCGCACCACGTGCCCGCGCAGGCCGGGCGCTGTAGGACGCAGCGGCGAGGCGGGGGCGGAGCTAGCGGGGGTCTGTTGCGTCATCGGGTGCGCCATAGGTCGGTTGAGGCATTATACTGGTCGCCAGACGGTGGCGTTCCCGCGGCTGGCGCAATCTTGCTCATCTCGCGGCGATCACTCAAGAAAGGAATGCACCTCATGCTGAATGTTGCGGTCGTCGGCGCCGGAAATTGGGGCAAGAACCTCGTTCGCACCTTTGCCAACGAGCCGCGGGCGGACCTGCGGTATATCTGCGAACTCTCACCCGCCCGCCGCGCGGCGATGAACCGGCAGTATCCGCAGACGCAGGTGGTCGAACAGATCGACCGGGTGCTGAACGACGCGCAGGTGCACGCCGTGGTCGTGGCGGTGGATGCCCCGATGCATTTCGGGTTGGCGAAGGCCGCGCTGGAGGCGGGCAAGCATGTCTACGTGGAGAAACCGCTGACGCTCAGTTCGACCGACGCCGAGGCACTGGTCGCCCTGGCCGAGGAGAAGGGCCGCAAACTCATGGTCGGGCACCTGCTGGAGTACCACCCGGCCGTGACGCACATGAAGAGAATGATCGACTCGCAGGTCATCGCGCCGCTCTACCTGTACTTTCAGCGGGTGAACCTGGGCATCGTGCGGCGGGCAGAAAACGCCTGGTGGTCACTGGCGCCCCACGATGTCTCGGTCGCATGCTACCTGCTGGGCGACGAACCGGTCAGCGTCAGCGCCTCCGGGCAATCCTACCTCCAGGATGGCGTCGAGGACGTGGTATTCGCATGCCTGAAGTTCGCCGGCGGGCGCATGGCCCACATCCACGTGTCCTGGCTGGACCCGCACAAGATCCGCAAGGTGACGATGGTGGGCCTGGAGAAGATGGTGGTTTTCGACGACATGGAGGCCAGCGAGAAGGTGCGGATCTACGACAAGGGCGCGGACGTCAAGCCCGACGTCGAGAGCTACGCGGAAGCGATCACGCTGCGGACCGGCGACATACTCATTCCGAAGATCCCGGCCGCGGAGCCGCTGGCGCTGGAAGTGGCCCATTTCGTCGAATGCGTGCTGGAGAACCAGACGCCGCGCAGCGACGGTCACGACGGCCTGCGCGTCGTGCGGGCGCTGGAGGCGGGCGACGCTTCACTGGCGGCAGGGGGCGCACCGGTGGCGTTGAACAGGGACGCGGTGGTGTCGTCCGGGTGACGTCCCCGCACGCGCGTGTCCTTGCCGGCGTCCGCCATCGTTCGGCACGCTGCTCTTCGCTTGCGGATGGCGCTGCGATTACAATCTCTCCATGGAAGAAGCACTTCCCTACTTCGTTCATGAAAGCAGTTACGTCGACGAAGGCGCTCGAATTGGTGAGGGCACCAAGATCTGGCACTTCTGTCACGTCCTGCCCCATGCCCGCATCGGGAAGAACTGCTCACTCGGGCAGAACGTGAACGTCGGCTCGAAGGCCGTGCTTGGCGACAATGTGAAGGTCCAGAATAACGTCTCCATCTATGACGAGGTGATCCTCGAGGACGGCGTGTTCTGCGGACCCAGCATGGTGTTCACGAATGTCTTCAATCCGCGCAGCCATATCTCGCGGAAGAAGGAGTACATGAAGACGCTCGTGAAGCGCGGCGCGACGCTTGGCGCCAACTGCACGATCATCTGCGGTGTGACGATCGGCCGATTCGCCTTCGTCGGCGCGGGCGCGGTGGTGACGAAGGACGTGCCCGACCATGCGCTGGTCTACGGTAACCCCTGTCACCAATACGGTTGGATGTGCCAGTGCGGCGTGAAGCTCCCAAAACCGGCTGGCGACGCCGTGGGATGCGAAGCGTGCGGCTGCGCGTACCGGCTGATTGACGGGGTTCTGCGGCCGGTTTAGCATCGCGCCACTTGATCAGGAGGATCGCCCCACATGACACCCACTTCCACGGCCGCCGGAAAGAAGACCGATATGCAGGTACCGTTACTCGACTTGAAGGGTCAGTTCGCCGCGCTGAAAGGCGAGATCATGCCCGCGCTGGAGCAAGTGCTCGACAGCCAGTACATGATCAACGGCCCGGCCGTCAAGCAGTTCGAGCAGGAGGTGGCCGCGTATTGCGACTGCAGGGACGCGGTGGGGGTGTCGAGCGGTTCCGACGCGCTGCTGGCCAGCCTGATGGCCCTTTGCGTCGGCCCGGGCGATGAAGTGATCACTACGCCCTACACCTTCTTCGCCACCGCGGGCGCCATCTGGCGTGTCGGCGCCAAGCCGGTGTTCGTTGATATCGAACCTGACACGTTCAACATCGACGCTTCTCAACTCGAACAGGCCGTTACGGACAAGACGCGCGCCATCCTGCCGGTGCACCTGTTCGGCCAGATGGCGGACATGGACGCGATCATGGCCGTCGCCGCAAAGCACGAACTGGCGGTGGTCGAGGATGCGGCCCAATCGATCGGTTCGACCTACAAGGGACGCAAAGCCGGCTCTCTCGGCACCGTCGGTTGCTTCAGCTTCTTCCCCTCGAAGAATCTCGGCGGCGCGGGCGACGGGGGCATGATCACCACGCAGGACGAGGAACTGGCTGAGAAACTGCGCGTCTTCCGAAACCACGGTTCCAAGCCCAAGTACTACCACAAGTTCGTCGGCGGCAACTTCCGCCTCGATACGCTGCAGGCGGCGTACCTCTCGGTCAAGCTGAAACACCTTGACGACTGGTCAGCCGGCCGCCGGCGCAACGCGGCTCTGTACGATCAGCTCTTCGCCGACTGCGAGCAGGTCGTCACACCGACGATCCGCGAGCACAACGAAACGATCTACAACCAGTACGTCATCCGCGTGCCGAAGCGCGACGAACTGCGCGAGCACCTGAAGGCGGCGAACATCGGCTGCGAGGTCTACTACCCGCTAAGCCTGCACGAACAGGAGTGTTTCGCCTACCTCGGCCACAAGCGAGGCGACTTCCCGGAAAGCGAGAAGGCCGCCGATGAAAGCCTGGCGCTGCCAGTCTACCCCGAACTCACCGAGGCGCAGGTGCGTTACGTTGTCGGAGAGGTCAAGGCGTTCTACGCGTAAGCGAATCAGACACTGTTCGCGTGGGATCGTCAGAAAGGTTGCAGCCGATGGAGTTGAACGGGAAGCGTTTCCTTGTGATCGGTGGGGCGGGCCTGATCGGCTCGCACACGGTCGATGCATTGCTGAAGCATGATGTCGCTGAGATCCGCGTCTATGACAACTTCAGCCGCGGTTCGGAAGAGAATCTCGCCGAAGCGCTGACCGACCCGAGGGTCAAGATCTTTCCGCTGGGCGGCGATGTGCTTCACACCGACATCCTGCAGCGCGCGATGGCGGACATCGACGGCGTCTTTCTCTTCGCGGCGCTCTGGCTGCTGCACTGCTACGACTTCCCGCGATCGGCATTCAAAGTGAACGTGGAAGGCACGTTCAATGTCGTTGAGGCGATGGTCCAGACCGGTGTGAAGCGACTGGTCTACTCGTCCTCGGCTTCGGTGTATGGCGACGCCGTCGAAGAGCCGATGACCGAAGACCACCCCTACAACAACAACACGTTCTACGGCGCGACGAAGATTGCCGGCGAGCACATGATCCGGGCGCTCCACCATCGCTATCGAGAGACGGATCAGCACTTCGACTACGTCGGCCTTCGCTACATGAATGTCTACGGCCCCCGGCAGGATTACAAGGGCGCCTACATCGCCGTGATCATGAAGATTCTCGATCGCCTGGACAAGGGGCTGGCGCCGGTCGTGTACGGCGACGGCTCGCAAGCGTATGACTTCATCAACGTGCGAGACTGCGCCCGCGCTAACGTGTGCGCCATGGCGTCGGACGCGAGCGACCGGTTCTACAACGTCGGCACCGGTCAGCGCACCAGCATCCGCGAACTGGCCGAACTGCTGCTCAAAGTCAGTGGCAAGGACATGCAGATCCGGTACGAAGCGGCGGGACAGACCTTCGTGAAGAACCGGGTCGGTTGCCCCAGGCGCGCCAGCGAGGAGATCGGGTTCACCGCGAGCGTGTCGCTCGAGGAAGGGCTCGCGGAGGTGATCGCATGGCGCGATGCGCACAAGGAAGCCGTCGCACGACGGCGGGAGAAGGCGGGGATCACCGCGGACTGATGCGAGTATGGCAGCATGTGCGGCGTAGCGGGCATCTTCAACCTGAACGGCGAACCGGTCAACCCGGCACCCCTGAAGCGCATGACCGATGCGTTGGCGCACCGCGGCCCCGACGGCGAAGGGCAGTACACCGACGGCCCGTGCGGCATGGGGCACCGGCGGCTGGCGATCCTTGACCTGACGGCAGCCGGCCACCAGCCGATGATGAGCGACGACGGACGCTTCGTCATCAGCTACAACGGCGAGGTCTACAACTTCGCGGAATTGCGCGTTGAACTGGAGGCGCGCGGCGTGCAATTTCGCTCGCGGACCGATACTGAGGTGGTGCTCAAGGCTTGGGCGGTCTGGGGGGAACAGGCGGTTCACCGACTGAACGGCATGTTCGCCATGGGGATCTGGGACCGCCAGGAACGCTGCCTATGGCTCGTGCGCGACCGGTATGGCATCAAGCCGCTGTACTACACAAGCGTCGGCGACCTGGTGATCTTCGGATCGGAAACCAAGGCCATTCTCGCCCACGGCGCGTATCGCGCGAACCTGGATTACGCCGGCCTGCGCGAGTACTTCACGTTCCAGAATTTCTTCACCGACCACACCCTGCTGAAGGACGTGCGGCTGCTGCCGGCAGGAACCATGCTGCGGATGCGCGCCGGCTCGTCGCGCATCGGTGCGCCGGTCCGGTACTGGGATTACCAATTCGGCAACGGTGAACAGGGCGATCCCGAAGAACTGGTCGAGGAGCTGGATCAGCGGCTCCGACAGGCTGTCGGAAGGCAACTGGTCAGCGATGTGGACCTGGGCGCATACCTGAGCGGCGGGATGGACAGCGGCACGTTGACGGCGCTCGCGGCCAGAGAACTGCCGTATATCAAGTCTTTCACGTGCGGGTTCGATCTCAACTCCGCCACGGGCATCGAACTGGGCTACGACGAACGCGCCTCGGCCGAGTACATGTCGTACGTGTTCAAGACCGAACACTACGAGATGGTGCTCAAATCGGGCGACATGGAACGCGTCCTGCCCAAGCTCACATACCACCTGGAGGAGCCGCGCGTTGGGCAAAGCTACCCCAACTTCTACGCCGCTCAGTTGGCCAGCAAGTTCGTGACTGTCGTGCTGGCCGGCACCGGCGGTGACGAGTTGTTCGGCGGCTATCCCTGGCGGTACTACCGTGCGGTCGTGAACGACAGCTTCGATCACTACATTGACAAGTACTACCGGTTCTGGCAGCGACTGATCCCGGATGAGTTGGCGGCCGATGTACTCTCGCCCGTTTGGCCGCACGTGCGCGATATCTCGACGCGCGACATCTTCCGTCAGGTGTTCGCCGAGCATTCGGCGGAATTGGACAGTCCGGAAGACTATGTGAATCACTCGCTGTACTTCGAGGCGCGCACGTTCCTGCACGGCCTGCTGGTGGTCGAAGACAAGTTGTCGATGGCGCACTCATTGGAGACGCGAGTGCCCTTCCTGGACAACGACCTTGTGGACTTCGCGATGCGCCTGCCCGTTCGCTTCAAACTCGGGAATCTGGGTGACGTCGTCCGCCTGAACGAAAACGAACCGGGACCCAAGACCGCGCGGTATTTCCAGAAGACGCGAGATGGCAAGCTTCTGTTGCGGCAAGCCATGGCCCGGCACATCCCCCCGCGCATAGCCGAGGCGACCAAGCAGGGATTCTCAGCACCGGACGCCAGTTGGTTCAAGGGCGAGAGCATCGACTACGTGAAACGCACGCTGTACGACGGCCATCCGCGCTGCTACGAGTTCCTCGATCGCAAGGCGGTCCAGAGTCTCGTCGATGATCACCTGGCGGGCCGCACCAACCGTCGCCTGCTCATCTGGGCTTTGCTGAACTTCGAGTGCTGGTGCCGGCAGTTTCTGTAAGCGCGGCGGCTCACCGCTCGGCCTCCACCGGGGCAAGTGCGAAATCCCAATCGGTCTGGTCACAGGTCATGATGGCGGTTCGGCCTCGCTTGCTGATGTGCTCCGCGCCATGGATGACAAGCCGCACCTCAACGCGCTGGTCGCGGGGCAGGTCACGAACCACGAAGTGTCCGTCGGTGGTCACCTCGGCGGCGAACCGCCCCGTGGATGAGACGCATCGCACGATGGCCGAAGACAGATCGAGCGGCGCCGGGCAGCGAACGCGGCCGACCAGCAGGGCCGGCTCGTCGGTGGGGCCGAGGTCCGGCCGGTGGCGGTGCAGCGCCATGCCGTACACGCGAATGCTCGCACCGTCGCCAGCCTGTCGCCAGCGTAGGCGGACGGCCGTGACGGCGCGCTGGGGTGGTCCCATCGGGTGCGGGCTTCGAGCTTGGAATGACAAGACGTGACGGTCGCCGATGGCGGGCTCGAGCAGCCATTGCCGGTGCGCGGAGGCGTCGGTCGATGCCTCGTACCATTGGCCTCGCTGGTCGCGCAGGGCGATTCCGAAGGGCGACTCCCCAGGCCGATCGGCGCGGAACGACCAGTGCGTGGCGGCGTCAAGTGCAACCGGGTAGAGCCAGGCGATCGCTTCACCATCCGCGGCCCCGGTCAGGACGGTAAGGCCTTCCTCGTCCACTTCGATCCGACCGCCGCTGGCTTCCTGGCGGAGCACCTGCCCTCTGAACGCCAGGCGGCGCACGGCCGTGTCGTCGACGATGGTGATGCTGGCAGCGCCCGTGGCGTCGGGACTGTTGCGCGTGTAGCTGTCAGTGTGTCGGCCACCGATCGACAAGGTCGCCGTCTTCGGATCGGGATGGTAGAGGGTCAGTCCGTGAAGCAACCGGGTGGAGAGTTGCAGCGGCTGGTCCCGGCGTGAGAGCACCTCGTCCTGCCACGGTTCGATGGCCGCGTGCGCGCCATCGAGTGTGATGTGTTCAGCCACCTGCTGCGAAACGTGTGCGAAGAGGACAAGTGACGCGGTGGGGCCCACCCAGATGCGCTGCGAACGGGCGTCGGCGTCGGGGTGGTAGTGGTCGGCCAGTCGCTCAAGCGTCTGGTGCGTGGGTTCATCCCAGCCCAGGCGAGGCTGCAACTGGTTGCCGATGCGATGGCCCAGATGCGTGTACAGGGCGGCGGCGCACCCCGTGGGGCACCAGGCGCTGCGTTGCAGGAAATCATTGATCTGGAAGGGCAGGGCGGCGGTGTTGGCGGCGTTCTTGCCGAACACCCAACGCGGTGTGAAGCCGAGCGCCGCGACTCGCCTGCTGAGCCACCGCGCGAAGACGCCAACCGTGGCGCCGTCGCGCAGCGTCATCGGCTTCACCAGGTTGGCGATGGGTGTGAGTTGCTGGGTCGAAGCGCTGCCGATCGGGCTCAGGAAGCGAACGCCCCATCGGAGCAGATCGGGCAGAAGATGAAAAGGGCTGGCGGCCTGATCGAGATCGTGTGGCTGCGGGGCCATCTCGCCCACGTGCAGGTTGCCGATCTGCATGGTGCCGGACCGGCCGCCGCCGTGCGAAGTGAAGACGAGAGGGCGAATATGGTCGGCTCGGGCCTGCCCGATACACGCGCGAAGCTCATCGGGGTCGAGATCGATCAGTTCGACCGCGTCAATGGTGTCATCGGCGTCGGTGGGCGTGGCGATGCGGATCGAACTCGCATGCGTCGTCTTGCGGATGGTCCGGGGCAGCACGTAGCACGTGAAGGTGTGATCGCCCGGCGCGCCGGGGCCGTCAGGCAGGCGGCTGGCTGGGTACTCGGTGTCGCCGATGTGAATGACGACCGACGCGGGCATCACTTGGTTGCGGTGGCGGATGATGACGGCGGCCGGCCGAATGGTGGCGTCGCCGGTCCGGCACTGCCATGCACCGCAGGCGGTGCGGGACAGGCCGAGTTGCTGGATCGTCATCGACCAGGCGTGCAGTGTGTCAAACGCTCCGCGAGCGTTGAGTTGCGCGACATCTCCCAAGGCTGCGCCGCGGTGTGGCGGATCGGTCGCGGCCACCCACGGATCATCGTGCTGATGCAGGACGAAACTGCCGGCCACGGGCAGGCCAAGCTCTTCGTTCAAACGTGCAAAGGCGGCTTGGGCCTGGGGTGGTGTGGACCAGTCGATGTCGCTGCTGAACGAGAGGGCATGCGTGAACGGGAAGGGCAGTGGGCGGACCTCGCCGGCGGCAGGCCGGGGTGCGTTGCGGGTGTCCTGTGCGAACAGATGTGGGTCAAGCACAACGCGAGCGGCGTTGGCCTCGCTCAGCCGCTGCACGATGGTGTCCAGCGGTTCATCGGCGATCTGTTCCTGTCCCTCGGCGTCAACGTAGCGCCACCCGGCAGTGTCGGAGACGAGCGTCGCACCGTAGTGCGTGGCGGCCGTGATGCGCCATGGTGGAGCGGCCGTCGGCCGGAATCCGCAGCGCTGGTGCTCGTCCTGTTCGGAAGGCTCGATGCGCAGGCGGCTGATGCGGTCGTGATCGGGCCAGCGGTGAAGTGGTTCGTGACCGGGCCGCTTCCAGAAGGTCGGGCGCAGCATTTCGACGCCGAGGAGGCCGAACGCGTTGATCAGCGGCTCGTCCGCATGCTCCCAGACGCCGGCATGCAGCATGAGGAGGCCGAGTTGATTGGCGCATGTCGGGCGGGTGAGCGCCGTCGCCCATCCAGTGGCGGTCAGGCCGTTGGCGCTGAACTGCCGTTCGAGTTCGACATACAGTGCCCAAGGGTCGGCTTGCGATTGGCTGAACGCATCGGCCAGTTCGTTGAGCAGCAGCAGCTTGCGCTCCGGACCGGCCAGCACCTTCAGCAGTGGCCAGAGGCGAGGATCGATAGCGGTCTGCCCCTGCGAATGCACAGTCATGTCGCCGGCGGCGAACGGCGAGATGGCCACCCAAGGCGCAAGGCCGGTCTCGCGGCAGGCGTTGACTAGTTCGATGCCCGACCTGCTGAGCCCGTGCGTGAGGTCGATGCGCACCTGGATGGCCTTCGATGCGGCGGCGATGTGTTCAAACAGGCGATGGGCGTGTTCGATGCGAAGCGTCGCATCGGGATGCGACGGAAGCGGGCGGCCGGTCGTCAGCGATTCGGGTTGCTCGATGGACACGGCGTGACGTCGTGTTCTGCACCGGGGCGCGAGCTTTCGCAGGATCGATCGCATCATCATGTGTCTTTATGTGTCTGTCGGCGCGGCCGACCACTGCGGAGGCTAGCGCCTGCGAAGGACGAACTCGATGTTGTTGTCATACCCGAGCATGCCTTCGCGGAACATCGGGCGTCGACGCGGCGGCTTGTGGTCGCTCAGATCGATGCAGCCGTCAGAGGCGGCGGCCACATGCTCGAAGCCGTACCGCTGCGCGAACGCCGAGACGTCCTTGAGGCCCAGGTAGCTGGGGCGCGCGCTGTCGTCGGCGCCGTGAAGGTAAGCTCGCAGGCTCACTTTCAGGCGGCGTCGGTTGAGTCTGGTGATGGAAGTGAGCGTCTTGTAGAGCCAGCGTCCGCGGCCGTTCATCATGACGTACAGGCGACCGCCGGGGCGGAGTACGCGGTGGAACTGCTTCATGGTGGCGTCGCGGTCGGTGAACATGAGCACGCCGGAGCACCAGACCAGATCGAACGATTCATCAGGTTCATCGATGTCGGGCAAGGCGCCGATCCTCGCCTCAACGTTCGGTCGCTCCCACCGCCGGGTCAGCAGGCGGGTGGTCTCAACCATGTTCTCGGCGCGATCCATCGCCACCACGTGCTCGTTGAACTTCGCGAGCGCAGCCGACCACTGGCCGAAGCCGCAGCCGGCGTCAAGCACGCGCCTCTGTCCGGTGAACTGCACCATCTCCACGCGTTCCTCGTAGAAAGGCAGATCCCACTGGAAGACGAAGTTCTGGTAACCGTCTGGTGAGAGCGGCGCGCCCTCAAGTTGCGCCAGGACGTGCGGAAGCGGCTTGAAGCTGGATCCGAAGCGGGAGAGCAGACGATCGAGGTTCATGAGGGTGAATCCGAGTGGCTGCCACGCGTCGCAACGGCGCGCGACGAAACGTTCGAGCATGGTAGCGGTGCGCCAGGAGCCTGCCAAGAGGAGCGAGCACCGACACGGCCGGTCAACTAATGCATCATCAGCAGTTCCTGGTCAAGCTCCAGCGATTCGGCGCGCCGTTTGGCGCTAACCCATTGGTCTTCGATGCTGGCGAACCATGCCGAATCGCCAAAGCCGAGAAGTTCTCCATCCTGCAGGACGATGAACTGGTCGGCCAGCGTACGGTCGACGTCGGCTGAGTCGGCGTGAATCAGCAGGAACCGGTCGCGTCCGAGCGTTTCGATGGCGGCGGGCCCCAGCGTTTGCAGCAGGTCGGCCGCGCACACAAGGACGCGACAGTCGGTGAACGCCAGAGGTAGGACGGCGATGGCGTAGCGGAGCGTAAGGGGCAGGTCTGACCAGCGATCGATGGTGATGAGCGTGTCCAGCCCGTCGGGCAACTGATCGACCGCATCCCGCAGTTGCAGCGTGCGCAGCATGGTGTTCAGTCGCGTCAGTGCGGCGGCGTCCGGCGGATAGCCGACGAGCGCTTCGCCAAGCGACGTGCCGACATGCTGGTACTGGTGGCTTGCGAAGCCGGTGTTGGCCAGCCACCAGTTGAGATCGACGCCGGAACTGCGCGCCAGCGGCGTGAGGTTGGCGACCATGCGCAGGCGGCCCACGGGCTGGTCGGTCATGAGGAACGCGGGGTGGCCGGGGGTGAGGACCAGTGCGTCAGTTGACGCGACGCCGGCCGCGCCGTCCGGGGCGGCAAGGTGAATGGTCTGGCCGGCCGGCTGGCCGGTGTCCGTCAAGGCGTGTTCGGCTTCCAGCAGTGTTCTTGTCTGCATGACGAACGGATAGAAGCGGTTGAGCGTGGCGGTCATGTTCATGCAGGCGCGAATGCTGTTCTGCAGTTGCCATATGGCCAGCAGCAGCGCCATGGCGACGCTCCAACTGAGGTGCTGGCTGGCCGCCAGGTAACCGGCGACAATCAGCGCGACCCCGAGAAATACGGATCCGACCGTCGCGCCGAGGAACTGCATGCGCTGGGCGGCGAGGATCATCGCATCGTACTGGTCAAAGTAGCGATTGATGTGCTCGTTGGTGTTGAAGTAGGACTCGATGGCGTCGCCCGAGCCGTGGGTGGCCCCGGCGCCGCGGTACTGGGTCATGCGGGCCAGAGCGCTGACGCGCGTGCCCACGTGGTGAACGGATTCTTCGTACAACGAGCGGGAGTCTATCGTGACGCGCATGCCCACGCGGTAGAGACCGGGAACGAGCACCAGGAAGTAGGGAAGCAGGACGAGGGCGAAGCGGGCGTCGGTGTTGAGGATGATGAAGAGCATGACGAACGCCCTCGCCGCGGGTTCGACCATGCGGAGCATGGTTTCCGATGCCCTGCCAACAAGCGTGGCGTTGCGCATCACGGCCTGATGGATGTGGCCGGAATCGCTGATCTGCAGCGAGGGCGGCGATTCATGCAGGCGAGTGGTGATGGCCAGGATACGGGCTCCGGTTCGCTGGTGCAGCTTGCGGGCCAACGCCCGGCTTCGCAGTGCGGACAAGTAGTTGGCGCACGCGGCGCTGATGGCCAGTACACCGAGACAGCCACCCAGCAACAGCAACGCGGTGATCCGGTTGGCCAGCAACTGATCGATCCAACCGATTCCGATGGCCTTGGGATCCTGCAGGTGATGGAGTACGAACGCGATGAACGCGATGACGCTGCCCTGCGCGAAGGCGGAGGCGGAGCTGAGCCCGAGGATCAGCAGCACCTGCGGCACGGATCGCCGGAAGTGGGTTCGCACAATCCACAGGTAGGCGGTGAGAAACCGCTTGGCCGCATTGAAGATGGCCTTACGCCGCACCGGCATGCTCCGTTAGCCGCCCGCTTTGCGGGCGAAGAGAAAGAAATTCTGGCTGACCGCCAGGCGACGAGACAACTCCGTGACGTCAAGTCGTTCGGCCTCGGCTGTGGTATTGATCGTCACCTTCTCGAACCCACGCCGCTCAAGCCTCTGCGCAAGATCGTAGGGGTCGGTGATGTTGCCGTTGGCGCCGCCGTGGACGGGATTGCGCGTTGGCCGAAGGGCGTCGGGGTCGAACCGGCTGTCGGGCATGGCGCCGTCTTCCCGGTATCGCCGCACCGCGCCGTCAACCTGTTCTCCCCACATGTAGCAGGTGCCGGCGGCCAGGGCGATGGCCGTCTTCTCATCGAGTTCCGGCGCCAGTTCGGCAATGCGGCGCAGTCGCATCGTGTAGTTGATCCCGGGTTGCGCCCCAGGGCCCTCCTCACCCAGTTCCCGCGTGCGGTAGGTTCGCTGCAACCGTTCGACGGTTGCCGGACAGTGGGGGTTGTTGCCGTCGCTGAGCACGAACAGGCCCCCGGGACGCAGGATGCGGCTGGCCTCGTCCAGTGTCTGGTCGAACGAATCGGGCATCGCGTTGCAGAGAACGTGCATGATCACGGCCCAGTCGGCTTCGCCATCTTCAAGGGGGATTCGTCCCTGCTCGATCGTATTGAATCGAACCCCTTCGACAGCATGTCTGCGGCGCCATTGTTCGTTCAACTCCGTGAATCGCGGCTGGATCTCGATTCCGTGCACCAGCCGCGGGCCGAGCGAGGAGAGGATGGCCGTGGTGAAGCCGAGCCAGCAACCGATGTCGCACCCGACTGAACCCTCGAAGCTCGGAACCGTCGCGAGGCAAGCTTCGAACATGCGCCGGCGGTTGGCGATCTTCGCCGGCGTCTTGAAGCCGCTGAGGTAGGCGGCCTGGTCCACCCCCTCGGCCTCCCACTCAGCGCCGATGGCGTCGAACAAGAGGTTGAGTTGGGCGACTGCTCGGCGCTCCTCATCGGACCTTCGCGGATTTCGGAGCGAACGCGCGACATCGCGCACTTTGCGGGCGCCAAGGCCGATCACTGCGCGTACCAGCCGGGCACGCAACGCTTCCAGTCGGGGCGATCGCCGACTGAGGCCAGCATGACGACGGCGCTGTTCGGCGGTGAACCGGTCGCGATCGTACCCCCAACGTCCGTTGATGGAGCCGCAGTGCAGGTCGAAGACGAGTCGGTCCTCCTCGGACAGGTCCTCACGCCATCGCTCGTCCACCGTCGGGCGGTCGGGCTCGATCAGCAACTGCTGGTAGCGGGCCTCACGGAACGCCGCGTCTTCACCCGTGAACGGCACGCCATCGAATCGTCGGATGGTGCTGATCGGTCCTGCGTTGCCGACGGTGGTGTGGTGCTCGAACTCCCAGAACCGGTGGAAGTTCGGCGGGTACTCGATGCCAAGGAACGCCGACGCCCGCCGGCCGAACGCGCCGGGGTTGGCCGCGACCCTTTCGTACTGCACGGCAATCACTTCCGGATTGTCCGGTTCGAACGCGAAGCTGCGCGCGGCGGGGCCGAACCAGTCTCGGGCGGCCGCCTCAAAGGACTCGTTCGGGTGGTGGCGCAGGTAGCTGTTGCAGACCGCCCGACCATCGCGAACCACCTGCACGGGGCGGGTTGTCACATGCTCCGACTCCAGGTGCCGCGCGGCGGGCCCCCGGTGCATCGGGTTGTTGATAACGATGATGTCGCGGCCGGAGAAGCGAGCGAGTTGTGCGAAGAAGTTGTCATGGTGGTCATACTGCTCGATGAACCGTGGCCAGAACTTGCAGTTGCCCAAGTGAACACGACAGGCGTCGGCCGGGTCGCCGTGCTCCTCGATGAGGCGGATGACGCGGTCGGGCGGGCCCAGGGCAAAGGCGCGCGGATGGCAACCGAGGATCAGATTGATCCACGTTGTTCCCGTGTAGCTGAGGGACCGGATGTCGACGACCGTGACGGTTGGGTTCATTCCAGTTGGCGAGCGAGGTCGCCTCCATCGGTGCTTTGACGCTGTGGAATCGACCCAGTATAAAGCAAATCTCTGGTCGACTGCGGTCGGAGACGCTGCGGCGCTTCTTCGTTTGGTCGACCATTCGATCATGGAGCAGCCGCCCGATGCCAACCGAACCCACCAGCAAGCCGAAGCGACGTCGGGCTTCCATGGAAGACCGCGTTCGCGAACTGGAACTCCTCAGCGAGTTTCTGTACCACTGGACCATTCGTCAGGATGAGCACATCCGCAACCTGGTGGCGAAGATCGGCGGGCTGGACGGTGAGACGGCCCACAATGACGAGGCCTTCGACTACAAGTGGAAGGAATTGGGGTTCGGCAAGAACTCGCTGGCCGACGAGGAACACAAGCAGGAAGTGGCCGACCTGGTGTGCCACTACACCGGACTGGAGCCGGAGTGGTTCGCGGGCAAACGCGTGCTGGACGCCGGGTGCGGCGATGGGCGGATGAGCTACGGCTTTTGCCGGCTGGGCGCCAAGGTGACTTCGATTGACATCACGCCCACCGGCCCGGAGAACACCCGTAAGGCTTGCGCCGAGTTCGCTGACCACGAGGCGAGGCAGTGGAACGTGCTCGACCCGTTGCCGGATGGCGAAGTGTTCGATCTGGTGTTCAGCTTCGGCGTACTGCACTGCACCGGCGACACCGAACGTGGCGTGGCGAATCTCTGCAACGTGCTGAAGCCGGGCGGCCGATTCTCCATGATGGTGTACGGCTACCCGCGACTCGGGCAGAACAACGACTTCGTCCACATGAACACGAAGGAATCGATCCGCCAGCGCATTCGTGGAATGAGTTTCGAGCAGGTGAAGGCTTACCTGCTTGAGCGCTTCGAACCGGAGCGGGTCCGGGGCTGGTACGACGCGGTGACGCCGGTGGTCGAGGACCACTACACGGTTGAGCAGGTGATCGAAATGGCTCAGCGGTACGGCATTGAGGATTTGCGTCAGATCGACGCCTTCCGCCGCAACATCATCATCGTCGGTCGCAAACGGACTGGATGATCGCCACCATCGGTCGGGCCATGAGCGCGCCATGTCGAGATCTCGGTCCATCGTCGTTGTCAACATCGTCTCCCCCAGCTACACGGGTACGACCTGGCTGAACCTGGTCCTGGGTTGCCATGCGGAGTCCTTCGCACTGGGGCCGCCGGATCGCGTGTGGGAACTGCGGCATGACAGTTGGGATGACGCCTGCCGCGTCCACGGCGCGGAATGCCCGTTCTGGCCGACGTTCCATGGGCGCTATGACGCTGGCGCGAACTTCTACCTGCAACTGGCGGAAGCGGCGCAGCGGCGGATCATCGTCATCAACAACCCCGGCAGGGCGCACGAGCAGGCCGAACTGACGCACCCGGATATCGTTCTGCGGCAGGTGCGATTGGTGCGCGACGGCAGGGCCGTGGCCAGCAGCTACGCCCGGCAACACGATGTGGACTTCTACGATGCCGTGACCGGCTACGTGCGCAACATGTACCGGCAGTTTCCGTACGAGCCGGATCGCGAAGATGTGTTGACGCTGCACTACGAGAAACTGCTCGAGTCGCCGCATGAGCATCTGCCGGCGATCTCGGCTTTCATCGGCCTGGACTACCCCGCCGACGCCTTCGAGTTCTGGCGTCACGAGCATCACGTCACCACCGGCAATGCGGGCACGCTTTCACTGCTGAAGATGTTCCAGGGCATTGACGCTCCGCAGTTCCGCGACCGGGCGCGGTACGAAGAACAGTTCGAGCGGATGCGGGCGGGCGGTCAAGGCTTCCGCGGCGATCGCTGGCAGGAGGAGCTCGGTCAACGCGAGCGGTACATCTTCGACTACTACTGCGGCGAGGCGAACCAGCGGCGGGGATATGAGGCGGATCGATTCACCACTTGCGAGCACAGGCGGTTCTCGCGCCTGCTTGCTCGCGAGCATCGGGCGGGCGCTTGCCGCGTCTACTGTTCGGAGTTCGCGGGCCGATGGCTGGACCGGTGGCGACGGTGGCGGCACAGACTCGCGGGCCGATGGCGCATGCTCTCGCCCTGGCCACCCCGCGTGCTGCACCGGCTGGTGACGCAACTCAACGTTCTTCCCCGGCGCCGGCGGCGGCTTCTGCAGGCGGCGGTTGCGATCTGGCTTGTCAGCCTCGCCGCCGCGGTGGTGATCGGGTGGCTGGTCGGCAAGGTGGGCTGAGCGGGTGACAACCGCTAGAATCAACGCGTTGTGGCTTGTGGCGAATGCGTCAATGACAAAGTCGATTCCCGCTTTCCAACACTACCAGGCGCAGACGGTAGAGATGAGTCGGACGGATCTGTTCGACCAGGTCAACCAGCGGATGTACCACGGCTATGGTCCGCCGGCCATCGCCCGCGGCGCGCCGGTGGCGGCGTATCCGCTGGCCGAATACGAACACCTTCTGTCCGACCTTGCCGCGATGCCGCGCGTCGAGTGCGTTACCCACGCGCAGATGTGTACGCAGCCGATCCCCGATGACCGCATTTGGGTGGCGATTCGCCATGATGTGGATGGCGACCTGGTCGCCAGCTACCAGATGGCGCTGCTTGAGCACCAGTACGGCGCGCGCACCAGCCACTACTTCCTGCACACGGCGTACTACTACGGGCACTATGCCCGGGCGTCGCTGCAGCGCTATGGCGCGATGGCCCGGCTGTTGGTGGAGATGGAAGACCTCGGACAGGAGATCAGCCTGCACACGGATGGCCTGAGTGTCTACCAGCAGTTCGGCATGGATGGCGCCGCGGCGGTGCGGACCGAGATCGAGTGGATGCGCAGCCTGGGACTATCGATCAGCGGTACGTGCGCCCATGGATCGACGGCGGCCTTCGGGGCCGAGAACTTCGAGATCTTCAAGGGACGCCGCCGAGGCCAGCGCCGGGACGAGTCGCTTCGCCGCAGCGATGAGCCGTCGCCGTTCACGTTCAACGGCATGCATGCACTGCGGTACGTGATCGATGAGGTCGATATCGGCCTGGCGTACGAGTGCAACGACATCTTCTCGCAGACGAACACGCCGGTGGCCTACGGCGCCACCCGCGCGGTGGATGGCTGGCGGTGGAATCCGTACTTGGCCGACCGTGAGCAACTGAAGGAGAACCCCGGCCTCCCGTTGTTCTGCACGCAGGATCGTGTGGTGCGCGATATCGCGTCGCTCAAGCCGCCTTGCTTCGTCGTGCTGGTGGTCCACCCGTGCTACTACGGAGCGCGGCACGCGCCGGACCGGGCGCCGATCCGTCGGCTCAACCGTTCCAGCCGCGTGGTGAATCCGGAACTGGGATGGCTGACGCATCCGCCGCTTTCGGTTCAGTGTCTGGCGTCTGATGGTCCGGGCCGACGGACGACGCAGACCATCCAGTGGTCCAACAGCCTGGGTATGCTCGACGCCGATCCCCCGTGGGAAGCGGCCGCCGGCGAGGCGGATGTGCGAGTTCTCATGCTGGGTTCACAGAACGTGCACGGTGAGCGAGTGGCTTCGCCATCGCAGTTACACCGCGTTCTGCAGGGCATGCTGGCCGAATCGATCGGCCGACCGGTGCAGTGTGTGAAATGCAGCGGCCGCACGATGGGCGTCAGTCGCTACGCGGCCTGGCTTGAACCAATGTTCGAGCGATATCGCCCGACGCACCTGCTCATTGATGTGAACAGCCAGGCGTTGCGATTCAGCGTACCGGCGATCTGGTCCGTGGAGGAAGGACTCAGCCGCCACCATCCACCGGGGCGTTACCTTGGGTGGCGCGATGGCGGACCGGAATGGGTCGAGGCGTCATCCGGGTGGGAGTTGCGCCGGCGCAAGCCTCGGATGCTGACGCGCTGGCCGGATACGGGGCAGCCGCTGGCGGATATGCTCGCGACCGGTCCGCCCTATACGATCGACGGGTTTGACGCCTGGCGCTACCTGGTTGAGTGCTACCGGTGGGTCGTGGACGCGGCGCGCCGCAAGGGCGCAACGCCGATCCTGTGTGTGAGCGAATCCGGCGAGCGATACGGCTGGGGCGCCCCATCGGCTGGTGACCGCCGGCGAGAGGCGTTCATGGATCGGATGGCCGCACTCGCTGACGAGGTGGATGCGCCGCTGATCGACCCCGCGTGCGGTTTCGCCGCGCCGTTTCCCGAAGCTGTCGGTGCAGCGTTGGACCATGACCGGTGGTGGACCGCGGTGGGGCACCGGCTTGCCGCCCGGCATGCGGCGCGCGAACTGGCGCGGTTGGGGGCTGTGCCCGCGTTTGCTGACCGCGTCGATGCGTCCGGGGTGTCAGGCCAGGTGCTCGGGGCCTCGCTTCGCATCTCGCAGGACCAGCCTGAGCCGCGAATGGATCTCTGATGAGTACGCGTTGTTGCGTTGATGCGATTCGATGAGCAAGTCACCCAGACCCTACCTGATTCTCTGTTGCGCCCGGTCGGGCTCGACATCGCTCGCGCGGATCCTGGGTACGGCCGAGAACGGATGCTGCGCGATCGAACCGGCGCCGAACCTCAATCGCGAAACCCGGCTGATGATGGACGGCCGGCTGGGCGACCCCGCCCCCGTACTCGAGCAGACCGTCGCGGCCCGAGTGCGAGAGCAGATGCAGAAGTGCGAGATCTACGGGGAAAAGAACCTGACGTACGGTCCGTTCATCGAACCACTGCACCGACTCGTGGACTGCCGTTTCATCTATCTCAAGCGCGATGGGCGCGATGTGGTCCGGTCTCTGATCGACTGGCACGACCAGATGTTCGGGAGCATCTACCGCGAATGCGCGGACGCCGGACGCCTGAACGGTCGGGCAAGGGAGGCGGCCGCCCGGCTCCCGGTCCACTTGGACACCAGCGATTACTCGCGGCCGCGACCGGCGGCCGATCACCCGTTGCACGGGCGATGGAGCGAACTGTCGCGGGCGCAGATGTGCGCGTTCTACTGGGCGACGGTCAACGACTTGTTCATGGACGGGCTGGCTCGGGTGCCGCAGTCTGATTCGTTCACGATCGACTACACGGGCATCACGGCCGATCGGATTCTCGAAGCGGCTTCGTTCCTGGGTCTGACCGGACTGCGCCGCGATGGCGTGCAGGCGATGCTCGACCAGCGCGTCAATTCGCTGACGCAGCGGGCCAACCTGGCCGATCGGTGCCCCGCTTGGCCGGATTGGGACAGCGGCGAGCGCGATCGCTTTTGCGAGATCGCCGGGGACGCGATGCGGCGAGCCGGCTACATCAGTGCCGAGGCCGACGCCTGGCGTCCGGGCGGGTTCGACGTGCAGGCATTCGACCATGCGGTCTGCCCGGAGGCGTCCGCCGCGCTACCGGCGGTGGCCCGGTGGATCCGCGATGCTGTCGGCCGGGCGCGCTCGGTCGCCGTCCTGGGAGCGCCGCCGCAGACAGCGCCGGACGGGTGGCACGGCGGCCTGGTCCGGGCGGGCGCTGTCGCCGAAGGTTGCGAAGTGGTGGTGGACGCCGGGCTTGCCACCCGGACGTACGATATCGACCAGTGGCTGCGACGCTTGGCGGCGGCGGCCGAACGCCGGCTCGTCGTTCTCTGCGGCGACACACCGGCGGAGGACGCGTGTGATGAGCATGTGTACAGGTACGATCCGAACGCCGGTGTGTTCCGCAACCGCGTATCGCCGCGACGATGTGAGCGAACGCTTCGCATGCTCGGGTGCGACGCCATCGAGGTGGTTCGCGGGTCGCACGGGTTCTTCATCACCGCGAGCGTACCGGAGTAGCCGATGAATCAGCGACTCGCAGGCGCCGCGCGGCGGCTACGGCGAATGGTCCGGAAGGCGATGGGATATGCGAGGCCCAAGCCATCGCGACGGACCGGAACATACGCCGTGGATATGGATGCGTATTGGCGCTCGCTGGACGAATCGCTCGCGGCGATCAGCAACTCCTTCGCCTGGTACGAACGATTGGTCGACCATGTGGCCCATATGCCTGCGGCGTCGGTTCTTCCGCTGTACGAGTTGATGCGGCCGATCCCTGAGGGCGAGCGTGTGTTCGGCTTCCGGCATGACGTCGACGCCGATCCTTTGACGGCGTTGCGCGCTGCTCGGGCCTTGGCGCGTGTGGGCGTATGCGGCAGCTTCTACTTGTTGCATACCGCCGCGTGGTACGGAACGCTGCAGGACGGCGTGCTGGCCCGGAACCCGATGATGCGCGAGTGGCTGGATGGCTTCATCGTGGCCGGCGCGGAGGTGGGACTGCATACCGATGCGATGGGGCTGGCGATGCTCGGCCAGCCGGTAGCGTCCTTGGCGGTGCGCGACGAGATCGAGTGGCTGCGGTCGATGGGCGTGGTTGTTCGGGGCACGGTGGCGCACAATACGATGGCCAGCCACGGCGCGGAAAACTACGAAGTGTTCCGCGAACGCGTGCTCTGGCCGCGTCGGACCGCGGCGCCGAACGGCGAGCCCTTGCCGATCGGCGCGCTCAGCGAAAAGTCACTCGAGCTGACCTACGAAGGCACGTTCGCCACCGCCCGTGAGCCGATCGACCACGAGGCGACGCGCCGGTTCATCGAGCGGATCGGCGAGGCCGACGTGCGGAGCGAGGCGTGGATGCGATGGTACCTGCTGGACAACCCGTACTGCCGCTGGGGGCCGGATTACCAGCTCTGGCTCGTGGGGCGCGATCAGTGGGTGGCCGCGGGGCGAAGCGAAGGTGACGCAGACTATCGTTTCGGATTGACTTGGGTGCAGGCTTTCGATTGGCTCTACGACCGTCCGGCGGGCACGCGAACGGTTCTGGTGATTCACCCCGGCTACGTGCGCGGTGTATAATCGCCGCGCTTGACCGACCCGTCCTCCGCTGAACCTGAGAGGAACTGTGCATGTCGTTGCCCGCGCCGGTTCGTCGACTCGCCGAACGCCTGCTCGCCCCCGTGCTCGAGGCGCAGCAGAAACAAGCCGAGCGGCTGAACACGCTTGAGGCGCAGGTGCAGCAGGGCCTGTACCGGCTCCGGGCCGAAATGCTTGGGCAGCGGCGCCTGCTCACCGTTCGCCTTGGCCGTCCCCGCGTCGGCGAAGCCCCGCCGTCGGCCACGCTGCTTGAGGACGTGACGTACGAGTCCACGATGGCCGATCTGCAGCGACGTGCCCCCCGGGCGTTCGAACTGTGGCGGAAGCTGCTGGATGTGAACGCCTTCGCCTACCGCGGCTGCCCCGCGGACAGTTGTTCGGTCGAGGACCACCCCATGGCCGACCTTTTCCATTGCTTCCTGCTGCCCTATTGGGGAGGGCGGGCGCTGGATATCGGTTGCGGTCCGCAACCCGTGCCCTGGTACTTGCACGACTACCCCCTCGACCAGTTGTACGGCATTGACCCGCTCGCCACGCCAGAGGACCATCCGTTCCACTTCGTGAAGGCGCTGGCCGAGGGGCTGCCCTGGGCAGACGATCAGTTCGATCTGGTGGTCGCCGCGACCAGTCTGGACCACGTTCTGCTGCTGGACCGCACCTTCGAGGAGGTGCGCCGGGTGCTGGCGCCGGGCGGGCGGTTCTGCGTATGGGTCGGGTTCGTCGAAGGCGCCGAGCCCTACGATCCGTATGCCGACCATGTTGAGCCGGTTGACGATTACCACCTGTTCCACTTCGATCGCGGCTGGTTCATCGAGACCATCCGCCAGTATTTCACCGTGGTCGAGCGCTTTGAGTTCGACCCCCCGCACACTTCAGCATTCTTCTGTCTTGAACCTGTCGAGCGGGACGGGGCGCGATGAACCGTAGCATGTCCCCACAACACGACGAGACCGTGTCCCCGACTCGCGATGCCCCGGCCGAGCGCGAAGCCGGCGAGGACAGGTTGCCATCGCACTTGCGGGCCAGGCTCGAGGCCTTCCACGCCGAGCACGGCCGGCCACTGCGCGTGCTTCACATCGGCAATATCGCCAACAACGCCTACAACAACGCCAAGGTGATGAGGGCGCACGGACTTGACTGCGACGTGGTCTGCTACGACTACTACCACTGCATGTCCACACCCGAATGGGAAGACGCGGACTTCAAGCATCCGCCGGATGACGATCTGCACCCCGACTGGTCGGCCATGGGGCTCCGTGCGTTCAGTCGGCCGCGGTGGTTCGTGCAGGGCCCGATCGAGTGGTGCCTGCAGTACCTGGTGGCTCGCGATGAGCGTGACCGCGATAAGCGTGAACGCTACTGGGATCAGTTGGCTTGGGCCGCAAGCCTGCCGGCTGCCGAGTACTGTGAGCCGGGACGTGGCAATGCGGTAACGATTCTGTCCACCGTCCGGCACGACATCGGTCTGCTGGCTGCGTGGCTGCGGCGGACCCGGGCGAAGCAGAGCAGATTGGAGCGGTGGCTGGTGCGCTTGGCGAAGCGATGGTTCCCGCTGGGAATGGGTGTTTCGCTGGGACTGGCCGCCTGCATGGCAATCCCACTGACGGTGCTGGCGCTGGCGACGGGTTTCGGGATGATCGCGGCTGCGCCTTTCGTGCTGCCCTTGCGAGCCATGGTATGGCTGATCTGGACGCGGCAGGGACGCTTCGCTGATCGGGTCAATGCACTGGTGCGTGAGTTCGCGCGGCAGTTCCCCGATCGCACTGACCACATGGTCGCAAGCGACTTCTTCCGGTACCGTCGAATGTACCACCTCTGGCGGAACGTCATGCGCCGGTACGAAATCGTTCAGGGATACTCGACCGATCCGATCCTGCCGCTTGTCGCTGAGAAGCCGTACTTCGCATTCGAACACGGCACGCTGCGCGACATTCCTGATGAGCAGACGCAGCGCGGCCGGATCTGTTCGCTGGGTTACCGAATGGCCGAACATGTCTTCGTAACCAACATCGACTGCATGGACAATGCCCATCGGCTGGCGGGCGACCGGGTCTCCTTCATCAATCATCCCTATGACGAGGACGCTTGCCTCGCGGTCACCGGCGTCCAGGCGCTGCGCGACCAGTTGACATCAGAACTGCGGGCCGACTTCCTGTTCTTCTTCCCCACCCGCCAGGACTGGGTCGCCGACACCGGTTACGCGGACAAGGCGAACGATGTCTTCCTGCGCGCCTTCATCCGGCTGTTGGAAAAGGGCCATCACGTCGGTATGGTCTGCTGCCGCTGGGGACGGAACGTGGACCAGAGCGTGTCGCTGCTGTCAGCGTGCGCGGACAAGGTCAGGTGGGTTGAGCCGATGGGACTGGTCCAGTTCAATCGAATGGTGCAGGCCTGCGACGTGGTGATCGACCAGTTCAAACTCGGTGCGTTCGGCGGTGTCACGTTCAAGGCGCTGGCCAATCGCGGAGCGGTGTGCACCTACCTCGACGAAGCCGCCGTTGCCTCCCGTTACCCCGAGCCGCCACCGGTGATCAATTGCAGGACCACGGCGCAGATCGTCGAACAGATGTGTCGATACATCGACGATCGAAGCCGTCTGGTGGATCTTGGCGATCTTGCCCGCGCATGGATCAAGCGATACCATCGCTCCGTGGATGGCGTGGCCCTCCAACTCGAGCAATACTTCCGGCTGCTCGATCGACACCGCCCCGAGTCACGATAGAGAGCGATCCGTGCGACGCGAACTGTTCGAGCGCCACTGGCTTCGGTCACCTGATGGTCAGCCGCTGCAACTGGAGGTCCACCACGAGGCCGGCGGCCAGGTGCTGGAGGGAGTCCTCTGGGCGGACGAGACCACCTGGTACCCGGTGCAAGGCGGTGTGCCATGCCTGTTGCGCGGCCCGTACCGACCGGCCGATGAAGCGTTTCGCCGCAGGCATGGCCTGCCGGCGATGGCCGATACCGTCACACGCGACGATGCTCAAGCCCAGGGGCAGTCCAAGACCGCCGAGACCTTCTCCGACAAGTGGCGACGTTTCAAGCAGTACGGGTTGGAGCCGGCGCACCGGACGTTTCTCTTTGACTGGTACTGCAGGAAGCTCGGCCTCCCCGACCAGGACGCCTTGCGCGCGTTCTATCGTGACAAGTCGCTGATCCTGGAGATCGGACCGGGGTCGGGCTTCAACAGCCGCTTCATGGCCGAGCAGACCGACGGCCACGTTATCGCCGTGGACATCTCCGAAGCCGCGATGACCACCTACGAGAACACATGTGACCTGCCGAATTGCCACGTGGTGCGGGCGGATGTGATGGACCTGCCGTTACCGGACAACGCCTTCGACTTCGCCATCGCCGATGGCGTCCTCCACCATACACCCGATACCAAGCAAGCGGTCAAGGCGCTCTACCGCAAGGTGAAACCGGGCGGCCGGATGTTCTTCTATGTTTACCGGCAAATGGGCCCCGCCAGGCAGTTTTGCGACCAACACATTCGCAAGGCCATGTCGGGCGTCGAGCCGCAAGCCTGCTACGAGGCTTGTGAGGGACTGACCGAACTGGGGCGCGAGCTGAGCCGCCTCGACGCGACAATCACGCTCGAGAAACCGATCCCGGTTCTGGGCATTCCCGCCGGGGAGCACAACGTCCAGCGTCTGCTCTACTACAACTTCGTCAAGTGCTTCTGGAACGAGGCCTTCGACTTCGAGACCAACAACATGGTCAACTTCGACTGGTACCACCCGCACCATGCATGGCAGCATACGGAGCAGGAGGTGGTCGGATGGCTTGATGAACTGGGCGTGACCGACTACGCGCTCCATCCGGCGAACCCGAATGGTCTATCGGTCCTGCTCACGCGCCCCGTGTGATCGTACCGTGTTCCGATGCTTCCAGGAGGTGTCATGTCGGTCGCCGTTGTCGGAGCGAACGGGTTCATCGGTAGTCGACTCGTGGCTTCACTGGAAGCGCGGGGCGTTGCGGCTCTCCCCCTCAGCTCCTCTGGCCGTACAGGGCTGGACCCCGCCACCGGCCGCGTGGCCGCCGACTTCGCCTTCGAAGGCGATGTGCGTGCCGTCGTATACCTGGCCCAGTCCCCGCACTATCGCCGGGGCATCGATCGACTGGATCACCTGATGCAGACCAACTGCCAGTCGGCGATCGATCTGGCCTGCCGCGCGTGCAGCGCCGGAGTTCGGCGCTTCGTGTACGTCTCCACGGGCAGTGTCTACGCCCCCAGCTTCGATCCACTTGTCGAGACCAGCTCGCTGCGCACCGACCTGCCGTATCCCCTCAGCAAGGTGCACGCGGAGCGGGCCCTGGGGCTGCTGTCCGAGCGGATCGAACTGCAGATCGTACGACCTTTCTGCGTATTCGGTCCCGGCCAGGAATCGGGATTGGTGCCCGGTCTGATTCAGCGCGTTCGCACGAACCAGCAAATCTTCACGCAACCGCACCCGGAAGACGCGACCGATACGCAAGGCCTGCGCATCTCGCTGTGCGATGTTGACGACGCGGCGGATATCCTCGCTCGCATCGCCATCGAGGGGGGTGGACCCAGCCCGATGAACCTGGCATCGAGCGAAGCCTGGAGCATACGCGAGATCGCGGCCGCTATTGGCGCCGGGCTCGGCAGCGAGGTGGATATCGCCATGGCCGACGAGCCGAGGGCATTCGATCTGGTGGCCAACGTGGATCGCCTCCTCGAGCACTGGGCGCCCCGGTTCACGCCGATCAGGCAGACGATCGACCGAACGCTGGCCGCCGCTGACACTGCGTGACACCGCCGCGTCGCGCCGGTAAGCTTTGCCGGTGTCATCCCTTCGCAAGATGTCTCCGTATGTCCACTGATGCAGGCCCAACCCCCGATGCGGCGCCCCGCCCGAACCGTCCCAACCGGGCCATGACCGCGGCCTTGCGCGCCGTGCAGGGCGTGACCGACCTGGTCATGCTGCCGGTGATGTTCGTCGCGGCTACGGCTTCGCGCCTCGCGGCGCGGCGGATCGACGTCGGCCTCGGGCCTGAGCCGATCATCAGCCACATCTACCTCAAGCAGGCCCTGCAGACGGCGGGGCGATCGGCCGAGAGCTACGTTCGCAACGTCTACCACCTGACCCATGCCTTTGACT
This sequence comes from uncultured Phycisphaeraceae bacterium, assembly GCA_964532795.1. Taxonomy (GTDB): domain Bacteria; phylum Planctomycetota; class Phycisphaerae; order Phycisphaerales; family Phycisphaeraceae; genus CAZHJL01. Next base: position 53,662 of record CAZHJL010000002.1, on the reverse strand, counting down.
ACCGCGGCGACCGCGTTCTACCCGGGCCGCTGCGCCTCTTCCTTCCCTACTGGCTCTTCGTCCGGGCCATCTTCCGTTACCGTTGCCTCTGCATCTACTTTCACGGCGGGCCGCTCAGCCGCTGTCCCTTGCTCGAAGGGCTCGAGCCGACGTTGCTGGCCATCGCGGGCGTTCGCGTGATCGTCATGCCCTATGGGGCCGATGTCCAGGACATGGCGCGCAGCCCCAACGCCTTGTTCAAGCACACCATGGGACGCGACTACCCGGCGCAGCGGCTGGGTCGAACGCGCATCGCGCGGCGGATCGATCGATGGACACGCCGAGCCGACCATGTCATCAGCGGCTGCGAGTGGGTCGACTACACCTACCACTGGGATACGCTGATGCTCGCCCACTTCGCCATCGATACCGACGCGTGGCCGCCGGCCGAGCCCCGGCCCGAAGCACTGGACCCCGCGCAGCCCTTGCGCATCCTGCACGCGCCGAACCATCGTCACATCAAGGGCACCCGGTATTTCATCGATGCGGTGCAATCTCTGCGAGAAGAAGGCGTCCCGGTGGAACTGGTGCTGCTGGAGCGTGTGCCCAACAGCGAGGTCAAGAAGGCCATGGCCGAAGCCGATGTCGTGGCCGACCAACTGATCGTCGGATGGTACGCCATGTTCGCCATCGAGGGCATGGCCACGGGCAGACCGGTGCTCTGCTATCTGCGCGAGGACCTGGAGCGACTCTACCGAACGGTGGGGCTGCTGAACGAGGGTGATCCGCCGATTGTCCGGTGCGACCCGCTTACGGTGAAGGAGAGAATCCGCGCGTTGGCCGATCATCGCGATCAGTTGTCCGAGCTTGGGCGTCTGGGCCGCCAGTTCGTGCTGGACCATCACTCGCCGCAGGTCATCGGGCGCAAGTTCAGTGCGATCCTAGAGACCCTGGGAATATGAGCGGCGACCCCTCACCGACTGCCCCGCTTCGCGTCCTGCATTGCCCGTCGATCGTCGGCGGTCACGCCGCGGTGCTCGCCCGGGCCGAGCGCGGCATCGGACTGCAAAGCCACTGCCTGAGCTTCGCACCGCACCCGTTCGGCTACGAGGTGGACGAGACCCTATGGCGAGCGGACGCGCGGCAACTGACCAGGGAACTCAAGGGATGGACCGTTCTCTGGCGGGCGCTGCGTCAGTATGACGTCATCCATTTCAACTTCGGTTCCGGCATCCTGCCCAGCTACATCAGCCCACGCGACCCGCGCATCGCCGGCCAGCCGCGCGCGCTTCGCTATGCCCTCGCGGCCTACCGCGGACTCGTCGAGTTCCTTGACGTCCGCCTGCTGCGACGCGCCGGCAAGGGACTGGTCGTCACCTACCAGGGCAATGATGCGCGGCTTGGCGACTATTGCCGCAAACACTTCGCCATCCATGTGGCCGACGAAGTCGAACCCGCTTACTACCACCCGATCCGCGACCACCACAAAGCGCGGCGGGCGCACACCTTCGGCCGCCTCGCCCACCAGGTCATCTCCCTCAACCCCGACCTGATGCACGTGCTGCCCGACACCACGCGCTTCATGCCCTACGCCAATATCGATCCCGCCGACTGGCAGCCGCTCGGGCCCGTCACCCCGCCGGACCGTCCGCCGATCGTCGCCCACGCGCCGAGCCATCGCGGCGTGAAGGGCAGCCGGTTCATCATCGAAGCCGCGGAAAGACTGAAGGCTGAGGGCGTGCCGTTCGAACTGCGACTGATCGAGGGCCTCCCCCACCCGGAAGCCCGCCGCGCGTACGAACAGGCGGACCTCTTCATCGATCAACTGCTTCTCGGCTGGTACGGCGGCGTGGCGGTGGAGCTGATGGCGCTGGCCAAGCCGGTCATCTGCTACATACGCGAGGATGATCTGCGGTTCATCCCGCCCGAGATGGCCGCGTCCCTCCCGTTGATCCAGGCCACACCCCGGACGATCTACGATGTGCTCAAGGCGCAGTTGCTCGAACACCGCGCATCGTGGCCGGCCGTGGGCCGGGCCGGACGGCGGTTCGTCGAACGCTGGCACGATCCGCACACGCTGGCCCGGCAGATGCGCGAGATCTACCTGAGCGCCCTCGCCAGGAAGCGGGACAAACACTGATGTGCGGCATCGTCGGCATCATCCATGCGCCTGATCGCGCCGTGCGCGGCGAACTGTTCGCCGGCATGTCGCGCGGCCTGATCCCGCGGCCCATCCTCGATCGCCGCGATAAGATCGGTTCCGAGACGCCCGAGCGGCAGTGGCTGGCGCAGAGGCAACCGTGGGTCGAGAACGTGCTCACCGGCGACACCGCCCGGCGCATCCGCGTGCTTGACACCCGGGCCGCCCTGGCCGACTGGCAGGCGATGCTCGCCGGCCGGGTCCGCTTCGATTTCCGCTTCTGGCGCTGGATCAATCTCGTGCGCTGGGCGGAGAAGTACAATGTCGCCTTCTGACGCGGCCCCGCGCGCCTCGTCCGGTTGCGCCCTCACGCAAGAGTGCCTATGCGCATTGCCTACCTGGCCTATCTTGATTCTCGCTCGCGCGGCGTCAACCGCAAGATCGCGCTGCAGATGCGCTGCTGGTCCGCCGCCGGACATGAGGTGGCGTTGTTCGCGCTCACACCCAATCGCGAATGGTCCTCGGATGCCTACGGCGGGCTCACCGTTCACGCCATCCCGCGCCTCACGCTGCGCACGCTCTGGCGCGGCGGGCGGGCACAGGCCGGGGCCGCGGCATCCTGGCGACCGGACCTGGTCTACATGCGCTTCGGTGGTTGGCTTCCCGGATGGGGACGCCTCGCGCGGCGGTATGCCGCCGTGGCGGAAATCAACTCCGATGACATAGCGGAAGTCGCGGCGAAATGGTCGTGGCCGATGATCGTCCTGCACCGACACACCCGGCCCTGCGTTCTGCGGCATCTGCGCGGTATGGTTGCGGTCACGCACGAACTCGCCGCGCGAGTCGATCCGTGGCCCGCCGACACCACCGTGATCAGCAACGGGATCGATCTCCAGTCCATTGAGCCACTCCCACCTTCACAAGCCGATCGACCGGCGCTCGTGCTCATCGGCTCGGCCGGGCGCCCCTGGGTCGGCTGGGATCGAGCGATCGAACTGGCGTCACAACACCCCGCGTGGCGCATCCACCTGGTCGGCATCGATCGCGGTCAACTGCCCGTGCCGCCGCCCGACAACGTCACCGTGCACGGCCCGATGCAACCCGATGCGTATCGCCCGATCTTCCAGCAGTGCGACCTCGGGATCGGATCCATGGCCCTGCACCGCAACGGCATGAACGAGGCGTGTACGCTCAAGGTCCGCGAGTACCTCGCCTGCGGCCTGCCCGTTATCCTCCCGTACCATGACACCGATCTCTCGCCAACGCGCCATCCCTTCGTCTGCCAACTGCCGAACACGGAGGATTGCGTCACGAGCCATCGCGAACAGATCGAGACCTTCATGCGGCATTGGCGCGGCAGGCGCGTTGCGCGCGAGTCGATCGGCTTCCTCGACGCGAGAGAGAAGGAGAAACAGCGCCTGACCTTCTTCGAGCGCATCTGCCGCGAGCCGCGCCAAGTCGTGCCTGAACACAGGAGTCCCGATTGACCGACTCAGGCCCACGACGCATCCTCATGCCCACCACGTCCTACCCGCGGGATGACAGCGATCTCGCCGGTTGCTTCGTGCGCGACCTGGCCCAGCATCTGTCGCCGCACGTTGAGCACATCACCATCCTCGCCCCCGGCGATGCCAATGCCGTCAAGCGAGAGACCACGGGCAACATCACCGTCCATCGACTCACCTACCTCTACCCCCGTCGGTTTCAGCACCTGGCCTACGGCGCGGGGATGCCCCACAATCTCACCCATCGGCCGCTGGCGATCGTCGGCGTGCCCGGACTGATCGCCCAGTACGCCCGTGCGATCTGGAAGCACGCGGCGACCCACGACCTCGTCCACTGCCACTGGGGCATCACCGGCGCAATCGCCGCGCGCCTCTGCGCCTGGCGCCGACGTCCGATGGTGCTGACCGTGCACGGCAGCGACTTCCGTACCCGAAGCCGACTCGTGCGCGCCGCCACCCTTGCCGCCGCCCGGCGCGCCGCCACCGTGACCACGCTTTCCCGCGAGTTCGTCACGATGCTGAGCGAGCAACTGCCGGCACACGCCGCACGCATCACCATGTTGCCCAACGGCACGGACTCACCCGATGACAAGGCACTCGCCGAGGCGCAGCGGAGACGAGCACGCGATGCCGCGACGGGCGCCCTGCGATGGATATCGGTCGGCCGTCTCATTCCCCAGCGACGACACGACGCCATCCTGCACGCCGTCGCGACACTGCGCCGCGAAGGATGGCAGCAGGCGCTGACCATCGTGGGCGACGGGCCGCGCCGTGAGGCGCTCCAGGCGCTGGCCCGTGAACTGGGCATCACCGACTACGTCCGTTTCACCGGCGGGCTGCGTCCGCACGAAGTCGGTTCGCATCTGCTGGCCTCCGATATCTACGTGTCGGCGACGACCGTCGATAACTTCGGCACCGCGGTGGTCGAAGCCGCCGCCCATGGCCTGCCGATCGTGTGCACGAAGGTCGGCTTCCCGCTCGAACTGGTCCCGCAGGGAGACGGCGGTTGGCTGGTGGATCCCGACGATGACGCCGCGTTGATCCAGGCGATGCGCGCCGCGGTCCAGGGGGCGAGTGAACTGCCGGCCCGGGGCGCCGCCATGCGTCGGCGTGTGGATGAACTGGGATTGACCTGGCCACAGGTCATCCAGCGCCTGCTCGATATCTATCGCCGCCCCCTGGCGGGAGAGGAGAACAACGCATGAACGTGCTGTCCGTCGTCGGTGCACGACCGCAGTTCGTCAAGGCCGCGACGATCGCGCGAGCCTTCGCCGGCGCGGGCGGCGTCCGTCACCATCTCCTCCATACCGGCCAGCACTACGACCACAACATGTCCGAGGTGTTCTTCGACGAGCTGGAGATCCCGCCCGCCCAGATCAATCTCGGGATCGGCTCGGACACCCACGGCCGGCAGACCGCCCGAATGCTCATCGGCATCGAGCAAGCGCTTGATGACATGCGTCCCGACTGGGTGATCGTCTACGGCGATACGAATTCGACGCTCGCCGCCACCCTTGCCGCCGCGAAGATGCGCATTCGCGTCGCCCATGTCGAGGCCGGGCTTCGGTCCCGCAACCGAGCGATGCCCGAAGAGATCAATCGGGTCCTGACGGATCACGCCAGCGACCTGCTCTTCGCGCCGACCGAGGCCGCCATGCGTCACCTTCAGTCCGAGGGACTTCCCGCGGAGCGTTGTCAGCTTGTCGGTGACGTCATGTACGACGCAACCCGGTTCTTCGCCGCGAAGGCATCGCGCCATCGCGATACCCTCAATCGACTTGGGCTGACCGCCGGGCGGTACCTCCTCGCGACGATCCATCGGGCCGAGAACACCGATGACCCCCAGCGGCTCGGCACGATCATCGAAGGGCTGGCCGCGGTGGCCGAAGGCGGCATGCCGGTCCTGGCCCCGATCCACCCGCGCACCCGGGGCGCCCTCGACGCCGCCGGTCTTGCCGAGGCCGCCGCACCGCTGCGCCTGATCGATCCGGTCGGCTACCTCGACATGGCCATGCTCGAGCAACACGCCGCACTCATCGCCACCGATTCCGGCGGCGTGCAGAAAGAGGCGTTCTTCCACGGCGTGCCGTGCGTCACCTTGCGGGACGAGACGGAATGGACCGAACTGATTGACTGCGGCTGGAACCATCTCGCCCCGCCGGGCGATGCGCCGCGCATTGCCCAAGTGATCACCCAGCGCCTCGCCGCGGGACCGCCGCACCATCGTCCGGACGGTCTGTACGGCAACGGCGAAGCCGGACAGCGCATCGTCCAAGCCCTTTGCCGCACGTGTTGACCGGGCCGGCAACCGTCGCGATCCGGTCCGTTGCGATCGCCTCCGGCGCCATCTATCATGCCCTCCACGCGCGGCGACCCGGCCGCGGCATCACATGCAGGAGGCGCAGGTGCTCGAAGGCAAATCCCTCGGCGTGGTCATCCCGTGCTACAACGAGCAGACGCAAATCGGGAAGGTCCTCGCGACCATGCCCGACTTCGTCGACTGCGCCATCGTTGTCGATGACACCAGCCGGGACGACACCGTCAACGTCGTCGAGCAGTACATCGCCGAACACCCCGATCAGCCCGTCGTCCTCTGCCGGCACAAGGTCAACGGCGGCGTCGGCAAGGCCCTGCTCACCGGCTATCGCGAGGCGATCTGCCGCAAACTGGATGTCGTCGCGGTCATGGCCGGCGACGGGCAGATGGACCCGGCCGACCTGCCGGCCCTCGCCGGCATCGTCGCCCGCGACGAGGCGGACTACGTCAAGGTCAATCGCCTCTTCTACCAGAAGGCCTGGCACAACATCCCCCGCATCCGCTACCTGGGCAACGCCTTCCTCTCCATGCTCACCAAGATCGCCAGCGGCTACTGGCACGTCGCCGATTCGCAGGCCGGCTACACCGTCATCAGCCTCGACGCCCTGCGCACCATCCGCCTGGCCGGCATGTACCCGCGATACGGCTATCCCAACGATCTGCTCGTGCGGCTGAACGTCTACGACATGCGCGTGGCCGATGTCAGCACGCGGCCGGTCTACAACGTCGGCGAGCAGTCGAAGATGAAGATCCACAAGGTCATCCCGCGCATGTCGTGGCTGATCTTTCGGCGGTTCCTGTGGCGACTGAAGGAAAAGTACCTCATCCGCGACTTCCACCCGCTCGTGCTGTTCTACAGCCTCGGGTCGCTGTCGCTCATCGCCGGGCTGGCGCTCGGCCTCTACCTGCTGATCTGGCGCATCTTCGTCGGCACCGTCGCCGGCACCAGCGGCCTCTTCGCGGCCCTGCTGTTCATCACCGGCCTGCAACTGACGCTCTTCGCCATGTGGTTCGACATGGAGGCCAACCGCCACCTGCGCGTTTACATCACCCGCGCCAGACTCGCGCGGCCGCATCCCGATACGGACGACGCCCAGGACTGAACGCCCATGCTTCGATCGCACGACGAACACCTTCGCGCCGTTTCCCGATGGGTCTTCCGCTTCCTGCCTTCGCGCTTCTTCCGCGACCGTGCCACCGCGCCCGCGCCACGCAATGCCTGACTCGCAACACACAACCCCCGCCGGCCGCGAACACGTCGCCTGTCCCCTGTGCGGCGGCGATGCGCCGCGCGACCCGTTCGAGGCGAAGGAACTGCTCTACGGCACCGGCGAAACATTCACCGTCGTGCGCTGCGGCAATTGCGGCGTGATGTACACCAATCCCCGGCCCACCGCCGCGGCCATCGCCGACTACTACCCCGAAGACTACTACGGCCTCGATCGCGGCGATCGCATCCGCAAGCACGCGGCCGACGCGACCGTGCCCCTCAAGGAGCGCCTCGTCCGCACGGCCCTCGGGCCGCACTTCGGCTATCCCCACGCCCCGCGCGGCCCGGGGCGATGGCTCCTCACGCTGCCCATCGCCGCGCGACTGCGACGCGACCGACGCCTCGGTATGGTCCTGCCCTGGGCCGGCAAGGGACGGCTGCTCGACTTCGGCTGCGGGCGCGGCGGCTTCCTGCGCGTCCAGCGCGCACGCGGCTGGCAGGTCGCGGGCATCGATATCAGTCAGGACACCGTCAAACATATCCGCGATGACGACGGCATCGACGCCGAGGCCGGCACCTGGCCCGGCCCAGCCATGCGCGGACGGCAGTTCGATGTCATCACCGCCTGGCACGTGCTCGAGCATCTGCCCGACCCGCCCGCATGGGTGCGCGAAGCCGTTGCGCGGCTCGCGCCCGGCGGCTACCTTATCGTTTGCTGCCCCGTGCACGATTCGTGGGGCTACCGCTGGTTCGGCAAGAACTGGTTCGGCCTCGACCTGCCGCGCCACTTCACCCACTTCACCACCCGGCACCTCGTGAAGCTGCTGACCGACGCGGGACTCGTGGTCGAGAATACGTACCCCCAGGTGCGCACCCAGCCGCTCCACCACAGCGCGCGCCGACATGCCGATCAGACCGGCGCCGTGATGTGGCGTCTGGCGGCGAAACAGAAATGGCTGTGGACGATCCTTGCGCGGCTGTCGGCGCTGTTCGGCCAGTGCGATGTGCGAACGGTCATGGCTCGGAAGGTGGAAGCGAAGCACGAAGCAGTCGAGAACGCGAACGGACAGCACCGCGATGGGTGACAAATCCACGCAAACCGAAACGCGCCGGATCGATCTGTCGATCTGCATTGTCAACTGGAACAGCCGCGACGTGTTGCGCGACTGCCTGGCATCCCTGGCCGCGCGGCGGGATGAGGCGACCATCGAAGTCATCGTCGTCGACAACGCCTCGACTGACGCCGCGCCGGACATGGTCGCCCGCGACTTTTCCTGGGCGCGGCTGATCCGCAATGACACCAACCGCGGGTTCAGCGCCGCCAACAATCAGGCCGCCGCGGCCGCACGCGGGCGAAACCTGCTCTTCCTCAACAACGACACCCTCGTCCCCCCCGGTTCGCTCGCGCGGCTGGTCGACTTCATCGACCACACACCCGATGCCGCCGGTGTCGGGCCGCAACTGCTGAATCCCGACGGCACGCACCAGCCGGCCTATCGCGGCCCGTTCTCCCTCGCCGCGCTCCTGCACGAACTGCGCCTCTTCCACTGGTGCCGCATCTTCCGCCGCGCCCATCGCGCCTACCGCAAGCCCGCGCTCAACCCCGACCAGACCGCCGTCATCGACCAGGTCGCCGGCGCGGCCCTCGCCGTGCCCCGCACCCTCTTCGAGGCCGTCGGCCGCTGGGATGAATCGTTTACCTTCGGCGTGGAAGACCTCGATCTGTGCCGACGCCTGCGCGAGCGCGGCCGCATCTACTACCTCGCCGACGCGCCCATCACCCATCTCGGCGGCGTCTCCTCCCGCGCCAACACGCGCTACGCCTACCGCAACTTCGCGTGCGGCCACGCGCGCTACCTCGGCAAGCATCACCCCCGCCAGGCGGCAATCTTCAAGACGCTCTGGACCCTCGACCAGCCGCTGGTCATTGTGAGCAGCCTCCTCGCCGCGGCTTTCGCCGCGCTGCGCGGCAACCGGCGGCGCGCAAGCGACAAACGTCGACTGGCGAAATCCGCCGCGGCGTTTCTCCTCGTCGATGTCGTTCAGTTCTGGCGATCCTGATCCGCCGCCTCGGGCAGCAGCAGCCGGTGCAGTGTGAAATGCTTGCCGCCCGCAGCCCCCTCGGCAAGCACCGGCCCGACCGTCAGGCCCTGATGCTCGATGAACCGCCGGGTCTTCTTCTCAAGCAGCAGGATGTTGCCCTCTTCCATCACGACGTACGCCGCCGGACGCTCGCGCAGGTAGGCAAGCAACTGCTCTTCGCTCCTGACGCCCAGGAAGTGCACCGCACCCACCGGCAGCACGACGCGCTGCGTCTTGTGCGAAAGGTACGATGGGTCGTTCGCGAGGATCACCGCGTCCTCGTCGATCGCCTCAGCCTCCATCGCCACGGCCAGTCGATCCAGCGCGGCGTAGCGTCCGTCTTCGTAATGCACGAGAAACGGTTGACGCCGCTGCTCGATCGTCCGCAGCACGTCACGCACCAGGTTCGGCACAAGCATGAATACCAGCAACGCCACCGCGATCGTACGTGCCGGCCACGCGCGGCGGGCCAGCAACCATCGCGCCGCCAGCCACACGCCGCACACCAGCAGCGGCATGATCGGCAGCAGGTAGCGATGGCCGATGCGGAACGCCGCGAACTGGCCGAGGCAGGCCAGCACCAGGAAACCCCACAGCGACCGATGACGCAGCAGGCTAATACCCATCACCCACACGAAGCCGGCGAAGATCCCGTTGGGAATCCAGTCCAGCCAGCGCGTGCCCAGTTCCTGGCCCAGTCCCAGCTCGATGCCCAGGATGCCTTCCGGCACGGCGTCGTTGGTCAGGACCATCGGCAGGTAGTTCTCGTAACGGCGGACCGGCGCGGTGGCCGCGTCCTTGACGGCGCTGTTGTAGGTGATCGGCTGATCGCCGGTGGCGATCAGCTTCGCCGGCTCGCGCGGGTCCACGAGCAGAAACAGCGCGATCACCCCCACCGCGATCGCCGCGATCGCCGCGTGCGCCCGCCGCTTCGGCCCCAGCAGCAGATGCCAGCCGACCGTCGCCGCCAGCGCGCCGTAGATGGTGATCATGGTCGGACGCGTGAATGTGAACAGCAGCATGCCCGTCGCGATCAGCAGCCAGTTCGCCGCCTGTGTGCCGCGCCGCGTCGTCTTGTCGGCCAAGCGAAGGCCCTCGTAGCCGGTCAGCAGCAGCATCACGCCGCACAGGAACGGGATGTCCGTCAGCAGGTGCAGCGTGTGACGGAAGTACGTATCCCCCACGCCCAGCAGCACCACGAGCACCACCGCGTTGGCGCGATCGAAGTGCAGCCGGAACAACCGGTAGCTCGCCGCGAGCGTCCCCAGCCCGAACAGGGCGATCAACGCGTTGCTCGCCTCCAGCCCGTAGTCGCCGAAGAGCATGAACATCGCCGCGATCATGTACGGCAACCCGGGCAGCGCCAGCCCGTGCGGCCGGCCCTGAAAGACATAGCCCTTCCCCACCGCGAGATTGCGCCCCAGCTCGACATACAGCGCCGTGTCCGGACTGACCCGCCACACCAGCGACGTCGCCGCCAGGTACAGCAGCGCCAGTGCCCCGAACAACCACCATCGATAGCGGTCCACCCACGCGAGCAGTCGCTGCGCGGGCGTGACGGACAGTTGCGGTTCCATCGTCGATACGGATGCCGACATCAGCGACGCATGCTAGTGAGAACGCCGCACGTCCGCCAAGTGACTGAACAGTCAAAGCATCTCACTGCGCCGCCAGCTCGCGCAGCGCCGAATCGTCGATCTCCATCGGCGGCAGGTTGCTCAGTTGCTCGAGCTGCTGCGGATTCTTCTTCAGGAAGCCGATGAGCCCCGGCAGATCGCTCACATGCCCGCCCGCCAGCAGGCCGATCTGGCACGAGCCGTCCTTCGACAGGCCGCGGATGCGAATCATCGCGTCCTTGTATCGCACTTCCATCCAGTAATGGCGCGGCAGGGCCAGCGACTTGTGCACCGACACGTCCACCTCGTGCTCCAGCCGCAGTCGACTGCCCAGGTTCTCGTACTCCTGCCGTTCCCACAGCCAGGGCTTGTGGTTGCCCTGCTTGTCCGCCTCGCCCAGCAGGCTGTAGAGCGAGTGGAACGTGCATCCCCACTTGCCTTCGGACGTCTGGTTGACCAGGAAAGACTCGACCCGTTCCCATTCCTCATCGCCCTGGCACCACAGCTTGCCCAGCCAGTGCATGGTCGCGGAACTGCTGATCGTGTCCGGCAGCGACGCCTCGGGCACGATCACCCGCACCATCACGTTGCCCAGGTACTCCCCGACCAGCCCGGGCAGGTCGTAGTCCACGCGGAAGCCGAGGCGGCTGACCACCTCGTCATCCTCCAGCAACCGCAACACATGCCGCGCCGCCTGTTGGTAAGTGATCTGAGCCATTGCCACGGCCTCCACACAAGCGCGGCGAATACACAACCGCAATGCCATAGTGCGTCGTTCCAGGCCCCGACTGGACAGAACGTCGCCGATGACATCCTAGTTGCACCCAACCCGACGGGCCAGCCCTATGCCCCGACGCCCTCGCCATCGGCCGGCAAACCGCGAAGCAGCGGCCCGACCACAAACTCGGCCAGCACCGCGGCATGCAGCAGCGGACACAGCGCGTACGCCATCCCCGGACCGACCATGGACGGATCATCGAGATTCTGCAGCGTCAACACCACCGCCAGCGCGACCAGCAGGATCGCCGCCGCCCAGATGAACCGATGCAGGTGGGTCAGCACGCGACGGGCCTGGGCGATGGCTTTGGCGTCGAGCGACTCGCGCCGCCGACAAGAGACCGTACGCAGCATCAACCATCCTGCGCCAAACCCATCGGCCGCGAGCGTGCCCGCGATGGCGAAACCAACAAGGAAAACCAGCTCCTCGAGTTGCAGAAAGAGTAGATGGCCCTGTTCTGCGAGGGTCATCGCCAGCATCACGAACATCACGATCAGCCCGATGAAGCGCATGGTGAAGACTCCGAATGGTTCATGCCCACCGGCAAGTCATCGGCAACCCCTGCGCATAAAGAGCAACGCGCCGCCGTTATCGGAGGCCACTTTCGCGCTCACCAAGCCCCGGACCATCGAGTCCCGAACGGTTGAGGCCGCGATCTGGGGATCGGTCGTCACGGTCGCAGTCATTACGAAGTGAGTCTCGCCTGCGGGCCTTCCGCCTGCCCGCCAGGCCCCACGCCCGGTTCACACCCGGGCAACCAACGCACCCCTCACTGCAGCCGCGCGATCACCACTTCCCCGTTGCTGTTGCCGAAGTACACCCGCTTGTCATCCACCACCACGTGGTTGCGGATCCCCGCGCCGAAGAATTCTTCCACTTCCTTCCTGCCCGTCGCCGCGTCGAACACCATCAGCATGCCCGCGCCCGTCCCGATGTAGACCTTCCCGTCGCACACCGTCGGCGGCGAGGCCAGCCAACCGGGCATCATGCCCGCCGGCGCCAGTTCGTGCTCCCACACCAATGCGCCGCTCGCGGCATCCAGGCACACCAGCCGGTGCCCCATCGTCGTGTAGAGCTTTCCGTCGGCCACGCTCAAGCGCGATCCCTCGAAAAGCTGAAGGCCCATCACGCTGTTGACACCGACCACCTCCTCGGCCAGCCCGGCGTTGACCGATGCCGGCGCGCCGCCGCCCCAGCCGACCTGTGCGTCCATCTGTTGAGCCGTCATGTCCATCGAGCCGCTCAGGTACGCCGCCGGCTGCGTGAACAGCGGCTGCACCGGCCGCGCGTCGCTGATCGAGGCGACCATCACCGCCTCGTGCGGCTTGCCGCCCTGGTCATCGCGGGCCGTGTAGTACACCAGGTCGCCGTCCACCGCCGGCTGGCTCGTCACGCGATCGTAGTGCGCCTGCAGCGGCGCGCCCGTTTTCAGGTCGAACACGTACCGCGTGCCGCTCAAGCTGGCCATGTGCACCTTGCCGTCGGCGATTACCGGGGCCGTCATCGCCTCGCCGTCCACCAGCGCCTGCCACTTGATCGCACCCGTCTGCACATCCATCGCCGCCAGCGCGTGCGAGGCATGGAACGTGTCGCGCATCCCCGCCGGCACGCCCGTCAACTTCACCGTCGGCCCGCCCATCACCGGGTACGTCGTCACCACCATCCCATCGCCCACGGCCGGAGACGAAACCAGCGGATCGCCCAGGTACTTGCTCCACTTGTGCCGGCCCGTGTCCGTCTCGATGCCGTACAGCGTGCACGACTCGGTGTTCACCACCACCGTGTCATTCGACACCGCGATGAAGGACGGCCCGTTGTCGCTAAGGGTCACCGACCACAGGGGCTGACCCGTCTTCGCGTGCGCGGCGTGGAACCCGTGAGAATTGAACCCGCCGCCGAAGAACACCTTGTCGTCACGCACCGCCGGCGAGGCGATCACGCTGTTGCCCATCGCCGCGGCCTTGATCACAACCCGGTCGCCGTAACTGTTGGCTGTCGGTGCGGCCCCGACCGAACTCACGCGCCCCGAGTTGAATCGCGTCGGCGGCTGCGGCCCGTCCGGACCGTTCAGCGCCAGCACCACCGGCAGCACATCCACCACCTGCCGCGACCGCGCCTGGACCGGCTGCCCGGCCACCGTCGCCGGTGCGTTGCCGCCGGTCACCGACTGCGAGCCCGCTCCCGCCATCTGCACCGGAATCGACGCGGGCACATTGCCCTGCGTCACCTGCTGCGTGGAGCCGAACCCGCCCATCGCCGATCCCAGGCGGTCCGCCACGTGGTAGATCCCGACGACCACACCACTCAGCGCCAGCACGCCGAGCACGATGCCCCCGACGAGAATCCGTCGACCCCAGGGACCGCGCCGGCGCGGCTCAGGACGCGCGTGCCCCGGCAAGGGCGGCGGCATCGCCGCCCCCATCTGCGGCGGGCGCACCGGCGTCGGGCGCGGCTGGGGCATCGACGCCGCCAGACGGGTCTCGTTTTCCTTGCGGACCTCCTCCAACGCCTCACGACGCGACTCGTAACCCTCAAGCCAGCGATCAACCTTCATCGTGCACCCCGTTTCTACCGTCGGGCCATTGGCGCCATCACCACACAACCATCATACGTGCAACCGGGCGAAACGTGGCAGGAATTCGGTCGCCGCGAACGCTCTGAACAGGCACGGGCCGCAGCGCCGGCGGCGGATGCCACATTTTGACCCGACCGAAGGGAGGGCAAAGTGTGCTGACGAAGTGTTGATCCTGATCCACTCAACCCACGCCCGATGTGCCTTGATGACACACCCCCATCCGACGAGACGTCGCACCGCTTCACACTTTGCCGAAGACGGCCAAAGTGTGGCACCCTCAGATGGGCGAGCAGGAGGGCATCGACACCGGGATGCCAAGGCCGGGTGCCACATTTTGACCCGACCGAAGGGAGGGCAAAGTGTGCCGAACAACGGTTGGTCACCATCCGCCGGACCAACGCCCAGTGCGCCTTGCTGGCACATCGACATCCGATGGCTTTCCGCACCGCTTCACACTTTGCCGAAGACGGCCAAAGTGTGGCACCCTCAGACGGGCAACGACACCGAGATGCCATGGGGAATCCGCCGCATTCAGCGCGGACTTCCCGAGCAAGAAAAGGCTTGACAGGACCAAACAGAATGCGTACAATGATATCGTCAACACCACCTGTCCTGCGCGCCTGTCGCCCGGTCCGCCATGTCATGCATCCGCCCCAATCCGGCCGCCGTCATGGGCTCCCACCCGCCGCCGGCCGGGCTTGCACGCAACCCTGAGCTAAACCCCATGCCGAAGTCAGCCATTGCGCACTGCCGCGCCCCTCGTCATCCCCGCTTCGGCACAGGGCATTCGCTGCTACTGGCGATTCAAAAGCAACTTACGCCGCCCAGCGCGGCGGGGCGCGCACAGGATGGCCATTTGTGCTGTCAGAAGACCCCGGCACAAACACGCAGAATCCTGCAGAATCCCGCAGAAACCGGCCCAAACCGGGCCAAAACGAGCCCAAAAAGTGTACACTTTTGCGCAATTTTTCTTACGCCTGCGTGCAGTGCCCGCCGACGGACACTTCGAGGCCCCCAGCCGCGGTGGGCCGCCCGCAACCGTGGGGCCGCAACACCGCCGGCCGCCCGCACGTTGGTCGGAGACCGGTCTTCCGCCGGCGCCAACCCAGGAGGTTCACCATGACCGATGCAAAGCCCAGCCCCCGCTACGTCCTCACGCTCCTCGCCGCCGTCGCAATGCTGCTCGCCGCCTCCGACCTTCACGCCGGGCGGTACGAATCCATGACCGAGTGGGCGGCCACCGGCCCGAAGATGCAGGTTCAAGCCGCGACGTACTTCGGCGCGGCGGGCATCGAGGAATTCGTGGCCGCGGGTCAACTCAAGGACGGCACGATCGTGGCGTTCGGCAACACGTGGGGCCCGCAGTTCGCCACCTCGCCGCGCCCGACGGTGCTCGGGCGGGACAACCATCGCGGGCACAACCCGGTAACCAAAGATCGCAAGGGGCGCGAGTCGTTCAGCCGCGCGAATCCCGACGTCGCCGGCATGTTCGTCTTCTACAGCGCGGACCTTCAGAAGGTCGCGCGCATCGTGCGGCTGGGCTACGGCATCGCCAGCTTCGAGACCGGGGCCGTCGCGCCCGACGGCGGGCTGGTCGTCTCCGGGCATTGCACCGATGCGATCCAGGGCTTGGCCACGGGCGGTAGCGTGCCAGTTCAGCGGCACAAGGCGACCGGCAAGGCTACGGGGCCGTACAAGTGGAACGGCGTCGACGTCAGCGGCGACTGTTTCGTGGCCAAGTTCTCCGCCGACGGCAGCCGCATCCAGTGGCTGTGCCTGCTTGAGGGCTACCGCACGTCACCCGCTCAGATCTGGTTCGATGACAAGGGCAACACGTACTTCGAAGCCCACGGCATGACGCGCGTGGATCCCAACGGCGCCGCCATGACCAAGATCACCGAGAAGGGCAGTGGCGGAAAGGTCGGTGTCCGGTCGGTCGACCCCGAGACCGGCACGTACTACTTCGGCGGCGATCGCAACACGCGCACCGGACGCGAGCCGTGGCGTCAGCCGTTCCTCTACTGCATGAGCCCGGAAGGGCAGAAGCAGTGGACGCTCTGGGAATGGAACAGCCGCCTGGTCGGCACCGACAAATATCGCCTCGTCTCCGACTCGGCCATCCGCGTGGGCACGATCGATCGCAACGGCGACCTGCTCTTCGGCGGCTGGTCCGACGGCGGCAACAGCGTGTTCACGCGCAATTCGCTCGACCTGGACAAACCCGCGCCCAAGCAAGCGAACGGCTTTACATGCTGGGGCATGCGCAACGCCAACTCGCTCGGCTGGATCATGCGTGTCGACCCGAAGACGAGGCAGGTCAAGAGCTGGTGCAACTTCGTGTGCTACATCCCGCAGGACTTCGCCGTGCCCAAGTACCGCGGGGCGCCCAACGGCCTGCACATGGACCAGATGGAAGTGCTTGCCGATGGGTCGCTGGCCGTGTGCGGCGGCGCGGCGACGGGGCTCATCCAGACGCCCAATGCGTTTTACGATCACCCGCACGACGGCCGCAAGTACGGTGGCGAATATGTGGCCGTGTTCGCGCCTGACCTGGCCCACATGCACTTTTCCAGTTACCTGCCGGGCTACGAGACGGCATCCATCGCGCCGACGAAAGCGGGGCTGGTGGTCGTCGGCCGCACGAAGGGCGATGACGGCCGGGAGAACCCCGCGCACGCATCGCCCGCGGTCAAGGCCGTGCAGCCCAAGCTGCAGGGAAAGCGTGACGGGCACATCATTCTGCTGAGTCTGCCTGCCGATCGCACGTGACAAAAGCGGCGTGTACTGCAACGCCGCGCGTTTTCAAGGCGACAAGGGCCGCGTGATCCGCGACGGCATCGCCGGTTGGAAGACTGCCAATTGGAGGACCGTTTTGAAGTACGGAAAGACGATTGCGTTGTTGGGTGTCTCCCTCAGCCTGTTGTCGGTCTCGGCCGTCATTGCCCGGCCGCTGCCGGAGATCAAGTCGGCCGCCGGCCTGGACGAGCTTGCCGGCGATCGCGCGGCCTCGGTGCGGGCGTACCGGGTGACGCTCGAGGGCGCGCTCTTCCGCACGCAGAAGGACGGCAGCCGCAACCCGATGCCGCTGGAACTGGTCATCGTCAACAAGGGCAAGGCGTGGGACACGTTTGTCGGCGCCGCCGCGCCTGGCTTCAACCAGGGCGCGCACACCGCGACGCTGCGCGACCCGAAAGCGGGCATGTCCGCCCTGTCGATCGACGCCAACATCGGCAAGGACCGCTGGGTCAAAGGCGATCCGAAAGCAAGCTACACGCTCTCCCTGGCCGTCAGCAGCAAGACGGTTTCCGGCACCTTCACCGGCGTCTTCCAGGGCACGCCGGTCAAGGGCAATGTTTCGGGCATCGTCGTCTTCCCCGGTTGGATGAACGCGGAAACGGACGGCGACGCGGTGAACATGTCCTTCGACCTCGGCGATCGCCGCGTGAACTGGAACAACGCCCGCTGGGCCGTGTACAACTTCATGGCGGCCACCGACCTGCGCCGATTCGACGGCGTGAAGGTGACGGTGGAAGTCGAGCAGCCGCGCTCGGATGCGACCGTCAGCTTCGGGGTGATGGAAGAGGACGGCTCGTGGTACTACATCCGCGACGCCGCGCCGATGACGCGGAAATCCAGCACCGTGGTCATCGACTTCGCCCATCTGCGCCACGCCGAGTTCATCTTCAACGGCGCCGGCACCGGCCCGGGCGTCGAGGGCAACTTCGATGAAGATTTCCACTTCGATTTCAGCAGGACCTTCCGCCTCGCCTTCGGCGTGATCAACCCGTTGGGTGTGGGTGAAGTCAGCTTCCGCGTGCGCGATATCGAGTTTGTCTCGTGGAAAGACCGCAGCAATGAGCCGGTGGAAGTCAACGTCACCGGCAAGACGATCGCGATCAACGGCCAGCGCGAGGTGCCGGGCGGCATCTTCGGCTTTCACGCGGCGGGCGGCAGGGCGAGCCAGGTGTCTGATCTGAATGTCGGCTCACTGCGCCACGGCGCCGCCCAAGGCTATGGAGGATCCAGCCTGCACGGCCCGTCGCCGCAGCACGGCGTCGACCTGGCCGTCACTTTCAACTACGACCGCCGCCAGCAACTGCTGCAGGTGGTCAAGCCGAACTGGGAAGAAGTCGCCCGGAGCATCGGCCGGCAGCTCGGCCAGAAGGCCAAGCCCCACGGCGACACCGTCGCGATGGAATGGTGGAACGAACCCTATCTCGACATGGCCCGCAACATCGGCCGCGAGGTCGCGAAGCGCGCGAAGAAGGACGGCGTGAAGGACGGCGATCCCGTCACGCTCGACGGCCGTCGGCTCGAGAGCATGGTCTGGCGCGAAGTGCCCACGAAGGACAAGCAGGGCAACGTCACCGGCAGCAGGATGGAGATCGTCGACCCCTCGCGCTTCACCTACTGGTCGGGCAGACAGGTTTCGATCTTCTATTCCGAGTCGTTCAACGTCGTGGTGGACGAGGCGAAGAAGATCGCGCCGAAGATGCAGGCCGTGGGCGGCTTCGGCTTCCGCTGGAACGAGGATGAATGGGCCGGCTGGGAGGTCCTCTACAAGCACATGGTCGACACCTGCATCGACCGCCTCGACGGCGTGTGCGAGCACCACTACCAGGGCTACACCGACGCCATGCCCGCGACGTACGAAGTCCTGCAGGCCTACACCGACGCCGTGCACGGCAAGCGCGTGCCGGTCTACAACACCGAGACGAATGACCTGTGGGACGCGCCGGCCCGCGGCAACGCCCGCGCGGCCACGCAGTTCGGCGGCAAGTTCAAGAGCCGCCGCCGCCTCGTCTACAACCTGCGCGACATCCTCGGCTGCATCAAGGACACGCCGGACAAGATCAAGGCCCGCGCCATCCACGCCCTGTGGAGCAGCAGGGGCGGCGACACGCCGTGGGCGAAGGCCGGCATCGACGAAGGCGAGTGGTACGCGCTGAAGTTCCTGCGCGACCTGCGCGGCAAGCTGGTGCTGGTCGAATCCGGCGACCCGCAGGTCTGGGCCGTGGCGAGCATCGAGCCGAAGAGCAACAGCATGGTGGTCGTGTTCTTCAACGATGGGCCGCGCACGCGAACGGTGCGGCCGCACCTGACGGCGCCCGCGGGAACGGGGTTCCACTCGAGCAAGCTGGTGACGCTCACGCACGATGCCGAGGGTGCGATCGAGCTGATCGAAAACAAACCGGAGGACATACGCGGGATGGACAAGATGCACGCCGCGCCGATCGCCATCGAACCATCATGCGCGGTGAAGCTCGTCATTCAACTCAAAGGCAAGGTCGCCCCGCAGCCGGTCGTCCGCCGCGAGCAGGTCTTCGGCGGCCACTGGGCGAAGAACCGACAGCCGATCATCAATCGCGTGATGCCCAACGGCATCGTGGAGTTGCCGTTTGACCTGCCGAAAGATGCGACGAGCGTCAGCCGCGCTTGGATCCGCGTGGTGCTGGAGAACTGCGGCGAGGGCGAGGGCTTCGTGATGCTCGGCGATCGCAAGCTGGTGTTGCCCACGGCGCTGACGCCCATGAATGGCCCGTACATCCGGGAGATTCCGATCGATCCGGCGTGGCTGGCGGGAGTGAAGACGCTGCGGTTCTCCGCCCCGGGCCCGGAGGCCGGCAACGGCTACCTGCTGGGCATGGCCAGTATCGTGCTGGAACGGGAGTAGCCTGTGGGCGGGCATCTGGAGCGGGGCGGGTGTCCCGCCCCACCGGAAAGGCTCTCGGTTTGACAGCCTCAGCCCACATGGGTATCGAGGAATGTAAATACGGAAATCGGCAGTCGCCGGGGACGCGCTGCCGCGTGTTGTTCCGACCTCGCCAACCAATTGTCCCCGATGAGCCCACAGCATGACCCCCCAGACCGCCCAAGCGCATAACTATCTGCATGACCACTACTCGAAGCTGCGCGATACGCGGCTGCAGCGCAAGTTCCGCAACCTCGCGCCGATGCCCGTCGGCGTCGTTTTCATCGAATGGCCGGACATGACCGACGAAGAGGTGCGCGACCACTTCCGCACCATGAAGCGCCTCGGCTTCAACTGCCTGAAGCAGGTCATGGCCCGGCCGGTCGAAGCCGGCGGCCGCGGATACGGCAAGCTGCTGCACATGGCGCTCGACGAGGGCATCCTCCCGTGGTGGTTCGGCACCGGCGGCTACGAGGACATCACGCCCGAACTGCTGAAGAAGCTCGGCCTCGATCCGGACATGCCCGTCGACGAGGCGCTCCAGCATCCGAAGATGCTCGCGCACCAGGAGAAGCTCATGCGCGAGCGCATCGATCGCGAAGACACCGAGCGGCAGGCGAAGCGCCAAGCCAATCGCGGCAAGCGCCGCCAGAAGGGGGCCGCCATGCAGGTCCCGGGCGTCGTCCCGACCTGCAACGCATACGAACTTGAAGAGGACGAAGTCGAAGCCTTCATCGGATGGGTGAAGAAGACATACGGTGACCTCGACGAAGTCAAGAAAGCCTGGAACGCCTATCACCTGGGCAACCTGCACGTGCTGGACTGCCAGACGTGGGAGGACCTCGCCCGCGACCTGCACGAGTATCCACGGCGCGAGTACCGCTTCCTGCGGGACGTGATGCGTTTCAAGGCCGACCAGTATCTCGAGCACCGCATCCGTCCGATGATCGAGCGCCGCGACGAAACCGACCCCGAAGCGCCCGTGCGCCGCGGCGGGGAGATGTCGCTCTTCCTGCCCTTCGCCTCGCGCGGCACGGACATGGAAGGCATCGCCGAGATGATGGCCGAGGGCGGCTCGTTCTATCCCTCCACCCACCCGGCCTGGCACTTCGAGGAAGTGGACTTCGAATACCCGCGCATGGTGTACGTCTATGACTCGCTCGCCCACGACTGGGCCAAGGGCGTGTGGACGGCCACGTGGGAATCCACCGGCGGACCGCAGTACTTCTCGGGCGGCAAGGCGCCGTTCGTCCCCGAGGTACGCGACAAGTTCCCCGGCTTCACCATCGACAAGGGCGCGATCCAGCAGTTCATGTTCAGCCACCTGGCCGCGGGCTATCGCGGCTATGGCATCTGGTGCTGGAACCCGCGTATCGCCGGCTGGGAGGCGGGCGAGTTCGCCCTGACCGATCGCAACAACAAGCCCACGCCCCGCGCCGTCGAGGCCGGGCGCATCGGCGCCGCGTCGCAGCGCCTTCGCCGCGAACTGTGGGACGCCAACAAGGAACCGGTCGTCGGCATCCTGCAGGACTGGGAGAACGAGGCGTTCTGGGCGGCGATGTCCGCCACGGGGCGCGACATGTACAAGTCGGTGCCGGTCAAGGCCCGCGTCGGCGCCTCGCGCGCCCTGATCAACGCCAATGTGCCGTGGGAGTACGTCACCGCGAAGAACCTGCGCGCCGGACTCGGGCCGCGCTACCGCGTGATCTACCTGCCGGCCTTCATCTACCTGGGCGCCACGCTGCTGGAGGATCTCATCGCGTACGTGAAGCAGGGCGGCCGGGTCGTGATGGACATGCCGTCGGCCTACTTCGATGAGTACGGCCGACTGCTGCGCACGGACGAGGGCTCCCTGTTCGAGCAACTCTTCGGCGTCGAGATGCACGAGTACGCGTTCGCGAACAACGTGAAGTTCGAAATCGACGGCGCGCCGCTGGAGGGCTTCACCGTCAGCATGACGCCGACCCGGGCGAAGGTGCTCAGCAAGTACAACACCGGTGACGCGGCGATCACCGAAGCCGCGCTCGGCGACGGCGCGGCCGTGCTGCTGGGGGCGCAGGCATCGCACGGATGCTTCCGCCCTGGGCACGAGCTGCTGGAGAACCTGCTGGTCCAGCATGCCCTGGGACCGCACGAGTCGCCCTACGCGTGCGACGGCGCGATCGTGTATCGCCTGGCCGCGCCGCGGGCGGATCACTACTTCTTCATCAACGACGGCCCGGCGCGGCAGGTCACGCTCGACACGAAGGAGCAGCAGTACGTCGCGTTGAGCGATCCCGTGTCGCAGGCGTCGCTTGAACTCGGCGCCCCGATCGCGCTGCCGATGTATGGCGGCCGCTGGGTGCGGATGGAAAAGAGTCTGTAGCTTTCAAGAATGGGGCGGGGGCGTGCGTGGCGGGTCTGCGTACGCCTACTGCCCCAGCTTCTCCTTGAAGAGGTCGAGCATCGCCCGCCACGATCGTTCGGCCGCCGGCGCGTTGTAGGCCACGCCGTCCATGCCGCGCTCGTCCGCGCCGGGATTCGTGAAGCTGTGCACCGCGTGGCCGTACTCGATGAAATACCAGTCGACTTCCGCGCTGTTCATCTCTTCCATCAGCGCCTTCCGATCTTCCGGTTTCACATGCGGATCCTCATAGCCATTGCACACCAGCACCGTCGCCTTCACCGCGCCCTTCTGCGCCGGCTTGGACGTCGTCAGCCCGCCGTGGAAGGAGACCACCGCCTCGACCGGCGCGCCGGAGCGCGCCAGTTCCAGAACGCCCGTCCCGCCGAAGCAGAACCCGATCGCTCCGAGCCTGTCCGCATCGACACCCGGCTGACGGGCCAGCGTGTCCAGCCCCGCCCTCGCCCGGGCGCGGAACAGGTCCCGGTTGTTGTAAAGCTTGCCCGCCAGTTCGCTCGCCTTCTGCGCCGTTTCCGCCTTCACGCCTTTGCCGTACATGTCGCAGGCGAAGGCCGCGTAACCGGCGCTCGCCAGGCGTTCGGCCTGCTCACGGGCGAACGCGTTGTGTCCCCACCACTCGTGGATGACCAGCACGCCCGGCCGCGTGCCCGCGCCTTTCGGAACCGCAAGGTACCCCCGCAGAGCCACGCCGTCGTGTTCGTAGTCGACGCTGCTCGTGGTGATTTCGTACGTCCCGCGTCCGGCATCGCCGGCCGCACATCCCAACGCGATCGTCAAAGCGGAAATGACAATCGACAACATGACCAGTCGCATGGCGGTCCTCCTCATCGGTGTGGTTCAGCCTGCCCGCGATTCTAGACCTGCCGCCGCGCCGAATCCCATTTACCGGACTTCAAGTGACGTTTGAAAAACGACAACACGAGTTGCTTGACCTCTTCCGCGCCGTAGAGGGTCCTCCCATCGTGGCCCACGCCGCGCATCGCTGCCAGCGTGCACGCCACGCCGTGCTTCCGGCACGCTTCGAAGAATCGCTGCGAGTGCTCGATGGGCACGAGCTGGTCAGCATCGCCATGGACCAGCAAGTGAGGAGGCGCGCCACCATGCACATGATCGATCGGGCTGGCCAGGGCCATCCAGCGCTCACGTTCTTCATCGCTGCCTTTGAAAAGGCCGGCGTGCGTTTCGCCGCGCCCGTAGGGACGCATGTCGCTGGGCGGGTAGAACGCGCACACCGCCTGCACCGCACTGCTCTGGTCCAGGTGCGGCGCCTCGGTTTCCAACTCCTTCACGTTGGCCCCCACGCCGAGCAGTTCGACGAGATGTCCGCCGGCCGAATCACCCCATGCGCCGATGCGCGCCGGGTCGAAACCGTACTCCGCCCCATGCGCCCGCACCCAGCGCACCGCCGCCTTGGAGTCTTCGATCTGTGCCGGGAAAGGCGCATCGCTCTCCACGCGATACTCGATGCCTGCCATCGCGAAGCCATGTCCGCACAACCACGCGGCCACCTTCTCCGCCCCGCGCCGGTCGATCCCCTGCCAGCCGCCGCCCGATATCCACATGATGATCGGCACCGGCCGGTCGATGGGTTCGGGGCGATAGAGGTCAAGCAGGAGCGTGCGCTCACCGACCTGCTTGAACGGCACATCATGCAGACGTTCGACGCCGGCGGGCACCCCGTGCCAACGGTGGCGGATGTGGTGGAAAGGGATTTCGAACTTCGTGTTCCACGGAACAACTGTGGCACTGATATCCATCGCGTCCTCCTTCGGGGCGGGGATGATAGGAACAGATCGAGTGGCGAGCCAGTTGCCGCCGCGCGGCGGCTCGGGCCGCTACCACTGGATCAGCGCGAGGTTGTCCAGCACCGTCTGCGCGCAGCGCTGCCACGAATTCTCGCGCGCGTAGGCGATGCAGTCCTCGGGTTTCAGTTCCAGCGCTTTCGTGCACGCAACGGCCAGGTCCTCGTCGGTATAGCCCGTCACGCCCTGCTTCACCACGTCGATCGGCCCGGTCACGGGGTACGCCGCGACGGGCAGCCCGCACGCGTTGGCCTCGAGCATGACCACGCCGAACGTGTCGGTCCGGCTGGGAAAGGCGAACACATCGCCGGCCGCGTAATGCCGCGCGAGCGCCTCGCCGAACTGGTAGCCGGCCCAGTGCACATCGGGGTACTTCTTCGCCATCGCCTCGCGCGCCGGGCCGTCGCCGATGACCACCTTGCTGCCGGGCAGGTCGAGCTGCAGAAACGCCTCGATGTTCTTCTCGATCGCCACGCGCCCCGCATACACGAAGATCGGGCGCGGCAGGTCGGGGTACAGGTCCTTCCCGTACGGCTTGAACAGCGACGTATCCACGCCGCGGCTCCAGACAACGAGATTCCCGAACCCGTTCTCCTCCAGCTCGCGCGCCATGCTGCGCGTCGGCACCAGGATCGCCTTGGCCTTGCCGTGGAACCAGCGCATGAAGCGGTAGGTCATCGATTCGGGGATGAAGAAATAGTCCTTCAGGTACTGCGGGTACTTGGTGTGATAGGAGGTGGTATGCGGGATGCCGCGCTTCACACAGTGCCGCCGCGCGGCCAGGCCGATCGGCCCTTCCGTGGGAATGTGGATCGCATCGGGCTTGATCTCGCGGATGGTCCGGCGGATCGCCTTCCCGGGCAGGAGCGCCAGGCGGATCTCGGGGTAACGCGGCGCCTTGATCGTCCGGAACAGGTTCGGATGAATGACGTGGAACTCGTGACCGAGTTGCTCGATCTCCAGCTTCACCTGGCTCCACGTGCGTACCACCCCGTTGACCTGCGGCTCCCAGGCGTCAGTGGCGAGGATGATCTTCATGCTTCGGGGCTCGGGCGGACCGCGGATGGCTCAAGTGACGCGCGGCCAATCGTACCCGATTCAGTGCGACGAGGGGAACGCGCCGGCCTTGGCGCCCGACTTCGATCCGGACTTCACGCCCGCCTTGATCCGAGCACCCCCGCGGCGGGAAGCGGCATCGAGCCACGGCATCAGTGGCGCCTGCTCATCCTCTTCCACTTCGGACGTCTCGACTTCATCATCAGCGTCCGTCTCGTCATCCTCGGGCTCATCGAGGTCGGCATCCTCGTGTTCGGGCGCCGCCTTGCCGTTGGCTTTCAGTGTCTCGAGAAGCGCAAGCCCGTCGAGGATTTCCATCCGGCCGTCAAAGTGCTCGACGAGGATGGTGCAGCTTTCGACCCAGTCGCCGCAGTTGTAGTACGTGATGCCGGTCTCGTCGTGCGTGCGGACCTCCGCCTTGTGGATGTGTCCGCACACCACGCCGTCCACCTTGGCGCGCTCCGCCGCTTCGATGAGTGTCTCCTCGAAGCGGCTGATGTACTTGCACGCGGACTTGACCTTCAGCTTCACGATCTGCGAAAGCGACAGGTACGACATCCCCAGCAGCCGCCGCGCCGCGTTGTAGTGACGGTTGAACCAGATCAGCCATTCATAGGCCATACCGCCGAAGGCCGACAGCAATGGCTTGTGCGTCACGACCAGGTCGAACTGGTCGCCGTGCACCACCAGCAGTTTGCGGCCGTCCGCGGTGATGTGCGTCGCCTGCGGCACGCATCGCACGCCGCCGAACTCCAGCCCGTGGAACTGACGGGCGCCGTCATCGTGGTTCCCCGGGATGAACAGCACCTCGCACTTCTTGCGCTTGGCGATCTTCAGCAGGCGCCGAACCACCGTATTGTGCTCCGTCGGCCAGTGCCAGCGCCGGCGCAGCAACTGCATGTCGATGATGTCGCCGACCAGGTACAGCCGCTCGCACTTCATCCGCTTGAGGAAACGCGACAACTCCTTGGCGCGGCTACCGCGACTGCCAAGGTGGATATCGCTCAGAAAGACGGTTCGGTAACGGAACTTCACAATGCGGGCCCCGCTCGTAAACTGCCCAGCGCGGCGGGTCCTCTCTTCGCCGGGGAGGGCAAGTCTATTACCGCTATCGGACCCGCGACAGTCGCTAACGCGAATATAGCGCGAAGTTTATGTGAGGTTTTGGTTAATCGGCCGCCCGGAGCGCACGTCCTGGCGATCCGGGCAGGAAGAACCGATCCTGCCGGTCTGTTACGCTCTCGTCCCAAACCCTACAGGCCCTACAACCCGCAGCGACGAGGAGTCCGCGAAATGAGTGATCAGACCGCAACCGCAGGTCGCCTGGATGTGACAGCATTCGGAGCCGTCGGCGACGGCCAATCGCTGTGCACGTCCGCGATCCAAAAGGCCATCGACGCCGCGGGCGAGCGCGGCGGGGGGGTGGTCTTCATCCCGCCCGGCCAATTCCTCACCGGTACACTCTTTCTCCGCAGTTTCGTCACGCTTGAGATCCAGACCGGCGGCGTGCTCCTAGCCTCCGGCGACCTGGCCGACTACCCCGAGATGACCCACGGGCACAACAAGGACCGCCAGCCCTACCACTTCATCGTCGCCGAGAACGTGCACGACATCATGATCTGCGGCGGCGGCGTCATCAACGGCAACGGCCCCCGCTTCTGGCATCCGTCCGAAGGGCCGCGCAAATGGATCAAGGAGAACAAGCAGCGCCCCAGCCCGATGCTCGAAATCACCAAATGCCAGGATGTGCGGCTGACCGACATCACCCTCACCAACTCCCCCGGCTGGACCTGCCATCTGCACGACTGCGATCGCGTCTTTGCCCGCGGCGTGCGCATCGACAACAACCTCTTCGGCCCCAACACGGACGGGTTCGATGTCACCGGCTGCCACGACGTCATGATCAGCGACTGCTATGTCAGCACCGGCGATGACGCCATCGTCCTCAAGACGACGCCCGAAAGCCGCGATATCCGGCGCGTCACCGTCACCAACTGCTCGCTGCGCACCAACTGCGTGGCGCTCAAACTCGGCTGCAATGAGTCGTTCCACAACATGCGGCAGGTGACGTTCAGCAACTGCGCCGTCTTCGAGTCCACCCGCGCCGTTGGGCTCTACGTCATCGAAGGCGCTACCTATGAAGACATCGCCATCAGCAACATCGCCTGCGACACGCGCAGCGGCTTCGTGCTGAATCGCCCCATCCACATCGACGCCCGGAAGAAGACACCCGATTCGAAGGCCGGCGTCATCCGCAACGTCAGCATCAGCAACTTCATCGCCCGCACCGACGGTCGCATCCTGATGACCGCCGCCGACGGCGCACGCGTGGAGAACGTCACCCTGCGCGACGTGCGGCTGAGCTATCCGTGGGTGGACGATCCGCGCCCCAACGCCCCGGGGGCCGGCAGTTCGCAGTTCTCGAACCACAGCCCCGAAGCCCAGGCGGCCTGCGCCGCCGTGGTGGCCGACGGGCTGGACAACCTGGTCATTCAGAATCTCGCCATCGACTGGCCGGCCGAGGGCGAGCCGATCCCGGACGAATGGCGGTTCGATGAGCTGGTGCAGAACTCGCGCAAGCCCGCGGCTGACGGTACGCAATCCACCGACCAGCCGCCCTTCCACGCCGTTTGGGGGCGTAAACTCAGGGGCGGGCGCATCGTCGCGCCCGGTGCGCGGGCGATCCGGCCGCAGATCGACCGCTTCACCCTGACCGACTGCACCATCGGCGTCGTGAGTTGACCGCCCCGCGCATGCGGCTCGTGGACGCCGGCTGCGCGCCAAGCGCCGAGGACCAAGCGATGGCCGAAACCGAATCACCCGTTGCCCAGTCCAATGCCGATCCGGTGCTGATCGTCGGCCAGGGACGCAGCGGCACCACGCTGCTGGTCGCGTCCCTCATCCGCCATCCCGATCTCGCCTCCGCGCCGGAAACCTACTTCTGGCGCGATCTGGCCAACTGGTCTGGCGGGTGGGAGGCGATCGCCGCGCACTGGCCGGCCGCCGCGCGGCAGTTCCTCGAGCACATGGACCGCTGGAACGAATTGGGACTCGATGCGGGTCAGGTCATCGCGCGCGTTGCACCGGACGACCACACCCCGGCCGGGCTTTTCCGCGCCATGTGCGACCAGATCGCCGCAAACGCCGGGAAGACGCGAACCATCGAGAAGACGCCGTCGCACATCCGCTATCTCGATCTCATCCGCGAACACGAGCCGCGCGTCAAGGTGATCCACATCATTCGCGACGGGCGCGATGTCTCGATCAGCCGGCGCAAGTTCCAGTGGCTGAGCAATTCACTCACCAGCCTGCTCTACGAGTGGCGACGTTCCGTGCGTCTGGGCGAGACCATGCTCGCCGGCGACTCGCATGCGATGGCCGTGCAGTATGAGAAGCTGTGCACCGATCCCGCGGGAACGCTGGCCGCGGTCTGCAGCTTCCTCGGCGTCGCTTACCGCGACCAGTTGCTCCAGCCGGACGGCGGCGAGCAGCAGGTCATCGAGCACAACGCGCGCTGGAAGGATGGCGTCAGCAAGCCGATCTACAACGCCCGCTGCGAGGCGTGGCGGCGGGAACTGAGTGCTCCAGAGAGCATCGCCGCATGGGCCGTGGCCGGCGACGAGCTGGCCCGGTGGGGCTACGCGCCGCCGGACGACTGGCCGGTCAAGGGCGCCATTCGCATCTGCCTGCCGCAGGACATCGATCGCGATGCCCAGGGCGGCGTGCTGGACCAATTACTGCATGAAGCGATCAACCGTGACGCCTGCTTCACCGGCTGGTGGAACCCGCTGAACGAGCCGCCGCCGCGTGGTGCGGATCTTGCGATCATCGCCGACACGCCGCAGAGCAGCGGCTGGCGCTCGCGCGGCCGCATCGGCCTGCTTCGCGCCCTGTGGCGCTTTGATCGTAAGCTCAAGCGCTTTCTCCGCCGCGGCGGGCGCATCGCCTGGCTGCATCCCGGGCTCGACGCCCCGGCCGGCGGGTGGCGGGCCAACCGCGAGTACGAACGGATCATGGCCGAGGCGGCCACCGTCATCCTTCTGCAGCAGGTGGTCGAACCGGATGAGATGCCCTTGCCGGACAAGACCATCGGCATCCCGAACGGCCAAGCGGGGGCGAAGGCCATCGCCCGGGCGTTCGCCCGGCTCAACGAACCGGCGGGACGCCGGCGCAGCCAATGACGTCCGACACCATCGCCAGTTCGGCTTCGGTTCCGAGCGGCCGCGCCGATGCACGCCGCAACCTGATCACCGCGCTCGAAGTACTTGCTGTTCTCGCCCTGATGCTCATCATCGTCTGGCGCGGGTGGCACGTGTTCGACGTGTCGTCGACGTGGCGCGCCGTCGCGCCGTGGGTGATCTACATCGCGCTGGGCGGCGTGCTGATCGGATCGTTCCTGCGTGTGCGCGACACGCCGGCGTCGCTGGGGCTCGCGCCGAAACAGTGGGGCAGGGGATGGCCGGCGATGGCCGCGTTCATCGCGGTGAGCCTTGCGGCGATCGGCATGCTCGCATGGGCGGTCGGCAACCCATCCTGGCGCGGCGACCGATGGTGGTGGATGCTCTCCTACACGCACGGCCTCGTCGGACAGCAACTCGTTTTGCAATGCTTCCTGAACAACCGCCTGTGGCTGGCCGGCGCGGGCAGGCCGCAAGCGCGACGGATGCGGCTGGCGATCCTCGGCAGCAGCGCGGCGTTCGTCATCCTGCACGCGCCCAACCCAGTGCTGATGGGCGCGGCCGCGTGGACGGGCCTCTTCTGGACGTGGCACTTCCGTCGCCACCACAACCTGCTCGCCATCCTCGCCAGCCATCTGCTGCTCGGCGCCGCCGTGATGGTGATGCTCGGGCAGCGGGCTATGATGGACCTGGCCGTCGGCCTGCCCGCATGGCGAAGGCTGATCGAAGGCATGTAGGCCGGGCCGCGCAGTGGGGCGGGCGTCCCGCCCGCCATCGGCGCGAAGTGCCGAACTGAGTCGAACCCACGCCGCCGCGATCACAGGAGCACCACCACCCACCCCATGAACTGGCGCGCCTGCATCCGATGGTTGGGCATCTGGGCCTTCACCGGCCTCGTGCTGCTGTGGTTCATCGCCGGTCCCTGGCCGCTCGACCGACGCGGGTACGAGACCAGCGACTACTGGAAGACCACCCGGCGCGCGCTGGCCGATGCCCCGATCCAGCGTGGCGATGGCCACTCGCTGCGCGTCGGCTTCGCCGCGATCGACCTCGACCCGCCCGATCACCTGCCGCTGGCCGGCTACTCATCGCGCCGCGGCAAGCCGATGACCGGTCAACGCACCGCGTGCACCGCCCGCGCCGTCACCATCGCTTCCGGCGACTGCACCGTCACCGTGCTTTCACCCGAACTGCTGCTGGTCAACAGGGCGCTCGCCCAGGCCGTGCTGCAGCGCACCGGCTTGCCGCCGGAGGCGATCTTCTTCGCCGCCACGCACACGCACGGCGGCCCGGGGGCGTACGGCGAGCATCCGCTCGAGGAACTGGTCATGGGCCCGTACGACCCGCGCTGGTTCGATACGCTCGCCGACCGGCTCGCCCAGGCCGTGCTGGCGTCACGCCGCGATCTACGCGAGATGGAAATGGCGTTCGTCCAGGTCGACGCGAGCCCATGGGCGTACAACCGGATCGATCGCACCCAGCCCGTCGACGCGCGGCTGAGCGCTTGGGTCTTCCGCCCAATCGCCGCCCCGGGCGACGCCCCTGTTCCCCCCGACGCCCGCCCGGTCGTTCTCGCCACCTTCGCCGCGCACCCCACGGTGAACAAGGCATCCGACACGCAGATGAACGGCGACTATCCCGGCCACTTCATGCGGGCGCTGGCGGCCAAGCTGGGCGGGGCGCAGGTGGTCTACGCCGCCGGAGCGGTCGGCGACTGCGGCCCGAAGGGCAAAGACGCGGCGAGCATGGGCGAATCCCTCGCCGATGCCCTCGCCGAAGCCATCAGCCTTGAGACCGCAAATACCAACCAAGTGATAGCCAATTTACGACACCAAGTCAGCCTTCCCACTTGCCAGCCGGCGCTCGTGGAT
The DNA here is from genome assembly GCA_964532795.1 of uncultured Phycisphaeraceae bacterium. GTDB lineage: Bacteria > Planctomycetota > Phycisphaerae > Phycisphaerales > Phycisphaeraceae > CAZHJL01. The sequence continues at coordinate 22,458 of CAZHJL010000002.1, read as the reverse complement.
CATTGGGGATACAGCCCGATCGCGGCGCATTGGCTGGGCGGCCGCGATTCGCATGTGCACCTGTTGCGCCTGGGTGACTCGGTGCTCATCGGCTGGCCCGGAGATGTGGGCGGCGGATTGAGCCGGCAGGTGGACGCAGCCGCCCAGGAGGCCGGCACGCGGGCGGTCGTCACCTCGCTCAACGGCGACTACCGCGGCTATATCCTGCAACGTGAAACACTTGAGTCATACGATGTCTACGAGACACAACTGATGAACTGGCACGGCCCGCAGTTCGGGGCCATGTTGACCGACGCCTTCGGCCGAGCCCTGTCACGCGTGGCCGACTTGCCCGATCCGTCCAATCCGCCGTGAATAGGGTTCCTTCCTGTTGCAATTCGTGCCGAATGCGGCAAGAATAGAGGTGGACGCGGCGGGCGATACGGATGCCGTTCGGCAGGCCGGTCGTCGGTCGCTGACTGATCGTTTCTCGTTCCGCGCAGTCGATTGCCGATCTGTACGAGAGTGCGTGTCGGAAATCGGCATGACACTGCAGCGGCGAGGCGAAGGCCGCGCGGCGAAAAGCGCCGTGACGGTGCGCTGAGTTTGCGCGAGTGGGAGCGGGCCATGTGCTTATCGCTCCACTCGCAACCGGCGCCGGTTGGTTTCCGGGAACGTTCGGTTCCACTGGCAATCGGGACACCGATCACGCTGATCGGTCCCGCAAGGAGCACCAAGCCATGCGTTCACGTCGAGCATTCACACTGATTGAACTGCTGGTCGTCATTTCGATCATCGCGCTGTTGATCGCGCTGCTCATGCCCGCCCTGGGCGCGGCGCGTGAAGCGGCCAAGTCCATGATGTGCCGTGGGAACCTGAAAAACATCGGCATCATGATGGGTTCATATCACAGCCAGTTCGATGGCCGTACGGTGAGTTCCACCTTCGTATCGAATCTTGAGCCCACCGGTGACGGTAACTGGGCCCATCGCTTGGCGGATGCCGGTCTGATGGATTCGGAGAAGTACAACAATCGCACGATCCCCGAGAAGGCGGGCATCCTTCGTTGCCCGAGCGAGATCCCCGTGGAGGCTGAGTGGGGACCCAACGGCTCGGATCGCGGCGAGGATGCGCGGTTCAGCGAGCATCGGATGAAAGTGCAGATCCACGAACGCAACTTCACGGACGGCCGCGATAATTACTTCATCTTCACTTCATACGGCGTGAACGGGGCGAATACCGAGAGCAATCACTGCCGCGCAAATCGTAACTACCCCCATCGCCGCTACGGTAGCGCAACACCCGCGAGCCACTCTGATTTCCGCGTTGAATCATTTTCTCGCTCGACCGCGGAGATCGTCAGCATCTTCGATGGATTCTCATACCACGTGTCGAGCGGCGACTTCCACAGCGCCCGCCATGGCGAGAACATCAGCATACTGCTGTTCGACGGCCATGCCGAAGGCGCCGATGCGGCAGAGCTGACAAGCACATGGAAAGATGACACGATCGATACCGAAGCCACCCCCACGCATTGGTACAAGTAGCCGGCAGGCGGAACACCGTTTCGTCCGCATGAAGCGTTGACCGGCGTCGGCTCAAACCGACGCCGGTTGTGCGTTTGTAGCCCTTCCGCGAACATGACGCCATCCACTCCCTGTCTCAAGGAGCACCCGATGGCCGGCTGGACCACCCTCCGAAATCTCGTCGACTGCGAATTCACCCAATCGATCGAGGAAGGCAAGGACCCCGCGGCCGTGGAAAGCCTGCGCGCGGCCTTCGACGCCGCGGGCGAGGATGTGTCCGCCCTCGATGACATCATGCGGCAACTCCAGTCGCTGCCCCTCCGCGACGACTTGCCCTTCGACGAACCCGGCGATCTGCCCGCCATCCAGGCCCTGCGCGCCGGCAGCCCGCGCACCCTCGCACTGCCCTACGGCGACAGTGAACTCCACGACCGCATGTACGGCGCATGGCTCGCCCGCTGCGCCGGCTGCGCGTTGGGCAAACCGGTCGAAGGCTTCATGCACGCCAAGGGCGATCTCGCCAGCAAGGACCGCACCAAACGCTATCTCGAAGCCATCTCCCCCGACGAATGGCCCCTGCGCGGCTACTTCCCCGCCCACTCGCCGACCGAAGAGCAGACCGGCAACGCACGCTGCCCCATGTCCACCCGCGAACAGATCGCCTTCATGGAATCCGATGATGACATCCGCTACACCGTCATCGGCCAGTTGGTCATGCGCCGCAGCGGCGCGGCCTTCACCACCCGCCATGTCGCCGAGATGTGGTTCAAGCGACTGCCCATGGCCTTCGTCTGCACCGCCGAAACACAGGCCTACCGCAACCTCGCCTGGCGCTACGGCCACCCGCGCATGTGGCCGGACGACGACATCGACTGGACCTGGGTCGCGACGCATCACAATCCCTACCGCGAATGGATCGGCGCGCAGATCCGCGCCGACTCGTGGGGCTACGCCGCGCCGGGCCGGCCTGAACTTGCCGCCGCCTTCGCCTGGCGTGATGCGCGGCTGAGCCATGTGAAGAACGGCATCTACGGCGAGATGTTCGTCGCCGCGATGATCGCAGCCGCGTTCGTGCATGACAGTCCGCGCGACATCATCGAGGCGGGCCTGGCCGAGATCCCCCGCACCAGCCGCCTCTATTCCGAAATGCGTCAGACCATGGCCATCTGCGAACAGCACGGCTGCAGGCACGAGGCATTTCAGGACGTCATCGACGACATCTACGCGTTGCTGGGCCACTACGACGCGGTGCACACGAACAACAACGCCGCGCTGGTCGTCGCCGCGCTGCTGCTGGGCGGGCACGATCTTGAGAAGGTCATCACCATCGCCGTGATGGGCGGCTGGGACACCGACTGCAACGGCGCCACCGCCGGCTCCATCGCCGGCGCGATGCTCGGCGCCAACCGCCTGCCCGCCAAATGGATCGACCCGCTCAACGACACCCTCAACAGCGAGGTCCACGGCTACCACCCCATCCCCATCAGCGAATGCGCCAAACGCAGCGTGGCCATCGCGAAGCAGGTGCTGGCTGAATGATGCCGACAGGGCGACGCTGACGCGGGGTGGGCGTCTCGCGCGCTCAGGAAGTGGGGCGGACGTCTCCCTTCTGAAGTGGGGTGGGCGTCTCGCCCGCCATCGGACCGCAGGTCCGAGTCTTGCCCGTGCACCACAGTCGTACCGGGCGCCACGGTCGTGCGAAGCATCGGCCGTGTCTGTCGTAGCACACACAACCCACGGCAGAGATGTGCGCCCCTCGGCCATGCCAGCCAAATACTGCCGCAGGTTCACCCCCGCATCCGCACGGCCGGCAAAGCTTGCTGCGCGAGACCCGCGGCCGCGGCGCGCGCCGACCCACTCACCCGTATTGAATGTCGACCAGCTTCTGCCCGTCCGCCGCGTCGCGCGCGGCCAGCATCACTGTCGCCATTTCCAGAGACTGGGCGGTCCCGTAGAGGTCGCTATTCTCCCCGCGCAACGCCGCGAGGATCTCGCGGTGGATCGGCTGCGTCTTCACCGTGTCGGTGATGTCCGTCTCTTCCTGCTCGTGCGTCGCCAGGCGGCAGCGGCCGTCGCGCACCTCGAGCTGCCCCTTGCTGCCGATCAATCGCAGACGGTCATCGCCATGCGTCGGCGCCTTCGCGGCCCGGAGGAAGTCAGCATGCACGATGCCCGTGGCTGCGTTTTCCAGCTCGAACAGGTTGGCCGTGTGATCCTCCATGTCGCCGTAATCCGGCTTGGCGATGTTGCCGTGCTTGCCGAACACGCGCGTGTACTTCAGTCCCGTCGCGAAGCGGATCGCATCGATCCCATGGCCGGCCACCCACAGGATGGTGCCGGTGTACTGCTTGCGATCGGCGTACCAGTCCGGCCGGCGCTCGCCGAAGCGATAGCTCTTCTGCGCCGTGGCGAGCACGATCTCGCCCAGCAACCCGTCCTGCACGGCTTTACGGGCCGCGCGGAACTCCGGCCGCGAGCGGAAGTCGAACTCGGTGACGATCACGCGATTCGTCCCGGCCGCCAGCTCGCGCAACATCGCCAGTTGCTCCCACGTGCCGGCGATCGGTTTGTCGCTGACCACGGGAATGTCGCGCTTCAGGCACGCGGCCACGCAGTCGCCGTTGTGGGCGTAGATCGCGCCGACCGAAACGACGTCCGGCTTGAAGCTGTCGAGCATCTTGCTCGTATCGTCGAAGAATTCGCTGATACCCAGGTTCTCCGCGTTGCGTTTGGCCCCGGCCGGATCAGCCCCGTCCGATGCCGCGGCCAGCGCCGTGATGGCGATCGACTCGTCCTGCAGCGCGCCCTTGAGGTAGTGATGGCCGTTGCCGCCGATGAATGCCAGTTTCATGGTTCGACCTCCGACGTCGTTCAGTGTGGGCAGTGTAGCGGCTGAACACCTGCCGTGTGCGAAACCGCAGGTCCGAATGGGTGGGACCATACTGAGCCGGTAGGTCTGATCGCATACACTGTCGCCCTCACCAGGGGCGGCCCATGCCATACCGCAAACATGTCATCCTGCAGTTGACCGTGCTCCTGGCCGCGATGGGCGCGGGGGCGATCAACGCGCCGATCATCGGCGTCGTGCGCCAGTCGATCGAGGACCGCGCCGGCATCAGCCCGGCCACGCTCGGCTTCTGGGTCTTTGTCATCGGCCTGGTCGGCGGCGTCGCCGGGCTGGCCATGGCCGTCACGCTGCGCGGCATGCACCGCACGACCATCTTCCGCATCGGCATCGTCATGCCCGTCGCCGGCTGCCTGCTGCTGGCTTTCTCCGACGCCGGCCCGGGCTGGGCGCTGCTGCCGATCGCCATCGCCTGGGCGATCATCTCCTTCGGCCTGCCGCTGCAGAACACGGCCAACGGCATGTACGTCGACCTGTGGCCCGCCACGCCGCACACCGGCGTGATCATCCTGCACACCATCAACGCCGTGGGCAAGCTGATGGCCCCGCTGCTCGTGCTGGTACTGGGCGATCGCATCGGCATCAACGGGATCGTCTACGCGGCCCTCTTCGGCGCGCTGATGCTGATCTCGTGGTGCTGGCCGCGCAGAAGTGTGCAGCACCTCAAGGATGTCGAAGCGATGCACGGCCCGCCGGGGGCGGTGCGCCTGCCCCGCGAGTTGCTCGTGTGGCTGTGCGGGGCGCAGTTCATGTTCATCGCCGGCTCCGAGGCCGGTGCGACCGTCGTGCTCAAGAGCTACATGCAGTGGCGCGGCTCGCCGATCGACGGCATGGCCGACGACACCTGGGGCGAGTGGATGGTCGGCACGATGCTCTTCGGCATCGTCCTCGGACGCGTGATCTTCTCCGTGCTGTCGATTCGCCACCTGTCCGCCCGCCAGACCATCACCGCCTGCATGGTGTGCGGCCTGGGATCGCTGCTCGCCGTGTTTGTCGCCGATCCGTGGGTCTACGTGGCCGGGCTGCTGCTGACCGGCGTGTGCTTCAGCGCCACGTGGCCGGCCTTCTTCGCTCTCGCGGCGAGGGCCTATCCCGGGCACAAGACGTTCCTTTCGCTGGCGTCCGCGCTGTTCTCCGTGATCGGCATCACCGCGTGCATGGGGTTGGCCAGTTGGATCGGCAACCGCCAGGCCACGCTGCCACACGCCTTCATGAGCAGCGTGGCGGTGATGGCGATCTTCGCGATCTTCCTGTATGTAACGAACTGGGGCAGACGACTCGATGGTTGAGACTCAACGGAGCCAGCTTCCATGAACATCATCTACATGCACACGCACGACCTCGGGCGGTACATCCAGCCGTACGGCTACCCGCCGCGCACACCGAACCTGCAGCGCCTGGCCGAGGAGGGGGTGCTGTTCCGCAATGCGTTTAGCGTCGCGCCCACGTGCTCGCCCAGCCGCGCGGCGACGGTGACCGGGCGTTACCCGCACCAGGTCGGCATGCACGGCCTGACCGGCCAGGGCTGGGTGCTGCGTGATTACGACGAACACTTCGCCGCGCATTTCGCACGGCACGGCATGCTGACCGCCCTGACCGGCGTGCAGCACGTGACCGGTCCCACACCTGACGAACTGGCCAGGCTGCCCTACGAGCGGATGATCGAACCGATCGGCGAACCCGGTGAGCGCATTCACGATCGCAACACCGAAGTCGCCATCGACTTCATCAAGGAGAAGCACGACCGGCCGTTCTTCCTCAGCCTCGGTTACACGCTCACGCACCACAGCAACTGGGATCGCTCGTTCGTCCTCTCCCGCGACACCATGGGCCCGCTCGATTGCCGCTACGCCCGGCCGCTGCCGCACCTGCCCGACACGCCGCGCACGCGCTGGGAGGCGGCGATGCGCATCCGGGCGACCGAATTCTTCGACACCCGCGTCGGCCTGCTGCTCGATGCGCTGGACGAGACCGGTCGCCGCGATGATACGCTGCTGGTCTTCACCACCGACCACGGACCGGGCCTGCCCGGCGTGAAGGTGAACCTCAACGACCGCGGCCTCGGCGTCAGCCTCATCGTCCGCGGCCCGGGCGGCTTCACCGGCGGCAATGTCGTCGAAGGGCTCGTCTCGCACATGGACCTGTTCCCCACGTTCTGCGACGTGCTGGAGATCGACGCGCCCGATGGTCTGGAAGGCAGATCGCTCGCGCCCATGGCCGCAGATCCGACAATACGCCTGCACGACTGCCTCTTCGCCGAGCAGGGCTATCACGGCAAGTACGCACCGCTTCGCTCGGTCCGATCCGAACGCTACCGGTACGTGCGGCGATTCGGCCCGGACAAGCCGGCCCTCCACTTCAACGCGGACGGCGGGGAGTCGTACGAGTTGCTGAGGTCATCCGGATACGAGCGCATCCCCATGCCGCGCGAGCAGCTCTTCGATCTCATCTTTGACCCGCAGGAGACCACGAACCTGATCGACGATCCGGCCTGCGCCGAGGTGGTAAGTGATCTGCGCGCGCGGCTCGATGGACACCTTCAGCGCACCGATGACCCGGCGCTGAACGATGCCATCCCCGCGCCGCCCGAGAAGCCGCCGCACGAGGAAGCGCGGCAGGAGGCCAAGCACGAGCGCGTACGCATGTGGCGTGAAAAGCGCATCGCCCGGCAGCAGGCCGACGCGGCCGCGTACCCGCATCTGACCAACCCCGCGATCGAAAGCGCCGCGATCAATCTCTGACGCCGGACGCAGGTGTGCGGTGCTGGGCGGACGGGCGCGGTTCGGCCACCCATGGATCGACGATCTGCGGCACGGTGGTCTCGTCGTAGGCGCTCAGAATCAACCGCAGCCGCGGCGCACCCTTCGCATCCGGCCGCGACGCGACGGCGTTGCGCAACCGCTTGTGCACCAACGGCAGGGCGCGTTCGAGCATCAGCGCCTCAGCCGCGTTGCCGTCCAGCGCCTTCCTGACCACCGGCCCGAGCACCGTATCGCGGCTGTCGCGATCCGCCTCCAGATGGTTCGCCAGTTGGGTGCCGGTGAAGCAGCGCGTCGGCGGCAGGGCGATCGGTCCCACCCAGGTGTGCGCGAGCGTCGCCCGGTGCTTGCCCGTCTCGATGATGTCCAGCCGCCTAAAAATGAACCGCTGCCCCGGCTTCAACTCGTCCCGCCAGCCGTCACGGATGAGTGTGATCGGCTCCTTGCCCGTTACCTGTAACGGCACGATGGCCTCGTGATCCCATGTGCCCGCGTCGACGTGAGGATACAGGCGCTGCGCTTCGGCGCTGATACGCTTCACGTACGTGGCGAAGTCGAGGCGCATCTTGGGCGAAGGCGCGGCCTTGCTCATCCACGCCCGCGGCGAGACGGGCACCGGTCCCGCCGCGGCCCGCGCCCGAAGCAAGGCGCTATTCAAGCGCGCCCACCGATGCAGCGACTCGTTGATCGCGATCCGCGGCACCATGGGTGTCTGCGGCGAAAGCCCCTCACTCTTGCGCCACAGGTAGCCGACCAGCCACGGGTCGAATCGCCCCTGGGCGATACATGCATCGATGGTCTCCTGCAGGACCGTCGCCTCGACGGCGGGCGGCGCTTCGCCTGCGATCATCGCCTCCACATCCGCCGTCAGCATGGCGTCAAGCGGCTTGCCCGCGTAGCCGGCATATCTGCGAAGTTCCGCAAGCAGCGCTGCATCGTCGATCTGTCCGGCCTCGAGCATGACCCAGTGCTGCTTGTGCAGCCGCAATGAATCCGAGTAGATGAAACGGTGGATCCATTGATTCACGCTCTGCTCATTGAGCGCCTGCGGCGCGGCCTCGTCTGCCGATGCCGCCGCGCCGGCATCCGACGCGCCATGGCGCCGTTGCGGCGCATCCTCGCCGCCGCTTCCCGCACCCACGAAGCCCGCGACCACCAGCACCGTTACCACCATCCGCATCAACCGCGGCGAGACACGCCCGCGAAGCACCACGTTCCGTCCGCGCCACAACCGCCATGCCACCAGCGCCGCCACGAACGCGGTCGCCAACCACATCGATGTCGCAATGACCAGTTTCATCCCGTCGCTCCTATCGACAGAGGCGTCGCCACGCTCCGTGCGTCACCAACCGATTCCAATCGCGCGTCGAACAGATCCCACGCGAAGGCCGGAGCGCGGCTCGAACACCCGTGTCGCGTCTGCAGCCAGCAGTCACCCGTCTCTCGCCGCGACGCATCCCCGCACCCACGGAAGGCCGCGAATCCGTCAGCCCACAGTTGGCCCAGCGGCGACTGGCGCACGTTCCCCGCGCTCTCATTGCGATCGGTCGTCGTGCACGGCATCAGTTCGCCGTCCACCGCCACCACGCACGAGAACCGTCCCGCGCCGCAGATGAACGGATCGTCGCGGTAGTAGCAGTCATCGTCGCCCGCGCCGCCCCATTCGTTGTCCAGTTCGATGTGGAAGACGCTGCGCGCCCGCCGCGCGAATGCCGCGACGCGACGCAACTGCGCCGGCGTCGCCAGCAGCTCGCGATGCTCACCCGCGCGGCCCTCCGGCGTCATCAGGTGCAGGCCCCACGAATCCGCGCCGGTGCCGATGATCATCGGTAGCATGTCGGCAACGAGATCGGCGTTGCCGCGCGTCACTGTCATGCCCGCGACGACTTCCGGCACGCCGGCATCCTTGAGCAATCGAATTGCGCGGCAGGCGGTGTCGAACGACCCGCGCTTGCCGCGGAAGGCATCGTGATACTCGCGCGGGCCGTCCAAACTCACCGCCACCATCACCGGCGGGTGGTCGCGGAAGGCATCCAGATGCCGATGCACCCAACCGCCGTGCGTGTGCAGCGACCACGGCACGCCGCGTTGATGGGCGTACGCGACCAGTTCATCGAAGTCCGGCCGCAACAGCGGCTCGCCCCCGGCCAGCACCAGGTTCGGTCGCTCGAGCGTGACCAGTTCATCGATGATCAGTCGCTTCGCTTCATCGGTGGACAGCTCGTCGCCGTTGCGCCGGCCCGCATGCGAGTAGCAATGCGGGCACTTGAGGTCGCACGCGTTGGTCATGATCCACTGCACGGCCACCGGCGGCCGCACGTAGCCCAAGCGATGCAGCAGCCGCATCTCCGCCTTCCACACGGCCGGCGATCGCCGACCACGAAGTCTCGCCAGCAGGCCCATGGGTCTGTCCTTTCAGTGAAGGGCTCGACTGAATGCTAAACGGAAACGGGCGGCAGGTGGGTAACGAGGGTGTAAAGAGGGAGCGAGGGCGTGGAAGAGCCGGAAAGGAGCAAGGCCCCATGGTCCGGCCTCAGTCTCATCAACGCCACGCCTCCTCGTCGCTTGCCGTATAATCTCCCCCTTGCATTCTGCCGCGGCTAAGCTGTTACTGAGAGGTCCGTCATGGCCAAATCGAGTGACCCCAAGAAGATCGTGCTCGCCTATTCCGGCGGGCTGGACACCTCCGTCATCCTACCGTGGCTCAAGGAGCGCTATCCCGGCGTCAAGCTCGTGGCCTTCGCGGCCGAGCTGGGGCAGGGCGATGAACTCAAAGGCATCGAGCGCAAGGCCAAGGCCAGCGGGGCCGATGAGGTGGTGATCAAGGACCTGCGGCGCGAGTTCGCCGAGGCATTCTGCTTCCCCATGCTGCGCGCCCACGCCGTTTACGAGAACGACTACCTGCTCGGCACCAGCGTCGCGCGGCCGATCATCGCCAAGCACCAGGTGCTCGTCGCCCATGAAACGAAGGCCGACGCAGTGGGCCACGGCGCCACGGGCAAGGGCAACGACCAGGTGCGCTTCGAGATGACCTACATGGCACTCGATCCAAAGCTCAAGATCATCAGCCCGTGGAAAGACCCGAGCTTCGAGTTGACCAGCCGCGAAGCCGCGCTCGACTACGCGAAGGAACACAAGATCCCCGTCGAGCAGTCGAAGAAGAAGATCTACTCGCGCGACCGGAACATGTGGCACATCAGCCACGAGGGCGCGGAGATTGAGGACCCGGCCAACGAGCCGCTTGATTCGTGCCTTGTCCTGTGCAAGCCGCCGTCCAAGGCGCCGGCGAAGGCCGAGTACGTTGACGTTGAGTTCGAGTCCGGCACGCCGATCAAGATCGGCGGCAGGCGCTATGCGTCGGAAGTCATCATCCAGAAGCTCAACGACATCGGCGGGCAGCACGGCGTGGGCATCACGGTGCTGGCCGAGAATCGGCTCGTGGGCATGAAGTCCCGCGGCGTGTACGAGACGCCCGGCGGCACCATCCTCTACGAGGCCCACAAGGCCATGCAGCACCTGTGCCTTGAGCGCGACACCTACCACTTCGCCCAGCAGGCGGCCCTGCGCTACGCGGAACTGGTCTACTACGGCCAGTGGTTCCACCCGCTGCGCGAAGGCCTGCAGACCTTCTTCGACCAGATCAACAAGCCCCTGACGGGCAAGGTGACGGTCAAGCTCTACAAAGGCCGCGCCTTGGCGGTGGCGGCCGAGTCCAAGCAAAGCCTCTACGACCTGGACCTGGCCAGCTTCGCGATGGAAGGCTACGACGTGACGGCCGCGCGGGGCTTCATCGACCTGATGGGCCTGCCGATGAAGGTGCGCGGGCTGAAGCAGAAGCCGTATTGAGGAAGGGACGAAGGCACGAAGGCACGAAGCGGAGAGGGCGCTCCGCGCCCGCGCGATACATTCAGGAGGAATGATGACCCGGATGCTGCTCAACGGTACGTTCGTTCCGGCCGACCTCGACTGCTCGGATTTCGCCAACCTCGAGCCGCTCTACCAGGCCCTGCTCGACCGGCCGCTGGCCTCCGCCGGCGATGCGCGGCAGTGGCTGGATGACCTCTCTGACCTCTCGGCCGTGGTCAGCGAATATGGCTCGCGCCGCAACATCGAGCTGGCCTGCGATACCGAGAACAAGGACAAGGAAGCGGCGTACATGAACTTCATCGAGAACGTGTCGCCGAAGATCCAGCCGATCTTCTCGCGGCTGCAGCGGAAGCTGCTGGATACGCCGTTCGCCGATGAACTGGCGCAGAACGAGGAGCGCTTCGCCGTGATGGTGCGCGAGTGGAAGACGGATGTCTCGATCTTCCGCGACGAAAACGTGCCGCTCTTCACCCAAGCCACCAAGCTCTACACCGAGTACAGCAAGGTGCGCGGCGCGATGATGGTCGAATTCGACGGCAAGGAATACACCCTCCAGCAGATGGGCCGCTTCCTCGAAGAGCCCGATCGCGCCGTGCGCGAGAAGGCCTGGAAGCTCAGCCAGGCGCGGCAGGCCAAGGACTGGCAGACCTGCGACGACATCTTCCAGAAGATGATCGACATCCGCTCGACCATCGCGAAGAACGCCGACGAGCCGGACTTCCGCGCCTACCAGTGGAAGGCCTTCGGCCGCTTCGACTACACGCCCGAAGACTGCCTGCAGTTCGCCGACACCATCGAGCAGACTTTCATGCCGCTGGTCCGCCAACTCGATGAAGCGCGCAGGGCCGAGCTCGGCGTCGATACCCTCCGCCCGTGGGACACCGCGGTCGACGTGAAGAGTCGCCCGCCGTTGCGGCCGTTCGACGACAGCGCGATCGACTCCTTCATCGACGGCACGAAGCGGATCCTCGCGAAGGTGGCGCCCTCGCTGGCCGAGGATTTCGAGACGCTGCGCACCAACGGCAATCTCGACCTCGCCAGCCGCAAGGGCAAGCGGCCCGGCGGCTTCCAGGCGACACTCCAGGCCGTGCGCCAGCCGTTCATCTTCATGAACGCCGCCGGCCTGCAGCGCGATGTGGACACCCTCCTGCACGAAGGCGGCCACGCGTTCCACACCATGTGGTGCGACGAGCCGCTCACGTTCCTGCGCCACGCGCCCATGGAGTTCTGCGAAGTCGCCAGCATGTCGATGGAGCTTCTCGGCTGCGACTACTACGGCGTGTTCTACGACACCGCCGACGAAGCGGCGCGGGCCAAGCGCCAGCAGCTCGAGGGCATCATCCGCTTCTTCCCGTGGATGGCGACGATCGACGGCTTCCAGCACTGGCTCTACACCCATCCGGGCCACACGCCGCAGCAGCGCGCCGAGGCGTGGCTGGCGATCCTCGACCGCTTCTCGAGCGGCGTGGTCGACTGGTCCGGCTTCGAGGACGAGCGCCGCTATCACTGGCAGAAGCAGCTTCACCTGTACGGCTACCCGTTCTATTACGTCGAGTACGGCATCGCCCAGATCGGCGCCCTGCAGGTGTGGCGCAACGGCCGGCAGGACGCCAACGACGCGCTGGCCAAATACCGCGCGGCCCTCAAGCTCGGCGGCACCCGCCCGCTGCCCGAGCTCTTCGAGACCTGCGGCATCGAGTTCGATTTCACGAGCAGAACCATCGCCCCGCTGGTCGAACTGCTTGGGGCTGAACTGGCGAAGCTGCCGGCCTGATGATGAACACACTCGCCCCATGCAGGGCGCGCCGACTCCCCGGGAAGCAGCGCACCACGGCCTGCAGCCGCAGCGCTGTGCCGAGGGCCTCGCCGGTCGGGCCTTCGGTGGCTTCAGTGACGGTGCAACGCGGCGCCCAAGCATCGCCCACGCCATCCGACGCCGGCCATGTCACTCCCCGATGATCTTGATCAGCGCACGCTTCCTTCGCCGCCCGTCGAACTCCGCGTAGTAGATCTGCTCCCACGGCCCGAAGTCCAGCTTCCCCTCCGTGATCGCCACCACCACCTGCCGGCCCATGATCTGACGCTTCAGATGCGCATCGGCGTTGTCCTCCCCCGTGCGGTTGTGACGGTACACCTCGCCCGATGCATTAAACGGCGCCAGCTCTTCCAGCCAGTCGTCGTAATCCTGGATCAGCCCGCTCTCGGCGTCGTTGATGTACACGCTGGCCGTGATGTGCATCGCGTTGACCAGGCACAATCCCTCCCGCACCCCCGAATCACGCACGGCCTGCTCGACCTCGCCCGTGATGTTGATGTAGTCCCGCCGGTTGGGCGTGTTGAACCACAGTTCCTTGCGATAGCTCTTCATGCCACCACCTTCCGTTCCTGCTGTCCACGGCAAACTCAACAACGAATCCGTCCGCGACCATGATCGCCCCATCACCAACCGCCATCAAGCGAAGCCCGCACCCGCCTCGCCGATCTGTGCTGAGATCGAGAGGACAGTGGCGTACGTAAGCCTCGATTCGCGTGTCCGTTGCAGGTCGATCGTGTTTTGAACCCATACGCGATCAAAACGGGTGATGCCCGACAGATTGAACCAGCTCCGGGCGTGGACCAGGTCACACGCAGGTCATCGGCCGTGTGCTGAAACCTCTCGCTGTTCTCCCGCCGCAACGGCCCGGCCGCACTCAGGGCATTGATGGCCGTGTGTGTGCTTGAGGTCGTACCCGCAACGGAAGCACAGATCGGGCCGCACCCCACGTTCAAGCATGATCGCCTCGAGTTTCTTCAGTTGCATGGACGATCCCAGCCATATGGAGACTGGTATGCGAACTGCCATCAACGTCAACGCCAGACCCCAGAGCACGAGTCGGGTGACCCCAGTGTCAAGGAAAATGCCAAGCAACATAGCTGAGCAAATTGTGAATGAAGCGATGCCCTCGAAGACGAAGATGTAGACAAACGCTCGATCCCTCCGCGCGGCGGCCGACGCTTCCGTGCGCAACCGTGCTCCCTCTGGACCGCTACTATAGTGGGTCCACATGCGTCGGATTCTCCACGGCAGCATGGACATACTGCGGTTCTCTCGATACGAGTTCCGAACCTGTTCACAATTCTAGCGTCCCACACCTCTCGGCCAGAGGTAAGCACCCTGTCCGCGACGTCAACCGCCCGCGCTGCGCTTGGCTGCCATCCCCTTGCAGGTCATGGCCACCTCCCGATGGCGAGGCCATTACCGAAATAGCCGGCGACCCGGTGTGGGATGAGCCCACCCACGACGCGGTCGGCAACATGACCAGCGCGCCGATCCCCGGCGACCAAACCAACTGCCACACCTATCGCAACGATGCGTGGAACCGGCTGTGTGAAGTCAAGGACGGCAGCACGACCGTCGCCCGCTACCGCTACGACGGTCTGCATCGGCGCATCCGCGAGGCTGAGAAGGATGGCGCTAACTGGGATGTGACGGCACTCGTGGACACGTCGGGTGATGTCGTGGAGCGGTATCAGTACACGCCGTACGGTGAAGTGACGGTGCTGCACGGCAATCCAACTGCGGATCGGGATGGCGCCGGCGTTACCGAGTGGGACGTTTAGGCACGCCGGCGCGTCCCGGTGGGGTGGGCGTCTCGCCCGCCATCGGCCCGAAGGGCCGAACACCAGGTGCAGGATCACATCCCCTCATCGAGTCTCGGTCGACGCCCCGACCTGTCCTTCCTCCGCCACCCCCGCCACCCGCACACACGCCAGCCACTGCGCGTTGCGCGTGAGAAACCGGCCGTCCGCATACGCGTGCTTCGCCCATGTGCTGTGCGCCAGCCGGCGCGGCAACGCCTTCCACTTCCGGTCATTCATCCCCTCCGGACGCGGCCCCGGCTTGATCTCATCAACCGTGAATACCTCGATCTTCCCCAGTTCCTTGTACCCGTGGGGATTCAGGTCGATCACGTGCAGTGTGCCGCCGTTCATCGCCAGGCCCACGCCATTCACGATTGTCAGGCAACTGTACCCGAAGCGCGGCCCGCGCCGGATCTCCCGCGTCCGCCACCGCACCTTGCCTTGCCGGTCCATGCACAGCAGGCCGTGCTGGGCGAAGTGATTGCTCACGTGGTACAGATGCCCGTCCCACCAATGCCCCGGCCGCCACTCGCTGCACGCCCGCGTCTTGCCGCGCTGCCGCGGCCCGTCGTTGTAGATGTCCCGGAAGTGGTACCCCGCCTCGCCCTTCGCCATGTGCACCAGCGCGCTGGCCCCGTCGTGGCCGCTGGTAAAGAACATGTAGCCTTCCGGCGAAAGCGCCACTTCCGCCTGGATCGTCCCGCGCCGGTAGCCTTCGTACTGCCACCGCACCGCGCCTGTTTTCGGCTCTGCACCGAATGTCACCAGCCGGTGCGTCGCCACGATCTGGCGCTCGCCGAAGATGTCGGCCGCGAACGGGGTGGTGTGCACGACGCTGATCGCCCGCCCCGGCGTCTGCAGCGTCGGCTTCACCTCCCAGCGCGGCTGCCCGTCCGCCGCGCTGAACGCCGCCAGCACATCGCCGCCATCGCCCGTGTACGACACCACCACCAGGTCCCCGACCAGCAGCGGCGAGGGGCTGTACGCCCCGTGGGTCACCTTGGCCGGCAGTTGCCGCGACCACACCAGTTTGCGCGCGGCGTGATCCACGCAGTACAGCCGCGCCATCGGCCCGGCGAAGAACACGCGGCCGCCCCTCACCGCCGGCACGGACACCGGCCCGGCCCGCCACGGCATGAACCCATACGACCCCGGCCGGCAGTCGCCCGGCGCAGGATGCGAAAACGCCCACAGCTCCTTGCCCGTCTCCAGGTCAAGCACCTGCAGCATGTCCTCGCCGGCATCGCCATTGCCTCGCCGATCAATGATGAACACCCGCCCGTCCACCACCGCCGCGCCGCTATGCCCCGGCGAAAGCATCGGCGATTTCCACAGCACCGCCAACCCCCGCCCATCCGGCGCGGCCGGGGCATCGGCAATGACGCCATTGTGATTCGGCCCGCCGTAACAGGGCCACGCCCGGGCCGCTGTGGCGGTGAGTCGAGTCGGCAATGCCTTCTCGGGCTCGCCGCGAAGGGCCGGCGGGCCAATCGCCAGCGCGAACAGTGCGATCACCAGCCTCGGTGTCAAAGTCATCATCTCCCTTGGGCGACAAAACCCGTCCGTATGTTATCAAGCCGTACCGCGAAGTCCGTGCTGAGCAGATCCCGGCGACAGCGGCCGCGCGACACCGATCAAGCGCTCGCTGGGTCCGCACGGCAGCACCACGCCGGGCATCATGTCATGTTGATGCGTCAAAAGGCGCCTGACGGTGGGCTAAGGCGTGCGCCCTGGCGCGTCGCCTTCAGTTCCCTGTTGGCCAGCCACGCGGCCCCGTGTCCTGACCTCAACGACCGTGAAATACCCCGGAGGCCCCATTCCCTTGATGGAATCGAGTTCAAGTCGACCCGGCAGTTCCCATGCTCCTCGCAGGGCCGTGCATTCGAGACGCGCGCCGTGCTCGCGCAGACGGACGTGCCCGGTCTCCCTGATGGGCGACTGCCCGGGGCGCTCCAGAACGGCAGTGACCGTGAATCGATCGCCGACTTCGCCCCCGGTCATGATGACCAGGTCGCCCACCTGTGGATTGCCGCAGATCCCCATCAGCGTGTAGACCGTGTCTGGAGACAATGCTTCAACGTTCACCGAATGACGCGACGTCGCGCACCCGCACAGACTTGCGGCTAGGAGGAGTATGCCAATTCGTTTCATGTGTTTCGGTCCAACTACCCGCCGCTCAGCTGCGGCGCGCCCAGAAGTCTACCGCAACCACCTCACCAGAGCACCAGGCAGCGGCCTGGCAAAATCGTCGTGCGGGAGCACCACCAGGCCGCCGGAGCCACCTGACCAGATGCCCGCGCGCCGTCAGCTGCAGCGGCCAGTTAGGGGGCGTCCCACTCGAGATAGCGCTTGGCCTCCTTTCGGATCCAAGCTCTCTTGTCGTTGGCGAACGGACGAACCTGCGCAGTGAACCCGGATGCCTTCATCTTGTAGAGTGTGCTGACGACGTGTCCTGCCACATCCAGGTCGTCGAGCTCGCCAACCAAGCGCGGTGCGTGGTCAGCGCAGGATTTGAACCCGAGAAGCATGATGAACGCCTGGCGCCCGCGGTCTGCGCGTCGGTCGACTGCGAGTTCGAGAAAGGCGCGCTGCAAGTCGACGTCTTTGCGGAGCGAGGTGCACTCAGTCAACGCCTGGCGTATTTTCTCGCCAAGCTCCCAAACGGTGAACTCGAAGTCGTGCCACTTCGGTGGGTCGCTTCGGGTGGTGCTGCTTGGGCGCACGAGAGTACTGGACGGGACGGCGCTACGAGCTTGCTCAAGCAGAGCAAGGATGCGTGCTCGGACGCTTTCTGGTGAAGCCACGTGAGTCCGCCTAACGTAAAAGGCTCAGTTGCCGGCCGCCCGCGGAGTGCAGGCTTCAAACCGACAACACCATTCTGCTCGCGGGCGTCGCCGGTCAACTGCAGCTGGTGGTTAGGTGCCGGCGGTAGACATCGAAGACTCGACCTACAAGGTCTAGGAGATCGGCAGGGATTCGCAAGTATTCGCGGGCTGACAGAGCGACCAATCGGGAAGAAACAGGCTCTCGACATTCAACTGTGCGGTCTTGTACTTGATCTTTGAGTGATCGGAGCAGCGAAACTTCGTACACAAGGAGATCACGTTCCGGGTTGTCGGCTGTCGATGCGACATCCAGGACCCGCTCAATCGCGAGGTCTACAGCTTCTGACCAGTTCGACCGCGTAACGATCAAAGGCACCTAACAATTGATTGAACGGAATTCCATTGAGCATGGGCTGTGGGCCATGCTATACGGAATTCCGCATAGCGGGGATATCG
This sequence comes from uncultured Phycisphaeraceae bacterium, assembly GCA_964532795.1. Lineage (GTDB taxonomy): Bacteria > Planctomycetota > Phycisphaerae > Phycisphaerales > Phycisphaeraceae > CAZHJL01. The sequence continues at coordinate 4,520 of CAZHJL010000002.1, read as the reverse complement.
CCATGCTCAACGGAAAAAAGCAAACGACGTGCCGATGACCCCGGCCGGCAAGGGAACGCCCCCGGCTGGCTGCAAGGATGGTCCCAGGCGGTTCGTAAGTCAAGGAAAAACAGACCTGTTCTGCGGCGGGCGGTCCCGGGGCGAAAAAGTTCCCGTGAACACTTGACATATACCTAACGCATGGCTATAATACCCCTTGTCCGGCGCGCCCCTCCCGGCGTGCCGTCATTCCGGTCCCGTCCTGTGGCCGCCGTCCTTGGCCGCGCCTGTTTACTGTCGGTATTCGCCATGCCTTCGCCACCCGGCAATCTTCTGCCGTTGCGACCGCCGCGCCGACACTTCGAGTGGCAAGGCCGGCGCACGCGCGGCTGGCGCGTGGGGGCTTCGCATGGCGTCACCCGATGGCCGGGCGCGGCTGGACGGGCCGGGGCTGGGCCACCTGTCATCCGCAATGGGCGGCCTGCGCGACCGCTCGCGAGCGGACCCTCGCCGCCGACCCCTGACCCGCGGCCCGTGCCCGCCACTCGCATCCCCGGCCGCACGGACAGGCGTCACTGGCGAAATCCGCCTCGATCAACCCCCAACCGAACCGTTTCGAACCAAAACGAGCGAAAACGGAGCCAAAAAGTGTACACTTTTGACACAGTTTTCGAGCGATTTCTTACGCGAGAGTGCTGTTTGGGTGATCGACCCGCGTTTACGGGCTGGAAACGGCGATTCGGTCCGAACGGAGCTAAGCCTATGTCCGGCGCCACCGGCCGCTCGCCTGCCAGTGCCGCGCCCTTCGGGCGAGAAAGGAGAACAGGAGAGCAGGAGAGCAGGAGAACAGGAGAGCAGGAGAGCAGGAGAACAGGAGAACTCCAGAACTCCCTCTGCTTCGTGCCGCGCCCTTCGGGCGAGAAAGGAGAGCAGGAGCCAGGAGACCAGGAGAACTCCCGAACCCCTCTGCTTCGTGCCTCCGTGCCTTCGTGCCTTCGTGCCTCTTTTCCCCCCTTCTTCGCTCCGTCGCTTCGTCGCTCCGTCGCTCTCCCCTTGACCAACGCCCCACCACCCGCGACACTGTCCCGCTCTTGCAAATCGACCTTTCCCCTGGAGGAAAAAACGCCATGGCCAAGCGCAAAGACCCCTATGCTCCGACCCCTCAGGACAAGTTCACCTTCGGTCTCTGGACCGTCGGCAACCCCGGCCGCGACCCGTTCGGTGAGCCGACCCGTCCGGTGCTCTCCCCGGCCGAGATCGTCGATCTGCTGGGCGAAGCCGGCGGCGTGCACGGCGTGAACTTCCATGACAACGATCTGATCCCCATCGACGCGACCGAAGCCGAGGCCACGCGGATCAAGAAGGACTTCAAGGCCGCGCTGCGGCGGAACAAGATCAAGGTCGTCATGGCCACCACGAACCTCTTCGCCGACCCGGTCTTCAAGGACGGCGCCTTCACCAGCAACGATGCGGACATCCGCGGCTACGCCATCCAGAAAACCATGCGCGCCATGGAACTCGGCGCGGAGTTCGGCGCGAAGATCTACGTCTTCTGGGGCGGCCGCGAGGGCGTCGATACCGACGCGGCCAAGGACCCGGTCGAGGCCATCAAGCGCAGCCGCGAGGCCATGAACTTCCTGTGCAAGTACAGCAAAGACCGGAAATTCGGCTACAAGTTCGCAATGGAAGCCAAGCCCAACGAGCCGCGCGGCCACATCTACAACGCCGTTACCGGCTCCTACCTCGCCTTCATCGAAACGCTGGATCACCCGGAGATGGTGGGCGTGAACCCGGAAGTCGCCCACGAGCACATGGCGGGTTTGAATTTCGTCCACCAGGTGGCCGCGGCGCTGGATGCCGGCAAGCTGTTCCACATTGATCTGAACGATCAGGAATTCGGCCGCTACGACCAGGACTTCCGCTTCGGCAGCGCCAACTACAAGCACGCGTTTTTCCTGGTGAAGCTGCTGACCGATTACGGCTACAACGGCCCCAAGCACTTCGACAGCCACGCCTATCGCACCAGCGACCACAAGGACGTGCTGGAATTCGCCCGCGGCTCGATGCGGACGTACAAGATCCTGGAAGCCAAGGCCCTGCAATTCGGCAAGAACCGCACCATCCAAAGCATCATCCGAAAGGTCAACCGCGAGAACCGCCAACTGGCCACGCTGACCGGCAAGTACACCAAAGCTAACGCTAAAGCATTGCTGGACAAGAAGTTCGACCGAAAGAAACTGGCCGCGCGTCCCCTGCCGTATGAGAAGCTGGACCAGGCGGTGTTTGATCTGCTGATGGGGGTGAAGTGAGGCCGAACCCGGCAAGCGCCAACTGATGACCAATCGGAGCCCTCGGCATCTTCTCGGAGGGCTCGTGGCCAGCCCTTATGCCCAATCCGCTGCTGGAATACTGGTGGACCCTGAAGGGCGTTGGCCTGGACAACGTGCCGAGACGATTGCTGCAGGCCGCACGTGTAAAGAGCGGCTGGCTGCGGCGGCGCACCGACCCCGCACTCGATACGGATGAAGCCTTCCGGAAGGTGTACCCGCATGATGTGTCCGGCGAACGCGAGCGCTGGGAAACGCGTCGGAAGCGCCTGCTGCCGGTTCCCTCCCCGGACGCGCTGCGGCAGGTTGCTGGCGATGCGACTTGGGACGAGCACGTGATTGCGGTCTGCGAGAAGGCGCTCGCCGGCGAGTACCGGTTTTTTGGCCGCTGGTACGGCCGGCTCGGATGGCCGCCTGATTTCAATCGTGATCCGGTCCATGAGATCACGTGGCCGGTGGATCAGCACTGGACTGAAACGGCGAGATCGGGCCCGCCGCGACATGACATCAAGCTGGTCTGGGAGCCTTCGCGTTTCACTTTGGCTTACGATCTTGCCCGCGCCTACGCCCGCAACGGGGATGACCGATGGGCCGAGGCTTACTGGGTCATGTTCGACGCATGGATCGAGCAGAATCCGCCGCAGATGTCGGTGGCCTGGGGCTGCGGACAGGAAATCAGCTTCCGCATGATGGCCATGCTGGCCGCCGCCTGCGCGACGCTCGAAAGTCATGCGGCGACGGACGAGCGCCTGCTGCGCCTGACGCGGCTTGTGTGGCAGTTTGCCCGACGCATCGCGGTCAACATCAACTACGCGCAAAGCCAGGAGAATAATCACGGCTTGAGCGAAGCGGTTGGACTGTGGACGGCCGGCCTTGTGTTGCCGGAGCTGCCCGGCGCGGCAAGCTGGCGCCTGCGCGGCGAGCGCGTGCTTGTGAATGAACTGGCACGACAGGTATACGCTGATGGTTCGTACGTCCAGCACAGTGTGAACTACCACCGGGTAATGCTGGACGACGTGTTGTGGTACCTGAGTCTTTCCAGAAGACGCGGTGAAACAGTGCCGCAGGCGGTTGAGGATGCTTTCGGACGCGCCTCGGGTTGGCTGAAGCAGATGACCGATCCGGACACGGGTCGAGCGCCGCTGTACGGCGCCAATGACGGCGCCAGCGTGTTGCCGCTCGAGTGTGCTGACTACCTCGACATGCGCCCCACGCTGCAGGCGGCGCACTGGTGGACCGACCGAGCGCGGCTGTATCCGCCCGGACCGTGGGATGAGAAGGCCCTCTGGCTGTGGGGCACCGAAACATTGGACGCACCGCATCGTGAAGCGGATCAGTCATCTCGAGAGTCGGTCGCACTCTCTTCCGGAGGCTACATCATCCTGCGCGGCCCGCAATCGCGGCTGGTCACGCGGTGTCACCGGTACCGCGACCGTCCATCGCAGGCGGACATGCTGCATGTCGACCTGTGGTTCCGCGGTCACAACGTCTTGCGCGACGCAGGCAGCTACCTGTACTACGACGAGGAGCCTTGGAAGCTATGGTTCAAGAGCATCGCCGCGCACAACACCGTGCAGATCGACGGCGAAGACCAGATGATCCACGGCCCCCGGTTCCTGTGGTTCCGCTGGGTGAATGGTCGGCTGATCGAATCCTCGTTCGGTGGGCGTGACGGTGAAGACAGCGTCGTCATGGAACATGACGGTTATACGCGGCTGCCGGGCAGTCCGACGCATCGCCGCGAGTTGGTGCGGCAGGGCGATTGCTTCGCTATCACCGACGTCCTGACGACCAGCGGACAACACGAGGCAGTCCTGCGGTGGCGCCTGATGCCCGCGCCATGGGAAGCCGCAGGTGATGGCTCGTGGCGCACGGAGATCGACGGGTCGCCTTGGGCGATCCGCCTGCTGTTGCCTGACGCCTTTTCAGTTGAGCTGGTTGAGGGGGTCGAAGGTTCCAGCCCGGAAGGCTGGGAATCGCTTTACTACGGAGAAAAAGCAACATGTCCCACGCTGCTCGTACGTGGCCGGTTCGCGAGCGAAACAAAGCTCGTGACGATCGTCGGCCCGGCCGGAATGATGCAATCAATCAGCGACGGTCTGTAGCACGAAGGCCTTCAAGCACCTCGAGGTATTTGGCCGCCATCGCCTTGCGACTGTAGTCCTGACTTCAACATTGGGACACCCAATCAATGGATCAGGTCGTATAGCACCT
>CAZHJL010000001.1:0-174350 GCA_964532795.1 uncultured Phycisphaeraceae bacterium | reverse complement strand
AAGTTGCGTGATCAACCATGTATGCGAAACTGGCTGACTGGAAACGGCACTAGCGATTGCAGCGATCGCAGCGACTGGGCGATACCGGCGAGTGTCCGGTGACAACTGGTGACCGTCCGCGTCCTTGCCGGCTGCGAGATCCGCCTCAATCACCTCTCAGATGCTGCCGATGGAACTTGCAGCGACGGGAACCGCGTGTCGCCGTGCGCCGCGCGCGCCCTGTGCCACTGCGAGCCTGAGGGAAGCGAGTTTTCGTTGACCAAAGAGCCGACCAAAACGCCTCGACTGCTCCTGATCGAAGACGATCCGGACACCGCCCTGCTGATGCAGGAGCAACTGCACGATCACTTCGGGCAGAACTGCGTCACCCACGTGTCTTCGGTGGCCGAGGGCATGGCCGTGGACGTGTCGCAGTTCGACTTGGTGATCTCCGACATGAACCTGCCCGACGGCACGGGAACGGAGCTGCTCAACGAATACCACCGACGCCGCCGCGACCTGCCCATCGTCTTCGTCACCGGCGAAGGGGTGATGGACAACGCCATCCAGGCCATCCGCAACGGGGCTGAGGACTACGTCGTCAAGGCGGGCGACTACCTGTTCGCCATCCCTGTCATCGTCGAGAAGAACCTGCAGATCGCCAAGACGCGGCAGGAGAACACTCGCTTGCGCGAGGAACTGGAGCGTACGCTCGCCGAGGTCAAACTCAAGAACAGCCAGCTTGAAGAGGCGGTGCAGAAGCTCGAGACCATGGCTTCGACCGACCCGCTGACCGGCATCTTCAATCGCCGCGCATTCAACCAGGCGCTGGATCGCAGCTACCAGCAGGCCGAGCGCTACAGTCGCGACCTGGCGTCCATCATGATCGACCTGGACGGGTTCAAATCCCTGAACGACACGAAGGGCCATGCGTGCGGCGACGAGCTGCTGCAGATGTGCGCAAAGGTGCTGCAGGCCAACTGCCGACGTTCCGACGTCGCGGGGCGGCTGGGAGGCGACGAGTTCGTCCTGCTGCTGCCCGAGACCGACGTGGAGACTGCGGCCGGCGTGGCCAAGCGCGTGCAGAAGCAGTTTCTCAGCGACGCTCGGGCACGCTTCTTCGCCGATGATCCGGAGGGCGCCAAGGGCTTCGGTATGAGCCTGGGCATTTCCGCCCTGCGTCATTCCTCGCCGCGCAGCGCCCAGCAACTGGTCGCTCACGCGGACCACGCGCTGTACCGGGCCAAGGCCGGGGGCAAACTGCGGATCGAGATCTACGTCAACCCGGAAGATACCGCTGAGGCGCAACCGCGCGTCGCCCAACGCCGCGCCGGGTAGTTCTCCGCCTCGTCCATCCCACTTCCGCTCAACGCACGGCTCGCGGTCTGCTCCGGCGCGCCATCCTCCCAACCGGTGCTGTATGATGCGTGTTCGATGGCACTGAAGCTCCTCATGGTCTTCCTCGGCGGCGGGTGCGGCGCCGCACTGCGCTACCTGCTGGGCGGGTGGATCGATCGACTGGTCGCAAGTGATTTCCCGCTCGGAACACTGGGCGTGAACGTGCTCGGATGCGCTTGCATCGGTTTCGCCGCCACGGCGTTCACCGGACCGCTGATGATCCGCGAAGAACTGCGGCTGGCGGTTCTCGTCGGCCTGCTCGGCGGGTTCACAACGTTCTCGACCTTCGCCTGGGAGACGGCCGGCCTGGCGCGTGACAGCCAGTACCTGCTGGCGGCGGGCAACATCCTCGCGAGCAATCTCATCGGCCTGTTGGCCGCATGGGTCGGGCACAAGGTGGCGATGAGCGTCTACGGCGCGTAGGGAGGATTCGCATGAAACTGCCTGAAGACGGCTGCCTGCTTCGCATCTTCATCGGGGAAAGCGACCGGTGGCGCAGCCGACCGCTGTACGAGGCGATCGTCCTCAAGGCGCGCGAGCTTCATCTCGCAGGCGCCACCGTCCTGCGCGGGACGATGGGCTTTGGCGCGCACTCACGCCTTCACACCACAAAGCTACTGCGGCTGTCGGAGGACCTGCCGCTGGTCATCGAGATCGTCGACACGCGGGAGAGGATCGATGCCCTCCTGCCGCACATCGACGAGATGGTCGTCGAGGGCCTCATCACGCTGGAAAACGTCCGCATCATCAAATACCGCGCCGATCCCCCCACCTGACTCCCGCACTCACCACCCCCCACCCACCACCGCGGTTGCTGCGGCCAATGCGCTTACTGCGGTTCCTGCGTTTACTGCGCCTACTGCCTTCCCCCTACCGCCTCACCACCATCTGCTTGAGATGCTCGCTCGCCTGCTCCAGCGTCATCGGCGCGGGGTGTTCGGGCAGCGTGACCACGGTATCGCCCCGGTCGCGCAACTGCGCCTGCATGCGGTTGAAGGCGGTGACGATCGTGGAGTGGCTCGTGCGGCCCATGGCGGAGGCGATCTCCGGGTAGCTCATCGTCGTCAGCGTCCGTGCCAGATGGATCACCATCGACCGAGCCAGGACGATCCGTCGATTCCGGCTACTGCCGAGGATGTCGCGCTTCGCGACCGCCATCTCCTCACTGACCACGTCCACGATCGTTTCGAAACTCACCACCTTCCTGGGAACGGTGACCTGTTCGGCCTCGAACAGTCGCTGCACCAGCGCATGGCCAACCGTGGCGCTGCCGCCGGCAACGCTGCCCGACGCCGGGTCATCCGTCTCCCCTGATCGCATGCCCGTCAGACTCGCCAACGCGTGAAGACGCGTGATCGTTCCCTCGATATCCCGTACCGAACCGTTGCAGTGGGCCGATAGCATCGCCACCACCGTTTCCATCAGGTTAATCCCCCGCCGCCGCGCCAGGGCCCGGACGATGCGCACCCGCGTTTCCGTATCCGGCTGACGCACTTCCACCACCATGCCCCGCATGCAGCGGCTGACCAGCGCCTCGGCGAACTGACGGATGTGGCGCGGGTGCGCATCCGACGCCATCACCACCCGCGACCCGTTCAACTCGATGGCGTCGAAGCAGTGCAGGAATTCCTGCTGCGTCTTCTCCTTGCTGGCAAGGAAATGCACGTCATCAACCGCGAGCAGATCAAGCTGGCGCACGCGCCGCCGAAACGCATCGAGCTTGTTGTTGCGCACCGCATGGATGTACTCGTTGGTGAACTGCTCGCCGGTCGTGTAGCGCACGCGGACACCGGGATGCAGCGACTTCATCTTGCGGCAGGCGCCTTGCAGCAGGTGTGTCTTGCCCAGCCCGCATCCACCGTAGACGAACAGCGGGCTGACCATCCGCGGATCGTCTTCCTGCACCAGACGCATGGCCGCGGCGTGGGCCAGCTCGTTGCAGGGACCGATCACGAAATCCTCGAGCCGGTGCTTCAGCTCGCCATGTGCCGGTCGCGCGCTGTTCGGACGCTTGTCGTTGGCATGGTCGGGGCGACGCGTCGACGGCGACTGTTCTTGCCTGTCGACCGTCGCCGTGGCGCCCGACGCCGGCTGGGAAGAGCCGAACTGGCACGGATCGACGCGCACCTCGACGCCGCAGGCATCGCCGAGCTCGAAGCTCGCCGCCTCACGCAGATGCTCCTGGAAGTTGCGGCCGATCCAGTCAGCCACGAAATCATTGGGGACCGCCACCTCCAATCGCCGATCGTTGTCGTGGTAGTCGAGCCGCGCGGAGCGGTCGAACCACATGTTGTAGCGATGGGGCCCGACGCGATCGGCCAGTCGCCTGGCGATTCGCGCACATACAGCATTCGGTGAGGTGGTCATCGCCACGGTCACGTCCCTGTCTCATCGAATCCGAGTAAGGAAGCGGATTCCCTCGTCCAGATTGCGCGGCGCACTCATGTGCCTTGGCGCTCGTGAAGTGGCTCCGTCCCCGACGCCGCTTGCGTGAACACACTCAACGTTCACGAGACATGGGGGCGCGATCCGCCGCGATGAGTCCTTCACCGCGAGCAGTCGTCAGGTCGCCTGACCCACGCCCCTGATTCAGGTCCGTTCGTGAGGCCCAACTCACACACGCGCCTCGTCACGAACCCGCCAAGCGGGGCGACATTCCCTTGCCGCGCACACGAGAATAAGCCTTGCCGCGCGCCGGTCAACCGGATTACCCACCTTCACCGGGCGCTTGACTTTTCAGGGTGAGAACTCGCAAGCACTTGGACCACATCAGATTTTTTTATCCACCGGGTTCCCATCGTCGGTGAAAGCGTGTGGATAACATGCGCCTCAAGGACCACCAGTGCCGAAACCGCTGTTTTTCTCGGTGTTTTCCGCTGTATCGGCACGCTCCACCACCACCGTCTCGATGCATCGATCAGCATCACCGCGGTCTATCACACACCACAGCGCGACGGTTGGGGCCGACGTCCTATTCCGTGCCGACCGAACGGATCATCGCCAGCTTGCGCGTCGTCGGATGGAAGCCCAGTTCCCCGTACAGCCGCACGGCCGGTTCGTTGCGTTCATCCACCGCCAGCAACATGCGCCTGCAGTGGCGCCGCCTGACCTGCGACAGGCCGTGCAGCATCAGCCGCCTGGCCAGGCCGTGTCCCCGTGCACGCGGCGCGAGCCCCAGGTACACCAGTTCGAGCGCCTCGCGCGGGGGGATCACGTTCAGAAGCATCACGCCCACCGGCTCATCCTCGGCCAGCAGGCATGTCCACAGGTCGGCCTCGAACCGCCCGGTGGCCATGTGACCGGCCAGGATGTCATCGATGTCGCGACGGCCGAGCAGACCGGGACAGTCCAGCGTCTGCTCGTAGCTGGCCAGAATCCCCCGCTTGAACAGCTCACGGTGACGCCGCTGCCAGTTCACGGCTCGGAACGGCGGAGGCAACGCCAGCGGGGCCATCGGCAGGTCCGCTTCGCGCTCCATGTAGACCAGCACCGCCAGTCGCTCGAATCCGCCCGTCCGGTAGGTGCGGATCATCAGTTCCTGATCCTCATCCAGCAGGCTCTGGAGCAGAGCCATATGGCGAGGCTCGACCTCATCCACCAGCCGTCCGATCAACTCCCCCACAAGCGGCACGTGCTCGTCACCGTCGGGCGGGGAGGCGAAGACCATACCGGTGCGCCCCGCGCAGGGCACGGCCAGCGCCGCCGCCACCGTCTCTTCGCCGCGCCGGGCCTCCCAGAACCCATCCATCGAAAGCTGTTCCCGCGTGGCGTAGGCCTGGAACTGGTCCACCGCCGGGTCGGAAGCCGCCTCACGCCCCAGCAGCAGCACCGAGAGCGCCCGACGCCGGCGCGAGGGCCGGACCCGCTGCAACTCAATCGCCTGATCGACGGACATGGCGTCTCCGGGCAGAATCGGGGCCTATCGCGGCCAAACGGGCCCCGCCGACGGTCCGAGCGCGGCATCGATCAGCCGCGATTGGCCATGGGGCGCCTTCCCGGTTGACCCGCTGCCATCTCATTTTAGAATGGAAGCCGTCGGGCTGCACCTGTACCCGCCCCCGCCCCGTATGGGAGAACCCTCGTGGCCAAAAAGATTTGTGTGATCGCGTTGCTGATGTTCGCCTGCTTGGCGCTGGCCGAGGCCGATCCGACCAACGAGGTGGCCCCCGAGCCGTCCATGGTGCAAAAGTCCTGGGACTTCGACTTCACAGTCGATGCCCCCCGGGCCATCGCTGTGCGCGACCTCAGCGGCAAGAACCAGTGGTACTACTACATGACCTACAAGGTCGTGAACAACACCGGCGAGCGCCGGCTGTTCGTGCCCAACTTCACCATCCTCACCGATCAGGGCACGATCATCACCGCGGGGATGAACGTGCCGCCCAACGTGTTTGACGCGGTCAAGGAGCGCGTGGAGAACCACCTGTTGCAGAGCCCCGAGGCCGTGGTCGGCGAGTTGCGGACCGGCGAGGACGGCGCGAAAGAGTCGGTCGCCATCTGGCCTGCCCACGATGTGGAAGTCGCGCGGATCTGGGTGTTCGTCGAAGGCCTTTCCGGCGAGACGGCCATGATGGATGACCCGATCAAGACCGAGAAGAACGAACAGGACGAAGACGTGCCGCAGCAGATCCTGCTCAGCAAGACACTGTCGCTGGAGTACGCCTTCCCCGGTAAGCCGCAGACGCCGCAGCGCCAGACGGTGCAGGCCGTGGAGCGCAAATGGGTGATGCGGTAGGCAACTGGTACACGGGGCGGAAGGCCCCGGGGTGGTGCGTTCCGAGGGATCGAGGAAGCTGGAAAGGAGAAAGCCGGAGCCCGTCAGGGCGAGGGCCGCGAGGCGGACAGCCGTCGGCAACAGGCCCCCGGCATGGAAGCAGGCAATCGGCCGCACCGCGGACCCAGCTCCGCGGTGTTTTTTTTTTGGATTCGCGACCGATCGCGCGAAGTCCGCGTGCTATCCCCCCACCGCGGAAGACCAGTCATCAATGGCCGGCCGTCGCCGCGCGCTGTGACGCCTCGCCGCGCCTCGGCATGCCGTATCCCAGCAACACCAGCATCACGGGTACGGCGTTGAGCAGCGCGATGTAGGGAAAGGACTTCATTTCGATCCACCAGAAAAACGTCGCCGTTGCCACCACCGTCACCAGCGCCCCGAGGCGCGACCAGTGGACCAGCATCGCCAGCCCCACCAGCATCGCCACATGCAACGCCGTGCCGACCCACACCCACGCCGGCGGCAGCTCGCCCTGCTCATTGGCGAACCACTCGCCCAGATGCGCGACGAGGAACGCGCCCCAGAACAGAAAGAGCGCCACCGCCGCGAGCCGGCCGAGCCAAAGGGTGATCAAGCCGCTGATCCGCCAGCCATCCGCCATGGTTCGACTCCTCGGATCATCCACCATCCGGCAATCACTGCCATGACGCCGCACGGATGGTCACGTTGAAAGACATCGGCCCGTCGGGCGTTGTGACAAGCGCACCAACCTCCATGTTCCGCGGCCGCATGCCTGGGTCAGTAGCCTTTCGGCCGGCCGAGCGGAACGGACAAGGAGCGTCACATGCGGATGCCGACCCGGACCATGGCCCCCTCGACATTCACCGCGATCGCCGTCGCCCTGTCTCTGTGCTTCCTACAGGTCACGCACGCGCAGGATGCACCGTCGCCGCACGACGGGATTAGGACCGACTACCAGGCGATCCTCACCGCCCGCGATGCGTTGGTCAAGCAACTGTCTGACCGCCAAAGGGCCGACGCCGCCAAGGGCCCGCCGCGCGATTTCGATCTCCGCCTGCACGGCGCCATCATCCGCGGCACGAGCCGGGCCGATATCGAATGCGTCGCCTATCGGCGGGGCACGACGTGGTACGGCGGCTTCGCCCGGGCGCGCAATTACAACCTTGCCAAACACGATGTTGAAGCATCGGGCCTGAAAGTGGACGGCGACCGCCTGACCGGTGTGCTGCGCATCACGCTGCAGCCCGATCCATGGGTCCCGCCGGACCACAAGCCCAAGGATCTGCGGATCACCCTCGACGCAAAGATCAAGGGCGACACCGTGGAAGGCTCGTACGAGGTCGAGGGCGACTACGACGCCGGCAAGGGCAAGGTCACGGGCAACGCGACCCAGGCGCCACAAACCATCACGCTCCCGGAAGATACCGACCTGCCGGACAAGCCCCTTGCCGCGGCCCTCGCCATGGGAACGCAGGGCACGCGCTGCTACCAGCAGGCGCGAGCGGTCGCCATGTGCATGCGGCACTACCCGCTGCCGTTCGATGAGGCCCTCGAGGTCACCGCGCTCGCGCCGCCGCAATGGCCTGCGCAGGAAGACGCCCTGCCGCACGTCCACCGCTATCTCTCACGTATCCGTTCGCTCATGGAACGCCAACTCAAGCGCGCGGCCGACGCCGATACGTTCACCATCGACTCGATCGAAGTCGATGACCCGTTGTTCGGGCCCTACTTCGATGATCTGCCGCTGCCCTCTGACCAGAGCGGCATCGCCCTGCTCCCGGCCGACACCGGCAAGACCGGTTCGCAGCGCTGGCAGCGCATCCCGCGATGGCAGACGATCGCCGCGTTCGCGCCCGACACGCGGCGGGAACTCGATACGCCGGGTCTGCCGGAGATCATCCACGCACCCGGTGCGCGCTACGCCCCGGACCGCGAGAAACTCGAGGGCTACCGACCGCCCGGTGATGGCGGCACGTTCGCCTGGGTCGAACACGAGGCCCCGTTCCGCTTCATCCCACCGCCCGGTCAGCCGTTTGATCCGGTCTACCACCATCGCGGCCGCGGACGTTCCAGTGGCTCGGGCGGCGTGCACGGCGCCAAGACCGCCCGGTGGTATGGCTTCACACAGGTCAAGGCCGATCGCGATATCGAGATCCACGCCTCAGCGCTCGGCGCCGACTACGGCAAGCTCTGGGTCAATGATGCACTCACGTGGGTGGGGCGCACCGAGGCCAAGGACGGCCCGATCGATCCGCCGCTTTTCAAGATCCAGTTGAGAAAGGGCGTCAACACGTTGCTCTTCGCGTGCCAGTCGCGCAAGGGCACCTCGTACTTCTGGGTCATGCTCAGCACGGGCGCGGGGCCGAAGACCGGCGAACAGCGCGCCGCCGAGCGCGCATCGCAACGCGAGGCCACCGCTTCGCTCCCGCCCGACCCCCGCCGCGGGCGGCGCGGCGACTGGACGGCCCGGTTCCCCGACGCCGATCCGCCCCTCGCCTGGGAAATCCACAGCGGCACCAACGTGCTTTGGCGCACGCCGATGCCCAGCTACAGCGCGGCCAACCCCATCGTGGTCGGTGACAAGGTCTTCACCAACTGCGAGCCGCACACCCTCTACTGTCTTGACAAGAATACCGGCGAGATTCTCTGGAAGCGTGACAGCCACATTGTCGAGTTCGCACCCGAGGAGGAGCGCGCCCGGCTGATCAAGGCGTGGAATGCGGGCTACGAAGCTGGCAACTCGCGCGACCGCCGCGAACTAACCAACCAGTTGGCCGAACTCGAGAACGAACTGCGCGAACTCGATGAAGCCGGCGATCTAACGGAGGAAAAGGAGAAGGAGGCGCAGGCCGCAATCGACAAGCTCAATGCGAAGCTGGACAAAATCAAGAACCAGAATCGCACCTATCGATCGCTACAGCGGCGATTCGGCGTTCAGGATCACGGTTGGAACAACAACTACGGCTGGACCTTCCCCGCGCCGTGCAGCGACGGCGAGCATGTCTGGGTCAAGCACAACACCGGCGTGCTGGCCTGCTACGACCTGCAGGGCAATCGCAAGTGGATGAAGCGCACGCACATGAGCGGCGGTGTCGCACAGCTTCCCTCCCCCATTCTCGCCGACGGAAAGGTCATCATCCAGGGCGCGCTGTCTGATCGACGCGCGCTCGAGGACTTCATCGGGACAGCCGGTTCGCCGCCCTACTTCCGCCACAAGCTCATGGCCTTCGACAAGAAGACCGGCGACGTCGTCTGGGAGCGCCCCGTCTGGGCGTCCGGCGGTTACGGCTGTCCCGGCGGCGTGGTGTCCATGCGCCTTTCCGACGGCAAGCGCACGCGCGAGCTGATTTTCACCAGCACCGGCCTGGTCATCGACCCGCGCGACGGACGCATGCTCTCCAGCGTGCTGGGCGTGGGACGGCAATGCTACTACAGCGACCCGTTCGTCATCGAGAATCGCGCGTACATCTACCGCAGCCATCCCGTGTCCGTCGCGGAAGTGTGGCTTGAGCCCGACGGGCGCGTCGGCAGCAAGATCATCATGCAGATCGACAAGGGCGGCGGCAACGCCGGCGCGGCCTACGCCGACGGGTATGTATTCGGCTCGAATGGTCACCCATCGAGCGGCCGCACGCCCGTGCCGTGGCACGATGTGCACGTCGCCGACACGCGCACCGGCCAGGTTATCGGCTCGATCGTGCCCGCCCTTCGCCGCGGCGGCCTGGCCTACACGCCCGCCGCCTCCGCCGGGAAATACGGTGTCGTCATCGGCACCGGCCCCGGCTCCCATTCTTGGAGCATCTCCGACAATCCCGCCGAACTCGGTTTCCTCATCCCCGGACCGGTCCCCTACATGGCCAGCACCTGTCTGCTGGACGGCCCGATGATCGCCCAGCCCGTCTTCGAGGGCGATCGCATGTATGTGCGTACCTACAAGTCGATCATGTGCATGGCCGTCACCACCGAGAAGGGCAGGGAGTTCGCCCTGCGGAACAAGGCGCGCACCATTCTCCAGAACCTCGCGGTGCGACCGGACCGACCCGAAGTCATCCGCGCGACGCCGCCGGAAGGTTTTGAACCCACCGATGGCGTGCCCGTCGAGGCGTGCAACATCCAGACCGCCCCCGGCAACTGGCTGTTCGTGGGGCCTTTCGACAACCAGCCGGACAAGAAGCCCGTGGACGCGATGGGCGGCCCCGCTGCCGCCCTGCTCAGGCCGGGACAGGATGTCACCTTCGCCGGCAAGACCATCAAGGTGGCGGCGCTGGACGGCAAGTACGTGCAGGCCGGCAGCGGGTGGAGCCTCGACCCCTTTGACCGCCGCCACTTCAGCGCCAACAACACGATCGATGTCGTCGGCCCCATCAGCCACGCCCGCAATTCCGTGACGTACTACTACACCGTCATCCGGACCGACCAGCCGCGCTTCGTCGAGGTGATGATGCGCGGCGGCAAGGGCTACTCCGCCTGGCTCGGCGGCCAAGCCGTGCTCAACGGCTCCGTCGTGCGCCTGGCGCCGGGCCATCACGCCATCCTCATCCAGATGGAGATCGGCGTCATTCCCACCTTCGTCAAGCAGGTCATCAGCTTCCGCCTGCGCGATGTTCAGGATCCCTCGCAGGCCTACACCGACTGGCTGAAGGAAATGCAAATCGCCCGCCCGCGCCTGGAGCAGATTATCGAGGACATCCCCCGCACCGCCGAAGCGCGGGCCGCCTCACTGGTGCTGCGTGAACTCGATGAGGGCGCGGATGAGTAACGACGCAGGCCGTTGTCGCCTGGTCCGCCTCAATCACGGTCGGTCCGCCCGACGCACCATAGGAAGTCGTAGCTGCGGATGTACAGCCTCTCGTCTTCCGCCCACGGCGTGGCGGCGCCGAGCCAGCGCCACTCCGTCATGCGATGCTCTTCCGCGGTGCGCTGCGCTTCGCTCGCGCCGTCCTTCGGGTTGATCGGCAGCTTGCCCACGCCCAGAACCTTGCCCGTCGTTCGGTCCATGAAGTGGAACTCGGCGCAGTTGACGCCTTCGATGACTTCGCCGCGCTTCGGCCGCTCGCCGTAGAAGTTCCAGCGGCAGAACGCGTTGCCCGCGATGAAGCCGCCGTGGCCGCAGTAGCCCTGGTTGATGCGTGTCCGGAAGCGCTGCTCGACTTCGCCCGTCCGCAGGTCCATCACATGCTCGCCCTCGTACACGTGCCCGTCGAGCCAGCAGCCGCGCCGGATGGGATTGAAACGCCGCGGCGCCTTGCGCCGCCACACTTCCTTCGGCACGATCCGCTCGCGCTGGGCGTCCCAATGCAGCCGGTAGGCCGCCAGTTGGCCCTTCTCCGCCCAAGTGACCGCGAGATTGCCGTCGATCACGATCGGACCGTTGCCCGCGTTCTTGCCGCTGCCCGTGCCCGGCAGGAAGCCCACGCTCTTGCCATCCCGGATGCGCACGATCTCATCGCCCTTGCGCTTGCCCTCGCCCTTCCAGTTCTCGCTGCCCACCGAAATCATGAACGCCTGCCCGTCCACCCGCACCACCGCCGGCACGCCCATCGCCTGCCCGATCTCCGTCAGCGCGGGCATCGCCCACAACTCCCGGCCCGTCTTCGCATCCAGCCCCATCAGCATGTGCCCCGCATTCGAGATCAACACGCCGTCCACCACCCGCAGCGACGTACTGAACCCGCCCTGCCCCGGCCAGCCGGGGCGCCAGCGCTTCTCCGTGTGCAATCGGTCGCGATGCTCCGGCGCGATCGTGGCCCCACTGGTCGGCGGCAGACGCCGCTGCCACACCAGTCGCCCGTCCACGTCGTAGCAGACGTAGTGGTGGAACGACGTGACGGTGTACACGCGCTCGCCGTCGCTGCACGGCGTGGGGTAAGCCACGCCCTCCCACGTGCCGAAACCGCGCCAGCCGCTCCAGATCAGGCCCAGGTCGCGCAGCCGTCGCAATCGATTGTCGGTCTCGCCCCGCCGCGGGTGGGGCCAACTGCCGTGGTAACCACCGGCCCGCGAGCGCGGCTTCACGAACTCGAAGCCCAAGGCTTCGACCTGGCCGCGGATCGCTTCCCATTCGGCCTTGAGTGACGCGGGCGGCGTCCAATCATCAAACTGGTCACGTTGGGCGCGGTGAAGATGAAATGCCTTCGCCCACAGCGCCTCGTTCTGACGCCACCACGCCCACGTCGCCAGCGCGAACTCGCGCGCCGCCGCCTGTTCATCGGCGGGAAACGCGGCCACGGGATCCAATTCCCGCTTCCACAGCTCGCGCCCGCTTGCCGCGTCGATGCAATGCAGATACGGCGCGTAGCCTTCCACCGGCTCACTGGTCAGGAACACGCGCCCGTTCACGACGATGGGCGAACTGTTCGACCAGTTCGGCAGCCGCGTCTTCCACAGGATGTTCTCACCGGTCGTGCCGTCGAAGGCGAATGGTGGGTTGGCGTCGGGGAAGGAAGCCGAGCGATCCCGGTTGAAGCCGACGCCCGTGCCGGCCGGGGCGACGCCGACCAGAACCCACGCCGCGAAACATGCAAACAGCGACCAACACATCGAACGGTTCATGCACATTCCTCCAGCATGTCGCAACGGATCTCCGCCATCAGGCCGCCAAACGCCTCAGGAATCACACGTGATGCACCGCGCGGACCCGGACGATTGCCGATCGGTGCTTGCCCGGCGCGGCGATGGCAAGCTAAAGTCATCTGAGGAGCCATCCCGGCGCGCCTCGGGACCCATCGTGGTGGAGAAACCCCATGCCCCGCCTCTCACGCAGCATCATCCTCGTCCTGCTCGCCATCACGCTCGCCCCAGCGACGGCCCATGCCGCCTTCGGCAATATCGTCGTCATCGGCGACAGTCTTTCCGACACCGGCAACGTCTACGACCTTTCTTTCGGCATCTACCCGCCGTCCCCGCCGCACTTCGACGGGCGCATCACCAACGGCCCCGTCTGGCACGAGACGACCGCCGGCCTGCTCGGGCTGCCCGGCGCCACGCCGCACCGGCTGGGCGGACTCAACTACGCCTACGGCGGCGCGGAGACCGGCCCCGGCACCACCTTCATCTTCCCGCTGTTCATCCCCAATCTCGGCGCGCAGACGAGTTCCTACCTCGGCAACAACACGGTTGCCGACGACGAGTTGTTCATCGTCTGGGGCGGAGCGAACAACCTGCTGGACGGCCCGACGACCGATCCCACCATCCCGGCCGCACACATTGCCGATCACGTTACCCAGCTCGCCGCGGCCGGGGGTCGGTTCTTCCTCGTGCCCAACCTGCCGTCGCTGGGCGAGACGCCGCGCTTCAAGGGCGGACCGGATGAAGCCGCGATGGACGCGCTCACCCGCCGGTTCAACGACGACGTCGACGCGGCCCTCGCCGGCCTGGCCGGACCGGACGTGAATCTCTTCCGCCTCGATACCGAAGCCATGTTCGACCAGATCCTCGCCGACCCCCTCGCCTACGGATTCACCAACACCACCGACCAGCTCATCAACGGCGGCACGCCGGGTGAGTACCTCTTCTGGGACGACGTCCACCCCACCGCCACCGCCCACGCACTGCTGGGACAGCGCGCCTATCAACTGCTGACCAATGGCGATGCCGACGCGAGCGGCGATGTCAGCTTCGCCGAAGCCGCCGCCGTCGTGGCCAACATCGGCCTCTCCGGCGCGACGGCCACGGACGGGGATGCGAATGGTGATGGCATCGTCTCACTCGAAGAAGCACGGGCATCCGTCGGCGCATACCGCGCAGGACAACTCACGCCCCCGCCGGATGTCACCGTGGTGCCCGAGCCGGCTGCCTCGCTGGTTCTGTTGTTTCTAAGCCCGCTGGCGCTTCGCCGCGCCACTCGCGGCCGGTACGGCAATGCGCCCGACTGATCCGCTCCGTGCTTCCGCGTCTCGGTGCCTTCCCCCTACCCTTCCAGATCCCATCCCTTCCGGTACGTGCGCTTGAGATACTGCTCCGCTTCATCGCAATCCGTGCAGCGAAGCCTGGCCGCGTCCCATGTCAGCTTCTTGCCCACGCGCACCGCCACGTTGCCCAGCAGCATCGTCTCGGTCAGCGGCCCGCCGTAGTGGAAGTTGCTCTTCGGGTAGTCCCACGCGCGCTTGCCCTTGCACGCCTCGATCCATTCGCGGTGGTGGCCGATCGAGGCCGGGATGCGATCAAGCTTGATCTGCTTCTCGCGGATGCCGGTCAGCACCTCTCGCCGGTGCTTCTCGCCGATGATGATCGGTTGGCCGCCGTAATCACCGAAGAAGTAGAACTTGCCCTTCGTGCCGACGTACAGCCCGCCGCTGCCTGCCAGGTCGCGGTCCTTGAACATCGGGTCGGCCTTCGCCTCCTCGGGCTTCTCCGGCTTCAGCCCGCCCTCGTACCAGTACAGCACGAAGCCCGGCCGGTCCTTCGTCGCCGCGAACTCCCACTTGTACACCGCGCGGCGGGGATACGTCTCGTCGTTGCGCCCTTCCACCCGCACGCACTCGATCGTCGCCGGCGCATCCGGCGCCATCGACCACCACACGTTGTCCAATGTGTGCGCTCCCATGTCGCCGATCGCCCCGGTGCCGAAATCAAGCCACCCGCGCCAGCCGAAGCGATGCAGATGCTGGTGCCGTTCGCGGTACGGTGACGGGCCGATCCACGATTCCCAGTCCAGGTGATCCGGCACCGCAACCTTCTCCGGCCGCTTGCCCATGCCCTGCGGCCAGACCGGGCGGTTCGTCCAGACGTGCACCTCCTGCACATCGCCGATGATGCCGGCCCGCACGTACTCCACCGTCGCGCGGTTGTGCGAATTGGCGTGCCCCTGGTTGCCGACCTGCGTCGCCACCCGCTGCTTCTTCGCCTCGGCGGCCATCTTCCGCGCTTCTTCCACGGTGTAGGCCATGGGCTTTTCGGTGTAGACGTGGCAACCCCGCAGAAGAGCGCGCAGCGTCGCCGGGCCGTGGTGGTGATCGGGCGTCGATACGACCACCGCATCCAGCGACCCGCCCACTTCGTCGAACAGCTTGCGATAGTCCTGGTAGACCTTCGCCTTCGGGAACATCTTCGCGGCCTTGCCGGTCATCTGCAGATCGCAGTCGCAGATCGCCACGACGTGCTCGCCGCGGCCGAACCCCAGATGCGCCCCACCGCGTCCGCCCGTGCCGATATACGCCATGCTCAGCTTGCTGTTGGCGCTCGCGGCCCGCACCAGCGGCACGTGGCTCAAAGCCAGCGCCGCCGCGCCCGCGGCCGAGGCCTGAATGAAGTGACGTCGATTGATCTTGCGCGTCATGAGAAATGTCTCCATGTGATGCGAACCGGCCTGCACCCGTCGGAAAGGGCCACTTCCGCCTAACGCCCGATCGGCCCGATCATTTCGCCTCCCCGACTTCCCACGTCAGCCGCGCCGGCGGATCGGTCGTCGCCGCGCCGTACCGCACCGCAATGCAGTTGAACCCCGGCTCAATCCACACTGCGTATCCCCGGTCATCGGGCCGCCCCCGGTCATCGGCAGGCGATTGCCGGTCATGCCGCGTCGCCGCCACACCATTCCACCACAGCGCCTTCACGCCCGCATTCACCCACAACGCCGCCTGCCGCGCTTCCTGGCTGTGGATCAGCGCGATCGCCAGCAGGTCGCCATCAGCTTCGGCCCGCGTCCCCGGCAGGCGCGGCGTGCGGCTCTGCACGTATTCCCACCCCAGCCGCGTCACGCCGTCGGTCGTATAGACCTGCCCCAACTGCACCGGCAACACCGGCGGCACGCCCTGACCCTCGGCAAGCGGCCCCAGCACGTACCAGCCGGCCACGTGCAGCCGCCCTTCGGCCGCGAAGCCCGGCTCGATCCGCGCCAGCCCGCTCGTGATCACGCGCGGCTCGACCGGCACCAGTTCCTCGCCCCAGCGGTCAACCAGGATATCCAGCACGTCACCTTGCTTGCCGATGTTGGTCGTGGTCAGCCCCGAGCGATCGCCGGCGACCACCACCGCGGGGAACGTATAACGCTTCTCGCCCGGCGGATCGCTGACCAGTTTGGCGACCGTCGCATCGCCGACGTTGGCTTGCTCGAACAGCAGCAGTTTCTCCGCCGACGCCAGAGGCTGCAGCGCCACCCGCCGCACCCCCGCGTTGTGCAAGTCGCTGATCACCGAGACCAACCCCTGCACCGGGCACGCCCCCGCCACCCGCACCAGCACGATGCGGTCCGGATGCGCCGCGATCTCTTCGCTCAGCGCCTTGAGCGTCTCCACCAGTTTCGGCGCTTCATCATCCACGTACACGTGGCCGCTCGCGTTGACCATGAACGTCCGCGCCACGCGCGGATCCGCCTTGCCTGTTTCACTGACCGGCGCGCCGAGGAAATCCCCCGGCTGCAACTGCGGTTGCTCGATGATCAGGTCATCGCGCTCGACCGTCACCAGCCGCAGGTCGGTCAGGCCGAACAGCCGCGCCAGCGACGCGATGTACAGCACGCCGCGCGCCTCGGCCTGCGCATGCGCCTCGATGCTCACCAGCGGCATCACCGGCTTCTCCCCGGCCGCCTTCAGCGCCGAGTGGATCGCCATGATCCCCGCCGTCTCGCCGTCGACGGCGAACGTTCCGCCCTGATAGAGACGAACGTTGACCCACTGCCCCGCGTACTTGCCCGGCGTCGCCTGCCGTCGCGGCTGCGAAGGCCGGCCGTCATACACCCAACTGCCGACCACCACCGCGATCGCGATCAACAGGATCCCGCCGCGCACAAGCCACGCCCGCTTGCCGAGGTAAGAAAACCGACCGGCGGATCGATCGAAGATCACCATGTAAGTAGTCCAACGCCCTTGCAGGTCGGGGCTTGCTCCGACGACTCGTGAACGCCGACCCACCCTCCTTCTGATGCCAAGAGGCCGGAATCGACGCGATCCTGTCCAAACCGATCGGTATTACTTCTGACTCACTGTAACGGTAATGCGGCGGTGGCGCACCGGCGCATTCGCGTGGGGCCACATACTCGCCTGTGGCCCTGATGGATATGACGTCCCCCGAGCTTGGAAGTCTGGAAATTGTGAACGACTCGCTCGGAAACGAACTCGGGGCCGGTAGGCCATTGAAGAACGCCACATCGCGAACAACCTGCTCGGCGCCGTACGTCTGGCTATCAAGCAGCCAATCACCAATGAGCAGGAGGGTCCGGCCTTTACCGATGTCGATCGCCAGGGCCGGCCAATCCCCATCACCGACGCTGACGGCCAGAGCGCCCCACACGTCGATCTGCTGGACTTTCCCCTTCTCGATGTCTCGCAGTCTGAGCCGTCGACTGCGGCGGATCCCACGACCCGCCCTGAACACAAACCAGACCGACACAAGCAGACCCGCCACAGCACCGGTGCAGACCCCATCCACCCACGACATGGTTGACGCGAAATACGCGACGGCAATGCCCCCGAGTACGAAGACGTGCATGATCCCGATCACGATGCAGGCCAAGCACCCGTAATCTGAGTTCAGCCGGTCCTCTCGCTCAAGTCTCCGCCTCTCGTCGCCCGAGAGGTCCCTGGTCAGCACTGAGTGTGTCGGCGACATGGTTCCAGCCCAGCCAACGGCTTTGGCCACGTACGAACGCTACTCCCGCGTGACCAGATTCCCCGGAACCGGTTCGTCCTTACTGATCCCCGCCACGCGCAAGCCAATCTGCTGACCAGCGCCGGCATGCTGGATATCCTTGTCCAGGGCCTCCAAGCCTTCGACAACCACCGGAACATCTCCTGAAGCGCAATGGACAGTCAATTCGTCACCCACGCTGACACTGCCTTCATCGACCATCCCGACGAGAATCACGCGATCAACCGGCGGCTTGACATAGAAAACGTGCTGTATCGTGAAAGTCAGCTTCGGAACAGGCGGCTGGTTGTCGCCATCACAACTAGCTAGAAAGAACACCAGAGCGACCTCCAGAATGATGCCGGCCGCAACTGCGTGCGTCCACTCAGGTTCAGCACCGGCCCGTGCGGCAGTTTGTACCCTACACCTATTCCTCATCCTCCCTGATCCGATCCACCATGTACCGGTGCACGCCCAGCAGCAGTGTGCCCAGGCCCCATGCCATCAGGACGACCGTGCCGCCGAGGAGCAGGCCCACCATCGAGCTGATCCATTTCGCGTTGCCCACGTCCAGCCACAGGGCCAGCCACACCGCCGGGATGATCGAGAGAATCGCCATGATGTGCAGCGCCTTGCCCACGACCTGCATCGACTGCAACTCGCGGATGCGCGCCTGCACCGATACCGCTTTCGGCGTGGATATGGCGGCAGGCTTGTGCACCGTCTCGGCCGCGGGCGATTCGCGCTCCACGCCTGCCGCGCTGCTCGATGCGACGGCTTTATCGGTGCGCGCCTCTTTCTCGCGAGGCGATTCGGCCGGTGACGGCGATTCCTTGCGGCCGCCGGAGAAAGCGATCGGTTCCGGCCGCGCACCGCTCGAACGCACCTTGGGCCGCACCGGCGCGTCCTCGGCGGACGACGCTTCGTCAACTTTCTCTTGCCGCGCATCGACTTCATCCCGCGCTCCATCCGTCGACGCGTCGGAAGCTTCGCCATCGGCAGACGTTGCGGCGGCTGACGCGGCGTCCGAAACTTCCGCCCGTGTCCCCTCCGATGGATCCGCCTCGTCCTCGTCCGTCTCCGGCGTCGGCGGGGCCACGGATTCGGTCGCCGCTGTCGGCCGCGCGACGTTGCGGTCGGGCGCGGGCACCGGCTCGGGCACGTCCTGCGCCGAGGTGGATTCATCCTCGCGACCCAGCGCGTCGTCCTCGTCCGTGCCGCGCGCCTCGTCCGGCTTCTTCGCCCACAGCAGTTGCTTCTCCTCGCCGGTGACTTCGTCATCCGGCATCTGCTGCGCTTCGTCGCGACTCTCGGTCATCTCATCCGATGCGGTCTCTTCCGCCGTAGCGGTTGCGGGTGCGCCATCCCCCGATGCGGCCGGCTGCGCTCGCCCGGCTTCCTCCGGCTCAGTGGGCTGCTCGACCTTGTCCGTCTCACCGCCTTCGGCGGGTTCGGGGGACTCAACCGTCTGGACCGAAGACATCTCATCACCGGCTGCCTCGGGTTCCGGCGACTTCTCGCCTTCTGCACCCGTGGCCGGCTTGGCCGCGTCAGTCGGCACACTGGTCAATTCTGTCGCCTTCACCTCACTGTCCGCATCGTCCGACTGCTTCGCGTCCGTCGCTTTCGTGTCCTCTTGTGCGTCTTGCGCCGCTTCTTTCTGTTCCTCGCGCTCGCTCAGCGCGGCCGAGAGCGAAGCGGGGCCCACCTCGACCCGCTTCTTGCTTGTTTCCCACTTGCCATGCTTGCTCTTCTTCTTCGCCCGCTTGCCGCGCCGGCCCTTGCGCGACGGCTTCTTCTCAGGCGCGGCTTTCGCCGCAGCCTTCTCGTCGGTGTCCGACTCACCGGTAGCCTCGGTTTCGGCCGGGGCCGTGGGCGAAGCCGACTTCGCCGATGAACCGGCGTTTTCATCCTTCGGCGACGGCGCGGCCTCTTCAATGCCTTCCGGCGGCGGGGCGCTGGTCGATTCGCTCAAGGCCTGCTCGCCTTCATCTTCCGAAGCGGTTTGCGCCTTGCCCTTCGCCGCCGCGCCAACCGGCTCGGCCGCGACCGACTCCTTGGGCACCGTCTGGAGCAGTCCGCAACGGGGGCACTTGACCTTGCGGCCCTGCGACCCGTCGGGAACCTTCATCCTGGCCTCGCAGGCCACGCAGTGGAAGCGGATAGGCATGAGATCCTCTTCGTCCTTGTTCCGCGTGATAGGGCAGCCCTCCATTGGCCGCGTTCAGCAAAGAGGATAACGCGCGCGGCCGGGGAGAACAATCGTGGGGAAGGGGAGAAGAAAGGCACGAAGGCACGAAGGCACGAAGCAGACAGGTTTGGCGGCGCTCCCCTGCTCTCCTCTCGCTTGCTCTCCCCTCTCGCACGCAGGCCGCGGGGGTACAGGTCCTGATCGAAAGGAAGAATGAAACGCCAAGAGCGCCAAGGGCCGGAGACACCGCCAGGATTCGCACCATGGCGTCCGCATCCTTTTCTGAGAAAGCTCTTCTTGGCGGTCTCTTCTTCGCCCTTGGCGTACTCGGCGCGAGTTCCTCGGCTTCAAAGCCGCCCCAAGCCGCGCGAACTGATCAGCGCGGCCAAGGCCCTCCCGCACCTGCTGCTCTCCTGCGGTTACTGCGTCACGTAGCCGTGCTCCGCCGCCGCAGCCATCACGAATGCCATCGCCTGGTCGGTGCGCTCGGCGGTGTGAAGGCGCTCGTAGTACGGCCGCGTACGCTCGTTGAGCTGCGAGATGAACGCGTCGCTCATCAGCCATTCCATGTGGCCCTCGTGGCCCCACGGCTTCATCGGCACCCACTGCGACTGGGCCGAGTAGTGCAGCGTCAGGCGATCGGTCTCGACGGCGCAGCGGCCACGATGCAGCGTGTGCGCGTCCATGAAAACGATGTCGCCGGGCTCCAGGTCCGCCACCACCTGGCCGGGCAGCTCCATGTTCTTGCCCACCGCTTCCCACTCCTGCTCCGTCAGCTTGCGGCGGTGCGAACCGGGCACCACCAGGAAGCAGTGATCCTGGTTGAGCGCGGCATTGAACTGCACATGGTCCTGCGCGGCCGGCTTGTACTGCACCCAGTCATACAGATCGTGCTTGAGCTGGTCGCGGTGCCAGCCGAGATCGTAGCCGACAACCTTCGGCGTCCACAGCATCTTGATCCCCCATGCGCGCGGCTGGTCCAGCAGCGTGTTCATGATCTGGTCCACCTGCTCGTGGCCGAACACGTTGATCAACTCCGGCTCAAACAGCTCCCGACGCGGCAGTTCGTTGATGCCCCATGAAGCCTTGGCCCGCACCTCGCGCGGCTGCGTATCGCGGTACTCCTTGCTCTTGCCCGAGCCGAACCAGAACCGCATCCCCGGCAGCAGTTCTTCTTTGGCCTTCGCCTGCACCTTGCGGGCCAGCTCGCGGTAGCGCTCAAGCTCCGCCCCGGCGAACACACCGCGCGCGATCAGGTAGCCATCGTCACGAAACCGTTGTGCGTCTTTTTCGGTGATCATGCGAACAGTGTAGGCGGGGCATAGACGGGTGTCTATGGACTGACCAGCGTGGCAGGAACCGCAGTAGGCGCAGTAAAGCAGCAGAGCAGCAGAGCATGTCTGCTTCGTGCCTTCGTGCCTCCGTGCCTCCGTGCCTCCGTGCCTCCGTGCCTTCCTCCTCCCCCTTCGTCGCTCCGTCGCTTCCCCCTACACCCCCACAATGCTGAACCCCGCATCCACGTGCACCGTCTCGCCCGTCACGCCGCGGCTCAGGTCGCTCAGCAGGTACAGCGCCGTGTCGCCCGCCTCTTCGCCGCTGATGTTCCGCCGCAGCGAACTCTTCTTCGCCTGGTGCTCGAACATCTCGCTGATGCCGCCCACGGCCGAGGAGGCCAGCGTGCGCAGCGGGCCGCCCGAGATCAGGTTCACGCGAATGGCCTTCTCGCCCAACTCCCACGCCAGGTACCGGGCCGTGTGCTCCAGCGCGGCCTTGGCGACACCCATCACGTTGTAGCCCGGGATTACCTTCTCGCCGCCGTAGTAACTCAGCGCCAGGATCGACCCGCCGTCGGGCATCACGTTCACCGCCCGCTGCGCCATCGCCAGCAGTGAGTACGCGCTGATGTCCAGCGCCTGCGCCCACGCCTGACGCGTCGTGTGATGGAAGTTGCCGATCTGCAGGAACTGCCGGTCGGCGAAGGCCACCGAGTGCACGATGAAATCGATCTGTCCGAACCGCGCCCGCACGCGCGTGAAGACGGTGTCCAGATCGTCATCGTTGCTCACATCGCACGGCGTCAGCCACGGGTCGTCGATGCCCAGCGCCTTGATGGCCAGGCGGCAGCGGTTCTCCATCTTGCCCTTCGGATCCGGCAGCCGCGTGAACAGACACTCGGCCCCCGCTTCGTGCAGCGCCTTGGCCACGTACCACGCATAGCTGCGATCATTCGCGATTCCGAAGATCAACCCGCGCTTGCCGTCCATCAGACCCATGCGTTTCCTCGTGTCCTATCGCGGCGGAGGCAATCAACGAGCCCTCGGCGCCCGCCACACGTGCAGGCCCCATACCGCCGCGCATCGCTCGTTCATCGAACACCGGACTGACCGGTCACGTCAACCGATCGCGGCCGGTATGGTAGGCGGGCATGCTTACGCGAACAATCAGTCCTTTGTCGGCCGCGGCCCGACCAGTTGATCAAACGACGCGATCACCGATCGATCGCCCGAGCAGATCTGGTCCTTGAGCATGCGCATCTCCGGCAGTTTCTGCCCCAGCCATCGCGCGGCCACGGCCTTCTTCCGCTCGCTCGCCCGCGCACAATCGCAGAAGAGCGTGCCGATCACCAGCGCGCAACCCATGTCCACGAGCCGCCGGCCGCACAGGTCCATGTACTCGTTGCTGTCCTGCGACTTGACGAAGGCGATCGCCTCATCGAGCAGCCTCTGCCCTTCGCGCACCTGCTCGATCAGCGGCTTCAGGTCGTCCGCCCACTCGCGATCCAGCAGCGGCTCGATGGCGTTGGTCACCGACCCGGAAACCACGCCGCGCACCGCCGCCACGATCTGCAACTGCGTCGTTCCCTCGTAGATGGTGGTGATGCGTGCATCGCGATAGTGCCGCTCGGCCGCGTAGTCCTTCATGTAGCCGCTGCCGCCGAGAACGGAGATCGCATCGTTGCTCACCCGCATCGACATCTCCGAAGCGTAGTACTTGCTCATGGGGGTGAGCATGCCGTTCATGCGCTTCCACTTGCGGGCTTCCTTCTTGGCCGCGCGCTTGGCATCGCCGTTGCCCTCCCCGCCGCCTTCGGCAATGCGCGTCGCGCCGTACTCTAGGTCCACCGTGTAGCTCGCGTAGTACGTCAGCACCCGCGCGGCCTGGAGGTCGATGCTCATGTTCACCAGCAACTCACGCACCGCGGGCAGATGCTCGATCGCTGAGCCGAACTGCTTGCGGCTGTGGGCGTAATCCCGCGCCACGCGGTACGCCGCCTCGCCGATGCCCACTGACTGCGCCGCGATGCCGATACGCGCCCCGTTCATCAGGTTCATCACGTACGTCACCAGCCCGCGCTGGCGCTCGCCGATCAGCTTCGCCGGGGCGTTGTCGAAGAACAGCTCGCACGTCGGGCTGCCCTTGATGCCCAGTTTGTTCTCCAGCCGACGCACCGTCACGCCCGGCCCGCGCTCAACCAAGAACAGGCTCAGCCCGCGGCCGTCCGTCGTCTGGTGCTCCGACCGCGCCAGCACCAACAGCACCTCGCCGCAGCCGTTGGTGATGAAACGCTTCACGCCGTGCACGAACCAGTTGCCCGCCTCGTCCTGCGATGCCCGCACCTTCACCGCCTGCAGGTCGCTGCCGGCGTCCGGCTCGGTCAGCACCATCGCCCCCGTCGCTTCGCCCCCCGCCATGCGCGGCAGGTACTCGTCCTTCAACGCGTCGTCCGCGTAGGCGTGGATGGTCTCGGCGATGCCCTGCAGGCCGTAGATGTTCATCAGCGACGCATCCGCGCGGCTGACGATGTCGTTCGACATCGAGTACAGAAGCTGCGGGCAGTTCAGGCCGCCGTACTTGTACGGCAGCGTGAACCCCATCATGTCCGCCTGCCCCAGCCGCTTGATCGCCTCGGCGATGCCTGGCGCGTAGGTGACGGTGCCGTCGGGATTCAGCGTGTTGCCAACCTTGTCCGTCTCCTCGGCGGTCGGCGCGATCACTTCGCCGGCAAGCTGCCCGAGCGACGTCAGAACATGCCGGTAGTTCTCAATCGCGTCGTCTTCGTCTTCCGGCGCGAAGTCGTATTCGGCGTGATACTTGAACCCCTCCTCCATCATCCCCGCCAACTCACGCAGGTTCAGGTGATCGAAGAGGAAGCGGATGTCGTCGTTGTCAGTGAAGAAATTGGCCATGCTGGTTGGTTCGCTCCTTCTGGTCCCTCTCGCTCACCCCGCCACCGCGTCCTCGATCGCCGCCCCGTGCCGCACGGCCTTGATCAGCTTCGGCAACACTTCCCGCAGATCGCCCACGATCCCGTAGTGGGCGAAGCTGAAGATCGGCGCCTCCGGGTCCGTGTTGATCGCCACGATCTTCGCCGACTCCTCCATCCCCGCGCGATGCTGCACCGCGCCGCTGATGCCGCAGGCGATGTAAAGCGCCGGACGCACCGTCGTGCCCGTCTGCCCGATCTGGTGATCGTGGTCGATGAACCCCAGGTCGATCGCCGCGCGGCTGGCGCCCACCGCGCCCCCCAGACAGTTGGCCAGTTCCCACAGCAGCTTGAAGTTGCCCTTCGTCCCCACCCCCGCGCCGCCGGCTACGATCACGCGCGCCCCTTTCAGGTTCACCTTCTTCTCCGTCCGCTGCGATTCGATGATCCGCACCGGCGGCGTCATCCCGCCCAGGCCCGCCTCCGTGCGAATCACCGCCGCCCGGTTGTGCGCGTTGGGCGTGGGCATCACCATCACCCCTTCACGCACCGTCGCCATTTGCGGCCAACGGTCGAAGTTCACGATCGTCGCGATGATGCTCCCGCCGAAGGCCGGGCGAATCTGCAGCAGCAGCTTCTCGTGCACCTCGCCGCTCTTGGGTTCCTTGTGATCGCCGATCTGCAGGTCCGTGCAGTCGGCCGTCAAACCGCAACGCATCGCGCTAGCCACCGACGGCGCCAGGTCGCGCCCCATCGGCGTCGCCCCGTACAGCACGATCTGCGGCTTGTGCGTCCCCACCAGGTTGCACACCACGCGGCGGTACGTCGCCGTCTGGTAGTGGCGAAGCTGCTCGTGCTCGACGAGATAGACCTTGTCCGCCCCGTAGGCGCTCAGGCGATTGGTCAGCTCCTCCGTGCCGCGCCCGCCCAGCAGCACGCACGCCAGCGGCACGCCCAGCGTCTCCGCCAGCTCGCGGCCCTTGCCCAGCAACTCCAACGGCACATCCGAAAGCTTGCCGTCTTCCTGCTCCGCAAATATCCAGACTTCACCTTGCCGATTGACTTCGATCATAGCGCTCACTTGATGGACTAGGATGTTGACCCAATCGCTCGCCGCACGCCCCCCTTCTCCGCTTCGTGCCTTCGTGCCTTCGTGCCTACGTACCTTCGCGCCTACGTACCTACGTGCCTTTCTTCTCTCCGCCCCTCCGTCGCTTCTCCCTCACCCAATCGTATGTTCCTTGATCAACTCATCCACCAGCCCCGCCACCCCGTCATCAGTCGGCTCGAACTGCTTGTATTCGCCGCCGGCCAGCACAATCGCCTGCACGCGGTTGACCTTCGTCGGGCTGCCCGCCAGGCCGCACCAGGCCAGGTCGGCCTCCACCTCATCCAGGCCCCACTGCTCGATCAGCAGGCCCTTCTCCCGCAGCGCGGCACAGCGCGCATCGACCTCCGGCTCTTGCGCGTCCTTCGGCTGGTCCTTCAACTCGTTGCGCACCACCAGTTCCACCTCGGCGCGGCAGCGCGCCTTCTTGAACTTCATGATCTTCCGCACCGCCGACGGGCGCGGCGTGTTCGCCGATTCCATCACCGTCAGCATCACCGGCAGATCCGCCTGCACCACCTCGTAGCCGTTGCCCAGGTTCCGCCGCGCCGTGACCGTCTGATGCTCCAAGCTCATCACCCGCTCGACGTACGTGATCGGCGTCATGTCCAGCTTCTCGGCCAACTGCGGCCCGACCTGCGCCGTATCCCCGTCAATCGCCTGACGCCCGCAGAGCACGATGTCCGGGTTCAGTTTCCGCACCGCGCACGAAAGAATGTAGCTGGTGGCCAAAGTGTCGGACCCGGCCGCGCGCCGGTCGGTGATCAGCACCACCCGATCCGCCCCGCGATACAGCGAATCGCGCAGCACATCGCAGGCCTTGGGCAGGCCCATGGTGACCACCGTCACCGTCCCGCCGTGCACATCGCGGATCGCCAGCGCCTCTTCCAGCGCGTTCATGTCTTCGGGATTGAAAACCGCCGGCAACGCCGCGCGGTTCACCGTGCCGTCTTCCTTCATCGCATCGCCCGTGATGCGGCTGGTATCCGGCACCTGCTTGACGCAGACAACGCAGTTGTAACCCACTTGGCAGGCTCCCTGTCAGGATCAAACAAGCCAAACAGTATGCCGACGAACGTGGCCGCCCGTCAAACCACCGAATGAAACCTCAGTTGCATACGGATGCACGCCGATCGGATAGGTAAGGCCAACGTGGCCAGGGCCCGATTGACGCTCGCACCGACACCGGCAAACTCAAGACAGCGGCGTGGCGCGGCCGGCTCCCACCGCATCCGGACCTGCTCGGGCATCGCGATTCGGTGTTCACCTCGTCACGCCACACAAGAACGAACCGTCTCGCTTTGCCGTACCGCTGATACACAACCAAGTCTCCCGATCCGCGTGTATCCGTGTGCATCTGTGGTTTCATCCGCTCCGATCTGGAGAAAAAGCGGCAGGCAAACGCCCGCCGCTTTCTTGCTTTCCGCTCCGTGCCTCTGATCGAGGCGGCTCTCGTTTAACGGTAGAACTCGATGATCAGGTTCAGGTTCACATCGAACGGCACCTGGTCCGATGTCGGCACGCTCACCACCGAAGCCGTCAGCGTCGACGGGTCGTACGTCAGCCACGCCGGTACGATGTGCCCCGCCAGGCTCTCCATGTTCTCGCGAACGTACTTCTGGCTCTTGGGCTTAATCGTGATCTTGTCGCCCGCCTTCACCTGGCAACTGGCGATGTCCGTCTTGCGGCCGTTGACCAGCACGTGCCCGTGGGCCACGATCTGACGCGCCTGCCAGATCGTCCGCGCCCAGCCCAGACGGCGGATCACGTTGTCCAGCCGCTGCTCGAGCAGACGCAACAACACGTCGCCCGTGTTGCCCTTCATGCGGGACGCCTCGTCCATGTAACCGCGGAACTGCTTCTCCAGCACGTTGTAGTGGTAACGCAGTTTCTGCTTTTCATTCAGACGCACGCCGTAGTCGCGCAGACGCCGGCTGCGAAACCCGTGCTGACCCGGCGGGTTCAGTTGACGCTTGGCCGTGTGCTTGGGAATGTCGGCGATTGGCACGCCGACACGACGAGACAGCTTGACCTTCGGTCCGGTGTAATTGGCCATCGGTTGTCATCCGCCATCGCTGGCGAACGCTCCAGGGTGCTCGGCCCCGGCTAGGGCTCCGCACGAGAAACAAGGAACTTCAGGACCACGCCGGCCCTGCGAATCGAGCAGGACATTGTCACGTGATCGACCCGATCGGTCAAATCCAGCGGAACGACGCCCCACACCAGGGCGCGGCTGGTCCCGCGTGGCAACCTGCTCGCTCTGCGATGCAGACGCAGATGCACATGCCGTCGCCGGCCGGGCTTGCTCACCCCCTGGCAAGCCCCGGAACGGCTTGAAGGCATACCCACGAGACAGAGGCCTTCATTGACCCCGAAGGCAAGGTATTCGTCAGCGAGGGACAGCACCGGCTCAATGCGGTTGTGCTTGAGGGCAGGACCGTACCCGAATCTGTGCAAGGAGCCCGAGGCTGGCTTGAGTACGAGTTCCTGGGTTACACTGAGGCCCACATCGCTGAGCCAGTTGAGGCGAGGGCGGGATCTCTGAACCTGTCTCCCTCGTGCGCTTCCCCGCTTCGAAGCAGCCAGTCCTGTGACTGGAGCAATCAACAATCGGGGGATACTCGGAGACTCCGTTCCAGATGGACATCGCTCGGAACTTCGAGTTTGGCGCGAATGCGTCCGCGCCGATCCAGCGTACACTGAAGGAAGGCCTGGTCGCGCAAGAAGCTGAGGCATGGTGCAATCAACACAACCAGAAACGTCTCGATACGATCAAGAAGAGCTACAGCCCTTCGCAGCTGCAATAAGGCATAGAAAAGAGACACCCATGGAAGCCAACAGATCGATCGATGTGACGATCAGTGCTGAGCAATGGTCGCAGTTGGCGGAGCTTCGGCTATGGGGACCCATTCAACCCAAGTGGCTTTACACGGGAGCGATTCTATGCTATTTGCTCGGTGCCGTGATTACGTTTGCCGTGTTGGTGAAGGCCACGTCGCCGCTCATTGCTTCTGTTCTCGGTTTGGCAGTGCTTATCGCTGGGATGGCCGGCGTGCTCTTTGCCAGTCTGTTTCGTCCACGATACCGTAGGGAACTCAAGCAGTTGGTTGGCGAGGATTCCCGGCCTGCGCGACTCATCGTTGATGATCATTCACTTGTGCTGCAAGTGGATAATATGTCACGGACGATTGCTTGGGATATGGTCGAGAACTGGTGTATGAATGGTGAGACTCTGCGTGTGACGGAACGCGGGAAGCCTGATCTCACGATCGCGGTCATTGATTCCTCAAACCGGAAGCAGGTGGAAGAGGTAATGCAACGAATGTGCGGCAGACACCGTCCGACGAATGGATGACTGACCGACCTGGTCCACTGCCAGAGCCGGTCAAGAATGTCGGGCACTGCTGACCTGGTCCACGCCTGGCGCTCCGCGAGCGCCGCACGGCCGGGCCGCCAGCCGTGTCGCACCTCTCAGGCGCGCCGGCCGCAAATGTGGGAATTCGCATCGTTCGGCCATTGACGCATGCCTAACAGATTGCTATAATACCTCCTCCATTGTCTGCGACGCCAACCCCTCTCCGTCCCGTCGCTCCGCACCACCTCTCATCACGCCGACCCACAGCCATGCCGAGACATCCCCGCACCACCGAACCGCTCGATCCGTCTCACACATCAGTTCTTGCCATCGCCCCTTCCCCACCCGCGCCGGCCGGGCGCAGAAATCAGCAGATTCCTGCAGAAACCAAGCGAAACGAACAGAAACCGGCCCAAAAAGCGTGCACTTTTGATCGGTTTTTGTGCGGTCTTCTTGTGATAAAGCGCACTTCCGCACTCGGACCGCCCCTCACGCATCAGAATCGAGGGTTCGCCGCGCGGCGAGCTAAGCCTGTTGCCCGGACCATACCCTCTCGACCCCGCGCATGGCAGAACTTGCTCTCCGACGCATACCGCCCCGTACCCGTGCCCGGCCGCCCCGCTTGACCAACCGCCCCGTCTGGTGCACGCTGGGCACCGCACCGCCCACCGCCTCGCCAAGGAGCCCATCTCATGCGACTGGCCTTCACCACCCTCGGCTGCCCCAACTGGGACCTCGAC
Source organism: uncultured Phycisphaeraceae bacterium (assembly GCA_964532795.1). Taxonomy (GTDB): domain Bacteria; phylum Planctomycetota; class Phycisphaerae; order Phycisphaerales; family Phycisphaeraceae; genus CAZHJL01. The sequence continues at coordinate 145,075 of CAZHJL010000001.1, read as the reverse complement.
ACCCTCTGCCGCCTCGGACCGGAGTACGGCTACCACGGCGTCGATTTCCGCGGCCTGCAGGATGAACTGGATATCACCATCCTCCCCGCCTTCACCTCGCAGGCCGCCGCCACCAAACGCCAACTCGATGACGCCGGCCTCGTCGTCTCCGCCATCTCCTCCAGCCTGCGCATCTGCGAAGCCGATAAGCTGCAACGCCATCTCGACGAAGCCAGGCGCACGATCGATGTCGCCCGCGACTTCGACTGCCAGCGCATCCGCGTCTTCGGCGGCGGCCACCTCGACCAGATGAGCCGCGATGAAGCGGCGCGGATCGGCGTCGACACCATGCAACAGGTCCTCGACCTGCCCGGCGCGGCCGATCTCACCTGGATGCTCGAAACGCATGACCACTGGACCACCAGCAGCGACTGCCGCGCGATCCTCAGCGGCGTCAACCATCCGGCATTCGGCCTGCTGTGGGACATCGGCCACACCACGCGCGTCGGTGACGAGACCCCCGAGCAAACCTGGCACGCCGTCGGTTCGCACATCACCTACGCGCACCTCAAGGACGCCGTGCATCACCCCGAGCATCCGAACGCCATGAAGGACGGCTGGCGCTACGTGCCGCCCGGCAGCGGCCAGTTGCCGATCGCCGAGGCCGTCATGCTCCTGCATAGCAACGGCTTCGACGGCTGGCTGCTCTTCGAGCACGAGAAACGCTGGCATCCCGAACTGCCCGAACCGGAAGACATTTTCCCCGCCTTCGTCCAGTGGGCGCACAGCCTGTTCGGTTAAACGTGCGCCTTCGCGGCGCGGCCGTCCCCCGCCGCCGGTCTGTTGGTGGGGTGGCCGTCCCGGCCGCCTGCCTTGGAGGTGGGGTGGCCGTCCCGGCCGCCATCGGTCCGAAGGGCCGACACCACGCCGCGCTCAACCATCCGCCTCCACCAGCATCACCTGCAACGCCTTGAGACTCACCGCCGACCCGACCCGCTCGCCCGTCAACCGATCCACGCCCTCAACTGGCAACACCACGTCCTGCGTCGTCTCCTTCAGGTTCACCAGCCCGTAGCCCGCAACACGCCCCGCCCCGCCGCGCGGCACCACCAGCACGTCACCGCCGCCCTCGACCATGGGCTTCAATCCGAATGATTTGCCCAGCAGCCGCACGAGCTTCAGATACGTCGCTTCATCCACCCGGGACCCCAACGTGACCACCACCCCGTCACCAAACGCGTTGTACACCGCGGCCACTTCCCCATCGCCGTACCCCGCCGGCCGGCCGTCACCCGTCGCCGGGCTCTCGTACCGCGCCAGCGCCCTGCCCGTCGTCGGCGCGAACCCCTCACACCAGCTCTTCACGGGTGAAACATGCCCATCCTCGAACACCATCCTGATCCGATCCTCCACCCACATCGGCGTGAACCGCACACTGCTGGTCGCGCCCATCAGCTCCTCGAGCCCGCCGAAAGCCTGCTCGCGGAAGCAGGTGAACTCCTCGGTGCGGTGCCCGGTGAGCGGTCCGAGCAACAGTCGCCCGCCGCGCTTCACCCATTCGCGCAGCCTGGCCCGCGTGTCCTTCGCGACGATCGGCATGTGCGGCATGAGGATCAGCTTGTACCGATCGAGATCGGCCGCCTCGTGAATCACATCGCGCCAGATCTGCGCCCGCACCAGCGGCAGGTAGTAGTCATCGCGCCAGCGCGCGGCGTACTCCATGTCGTCATCGACCGGGTCGATCGAAAACGCCCACGCCGCCTCGTTGCTGAGCATGATCGCCACGTCCGCCGGCGCCGGGGGGTGGTCCAGCAGCCACCGGCCGTGCGTCGCGAACTGCCCGGCGACATCGGCCCACGCCTGCTTGTTCGGCCGCCACTGGCCCGTGGCCGTCACGCAGGTGCCGTGCTGCATTTCCTGCCCGGCCCAGTGTTGACGCCATTGCCAGAAGAGCACCATCGATCCGCCGAGCATGACGCTCATCCAGGCGATCGCGCGCATACCGGCGGCATCGTGGTGGATATTCCACAGCCGCCCGCCGCCCGACCAGTTCGGGGCCGTCTCCAGCAGCCAGTATGGCCGGCTGGGCTTCTCGGCACGCATCCGGTCGAAGCACCAGAGCTGCCACGCGTAGTGATCCACATCCGCGTACAGGCTGTGGCCCACGCGGTCCAGTGCCTTGTTGTGCTGGTACCAGTGCATGCCCAGCCCCTTGACCATGTTGGTGGTGATCGGCTTGTCGCTGCCGGCCCGAATCACCTTGCACTGGTCGGCGATGTAGCCGCTCCATTGGTCGTTGCTGAACCGCGCGACGGCCATGATGAGCGAGGGGTGATGCCGCTCGGGCACTTCGATCGAGCCGACCCGCGCCGTTGGCATGGGCACCTGGCTGAAATGGCCGTACGCCTGCGACCAGAACTCGAGCCCCCAGGTTTCGTTCATCTTCTCGACGCTGCCGTAGCGCGCCTCGAGCCACTTGTGGAACGATGCGCGGGCGCCGTCGCTGAAATCGCTGCCGCCCATCTCGTTGTCGATCTGCCACGAGTGCACGGCCGGGTGGTCACCCAGTTCCTCGACCATCTTCCCGACGATGTCGGCGCACAGTTCGCGGTACCACGTGCTGACGTGCGACCCGTGCTTGCGCATGCCGTGCGTGCGGCGCGTGCCGTCGGGGCGCACCTGGAGCACCTCGGGATACTTGGCCGTCAGCCATGCCGGCGGCGCGGCCGAGGGCGTGCCCAGCATCGCCACGATCCCCGCCTCGTGCAGCAGGTCAAGCACCTGCCGCGCCCAGGCGAAGTCATACGCGCGCTCGCGCGGCTCGAACCGGTGCCATGCGAACTCGAACAGCCGCACAATGTTGAAGCCGATCTCCTTCATCCGCGCCACATCGCGCGGCCACTCCTCGGCCGGCCACATCTCCGGATACCAGCTCGCACCGATCAGAATCCGCTCGTCTCGTTCGCTTGTGCAGTGCATTGCTTTCCTGCTTCGTTTGTTCACTCTTTTTCGCGCAGAGCGATCTTCCGGATCGCCCCCGGGCATGCCCGGGGCTATATGCCGAGCATGGTCACGCCCATGCTTCTACTCCGCTTCGTGCCTTCGTGCCTAAGTGCCTTCGTGCCTCTCCCTCACCACTCCCACCCAGTACCCCCACGTATCCGGCGTCCGCAACTGGATCATCCCCTCCACAGGATCCACCGCATGCTCATCCTGCCACGCCCCCAGCCAGCAGTTCAGCCACTTCACGGTCGCCGGCCGGTCGCACTTGAGCCGCACCTGCCCGCCGTCGGTGAAGAACACGGCGTAGACGTCACCCGGCCGCGCCAGGCAGAACGCCTCGTTGCGCGACCGCCCGGCCAGCAGTTCGGTGCGCGGCTCGCAGCGCAGCGCGTCGATCTCGTCGGTCACCCGCCGCGCGCTGCGCAGGTGCGCCTGGGCGATGTCGCCCAGCCCGTGCCCCGCGGGCGGCCGGTGGAATCGCGCGGCCGCGGCGCCGCCGAAGATGCTGCGCCAGAACCGCTCGATACCCTCGCGCCCCGACCCATGATGCCCGGCGTGCGCGCCGTAGGTCTTCACCGTGTTGATCGGGCGGATCGCACCGCTGTCGACGACCATCTGCCGCGCATCGAGGAAGTTGCGGTAGTGCCGCTCGTCTTCCTGCTGGTTGTTCTGGCTGAAATCGAGAAACGTGGCGAGGTCCGGGTTGTTGACCGAGTGGCCGTGGTGCTCGTGATGCAGGTCCCACGCATCCCACATCTCGGTGGTCTGCACTTCCACCCCGGCCGCCTTCGCCTTCGCCCGGATGTACCTGATCCAGTAGAAGCCCCACTCGTGCGATTCGTTCGTTTCGTTGTCCATGCAGTAGAGCACATGACCATGCGGCAGCGACAGTTCCAGCAGCCGGTCGACATGCTTATGCTGGTGCCGCAGCAGCAGTTCGTTGTTCTCCAGGGCCGGCACCGAGCGAAAGAAGCAGCTCTCGCGTTCCGCCGGATGCGTATTGATCTCGTGCGGCAGGCCGGACTGCTCCGACGTGTAGTTGACGTTGTTCTTCGGGTTGAGCGGGTTGTCCCGCCACGGCTCGCGGGTGTAGTCGAAGCGGTCCCACACTTCGATCTGCACGATGATGTCGCGCTCGGCCGTCAGTTTGAGAAACTGCTCGAACCGGCGCCAATACTCGACGCCCGGCTTCTCCAGGTCGTACAGGCCGCTCGTGTCATCGCGTTGGAAGGGCCAGACATCGCCCGGATCGCGCGAGGACATCGTGCAGCGCACGTAGTTGCCCCCGACCGACACCAACAGGTCCAGGTGCTCGCGAAGGTTGTCGATCTGAAAGAGATTGTCCTCGACCGACCCGCCCAGCAGCAGCACGGGCCGCTCCTTGTACTGCCAGTAGAAGGGATTCTCCGTCCACGGCTGGATACGGTCGCGGTTGGCCTCGGCGCTGCTCATGCCGGCCGACGATACTCACGCCCGCCTTCGCGTGCAAAAACGGCTTCACGCGTCGAGCGTTTGGTCGCCCTTCTTCCAGTTGCACGGGCACTGCTCGTTGGTCTGCAGGGCATTGAGTTCGCGCAGGATCTGGATCACATCGCGGCCGATCATCAGTTCATTCACCGACATCCACCGGAGCACGCCATGCGGATCGATCAGGAATGTTCCACGCAGCGCAATGCCCTTGTCCGGCGCGAGCACGCCATAGTCCATGCTGATGCGCTTGGTGATGTCCGAAAGCAACGGATACCGCAGGCCACGCAGGCCGTCGTGGTTGTCGCACCAGCCCTTGTGCACCAGGTGCGAATCGCAGGAGCAGGCGAGAATGTCGCACCTGACGTCCGCGAACCGTTCGTGCGCCGAATGCAGCGCCGTCAGCTCGGTCGGGCAGACCGTGGAGAAATCCATCGGATAGAACAGGAAGCACAACCAGCGGTCGGCGTAGTCCTTCAGCGACACGTCGATGAACTCATCTCTCGCACTCAGGTAGGCCTTGCCTGTGAAGGGCGGGGCCGGTTGACCAACTTGCAACGGCATCGCTTCATTCTCCAATCTTGCGAAACGAACGGTCTAGGCTTCAGCCTTTACTTTAGCGTCCAGGACATGAATCGCACGGTAGGTCACGCACGCCAGCACGCCACCGGCGACCGGGGCGAGCCAGTAGAGCCAGATCTGCCCCATCAACTCACCGTTTCCTGACACGAGGGCCGGCCCGAGATGCTAGGCCGGATTCATCGCCGCGCCGGTGATCGGCCCACCCGCGAGGATGTCCAGCGAAACGGCCAGGCCGATGAACAGGGCGCCGTGTTTGGGCGTCTTCGAGAACGTCGCCGCACCGCAGATCACGAACACCAGGAAGAACGTCAACACCAACTCAACGAGCAACCCGATGCCGATGCCCACACCCTCACCCAACGCCGGCGTCCCACCGCCCACCCCCGCCTGCTTTACCTGCGGCAGCACCAGCAATGCCGCCACCACGCCCGCAAGGCACTGCGTCACCACGAACGCGAATGTGTCCTTCACCTTCATCTTGCCCACGGCGAGCAACCCGATCGACACGGCCGGGTTGAACTGCCCGCCACTGATGTCCATCGCCGCGTGCGCGAAGACGGCGATTGTCAAGCCGTGCGCCAACGCGATGATCACCAGGTCGCCCTCGGCATGGGCAATCGCCAGGATTCCCACGAAACACAAGGCGAACGTGCCCACGAACTCCGCCACCAACGCCTTGACGATCATGATTGCATCCTCTTCGTTGACACGCCGCTCAGTCGGTGTGGCCGACCCATGCGCCGCCGGCGGTCGACACGGGGCGCTGCCGCCACGCAACACCCGTCACAACCGGACCGTTCCGAAGACGGGACCGATCATAGGCAGCCTTCGCCGCATCGTCCCAACCGGCCCTCCCAGGCCGCTGTGGCCCTCCGGCGCGGGACCGGGGCTCGGCGCGGCCCCGGCGCGGCATGGCTTTCGCACCGAAGCGGACGGAGGTGACCATGCGATTGCTATCCGTGCGTCGGTACGCCGCGGCAACCATCCTGGGACTGAACCTGCTGCTGGCAGCATGCGCATCGAACACGGCCGTGGATCGGATCAGCCTCGACCAGGACGCGATTGCGTCGCGCGGGCCGGTCGGGCACGGGTCGATCGTCGTTCCCACGCCGCAGATGCAGCACGCCCCGGCGCCGGGACTGATGGGTTTCCACAACCCGATCCCCTGGTACGTGGACCGCAACAGCCACGGCCCGCGCGCCTTCGGCGGCTACCAGTCCAACGTCTTCGAGGATATCGCCACGTACCAGCGCGACCATTTGTCCGGCGACGGCCGCAACACGCGGGACTACAGCAACTACCGGACCTATCGCTACCGACGCGTGCAGGGCGTGCGCTGACCGGCGGCTCAGACCTGCCGCACTGCCGCATCCACGCCGGCTCCAGCGTCTCCGCATGCGCCCATCTCCTTGAGGATCTGTCCCAACGCTCCCAGCAGCAGCAACACGTTCCTCCGGGTGCTTGCCGTGCCCATCAGTCCGATGCGCCATGCCCTGCCCTTGAACACCCCCAGTCCGCCGCCGATCTCGATGCCGTAGTCCTCAAGCAGGCGGCCGCGCACCGCCGCGTCATCGACCCCGTCGGGAATGCGCACGCAGTTGAGCGTCGCCAGGCTGCGCTCCGGGATGTAGGTCAGACCCAGTGCTTCCAATCCCGCGCGCAGCGCGGCATGGTTGGCCGCGTGCCGCGCGATACGCTTTTCCAGTCCCTCTTCCGCAATGATCATCAGTGCCTCGCGCAGCGCGTAGGTCATATTGACCGGTGCGGTGTGGTGATACACGCGCGCATCGCCCCAGTACTGACGGATCATGGACATGTCGAGATACCAGCTCCGCACCTTCGTCTTCCGCCCGTCCATCGCCTCGATCGCTCGCGGCGAGAACGTGACCGGGGCCAGGCCCGGCGGGCAGGACAGGCACTTCTGGGTGCCGGCGTAGCAGGCGTCGATATGCCAGTCGTCCACCTTCACCTCGTGCCCGCCCAGCGAGGTGACCGTGTCCACGACGAACAGGACGCCCTTCTCCAGCAGCAGGCGGCCGATCTCGGCCAGCGGCTGGTGCGCCCCGGTCGAAGTCTCGGCGTGCACGATGCCCAGCGCCTTTGCGCGCGGATGGGCCGCCAGCGCCTCCTTGATCTGCTTCGGCTCGAACGATCGGCCCCAGTCCGCTTCCAGAACGTGCACCTTCGCACCGCACCGCTCGGCGACATCCTGCATGCGCATGCCGAAAACGCCGTTGATGCACACGATCATCTCGTCGCCGGGTTCGATCAGGTTGCACACACACGCTTCCATGCCCGCCATGCCCGTTCCGCTGACGGCCAGCGTCAGTTCATTCTTCGTCTGGAACACGTGCTGCAGCAGTTCACGCGTTTCGTTCATCACCTTGAGGTAATAGGGATCGAGATGTCCGACTGTCGGCGCGCCCAGCGCTTGCAGCACCCGATCCGACACGTCGCTCGGGCCGGGTCCCATCAGGACGCGTCGCGGCGGCGCCAGTTGCGTGTGTTCGCGTTGCATTGCAGCGGTCTCCTTTCGTCGTCTGAACCGACGAGTTCGTCCGATCCCGGGCCGGCCGCAGCCCTGAATACAGGAGGATGGAGCCCACGGCAAGCGCGGACCCGCTGCGGCGACGCATCGCGGTGCTTGAAGGTCCCGTCGCCGGCTCTAAGATGCACTCTCATGCCCGCGTTCCACCCGGTTGTCAATGAGTTGTCAGTCATCGTCGGCCCGGACGGCGTGCTGGGGGATCCCGACGAACTGTACGTGTACGAGTGCGACGGCTTTCCGATCGCGCGCGGGTTGCCCACTGCCGTGGTCTTCCCGCGTGATACGCAGCAGGTGGCCGCGTGTGTCGCCGCGATCGCGAAGCATGATCTGCAGGTCGTGGCCCGGGGCGCCGGCACCGGCCTGGCCGGCGGCGCGGTCGCCTATGGCGAGGGCGTGATCGTTTGCACCAGCCGCATGACGACCATTGAGTCAATCGACCTGGAGAGCCGTGTCGCGTGCGTGCAGGCCGGTGTCTGCAACACCGCCTTGACCGATGCCGTCGCGTCCCAGGGCGGTGTCGGTCCGTTGCTGCACTTCTCACCCGATCCCTCGAGCCAGCGAGCCAGCACTATCGGCGGCAACGCCGCAACCAACGCCGGCGGGATCACGACGCTCAAACACGGCGTGACGACCAACCACATTCTCGCCGTCGAGATCGTGCTTGCCGACGGCACCATCGCCACCACCCGCGCGCCCGGCCTGGCGGACGCGGCCGGACCGGATCTGACGGGCCTGATCTGCGGCAGCGAGGGAACGCTGGGCATCATCACCCGCCTTTGGTGTCGGCTCGTGCCCAAGCCCCGCTGCTTTCGCACGATCTATGCCACCTTCACCTCGACCGCGTCCGCCTGCCGCTCGGTGTCCGATGTCATCGCAGCGGGTATCGTGCCCGCCTCGATGGAGATGATGGACGGGAGCATGGTGAAGGTCGTTGAGGATGCGTTCCACTACGGTTTCGACGCGTCGGCCGCGGCGCTGTTGCTGATCGAGATCGACGGCGTGGATCTCATCCTCGACGAGCAGCTCGAAGCGATACGCCGGATCATCGAGCACAATGGCGGCGGTGGGATCGAGCAGTGCGCCGATCCGCAGCGCCGAGCCGCGCTCTGGAGCGCGCGCAAGCGCGCGTTCGGCGCCATCGGGCGCATCAGCCCGAGCTACTGTACGCAGGACGCGTGCATTCCCCGATCGAAGCTGCCCGAGGCGGTGGAGCGACTGGTGGAAATCGGCGCGGCGTACGGCCTGAAGATCACCAACGTCTTCCACGCCGGCGACGGCAACGTGCATCCGATCCTGCTCTTTGACGACGCCGATCCGGACCAGGTGCAGAACACGCTCCGGTGTGCGGATGCCATGCTCGAATACTGCATCAGCCTCGGCGGCGCCATCACCGGCGAGCACGGTGTCGGCGTGGAGAAGCTTCATCTCATGCCGCGCATGTTCAATCCGCAGACCATCGCGCTGTTCCAGGAGATCAAGAACTGCTTTGACCCTCACCACCGACTCAATGACGGCAAGCTGATCCCCAGCGACACCTTGCGCATCGAGATCCTCAAGCCAATGGCCACCGGCAATCCCGGCGGCGCATCGTCCGGATGAACCAGATGGACCCAGTTGATCACCAACCTGTTCGCGCCATCGAATCGCCCGAGGCGTTGCAGGCGCTGGTGCGCGACTGCGCGGCCGGTGGCACGCCGATCGCCGCGTACGGCACCGCCTATCCGCACTACGGCGCGCCGCCGCGACCGGAGGCGATCAGAATCGAACTGCGATCGTCGCTGATTGAACACGGCGACCGTGACTTCACCGTGCGCGTCGGCGCGGGCGTCACCGCCGGCGCGGTGCGCGATGCGCTGGCATCGTCCGGCCAGTTCCTGCCGTTCGACGTCGATGACGAGGTCACCATTGGCGACATCATCAACCACACGATCAGTGGTGAATTGCGCGTCGGCTACGGTTCCGTGCGGGAGTTGCTGCTCGGGATGAAGTTCATCGATGGTCGGGGACGTGACATTCACGTCGGCGGCCGCACGGTGAAGAATGTGGCCGGACTTGACGTTACAAGGTTCATGGTCGGCGGTGCGAGCGAGTTGGGCATCGTCCATGAGGCAACGCTCCGCACGGCTGCGCGTCCGCGACACGTCGGTGTTGTCACGCTCGAGTTGGGGTCACCGCGTTCGCTGGATGGGCAGTTCACCCGGCTTCTGACGTCCGATGCCGCGCCTGCCCGGCTGGGAATGTCATTTGACAGTGGCGTGTGGCGACTGCATGTGGGCTACCACGGCACGCCGGACAGTTGCGAAGCCCAGGTCACGGCGTTGCGCGAACTGACACGAGAGATATCCGGCCTTTCGATCGCGAACTCGCGATTCGTTGATTTCGATCGCGACCTGGCCGCGCTCGCCGCGCGGCGGCGCCGGCAGGACGGAGCCGACACGCTGATACGCATCCTCGTGCCGCCCGGACGGACTTGCGCAGCGGCCGAATCACTTGCGAATCGGTTGCCGCCATCGGGCGACTGGGTTATCCAGGTGCTCCCCGTGTATGGCACTATCCTGCTGGGCACGAAGTCAGGTGACGGCGAGCGACTTGATCGGATCGCACGGGCCCTCGCGGACGAGGCCGACGGCTGTCGCATGCTGCTGCGGCCGTCGTCCGGTCATCCGGCCGAGCCACCGATCCATCCGGTACCGGTCGAACAGCCGCTGATCGCGCGGCTTAAGCGCGTGTTGGATCCACACGGCATTCTGAGTCCCGGCCGCACGATTCATCGGGAGGCGGTCGCGTCGTGAGTGGCACCGACCGACAACCTCGCGTCGTCAACGGGCTTGGTGATCTGTCCGCATCGCGATCGCCAACAGGCTCGATTGATGGACTGCAACTGGACACGCGCGCCTACGATCGCGCACTCGATTGCGTTCATTGCGGCCTGTGCCTGCCCGCCTGTCCGACGTACACCGCCAACGGGCTCGAGGCTGACTCGCCGCGCGGGCGGATCATTCTCATGCGCGGCATGGCCGACGGCCGCATCGAGCCGACCGACGCGGTGCTCAATCATCTTGACCTGTGTCTCGACTGCCGCGCGTGTGAGACCGTCTGTCCATCGGGAGTCGTCTACCACGAATTGATCGAGGAGACGCGCCACGTTTTGCACCACGCGGGGAAGTACGAGCCTGCCGGGCGCCTCGTATCGTTCTTCCTGTATCGCGTCCTCCCTTACGCGACTCGACTCAAACTCGCCGTTCTGCCCGTGCGCGTGCTGCAGCGGTTGGGCCTGTGGAAGATCGCCGAACGCCTGCTGCGGGATCGACTGCCGGCCCCACTGGAGAAGATGCGTCAGATGCTGCCGGCCGAAGGACCGCTCTGGCCTGCCACACTCAAGAATCACTATGTCGCCCAGGCGGGCCGTCACATCCGGGGCCGACGCCCACGCGTGGCGCTCTTCACCGGTTGTGTCGGCAGCGTGTTGTTCCAGCAAGTCAATGAACACGCGGTTGAGGTGCTGCGGCAACTGGGGTGCGAGGTCTTCGTGCCCCCGAAGCAGGTGTGTTGCGGGGCCATTCACCACCACGGCGGACGAGGGGAGACCGCGCGCGCCATGGCCGTGACGAACCTTCACGCATTCGAGCGTCAGGAGGAACCGCCCTTCGACGCGGTCGTGACCGCCGTCGCAGGTTGCGGGGCGATGCTGCGGGAGTATGGCGACCTACTGCGCCACAAACCGCAGGCGGAACAGGCCGAGGTGTTCGCATCGCGCGTACGCGACGTCACCGAACTGATCGCCGAGATGGGCCCCGCGTCGCTGCCCCACCCGATCCGCGAACGCGTGACGTACCATGACCCCTGCCACCTCGCCCATGCGCAGGGCGTGGTCGATCCGCCGCGGCGCGTCCTGTCATGGATCGACGGATTGGAAGTCGTTCCACTGCCGGAGTCAGATATGTGCTGCGGCGCGGCCGGGACCTACAACCTCAGTCAGCCAGCGATGTCACACGAACTGGCCGAGCGCAAGATCAGGCATATCGCCTCGACAGGTTGCCGCGTGCTCGTCACGGGCAACGTCGGATGCGCAATGCAGATCGAATCAGAAGCGCTGCGGCTGGGACTGGAGCTTGAGGTGGTTCACCCCGTCACGCTTCTGCACCGCGCGATCTTCGGCCCATCTGATAAGGAGAAATGATCGCAACGTGGGGTCGCTCACACCGATCCGCTGCTACTGGAGCTTGCCTCTCAGATGCTCGACAACTGCCTCGCGCGTGTCTTCACGTCGCAACGCGTAGTCGATGAAGCACTTGGCATACTCGACCCGGTTCCCGATGTCATATCGCCTGGCCTGCCAGGCCAACGCATACATGGACTGCCGATGCGCCAGCAGGTTCATCGCATCTGTCAACTGGATCTCGCCGCCCACGCCTTCGCGCGTCTCATCGATACAGTCGAAGATCTCCGGCGTGAACACGTAGCGACCGGCGATGGCCAGGTTGCTCGGCGCTTCCTCCGGCTTCGGTTTCTCGACCAGGCGGTTCAGTTTGACGAGGTCGCCGTTGCCTTCAATGGCCTGGCCGTCCACGACACCGTAGCGGCTGACCCATTCCTGCGGCACACGATGCACCGCCACCACGCTCGCCTGGTGGTTCTCATAGATGTCCAGCAGTTGCCGCAGACCCGGCTTCTCAACGCCCGGTGGCGGATCGATGATCGTATCGCCCAGCAGCACCGCGAAGGGCTCGTCGCCCATATGGTGGCGCCCCAGTCGTATGGCGTCACCGAGGCCGCGCTGCACCTTCTGCCGGATGTAGAAGATCTCGAGTCGATCGCCGATATCGCGCACGGCGTCGATGAGACTAGACTTGCCCGCTTCTTTCAGGAACCCTTCGAGTTCCGGTGAGTAATCGAAATGGTTCTCGATCGCTCGTTTGCCGCGACCGGTCACGATGAGCACATCCTCGATGCCCGACTCGAATGCTTCTTCGATGACGTACTGCAGAACAGGCTTGTCGATGATCGGCAGCATCTCCTTCGGCATACTCTTGGTCGCCGGGAGGAACCGCGTACCCATGCCGGCCGCGGGGATGATCGCCTTGGTCACTTTGCTCTTCATCGATTTACCAACTCCTTCCACGGCTTCACGCGATCTCCGGCACGACGACCTTTGCTCCGAGCGTGGCGTACTCGGACCGCATCTGTTCAAGCCGCTGCGGATCACCGTCATACACGCCGATCACCGCCCCGCCGCTTCCCGCGAATTTCACCGCGGCGCCGAACCTGCGGCCCGTTTCGACTAGCAGGTTGTTCCCCTCGCTGATCCGGACCAGCTTCTTGCGCAGTTCGAAGTTCGCGTCCATCATGGGGCCGATCTCGCTGCCGCGCCCCGCCTCGATCAGGTCGCGCGCCTCCTGGGCGTACGCGGCAAACTGCTTCATCGCGTCGTGCACTTCCTGGTCGCCGCGGTTGAAGCGACTGCGCAGATCATTGTGGGTGACCTCGGTGCCCTCGGCCAGCCGATCATGGTAGGCCACGAACAGCGGCGGCAGGTTCGCCGCGTTCAGAGACTCGTAGCGCCCATGCCCCTGCGTCTCCATGTGCTGCTTGTCGAAGTCCATGAAGACAACACCTTCGTAAACCTGGATAACCCGGTCCTGCAGTCCCGCCCCGATGCCCAACTCCTCGAGTTCGACGCTCAGAACCAGATTCGGCAGCACCGGTTTGCTGATTTCGACCCCGTAGAAACTCATGAGCGCCCGCATCGTCGCGGTGATGATGCCCGACGATCCGGCCAGGCCCACACGCACGGGAATCGATGTTTCGTATTCGACGGTGAAGTTACGGTTGTCGAGCACGATGCCGCGCTCGCGGCAATAGTCGCCAAAGCGCTTGATCGTCGCCTTGATCAGTCGGATGCCGCCGTAGTAGCCGTTGAGCCGCACGTCTTCGACAAGGTGATCCATCGAGTCGAATTCCAGCCGGTCGCGTTGCAGCGTGTGGATGCTCAGACGCGGCGTCTCGTAGCAGGTGACCTCCGCCGCGAAGTTGCGGACGATCACCGAGATCGTCTTGCCGAAGTATCCGTCGGACGGGTTGCCGATCAGGCCGGCACGTGCGTAGGCCCGGGTTCGTATGATCATTGGGGACTCCTCCTGCCACCTCAGGGGCAGAAAGCGTACGCCGGTGACGGGCCGTCTGCAATCACTCGCCGCCGTCCAGCCCAACACCAGGGACGCCCTGTCGCGATCGTACCGATCGCGACAACTGCGCGTCGAGCAGGAGGGCCACCGCATCGGCGGCGGCGTCCCAAACCACCCAAACCAACAAGGCACACGCGCGTGGCGAGGCCCGAAACACGCAGCAAGCGACGACTTGTTGCGGTCGATCCCGGCAACCGCTGATGTAAACACCTGCCCACCAGACGATAATGCGTCCTGACCGCGCTCGCGAACCGGTCCCGAGGAACGGCCAGCCAGAACTGCTGAGCCGACGACGGGCTGGTGCGATTTGCCGAAATCACTCACTACGGAACGATCACAACGTATACAATGACAGGCTGTCTGTCGTTGCCGACAGGTCGGCGGTTCTGCTTGCGGCCGCCTGGCGGGTGTATCAGGTGTTGGCGTCGTGGGTATGGGCGACGCGCTTGAGTTGGGCAGGTCGACTGGGGTCTGCAATTGACGGGTGCCCGGTGCGCCTGGTTTTGGGTGTGTGGCTGAGGTCGGGGGGGATCGCTCCATGACAGAGTCTGAGCATTCGGACGACATCAGGCCTCGGTCGTCCGCTGCGCCGTTGGCGTCCGGCGGCCAGTTGCCGCCGGAGAACGGCGGCACGGACCCGTCGCCTGAGATGCGCGCCGAACTCGCGGGAGCGCACTGGGCGGCACTGTCCGAACTGTCGGCCTGCTTCAGTTTTACCATTCGCGTGCGTCCCGACGGCAGTTGCGGTGTCATGTCAGTCTCCGCGCAACACGCAGCACTGACCAGGACTGACCGGCGCCATTTCGTCTCAATCGACGACTGGATCACGACCTTCGCTTCGAGCGACGCCCGGCGCGCCTGGCGCTTCTTCGAACGGCTCCGATCGGGTCGAAGCGCATCGGGGCAAGTCACCATCGCGACATCACTCAACGAGCATCGGGAACTGCTCTTGAGGGGCATTCCTGTCTGGGACCGGCGCAAGCAACGTCTGGCCTACCTGTGCGGCGCGGCGCGCGACATCACCAACTCGCGGCGCCTGCAGTCTGCCCTCGCCATCCAGCGCGACTTGGGCGTGATCACCAGCGGTCCCGGCGAACAGGCAGCGGGCCGGCTATCCGAAGTACTCACGCGCATCGAGCCGACCCGCTGGCTCGTGATCGCCATTGCCAACGGCGAATCGGCACCCCTTCTGGTCCTCCGAGCCACGAACCTCAACGCATCGACCGCCCGGTACATGGCCGAACGGGGCATGGCATATGCCGAACAGCAACTGACGCCCCAGCGATCGGCGCTTTTCCTGGAGGGCGGCACCCCAACGCGGCGCCAAGCGGTCGAGATGCTTGACATGACCGCCTGCAAGAGCATCACCATTCTGCCTGCCTACCTGGGAACACAGTGCATTGCGGCGGCCATGCTTGGCTCGGATGCGGTTCCTCCCAGGTCATCCCGGCGTCTCATCGAGGCGGTTCAGCCAACGGTGTCCATGGTACTGGCCAATCTCCAGTTCTCGCATCGCACGCACCGAACACACCGTGAACTGGCGCAGCGGGCTGCGGACGCTGAGGATTTCGTCGGCTCCGTTTCGCACGACCTGAAGTCACCGCTCGTCACCATCTCCGGCATGCTTCAGATCCTGCGTCAGCGTATCGACCCCGAGAACGAAGAACTATCGCGGCCCGTCGATGCCATGGAGCGGGCCAGTGCGCAGATGCAGCGGGCCATCAGTGAGCTGCTCGAGCTGACCCGGATGGGCGGCGTGCAACCGCAGTTCACGTCGTTTTCGGTCGCAGAGCTGATAGACGAGGTGGTTGCCCCCTACGAAGCCGTGATCAGCGACCGGAATGTCATACTGCGTGTGCCGGAGCGAGGGCCGACCGTGACGCTCGACCGCGTCGCCCTGTCGCGGATCCTCGACAACCTGGTCAGCAACGCGCTGACCCACGCGGCCGGCGAGCCAGGCACTCACCTGACCGTCGAAGCGGATCTCGAGGACGACCAGTTGCACCTCGTCGTCCGGGACAGCGGCCCCGGTGTCGATCCCAAAGACCATTTGCGAATCTTCCGAGTGTTCGAACGTGTCGAGGAGACCGGCGAAGGCACGGGCATGGGACTGGCGATCGTCAAACGGCTGGCTGAACGTGACGGCGGGCAGGTCTGGGTCGATTCGCACCCGGGCCAAGGTGCTGCTTTTCACGTGGTGCTGCCAATTCGCCGCGAAGAGGCATAGCGGCGCCGCGACCCGGCTCTTCATTCGCGAGGGGCACCGGGGTCAAGCTTGTGAATGCGCCAACAGCGATGGACCCGTTTGTTGCGGAAGTCCTCGGGCACTGTTTGCCTGCTGATCTCGTGCACGGACAGAGATGCGCCTTCGGCCTCGACCGCGCCGCTCAACGAGGATTGGTCGAACTTGAATCTGCGGTAGTTTGTCGAGAAATAGACGACGGCATCCCCCGACATCAGCCGCAGCAGCGCTGAAAGAAGCGTCACGTGATCGCGCTGCACATCCCAATCCTCTTCGGTCCGTTTGCTGTTGGAGTACGTCGGCGGATCCACCACGGCAATATCGAACAGCCCGGACCGGTCCGGTCCGCCCCGCTCCAGCCGTTCGGTCGCCTGGCGCAGGTAGTTCACGGCGCTGTCGCGGCAGAACCGGTGCGCCGGGCCGTCGAAGCCATTCAGCCGCATGTTTTCGGCCGCCCAGTCGAGATAGGTATTCGACCAGTCCACGGTCGTCGTGGCGGCAGCGCCGCCGGCGGCCGCGTAAACCGAGAACGCGGCCGTGTAGGCGAACAGATTCAGGAACCGCTTGCCCGACGCTTCCTCACGCACCATGCGGCGAGTCTCGCGATGGTCCAAGAACAGGCCGGTGTCAACGTAATCCGACAGGTTGACCCTGAACTTCAGATCGCGTTCCTGCACCACCATGGTGTGGGAGTGATCGCCCAATCGCTCATACTGGGCATCGCCCCGCTGCCTGCCGCGCTGCTTCAGGAAGATGCGCGATCGATGGATCTCAAAGATCGCTCCGGCTGTCTTCAACATGAGTTCAAGCCAGTCAGCATGCTCGGCCGGCGTCCGGTCATGCGGGCGGGGATACTCGGCCACATGCAGGTGATCCCCGTATCGATCGATGACCAATGGGATCTCGGGGATATCGCGCTCGTACACGCGGTAGCAACTGATGCCGCGCTCCGGCCACTTGCGCAGATGCCTGGCGCGCTTGGCAAGGCGATTGTGCAGCAGTTCAGCCTGCTCGTGCGCCTTCTCGCTCAGTCCGCCGAAGGCCGGTGCCGCGGCCCCGTCGGTCGTACCGGCACCGCTGCCGCGCGTGGAGTCGTCGGCGGCCCGCCCTTCGCGTGGCGGTCTGGGACCGTGGAACTGGTAGTACGTGCACTCGATGCGGCCGTTGTACAGCTTCCGTCGGCGATCCGCCTCCTGGCCCATGACCTGCTCGTAGTCGGGGAACGCGGTAAGCACGTAGAACGACCATGTCTTCAGCCGCGCGAACACACCGGGCATCGTGCGGTAGAGGGGACCGAGTTTCCGCGTATCCTCAAGACGTACCCCGTAGGGCGGGTTCGTGATGACGCAGCCGTAAGGCCATTTGCTGAGGAGTTCATCGAAGGGCCGTTTCTGGAAGTGGATGTCCCCGGCAACCCCGGCACGCTCCGCATTCGCACGCGCCATCTCCAGTGCGCGTTCGTCGACATCCGTCCCCAAGATTCTGCCGTCGATGCGGTCGAGAGCAACTCCGCGAGCCTCGCGTCGAGCGTCCGCCCAGTGAGCTTCAGGAAGCCAGGACCACGCTTCGGCCGCGAAACTTCGGTGCAGACCGGGGGCGATGTTGCGCCCGAGCATCGCGGCCTCGATGCAGATCGTGCCCGTTCCGCAGAACGGATCGATCAGCGGCCTGTCCCGACGCCAGAAGCTCAGCAAGACCATGGCCGCGGCGAGCGTCTCCTTAAGCGGCGCTCGCCCCACGCGCCGACGGTAACCACGTTTGTGCAAGCCGGGACCGGTGGTATCAATTGACAGCGTGACCTGGTCGCTCAACAAAGCCACTTCGATCTGCACCTTCGCGCCACGCTCGGGCAGTTCGCGGCACTGATGCGCGCTGCGCAGCCGCTCGACGATCGCTTTCTTCACGATCTTCTGGCAGGCGGGGACAGATGATAGCTGCGAGCGAATCGAACGACCCCCGACCGGGAATGCGGCCGCGGGCTCGACAAACCGCTCCCAGGGCAGGTCGCGGGTTCGGTCGAAGAGTTGACCAAAATCTGTAGCCGCGAACCGTCCGACCTCAATGAGCACGCGATCCGACGCCCGCAGCCACAGATTTGTCCGAGCGATCGCTTGCGCGTCGGCTTGGAAGCGCACGCGCCCGCCCTCGGCGATCTGCGGCACGTAGCCCAGTTGCTCCAGTTCACGGGCAACGACCGCCTCCAAACCGAAGGTGGCCGTGGCAATCAAGTTGAGTCGCTCTGAGTTCACCATCTCTCGGTCCTGCGGGCCTGGAGCCCCGCGCACGTCGTGGTCTACCGGCATTCGCTCCAGTCCCGGCCGCTTATCGGTCGATGATCGGGATTGTACTGTCGGTGCATCCGACCTACTCGGCGAAAGGCGTTCACACTTGCCCTCCCGCAACCACGCATCTTCGACGGTTCGGCCGAACCGGCGTCAGCGCCGAGCCGCTGCGCGACAGAAGGAAAGAAACACGAGCGGGGCTGCCTCCCAGTTTGACCGCGCGATCGAGGCGCACCAGCAAGGCGATCTGGCGACCGCTTCGGCCATCTACCAGGCAATCCTGGAGCGCGAACCGGACCATGCCCACGTGCTGCAACTGCTGGGCGTGGTCGCCATGCAGTCGGGGCGGCTTGCCGATGCGCAGCTCCTGATTGCGCGGGCCCTCACCATCGAGCCGACGCACGTTGAGGCGCAGTTCAACTTGGGCGTGCTCCGCAAGGCTCAAGGCCGCATCGCCGACGCCGAGGCGCTCTATCGTGGCGTTCTGGCCCGGCAGCCGGACCACCTTGGCGCCCTGACCAACCTTGGCAACATGCTCGTCGCCCGTGGTGAAACCGGCCAGGCCCGACCCCTGCTCGAACAGGCCGCGCGCCTGGCGGCGAACGATCCCGCCGCGCATTTCAACCTGGCGCTCGCGCTGCGTGAGCTTGCCGAATATGAACGGGCGTTGGCGCACCTGACGCGCGCGGTGCAACTCGATCCGGCGCACATCGCAGCACACCGGCAACTGGTCGATCTCTACTGTCTCGGCGATCGGTTCGACCTTGCTTTGCGGCACGCGCGGGTAACGGCCGAGGCGCAACCGGACGACCCAGACGCGCGGGTGAAACTTGCCACCATCCTCGCCGAACTGAGGCAGTTTGACGAAGCGGGCGACATCCTGGAACAGATCGCTCGCGTCAAGCCCGATGCCACCGAACCGCGCCGACTGCTGGCGCGGGTGCGCGACCACCAGGGCCGGTTGACGGAAGCGGCCACGGTTCTGAATGAGTTGATCAGGATCGAGCCGGCGGTTGAGCACTACATCCATCTCGGTGGCGTCTACGACCGGCTTCGCCAGACGGGGGACGCTGTGGCATGCCTGGAAGACGCGGTGTCGCAGTTCCCGCGGGATTCGACGCTGCGGATCAACCTCGCCCAGGCTCTGCAGAAGCAGAACCGGATCGCCGATGCCGATCAGCACTTCCGCCACGCACTGTCGCTTGATCCCGCCGTCCACACTCGGTTCCAGCATGCGTTGCTCATGCCGGTGCTGCCCGACAGCGTCGAAGAGATCGACATGCACCGCGGGCGAATGCTGCAGCAGTTGCGCTCCCTGTCCGAGCGCGGCGATCGCGTGGACGATCCGCGAGCCGTGTACCCCAGGTTCCGGTTCTACCTCGCCTATCACGGGCGGAACGACCGCGAGATCGTCACCACGATTTCGCACTTTGCGCGCGGTGTCTGTCCGGACCTGACGTTCACCGCCGACCATTGCGTGAGCGTCCGACAGCCTTGCGACGGACGGTTGCACATCGGCTTCGTGTCGCGACACCATCGTACGCACCACACGATCGCCAAACTCAACCGACGCTTCATCGAGAAGTTCAACCGCGAACGCTTCCGGGTGACATTGGTGGACTTCGAGGGCGCGGGGGCGGCGTCTCCCGAGATGATCGCGTTTGCGGATGGTCACGTGCGTCTGCCTCGCAATCTGGCCAGGGCCCAATCGATCGCCGCCGCGCGGCGGTTCGACATTCTCTTCTACACCGATATCGGGATGGACGCCGACAGCTACAACCTGGCGCACGCGCGTCTCGCGCCGCTGCAGGTCGCCACCTGGGGCCACCCGACGACAACGGGCATCGACACCATCGACCTGTATCTTTCCTCCTCGCTCATCGAGCCGGAAGACGCCGGGGATCACTACAGCGAGACACTCCATCCGATGACGCACCTGCCCACGTGCTACCCGCGCTTGCGTCCCGAGGCGTTGCCGCCCGCGGACCGGACCGGCTTGCGTCTGCCCGAAGACAAGACGCTGTACTTGTGTCCGCAGACTCTGTTCAAGCTCCACCCGGAAGCGGACCTGCTCTTTCGGGAGATCATCCTGGGCGACCCCAACGGACTGCTCGTGCTGATTGATGGGCTTTTGCGCGAGCCGCTCGAGGCGCGCTGGCGACGGCATGCGCCCGAGTTGCTCGATCGAAGTGTCTTTGTGCCCTACCTGCCGCGCGAGCGATTCCTCGCGCTGATCCAGTCGTGCGATGTCATGCTCGACCCGCCGCACTTCGGCGGCGGCAATACGACCTTCGAAGCGATGTCCACCGGCACGCCGATCGTCACCTGGCCCGGCCCATTCATGCGTGCGCGCGTGACCTTGGGCTGCTACAAGACCATCGGCGTGGCGGACTGCATTGCGCCGTCCAGGGACGCGTACGCGCGGCTGGCGGTCGACATCGGCCGCAACCGAGACAAGCGCGCAGATATACGAGACAGGATTCTGGAGCATCATGCGTCGCTCTATGAAAACACTTCGGCCATCCGTGAACTGGAGGATGTGCTTGCCCATGCCTACCAAGACCGCATCAGCCGTTGAGTCGCTGCCGGAGCCCGCCGTCGGGACGGATCTGGCGACTCACATTCATCAGTCGATGTGCCCGGCCTGCGGGCACCACGTGGCGGTCGATTTCTTCGACGGCGGTCGGCAACCGCTGGCGACGCTCGGATGGCCGAAGTCGGAGGAGGACGCGCGGGAAATGACGCCGCTGCCGCTGGACTTCGTCCGCTGTGTGAGCTGCGGCCACGTTTACAACCGCAGTTTTCGCTACGAGGACGTGCCGTACTCGGATCATCCCAACCTGATGTACAACCAGTCGAAGCATTGGGCCGAGCATCTGGCTCACGTGCGTGACCTGGTGCTCGACCATGCCCCGCCGTCGCCCCGGATCGTGGAGATCGGTTGCGGCACGGGGCACCTGCTGTCCGCACTGGCGCAGGCCAATCCATCCGGCCAGTACATCGGCTTTGATCCGAACGCGGGATCGGCCGACCTGGCGCCGGGCGTGGTGACGCACCAGGCGTTGTTCGACCCCGTGACGCACCTGCCGCAGATCCGGCCGCACGTGGTAGTCAGTCGACATGTCCTTGAGCATCTGGTCAATCCCCTGGGATTCATTCAGCGTCTTTCCTTCGCGGCCGAATGGTTCGGCCTGGAAACGAAGCTCTACCTCGAGGTGCCGTGCATCGACCCCGTCTTCAAGGGCCGTCGCACGAATGACTTCTACTACGAACACAACTCGCATTTCACGGTCGAATCATTCACGCGCATGCTGGACCGCTGCGTCAGCCGGGTGCATTGCGTGCGGACCGCCTACGGAGACGAAGTCGTCTACGGCGTCGCCACCGTTGGCGTCGAAGGCGAGCGGACGCGCATCGCATCCGAAGCCATCGCGTTCGCGGCCGATACGAGACGCAAGCTCGGCAACGTGCGCGAACAGCTCGACCGGCTTCTGGAACAGGAACGACAGATCGCGCTCTGGGGCGGCACGGGCAAAAGCGCGGCCTTCATCAATCACTTCGGACTCGACGCCGGACGTTTCCCCATCGTCGTCGACTCCGATCCCGACAAGCTCGGCAGCTACGTGCCCGGCAGCGGCCAACTGATTCGCCATCCCGAGTATCTCAGACAGCATCACGCGCAAGTCATCCTGATCACCACGCAGTGGCGGGCTCACGACATCGTGACCGAGATCACGGATCGCTGTATTCCGTTCGAGATGATTCTTGTTGAGCATGGTGATCGACTCGTGGACTACCATCGCGATGAGCATCCATACAAGCTTAAGCGCGAAGCCAGTGATGCTCACGCGGGCGACTCGGTGTCAGGCGCCGGCAGCGGCCGCGCGATTTCTTCAAGACGATAGCCGAAGCCCGCCCCACAGATCGTCGAAAGATCAAGCTGTCCATCCCTCCGCTGGTAGAGTCCCGGATGCACCTGCGCCTCGAGCGATGAGGCTTCGGGATAGAACTGCATGGCGTTCGTTTCGACGCCCATGATCGTGCCGGCGTATGCCGCGAGCTGCACGTGGGGCAGTTGCGCCAGCATCGGGTTCGTCAGGTCCTGCACCATGAGCGTCATCCCGTGCGCCTTGGCCCAGCACATGGCGAGGAGCGCCCCGGTCTGGGTCTTGCAGGTCTTGAGCGCCACCCCGGTCCAGCCCAGCGAACGTCCGAGCTTCACCAGGCGCCAGTCGTGCGCGCTTTCATCCATGAACAGCGGCTTGCGCGCGCTGACACTGTGCACGTCGATGCGATTCGTCTCCAGGTCATACGGGAACGGCTGCTCGACATACAGGATCATGCCGTGGATGCGCGGCTGCTCGCGCATCAGCCGGTCAAGAATCGCATTGACGTAAGCGGGATCCTTGACGGTGCAGTTGAAATCGGTCGTGAGCCAATCAACGCCCTTCTCGAGGGCGATGCGTCCGATATCGACGCAGCGTTGATAGTCCCATTCACCGTCGTTGCCGCGCAGCTTGATCTTGAGGCACTTGAGGCCATCGCGGTCGATCCAGTCGCGCAGCAGCACCGGGTAGCCGTCATCCGGTTCGTCGCCCGTCAGATCATCCGGCTCAAGCGGGTCGAGACCGCCCACCAAATGCCAGGCCGGCAAGGTTCGTGCGGGAGACGTCGCAAGGTAGTCACTGGGATACGTGCCGGTAAACGGCACTTCGCTACCTTCGGTCGTAGCGAAGTAGTGGCACAGATCATGCGACATCCAGTCCGCGTTGTAGGTCGTGTAAACGGGCCGGTCGTGGAGCTTCCCGTAGGCATCATGCAAGGCGATATCGAAGGCTGAACAACACACCAGCGCCGCCAGGTGCGGCATCGGCTCGCGGCCCGCGCGTTCGCGGGCGTTGAACGCATCGAGCGCGTCGGGCAGAACCTCCTCCAGAAATGCGTAGCCCACTTCGATCGGGTGACCGGAGCGAGCGAATTCCGCCCATGCGTCAGTCAGCTTACGACAGAACGACACGAGCGCCTCATGCCTCTCCGAGTAAGGAACCTGGCTCGGCCACACCCACTGCACGCTCAACGGGGTTTCGCCCCACCCGCGGGCCTCGCGGCCGTCGTTGCCGCGCACGTCGACGCGCACACGCGCACAGGTGACTTGCGTCAGCGTTTCGCTGCCGAATTTCAGGGGCACACGCGTCCGCACCGGCAACAAATACAGGGCCGCGGCAATGGGCCTGACATCGGTCAACTTGCTCATGGCGACCTCCTTCGCCGGCCAATGTAGCAGGAAGCCTTCAGGTCGACACCGTCTTGCATTCCGGGAGACGAACGGTAGTCTGCGATCCCTGCCGGAATGCTGATTCCCCAAACCCGGAGTACCCGCCCATGCCGACCATCGCCGTATTGATCCAGCCCAGTCTCCGCGACGGCCTCTTCACACCGGAGAGCTACGAGAAACTGCGTAGTTGCGGCACGCTCGTCGAGCATCAAGGCGAGAAGCCCGCCAACGCGGAAGAAGCGGCCGCGCTCATGAAGGATGCGGAGATCGTCGTGAGTTCCTGGGGCATGGTGGACATGACGCCGGAAATGGTGGCCGCCGCGCCGAAGCTGAAGATGATTGTCTACGGCGCCGGGAGCATCAAGCGATTCGTCAGCGACGCGATGTGGCAGCGCGGCATCCGCGTGTGTTCGGCGGCCTACGCGATCGGCTACAGCGTGGCCGAGTTCACGACGGGCCTGGTCATCGTGGGTCTTCGCGGCGCGTTCCAGCGGCATGTGGCGATGCAGGCGAACCAGCCGCACAAGGACCTGCCGCGCAGGAACACGTACCGCGCCGTGGTGGGCGTGGTCAGTCTCGGCGCGGTCGGCCGCCAGGTGGTGCAGATGCTCAAGCCCTTCGGTGCGCGCATCCTGGCGTTCGACCCCTATGTGCCGGCGGCGGTGGTGGAGGAACTCGGCGTCGAGATGGTCGATCTGAACACCATGCTCGACCAGGCCGACTGCGTGACGCTTCACGCGCCCAACCTGCCCGAGACGAACAAGATGATCGGCAAGGACGAGCTTGCCCGGATGAAGGACGGCTGCCTGCTCATCAACACCTCGCGCGGCGCGGTTATCGATGAGGCGGCCCTCATCGAGGAACTGCGGGCCAAACGGCTCTTCGCCTGCCTGGACGTGACCGATCCCGAGCCGCCCGCGCCGGACAGCCCCCTGCGCTCGCTCGAGAACATACTCCTGACACCGCACATCGCCGGCGGCCCGAGCGTGCGCATCGGCGAACAGTGCGCCGAGGAAGTGCGGCGGTTCATCGCCGGTGAGAAGCAGGTCTTCGAAGTGATGCCGGAACAGCTTGCCAAGATGGCCTGACGGCGCCGCCGCGCCCGACGTCCGGCCGGGACACCACCAAGGGAAACCAACACGATGCAGTACATGATGTTCTCCAAGCCGCTGGGCGATCTCGACGTGCCCGCCATGTGCGAGCGCATGAAGCAGCTCGGATTCAGCGGCGTCGATCTGACCGTTCGCAAGGGCGGCCACGTGAACACCGAAACTTCGCCGGATGTCGCGCGCGACCTGGCCACGGCCGCGCGGCAGATCAACGACGCCGGCATGACGCTGCCGTTGATCACCACGAATATCCTCAGCACCGACGATCCACTGGCCGAGCCGGTCTTCGCCGCGGCGGCCGAGGCCGGCGTGCCGTACATCAAGCTCGGGTACTGGCAGTACAAGGGCTTCGGCAGTTTCGACCAGCAGCTCGACGCGGCCAGGCGCGACCTCGACGGGCTGGAGACGCTCGCGTCTGAGAAAGGCGTCTGCGCCGTCATCCATAATCATTCGGGTACCAATCACCTCACCGCCCAGGTCTCGACCGTTGCGGAACTGCTGCGCGATCGCGACGGGAAGGCGCTGGGCGCGTACGTTGACGCCGGGCACATCTTCGCCGAAGGCATTGCCGGTTCGTGGATGCATGCGCTGGACGTGGTGCAAGGGCGTATCAAGGTGCTCGGCGTGAAGAGCTACGGCATGTATCCGTCCCGCGAAGAAGGCGCGGCGCAGGCGAAGTGGCAGCGCATCGCCGAAAGCTACGACAAGGGCATCGTGCAGTGGCGGCCGCTGCTGGACTGCCTGCGCCAGACGGGCTTCGACGGACCGGCGTCGTTCCATTGCGAGTACGCCGGCGACCAGCAGGCGCAGATGGACCAACTGAAGCGCGACTTCGATTTCTTCCGCACGTTGGCTGAATCGCTTTAGCGGCGCAGCCGCGACGGTGGCGGCTCCGCCCGTCGCCGGATCGATCGCTGGCTGTCCGTCCTGCTGAGCCGCTCGATGCACTTGCACGTTTTGAATGTTTCGAGGTGGTTTGGAATAGGGCTTAGGTCCCCGGGGACAAGAATCCGCCATGAGAGGCTGCAATCGGTGTTCTAGTGACCAAAGTGCGCTAAAGAGTAGAATAAATGTGTTAAAAGTGCATTGTTTCTGGGCCTGTTTCATTCAGTTTCACCCGTCTTCATCCATTTTCTGCGGGATTCTGTGTTCGGCTTCTGCGACTGGTGATGCTTTTGAAAGTTTCCTTGATGCCGCCAGACGCCGGGCGGCGCACGGCGGGACCCGTCGGGCGATATGCCCTCCTACCAAGGGACAAAACGCCGCCCTGGTGCGCGCAAAGTGGCTGGTTTTGCGGGGGTCACCCGGCGCAAGTGCCTGCGCGGCCGGGCGTAAAAAGAACCTCGCAGCCCGCGAGAATTCCCGGTTTTCGGGTGTCAGGATCTGCGCACAGAACGGCAGGCTGCGGGGCGCAAATCAGGGCTTCGGGTCTGGGGAGGAAGCAGCGATGCGGCCCGAAGCGCGCGGGGATTCGGGCAAATGAGAAAACAGACAAACGCAGCAGACGCGGACGATGCCACTTGATCGTCCTGCGACTACTGCGTTTGCTGTGCTTACTGCGCTTACTGCCGGTTAACGCGGCTGCGGCGTCCGGCGCCGCCCTCATTCATCGGCCGGCGTCAGTTCGGTGGCGGCCTCCATGACGAAGCCGCCCCGATCGACGTAGACCTGCATGACGCCGACACCCATCATGCCGCGCATCTCTTCCTTCGTGGGCAGGATCTTCTTCAGCTTCTCGTAGATCTCGCGATCGGCGCTCTTCTTCTCCTCCATGGCCTTCCGCCATTCCTTCATGTCCGGATCATCGTAACCGTCCTCGTAGCCGGCACCATCCAGCAGACGAGGCTGGGCAGGCATGGTCGGCTCGGCGTCTGAATACTCAGCGACCCCAAACTCCTGCTCCATCTGCTGCTCGATCATGTCGTAGATCGCGTCGAAGGCATTCTCACTGTTGGTGATGGCGTAGGCGATGCCCGGCTGCAAGCGCATGAGCCGGCGAGACCGGCGATACAGATCGCCGGCCACGAGGCTGTCGCTGCCGGCGCTCTTCTTTCGCAACACGGAAAGCACGCGGTCGGTCGTGCCTTCGCCCAGCATGAGCGTCAGGTAGCCGCGCCCGCGGAAGAAGCCCATGGGCATCTCTTCATCCTCCACCTTGACGCCGGAGAATCCCTGCTGGTCGGTGAACTTGATGCTCGGGGGCGCCGGCTGCATCTGGGCCTTCATCGAATCAAGGACCTTGGCCCACACGTCGGCCCGCGTCGGCTCCCAGACCAGGGCCATCGCGGCCTGGGCGAACGGGTTCACCATGCCGTCCTTCTTCTCCGCGGCGGCCTTCGGAGCATACTGCAGCATCATGTGGCGCGTCCCGACCGACGACAGCAGGTCGACAACGCCGACACCGAGTTGTTGCTGAAGCCCCTGCTCCATGAACATGAACATGGCGGCCGCATTGGGGTCCTGGGCCGTCACCGCCGTCTTGATCGACTTGAACGCTTCCGCAAGATCGAAGCGCAGATGCGCGTAGGTGGCGACGTCATTGGGCGCCCACGCCGGCGGCTCGGGCGACAGGGCCTCGGCCTTGTCGAACTGGGCGAACAGGCCCTTGCGCGGCGCGGCCATGGCCATGAACGCGCCCTGTCGAAGCACCGATCCGTCCAGCGCCATCCTGAAGCCCGTCGGCCCGATCGCATCGAAGCCCAGGGCCTTCATCGCGCCGACGACCTTCTGGCCGTCCTCTTCCTTGGCCAATTCATCGAAGCCCCACTGGATCAGCTTACCGGCATCGACGTAGCCCTCCACCAGCGCGACGCCCCGGGGCATCGCATCGGCCATGCCGCGCATGGCCCGCATTCTCGCCACGAATCCGCCCTTGCCGGCCTTCATGGACCGGAACAGCCGCGTGAGCACGCCGCGCGCACTCTCGAGGCCGGAAAGCTCATCAAAGTCGATCTTCGCGTCGTAGCCCTTCTGGGAGTACGTCTTGGCGGCGGCCTCGGCCCACATCGGGAAGGTGTTGACGATGATCAGCCCCTCGCCGACCCGGGTCACCAGCACATTGGTCTGATTGACCTGGGCGACCTTGATCTTCTTCAGTTCTTCTTCGCGTTCCTTGCGCCAGCGCTCCTGCTCTTCGTACGGCTTGCTCCACATGTCCGGGGGCATCTGCCAGAAGTCGTCAGGAACCGGTCGGCGCGTTTCGGTCTGGATGAACTGCAGGACGTCCTGCCCGCCCAGCCGGATCTCCTGTCGGCGCGGCATGGACTTGCGCTGCGCTTCATCGGCCTCGTCCCACTCGTCATCCATCTTCTTGCACGCCGCCTTGACCATCCGCGCCGATATATCCTTGCCGGGATTCACCCACGAGATGCCGACCAGCACCGGGGGAAGATCGTCGCGACGCTCGACGACCAGCGCGAAGCCGGCCGGGCCATCGGCCAGGGCGTAGAAGTCTTCGATCTTCAGGCCGTAGCGGCCCAGTTCCTCGACCGTTTCTTCGTATTCCTCGTCGCCTTCCTCCTTGGCCAACTCCATCAGCGCGTCGAAGCGCTTCTTGGTCAGCACCTCGGCGCCCAGTTTGGTCTGCTTGCGCAGCGCATCGATGAACTGCTGGACACCCGGCGTCTGGATGGCCAGCACCGTTTCATCCGGCAGCCCGTCCCAGGGCGTTTTCGACTGCCCGTGGGCCGCCGCTGACAGCAGCAGTGTGAACGCCAACATCGACGTGGCGACATATCGCATCGAGTTAAACATTTGCAATCCGCCTTTCCCAGGCCGTGCCTGTCGTCTGGATACCCAATTCTGTGCCTCCGCCCCGACCATACTGTATGCGAACCTGTTCGGTCAGTCGCTGTCCGCCTGCTCATCGCCCGCGGTGCCGGTGTACGGCGGCTCGAGGTAGCGGACCCCGCTGTTCGGTTGCGAGGGATCGAACAGGTAAGCGTTCCGGTTGCGCATGAAATCCACCAGGTCGCTGGCGGGAATGCCGAAGGCCAGGCCCTCGAAGAAGGAATACCCCGCGCAGACCACGCCGACGACTTCACCGCGGGCGTTGAACAGGGGCCCTCCGCTGTTGCCCGGGTTGATGGCCGCGTCCGTCTGGATGAAGCGCAGATGCCCCAGCGTCCGGGTGGTGGAGCTGACAATGCCCTGCGTTACGGTGCGTTCCAGCCCGAGGGGATTGCCGATGGCGAAGACCAGGTCGCCCTGCTTGACATCGCCGGCGCTGCTGACGACCAGGGGCTTCGGGGCGTACGCCTCGAGGTCTTTGTCCTGCAGCTTCAGCAGGGCCAGGTCGCGCAGCGGGTGGATGGCCAGGATCTTGACGTTCTTGAACTCGCGCTTCTGGTAGCCCTGCTTGACTTTCTCATAGAGGGTGACCGAGACCTTGGTCTCCTGCTCGACCACGTGGTAGTTCGTGATCAGGTGGCCGCGATCGCTGACGAAGAAACCACTGCCCAGGCCGCCGGCGGTCTTGACCACCAGAACCGAATCGCCGTGGCGTCCGACCAGTTCGCGAACCGGCGCCGCCTCGAGCCGGCCGACCGTGAAGACGCCGTCTTCTTCGTGCGTGTCGGACTCATCCAACGCATCGGCGGCCGAGATGTTGAGGATGCGCTTGGCCGGCAGGTGCAGCACGTCATGACCCAGATCGATCACGCAGCCCTCGCGGCTCTCGCGCAGCAGCGGGCCGGTGATCGTCACCCCGCCGACCAGCGAGACGGTGACGATCTTCGAAGTCGGCTCCTCACCCGCCGGCGGGTCTTGCGCTTCGGCGGTGCGGCGCGGCTGGGCAACCGCCTCGGTCGCCGCGGGCGGGGCCTGCGAGGCGTGCAGATCATCGCCCACCATGGCGAGCCCGACCAGCATGGACGCCACCAGCACCGTTGTTGACCATGTCACGAGCGTTTTCATTCGTCCGCTCCTTCCTGTCTGCCACCCAAGTAGAACAGCAACCTTCCGTGACAGAGAAGGAGCAGGTCCTGCTTCTCATCACCATCCACATCGAGCGCGACGATGTCGCGCGGCTCCATCCGGACTTCCTCGCGCCCCCAGGCGTAGTCGCCGCCGCCGTAGGGATATGACGAATCCTCGAACACCTGCCAGGCGAAGCGCCTGAGCAACGCGTCGCCCTTGCGCTCGACGAGGGTCAGGTAATGGCGGGAATCGTCCACGAGCAGGATGTCATCCACGCCGTCGCCCGTCACGTCGGTGGTGAAGAATCGCCCGATCTTCGTTTCGTCCAACCGCGTCTGGCGCTCGGTCTGGGTTTCGAGACTCGACTCCAACTGCAGTTCGCGCGGCCGTCCGGGCATGACCTGCGTCACATGCCCGCTGCCCGCGATCAGCGTGCCGAGCACCGCATCCTGCATCAGCGCGCCGCCGCCCGACTCGAGCCGCACCGTCTCCTCGACGCGGTAGATGCCGGCCTTGTCCGGCTCGAGGCGGTACAACCGCTGCCCGCCCTGCTCCATGGCCCACGCCACGTTCTCGTCGAAGGGGACGAACTGGGAAAGCCGCGCACCGTCCGGCAGCATCACCTGGTCGGTCGGATGCAGGTCTCCATCGAGCCATTGCAGCACGCCGTCGGCGACGCGCGCGAGCCGACGCTTCTCGCCCCGGCCGATGAGCACGAACTCATCCAGCGCGATCTTCTTCAGGTGCGCCGGTTCGGTCACGACCACGCCCTCTTCGCCCCGCACCGCGAGCTTGGCGTCACGCGCGTACTTTTCCATCACGAGCAGGCGCTCGCCGCCGATCCAGCGCGCACGGTCGGCCTCGGCGCCGATTCCCTCGAACCGGACCTGCCGCGGCTCTTTCGCGTCATGCTCCCAGATGTACAGGTCGAGATCCGGCCCCACCTTCTGCATCCACCAGACCGTCCCGCCGGCCGAATCGAGCGACAGGATCTTGCGGTCGTCGACCTCCTGCGACTTCTCCCACACGGTCGGATAGCTCAATCGGCCCTTCTCCCATCGGCTGATGTGCAGATCGGGCGCGTCGCGCGACCAGAGGAGCAGAACGCCGGGCGCGCCGGCCGGGGCCGCGATCTGCTCCACATCACTGATGATCGGGAAGCTCTGTTCCGCCTCCCAGCCGTTGGCGCCCAGCACGTGGATCAGCACGCGCGGCTGACCGGGATCGACGTAGGCCAGCGCCTTGTGCTTGCCGAGGCGGATGCCGGTCCAGCTTTCCGCGCCACCGATCGGCAGCACCCGCCGCAATCCGACGGGACTCGCATCGCCCTTGCCCATGGCGAAGGACCGCAGGACCCCGCGTGGCACCTGGCAAAGCATCGCCACGTGACCGGCGCCCTTCGCACGTTTGAGCACGGCGATGTCCATGACCGTTTCGTCACTGATCGCCTGCGAAGGCGCCAGCCGCCCGTTCACGTCTTCGTGCCAACGAATCGTCTCGCCGGCTCGGCCGACATACGTGATGAGGTCCTCATCGCCATCCCCATCGAGGTCCATCAGCCACCACGCTCGCCGCGGCGCATCTTCCTTCGGACTCTTCCAGTCGGCCTTCGCGTCCTTCTCGAGCGCGAGTTGCTGGATGCCTTTCTCGCAGGCGATCAGCAGTTCGTAGCGCTGCTTCCCGCGCTTGCGGAGCAGCATCTTCCTTGCCGGCGCGCCCAGGGAGCACTCCTTGAGTTCCCAGGTCGACTTCGCGGTCCAGGCGGGCTCGTCCCCGCCGGCCGACTTCGTCCGATGGAAGACCACGACCTTCATGCGCGGCCCCATCAGGACGATGAGTTCCGGCCCTCCCTTGCCATCCAGGTCGTGCACGATCACGTCGTACGGCAGGTCTTCGAAGTCGATCGTTTCACGAACGAACTCCGGCGCCATCGGGATCTGGTTCGGTTCGTCCGGATCGGGCGGACCGGGCTTCTTCCGTTCCGCCTCGGGCACCCAGCGATAAACGAGCAACCGCGACTGGCCGGTGTCGACCAGCACCACGTCGTCGCGGTCGTCCTGGTTGATATCCGTCACGATGGCGCGGTCCGGCATGCTCTTCTCACGGATGATCCGCATGTCGCGCCAGCCGTGGAACCGCCCGTCGGTGTCGCCATCGTCCGCACCGGCCGCCAGCGCCGGAAAACTCAGCGCCGCAAGGATCGTCGCCCAGACCAGAATCCGATCAGTCATGCTATGCTTCCCGCTCGTGCTGAAGATGTTGAAGATGGTGAGCCGCCCGCCGGATACTGCACGACACCCCTCAAGTATCGGATTGTGAACAGCATACGGACGCGTCCGGTGGGGTGTCAATGGCTTTCCGTTCGGTGAGGCTGGATCCTGATTCCCGGCGACTTCAACCACGCGTACGCGGCATGCCAAGCGCCGGTTCCACAAAATCCGGACATGGAACCGCGAATACGCTCGTCGGGGCGCCGCCGGCGCCGCATGGAGCATATCGGCATCCGCGGCCGGCCGGCTCGCCCACGGGCAGGTTGCGCGGCTATCGGAATGCGAGGATAAGCAACAGGATCACCGCCGCCATCACCAGAACGGACAGCACCACGCCGACCCATTCGATGACCGCCCGGGCAGGCCGCCGTTTCGGTCGCTCCGCGAATTCGTAAGCGTGGCCCCGGAAATACACGCCGCATTCGGGACACATCGTCGCGTGCGCGGGGATCAGGGCCTTGCAGCGCGGACAGGGCACCAGCCCATCGGCGCCGTCGCGATAGTCTCCGATGCGATAGGACTCATCAGACGCCAATCGTCGACTCCTCCTTCACCGCTTGCGGATCAGGGCATGGTAACTGCCATCGGTGTAGGACGCGCCGGTACCGCCCGGGAGGTGGGTCTGCTCTTCGATGAGAGCCGCGCCTCGTTCCAGCATGCGGGCGGCCTGTTGCTGGTTCTCGCGCTGGTCGAGGCTGCACGTCGAGTAGAGAACCACACCTTCCGGCGCGACGAGGGGCCAGGCTGCGTCGATAATCGCCTGCTGCGCGGCAACCAACGACGAGACGGATCGCTGTCCGAATCGGTACCGCGCCTCCGGTCGACGCGCGAGCACGCCGGTATTCGAACATGGGACATCCAGCACGACAAGATCGGCCGCCGCCGGCCCCACATGCTCGCCGAGGGCCGCGTGAGGCACGACTTCGACATTCTCGCACCGGGCCGCCGCCTCCCTCAGCAACTCATAGCGATCGGGGTGGGGGTCGGCCGCGATCACTCGCGCTGCCGGGTGGAGCGCCGCCAACTGCCGGGTCTTTGTCCCGCGGCCCGCGCAGTAATCGACAATCATGCGCGGCGAGAGCCCGGCAGTCGCCTGCACCGGGCGGGCCGATCCCGGGTCCTGCACGCGGCGCAGCGTGTCGCCGGCCAGAAACGCTTCGAGTTGGCCCCCTTCTCCTTCCCACACCACAAAGCCCTCGATCGCGTGCGGTCGCACCGGCGCGCCCGTCCCGTTCGGGCAGACGCCGGGAACGGCCACGATCGTCGGTGCGTTGCGCAGGCCGCAGCGACAGAGCTGGACCGTCACTTCGTCGCCGTACTGCTCGCGCCAACTCCGGACCAGCTTCACCGGGTGGCTCGTCGCGACGGAAAGATGATCGACCGCCTGCTCCGGGGGCGGCAGCACGGCGCCGGTCAACGGAATAAAGCCATCCTCGAGCGGGATGCGGTCAGGTGCGGGCGTCCAATCCGCGGCGCGCACCGGTTGTTCAAGGCGACCGGACAGTTTTCGCAGAACCGCATTGGCCATCCCGCCGGCCTTGGGTCTGACCAGCCGCCTGGCGCAACTGACCGCTTCGTCCACCACGGCGCGTGCGGGGATGCGGTCCATCTCGATCACCTGCGCCGCGGCCGCGGCCAGCACGCCCTGCATCGCAGGTTCGAGTCGCCGGAAATGCTGATGCAGATCCAGCCCGAGCAGGTATTCGATGGTCAACCACCTGCGAACGCCCGTGCGGACGATGGCCACGGCGAGGCGCGCATCGCGGGCATTGAGGCGCGTTGTATCCATCGCCGTCGCGTCGATTCGGGGGAAGCGCGCCGCCACTTCGCCCAGCGTTTGGGCGGCCAGCATGCGTGCTTGCGATACCTCTGGAGACAAACCGTGTCGCTCCGAATCCCGCCCGACGTGGCGGGGCCATGGGGTCTGCCGGAGGGGAGAACGCGCCGGATCGCCTCGCGCGGCAAGGGTCCTGGTGATGGGCGAATTCCGTCGATGGCGCGGCCACGTCAGGCGCCGCCGGTGATTTCCTCGCCTTCGACGTGCGTCTCTTCCCGCGGCTCGCGTTCGCGTCCCAAGGCCTTGTAGACCTCATCAAGCAGTTGATCGACCTTGAACGGCTTGAACAGGACGGACGACAGGCCTTCCTGGCTCGCCCGGACGATCGAGTGGTGTGGATCGTAACCGAAGCCGGTCATCAGGATCACGGCGGTGGTGTCGGACGCGCGTCTGGCCGCGGCGAAAATCTCATAGCCGTTGCGGTAAGGCATCTTGATATCGGACACCACCAGGTCGAAATGCGTCTGCTCGAGTTCGGTCACCGCTTCGTAGCCGTCCTTGCAGATGCGGACCTCGCAACCATGCCTGGCGAGAACGTCGCGGATGGTCTCACGGATATTCTGTTCGTCGTCGGCGATCAGCACCTTGAACCCACGGAGCGGTTCGTCCCCGTGGGCGGTCTCTGACGTATCGCGCCCGAGCACCGTCTTCGGGCCGGAAGCGACATCGCGAATGCTGCCGCGAATGGAATCCACGTAGTCCACGATTCGGTTCAGGCGGCCGCGCATCGTGTCATCGCCGATGTACTCTTCCTTGAGCGACTGAGCCTCGGTGATGATGTCGTTGAGCGGCTGGGCGATCTCCTGCACCACGTTGTCCGCCATCTGGCCGGTCGTCGTGCAGCGCTCCACGACGAGCAGGTCGAGGATGTTCAGCGCCATCGCGACGTAGCGGCCGAAGATCTCCGCGAACTGGCGGTCGTCCTCGTTGAAGGCGCCGACCGTTGAGCTCTCGATGTTGTAGACGCCGATCACCTTGTCGAACAACCACAGCGGCACGGTCAGCGAACTCTTCGAGTGCTCCATGCCGATCACGTACCGCGGGTCCTTCTCCGTGTCGTGGCAGATGTAGCTGCGCCCGGTCGAGGCCACGTAGCCGGAGATGCCGTTGCCTTCCGGCTGGGCATAGAGGTCGATGTCAAGGGCCTCTTCAGGCAGACCTTCCGCGATCACGACTTCAAGCTTGTTGGACCGCTTGTCGAGCAGGCGGATCGCGAAATGGTCGAAGTGCATCAGGTCCTTGGAGAACCGGATAATCTTGTCGCGCAGGAGCTTCAGCCGCTCGCCGGGTTGCAGCCGCGTGATGGCATCGGCTTCGATGCGCCCCAGTTCGGCGCCGGCCGCGTCGATCGCATCGATCTTCTGCTGCAGGCGCCGACCGCTGGTCGCGTCCCAGACGACCGCCACGACCTGCTGGATCCGCCGACTCGTGTCGGCCACCGGCGAAGTCATCAGTTCGTAATACCGATCGGAGACCTGGAAGGTGAACTTCTTGCTTCGGATCTGGGTAATGTCCGCATTGCGTTCGAGCTGGAGTTCGAAGATGCTGCGCGCCTGCTGGCAGATCTGCTTGACGCGCTCGATCACCTCGGGCACGTATCCGCGAAGTCGATTGTTCGACCAACTGAGCCGCCCATCGGCATCGACGATGCAGACGCCTTCGCCGATGGTGTTCAGCACCATGCTGGCCTTCTCGCCCACCAAGGCCCGCTCCAGCGGCAGGAAGTCTCCCACATCCGCGAAGACGCCCTGGTACATCTCGCGGCGGAGGGCATCCATCGCTTCGGCCATCCCCGCGTAGACGTCCACACGGAAACACCGGCGAAGCTCCTCGATCACCGAGGGGTCCTCGGTAAGCTTGCCTGCCAGCACGAGAATACGCGGCTGCTCAGTGTCCATAGGCGGGAATCGCTTTTCATCCCCCTGCCGGGCCGCAATCACCCTCCGCATCCATCGGGAGTCTACCTCCATGTAAACACTGGAGTCAACGACCTATAAGCTCGACTCGCCCCACCGGGCTGGTAGTCCGTGTATCGGCTGGGCGGAACCTAGAACTTGCGAGTGAGGACCGCGTCCGCCAAATCCCTGAGCAGCGCCGATGCCGGGGATCGGCGGATGCCGGCGATCGAATTCTTTGCCTCTTCCACAAGCTGTGCCGCACGTTCCCGGGCGTAGGCCAGGGACCCGCTATGTGCAAGAAGCTGCGAGACGCTTGATCCGTGCGGCAGCGCGCTGCCGGTCTTCTCGAGCATTTCAATCAAGCGATGCCGCGCCCTGTCGTCGGTCCGCCCCAGATGGTGGATCAGGGGCAGCGTCAGTTTGCCCTTGGTCAGATCCAGCCGCACGCTCTTGCCGACGGTCTGTTCATCGCCCACGAGGTCCAGTACATCATCGATGATCTGGAAGGCGGTGCCGACCTTGGTGCCGTAGTCGCCCAACCGGGCGACGGTCATCTCGTTGGCCCCCGCCAGGCTCGCCCCCAATGCACATGATGTCCCACACAGGCTGGCCGTCTTGCGGCGGATGATGTCGAAGTAGACGCTTTCCTCGAGCCCCCAGTTGCCGCGGTTCGACAACTGTAGAAGCTCGCCTTCGCAAACGGTGTTAGTGGTGTCGGCGACCATCTGCGCGATCCACTGCTCGTTGAGGCTGGAGCAAAGGCGATAGGCGTGGCTGATCAGGTAATCCCCGAGCATGACCGCCGCCTCGTTGCCGCGCAGGGCGCTGATCGTGCGACCATTGCGCCTGACCTGGGCTTCGTCCAGTACGTCATCATGCACGAGCGTCGCCATGTGGACCATCTCGACCACGGTGGCGACGATCCGGTGTTCGTCAGAAAGCGGGCCCGGTTCACCCTCCGGGGCGTCGCCGGCCGCCATGCCGCTGACCATGAGGAGCATCGGGCGAAGCATCTTGCCACGAAATTCCCGGACGTGGGCGGCCAGTTCGTTCACACACGTGAGATCGCAGTCAAGCTCCGCCTCGAAGCGACGCCCAACCTCGGACAACTCGCGGTCCAAAACCTGACGCAAGCTCTGATCTGCACGTTGAGCAAGGACCAACAAACCGCGTCCCTTTCCTGAGCGACTCACGACCGGTCCGTGACCTGTCGATTGTATAGGAGGCATGGGCCCGAAGGCCAGTGCGCACGGCAAACGAGACCCGAACCGCGAGCTTATCGGCCTCGGCGACGTCGGCGTCTGTTGACACCGAAACGATCGACACTTATCGTCGGTTGCTTCGATGGTGTTCACCGTCGCTTCCTGTAGTGATCCGGAATGCCCCGTCCGGGCAGACGCATGGTGGAACAGACACGATCCAGTTCCGATTCGGTGCTTGGCCGCCTTGTGGTGGAGCGCGGCTTGGCCAGCAACGACGAGGTCGAGGCCTGTCTCCGTGACCAGCGACAGGGCAACGAGGACTCGGACGTGTCCGGCAGGTCGCTGGGCGAAGTGCTGATCGAGCGGGGCATGGTCACCGCGTCGCAGCTCTCGCGCCTGCGGCCGATCGTAGAGGCCGAGACCTCCACCAGCCAGCAGCAGATTCCCGGCTATCAGATCCTCAGGAAACTGGGCGCGGGCGCCATGGCGACGGTCTACCTCGCCCGACAGATTTCGCTGGATCGGCGCGTCGCCATCAAGGTGCTACCCCAGAAATTCACTTCGAGTCCCGAGTTCGTCGAGCGGTTCTACGCGGAAGGCCGGGCGGCGGCCAAGCTTAACCATCCGAACATCGTGCAGGCGTACGACGTGGGGCAGGCCGGCGAATTCCACTACTTCGTCATGGAGTACGTGGAGGGCCATACGGTTTTCGACGTCTTGACGACGCGTGGCAGGTACGACGAAACCGAGGCGCTCAATGTCATCATCCAGGTCGCCAAGGCATTGGAACACGCTCACCAACAGGGCTTCATCCATCGTGATGTGAAACCCAAGAACATCATGATCACCCGGGACGGCACGGTAAAACTCGCGGATATGGGTCTGGCCCGGGCGGTCAGTGATCGCGAGGCGGCCGAGCAGGAGGCCGGCAAGGCCTACGGCACGCCCTACTACATCTCGCCGGAGCAGATTCGCGGCGAGGTCGATGTCGACTTCCGATGCGACATCTACGGCCTGGGCGCGACGCTGTACCACATGGTGACCGGGCGGGTCCCGTTTGACGGACCCAACCCATCGGCCGTGATGCATCAGCATCTGAAAACGCCGCTGACGCCGCCCGATCACATCAACGCCGAACTCAGCGCGGGCCTGGGAGAGATCATTGAGGTCTGCATGGCGAAGAAGCGCAGCCGCCGCTACCGGACCACGGCCGATCTGCTGGCCGACCTGCTGGCGGTCCAGAGCGGCGAACCGCCCCTGCAGGCCCGCAGAGCCTTCGATCTGGCCTCGCTTGCGAAGCTCGAGGACACACAGGTGCAGGTCGATGGGGCTCAGATGCGTGAGGCCGCGCCTGGGACGCGGCCAATTCTCGAGCAGCCGCTCTTCTGGATCGCCGCCGCAGGCTGGTGTTTCTTCTTTTTGGCGCTGCTGTTCGCCGTTCTGAAGTGATCCCGCGGGTAACATTCGGTCGGGAGGGGCATCCAAACGGCGGGCGATGTGGCCGGCCGCAGCCAGCGCTTCGCTGATCGACTGACACACGAACCGAGGACGGACCATGCTGAATGCCAACACGCCGAAACGCTCTCTTCGCTCCCGTCTGCCGATCGCGATCCTGTTGCTCGCGGTGCTCACGTGGTTCATTGTCAGTTGCTACCAGCAATCGCGCCCGCTGCCGCCGGACCTGGTCGCGTGGCGCGACTACGAATCGGGCATGACCGCGGCCAAGAAAGAGGGGAAACCGGTCTTCCTCTACTTCACCGGTGAATCGTGGTGTCCCCCCTGCCGCACGATGCAGCGCACCGTGCTGACCGACCAGGACGTGGCGGACCGGCTGAACGGGGCGTTCATCCCGATCAAGATTGACTTCAAGACGCCCTCCGGCACCGACCAGCAGCGGGCCCTCAAACAGCAATACGGCATCTCGGGCACGCCGACGTCGCTCGTCCTGACCTCGGATGGCGCCGTTCTGGTCAGAGAGGCGGGCAGCATGCCGAAGGGCGACTTCCTCGCGTTGCTCGGTTCCGCCCTGCCGGAGGACCCGGCGGGGTAAGCAGACCGCCGACTACTGACGCAGTTCCTCGACCGGCACACCGATCAAAGCGGCTGCGGCCTGCTCAACCTTCGCCGGCTGGCCGGCCAGCACCTGGGTGATGCAGGCGCCGCAGTGGTGTGTCCTGGCCTGGCCGCAGATGAGCGCCGTCTCGTGGTACTCCATTTCGCAGAAGCCCTGGAAGCGCCCGTCGTCGCAGAAGGCCTGGAGGGCATCGCCGCCGAACACGTCGGCGCTGTCGCGCGGCAGATCGATGTATGGCGCGCCCGGCGCGGGGAGAAAACTGCGGACGATGGCGGTCATTGCGTCGCCAACGCGGCGCAGATAGGCCATACGGCCGGTCGTCTGCTGCGGTGCCAGGCCCATCTTGATGATGTGGTCGCCCTTCG
The DNA here is from genome assembly GCA_964532795.1 of uncultured Phycisphaeraceae bacterium. GTDB lineage: Bacteria > Planctomycetota > Phycisphaerae > Phycisphaerales > Phycisphaeraceae > CAZHJL01. The sequence goes on along the minus strand of CAZHJL010000001.1, from coordinate 105,840 downwards.
TGTGGAAATGGACGGCCCGGTCGGTCCGCTCGACATCGCCGGGACGGTAGGGCTCGTAGTAACTGCGCGGCGGCGCGGTGACCGGCGTCAGCGTGGGGCACACGAGCACGCCGCCGACCGGCATCTGGAGCAGGTCCCAAAGCCCGGCGACCGCCCCGTCGTCGCCGCCGACGACCGTCATCGCGTTGCGGATCATGAAAGCGGCGCAATGGACGGAGGAAGGCAGGTCGGCGGGCGGGTCGATGACGTGGACTTCGCGGCCGACTTCGAGCGTGATCTTCCGCTCGAAGCGGTGGTCGACGAGCGTCATCTCGTTGGTCAGGTGGATGGCGCCGTCGGCATCGTCGATCACCTTCCACTGGCCGGGGTCCATGTACTCGGGAAGGACGCTGCAGTCGAAGGGAGCCTTACGCGCCTCGGCGAGGTCCGTCCACATGTACGCGACTTCGGGGCCGACCCAGAGCCGGTCGCCACCAAGCCCGCCGCCGGCCTCGGTGAGCTGCGCGCCGGCCGTGTCGGCATTCTCGATGGCCGGGTGGTGGAAGAACAGATTGCCCTCGACGCCCGGCATGGCGCATCCGAGGAGACGCGCCCCGTGCGGGAGAAAGACCAACTGCCCGTCGCCGGCCTGCCAGGTGCGCAGTTGATGGCGGTGCTTGGCGATGGCGGATTGGATGCGATCGATCCATTCGGGCATGATGCAACTCCTCGGGATCAAATGTGGCGAGATTGTAATCGAAGAAGACACGCAGGTACGGTGCGGCCCTTCGCCCACCGCCACGGGCAGTTCCCGATCTGCCGCTTTGCCGGTCTGCTGTCTTGCTACTTCGCAGGCGGGTCCATGAGCGCGCGCGGATGTAGAGAGAGGCGTGCGCCGGCAGTGACGCGCAATGCGCCGGCGGTCGGGCCGCCAGTGGCGCCAAGCAGGGATACCGGGAATCAATCGATCTCGTAAACGCCGTCGCTGTTGAAGAGCGATTCGAGGGTGCCGTCGCCGTAGCGTTCGCGGGCTTCGTCGATCTGGCGGTCGAGCAGGTCCTCGTAGCATTCGTCTTCGATGCGGTAGTACACGCCCATCGGCTCGGGGAACTCGGGATAGAGCAGGCGGCTGAGCAGGAACGCGAGACTTTCATCGTGCTCGTCGTGGAAGAGCAGGTCGTCTTCCTTGTAGCCTTCGTTGAGGCTGACCACCTCGGGCTTGCGTGCGCCGTTGAGGCGGATGCCCTTGTCGCGGTCCTTGCCGAAGATCATGGGCTTGCCGTGCTCGAGGTAAAGGATGTGGTCGAGCTTGCTGTCCTTGTCGGTGGCGTAGTTGAAGGCGGCGTGGTTGAAGACGTTGCAGTCCTGATAGATCTCGACGAACGAGGAGCCCTTGTGCTCGGCGGCGCGCTGGATGATATCGCCGAGGTTGCGATCGACATCGACCGCACGGGCCACGAAAGCCGCCTCGGCCGCCACCGCGATGGAGAGCGGCGACAGCGGCAGGTCGATCGATCCCATCGGGCTGGACTTGGTCTTCTTGCCCTCCTCGCTGGTCGGCGAGTACTGACCCTTGGTCAGGCCATAGATGCGGTTGTTGAAGAGCAGGATGTTGACGTTGATGTTGCGGCGCAGCACGTGCATCAGGTGGTTGCCGCCGATGGACAGTCCGTCGCCGTCGCCGGTGACGATCCAGACGTCCAGTTCGGGATTGGCCAACTTGATGCCCGTGGCCACGGCCGGGGCGCGCCCGTGGATGGAGTGCACGCCGTACGTCTGCATGTAGTACGGAAAGCGGCTGGAGCAGCCGATGCCCGACACGAAGACGGTGTTCTCCCGGCGCGCGCCCATCGTCGCGCACACCTTCCGCACCTGGTTCAAAATGGCGTAGTCCCCGCAGCCGGGGCACCATCGCACATCCTGGTCCGATGCGAAATCGCGCGGCTTGAGCACAACCAACTGCTGCTCGTCTGACGTCTGCGTCGCCATCACTGACCTCGGTGTTCCTGAAACACAAGGCGGCTCACGCGGCCGCCGAATTCTCACGCTCAATCGTAGGCATCGTCATCGATCGCGACGTGGTGATCACGAATCGGACGCGCCTGGGCGTCGCCCCATCGGCCGTCGAGCATCAGGGCGATCGCCTCCTCAAGCTCTTCGACCAGGAACGGCTTGCCGTGCACCTTCATCACGCCCCGCGCATCGACCAGGAACCGACCGCGGATCAGCATCCGCAACTGGCCCATGTTCAGTTCGGGAATCAGCACCTGCTTGAAGCTCCGCAGGACTTCATTCAGGTTGCGCGGGAACGGGCTGAGATACCGCAGATGCGCGCTGGAGACGCTCAGGCCCTTCTCGCGGCTGCGATCGGCGGCCGTGGCGATGGAGCCGTAGGTGCCGCCCCAGCCCAGCACCAGCAGGTCCCCCGTCCGCTCGCCGCTGATCTCCAAGTCCGGCAGCGATTCGGCCAGTCGATCCACCTTGGCCTGACGCAGCATCGTCATGCGCATGTGATTCTCGTTGTCGTAGCTGACGTTGCCCGTCAGGTGCTCCTTCTCGAGCCCGCCGATGCGATGTTCGAGCCCGGGCGTCCCTGGGATGGCCCATGGGCGGGCCAGCTTGTCATCGCGCGTGTACGGAAGAAAATCGCCGTTCGGCTTGGCGAAGTCGATCTTGATCGGCTCGAAGGAATCGGGGTCGGGCACGGGCCAGGGCTCGGCGCCGTTGGCCAGGTAGCCGTCGCTCAGGATGATGACCGGCACCATGTGCTGCATCGCGATGCGAGCCGCCTCGATGGCGATATCAAAGCAATCGGCGGGGGAGCGCGGCGCGAGGATCACCAGCGGGCAATCGCCGTTGCGGCCGAACATCGCCTGAAGCAGGTCCGACTGTTCGGTCTTGGTCGGCAGCCCGGTGGATGGCCCGCCGCGCTGCACGTTGATGACCACCAGCGGCAGTTCCGTCATCACCGCCAGGCCAATCGCCTCGGACTTCAACGCGAGCCCCGGGCCGGACGTGCCGGTCACGCCCAGACCACCGGCGAAGGATGCGCCGATCGCGGCACAGACCGCGGCGATTTCGTCCTCCGCCTGGAACGTCTTCACACCGTAATTGCGCATCGCGGCCAGGCTGTGGAGGATGTCGCTGGCGGGGGTGATCGGATACGTGCAGTAGATCAGCTTCTGGCCGCTGAGTTTGGACGCCGTCACCAGCCCCATCGCGATCGCTTCATTGCCGGTCAGCTTCCGGTACTTGCCGGGCGCGACCGGGGCGCGATTGATGTGGTAGCGGGCCGGGAACAGCTCGGCCGTCTCGCCGAAGTAGTAACCGGCCTTCAGCGCCCGGACGTTCGCATCAGCGACTTCCTGCAGTTTCTTCTTCTTCCCGAAGTAGTCTTCAAGGTAGCGGACGGTCGGCTCGAGCGGGCGGTCGTACAGCCAGTACACCACGCCGAGCGCGTACATGTTCTTGCACCGTCCGATGTTCTTGGCGGACATACCCGTCGAGGCAAGTTCCTCCTCGTTCAGCCTCGTGATCGGGACCTCGACGACCTTGTAGCGTCGTTGCAGGCTTTCGTCCTCGAGCGGGTTGTAGCCGTCGGCGTAGCCCGCCTTGCGCAGGTTCACCTTGCTGAACTCGGTGCTGTTGACCAGCACGATGCCGCCTTCGCGCACGTCGTCGATATGGGCCCTGAGCGCCGCCGGATTCATCGCGATCAGGGCATCGACCTCGTCGCCCGGCGTGTGGATGTCGGTCGACGCGAAGTTGATCTGGAAGCCGGAGACGCCGGCGACGGTGCCCGCAGGCGCGCGGATTTCAGCCGGAAAGTCCGGAAGCGTCGCCACGTCGTTGCCGACAACCGCCGATGTATCCGTGAACTGGGTGCCGGCCAGCTGCATGCCGTCGCCGGAATCGCCGGCGAATCGCACCACCGCGGATCGGACTTCCAACACTTGTGATGAGGAGGCAGTAGCCATGGTGTAGGGAGCGCCCTGAACGCAAAGGAGGCCGTACTCTGTTGTGCAGGCCGCCACTTGGCGACCTTTGAAGCTATTCTAGCCAGCGTGCGCAAGGCGGCCAACGTGGTCGGGACCGCAATCTGCCGTCTTGCCGCGGCGCGCCGCGAGGGCTTTCACTACTTGATTGGATCGGCTATCGAGCAAAGAATCTTGCCAATCCACCCGCGGCGGCGCGGCCAAGTCACAGTCGGAGAGAATGCCGAATGCACCACATGAGAGCAGCGTCGCTGGCACTGTTATTGGCGCTGGCTGGGCTGATCGCCTGCGGCGAAGAGAATCCGGTTCGCGTCAACACCGCCCCGAGCGGCGCACTGCCGCCGGTGTACGTTGGCAAACAGGCGGACACGTCGCAGCCGAAACAGGGGCATCGCGCCGACATGCAGATACGCTGGGGGGCGTTGCCCGAGGGCTGGGTGGTCGAGCCGGGGCCGGGGATGCGTCACAGCACGATCACGATCGGTGACGGCGATGCCGCGATCGAGATGTCGATCACGCCCCTGGGGGCGCGGGCGGCGGACCCGGTGCAGAACATCAACCGTTGGCGGGGCCAGCTCAATCTGGCGCCCCTGACGGAAGAGGACGTCGAGCGACTTCTCACCCCCGAGCCGCGCGGGGCCGGCTCCGTTCTTGTCGTCGAGATGGCGAACCCGGCCAACGATCCCGCTGGCGCGCCCCAGCGGATGCTGGCCGCGCTGATCGCCCGGCCGACGGTGACATGGTTCTTCAAACTCGCCGGCCCCGACCAGCCGGTGGCCGCCCAACGCGCGGCGTTCAAGACGTTCGTGAAGTCGGTGCGTTTCCCCGATGAACCCGATACCACCGATCCCCCGGCAGACGAGTAGCGCCGCCATGTTCCGATCCATCGCGCAGGCCCTGGCCTCCCTCAAGTTCACCGTGGTCCTGCTGGCCGTCACGATGGTCGTCGTGTTCCTGGGCACGCTCGCCCAGAACCGCGGCGACATCTGGGATGTGCAGGCGAAGTACTTCTACAGTTTCGGCTTCGTGACGCCGCTGATGCCGGGCTTCGGAACCGAGAACGACGCGATTGGGTGGCTGAACCGCCACGTGCTGATCCCCTTGCCGGGGGGATACACCCTTGCGGCCGCGCTGCTCGTTAATCTCGCGTTCTACACCGTGATGGGCTTCCGCCTGACGGTCCGCAAGATCGGCGCGGGCGTGCTGCATGTCGGCATTGCGGTGCTGCTGATTGGGCAGGTCATCACAAGCCAGTTCGCGGTCGAACAGCACATGTCGCTCCTGGAAGGCAGGAGTGCGTCGTGGACCATCAATGCGCGTGAATCGGAACTGGTGCTGATCGATCCGACACGGGACACGGACAACGAGTTCGCGATCAGCACCTCGCATCTCGCGGCGGGAAGGCAATTCACTCACCCGCAGTGGCCGGTGCGGATCCGCGTTGTGGAGTACCTGCCGGATGCGGCGTTTGCGCCGCTTAGGAGTGACAAGGCAACCCATGGGATCGGCCTGGAGATGGTTGCGTTGCCTCGACAGGACGATCAGCGGACAAGTGACGATGAATCGTGGCCCGCGGCGCACGTGACCGTGTACGAGGGCGATCGTGAGCTTGGGACGTGGCTGGCATCCTCGGCGAAGATCGGCGTGATCGGTATGGATGCCGCCGGTCGCGGTGTGCCCGGCCTGGTGCCGGAGGACCGGGCGCAGGAAGTGAAGCTCAGTGACGGCCGCGTGTTGCTACTGCAGATGCGCAAGTACCGCCGCTACTACAAGCCATACACGGTGACACTGCTGAGCAGCGAGCGCGAGGACCACCCCCGGTCGGACATTCCCAAGAGCTACACAAGCACGATCCATTTCGCGAGCGCTGACGGCCGCATTGGTCGAGACGTGGCGATTACCATGAACCACCCGTTCCGTTACGCGGGCGACACGTTCTATCAGCAGAACGTCGACGGCCGGCGCTCGACGTTCCAGGTAGTCTTCAACCCGGGCTGGACGGTTCCGTACATCGGGTGCGTCATCGTGGCCATCGGGATGTTCTACCACTTCGTGTGGGGGTTGGTGCGGTTCACTGCATCGCGGGAATCGCATCAGCGCCGACCGGGCGAAGCTCTGGGAGTCACCGGATTGCCCAAGCCCTTTGGCGAGCTGCTCTTGGCGAGGGTTGCAGGATGGGTCGTGCCCGCGGTCTTCTGCCTGCTGGGGCTGGTGTTGCTTGCCTCGTCGTGGCTGCCGCGCAGCGATCTGCGCGAGCCTTACGACCTCGCGACGTTCGGCAGGTTGCCCGTTCTGCACGACGGCCGCGTCAAGCCGGTCGACACCGCTGCGCGAGCGCAACTCATGCGGCTGATGAACCGTCAGAGCGTGACGTACGAAGGCCGCAGATTGTCGGCGGTCGAATGGTACCTGACAGCCATGACCGACCAGCAGACGGCAACGAAGATCCCGGTGATCCGTGTCGATGATCCGCAGGTGAAGGTGCTGTTCGGTGTAACAGACGACCGGAAGAAGCTCTTCAGCTACAACGATGTGCGCGGAGCGATCGAGGCGCCAATGGCCGATGGCGCGCACCCCGGTAGTCACGGCCCGTCCGCTCTTGGCGCCGAGTTTGCGCGGATTCAGCGCTTGCCCAGGGCGACCTGGACCCAGACCGACCGGCACCTGATGGAAACGAAGGACAAGATCGACCTGTTGCGCTCGATTTTGTTCTACGGCGGGGCGTATCATGCGCCTCCGTTGCCACCGGACAGGATCGAGCAGGCAGCGTTGACCGACAGCAGGGCCGCCCGAACGTATCGCGAGTGGCTTGCGCTGCCCGAAGCGATCGACGAGGCCGACGCCACCGGGATTCCCCGTCCGGCCATGCTGGCGTGGCAGGGCATCCTGGCGGCCCGACAGAACGAGAATGCCGCGCTGTTCAACGAGGTCGTCGCGTCATACGCGCAGTCGCTGGACGCCGGGGAGTCGGCCCTGCCGCCGTTGGGACCGGTCACCATGAAGAAGATGGCGGTCGAGGCGAAGTTCAACCGGGGGGACCCGTACTTCTACACGATGTGGCTGTACGTGGGGGTCTTCCTTTTGGCCAGTCTCTCGCTGGCGTTCGGCCGCCGCGCCTTGGGGCGCTCGGCTCTCTGGCTGGGGGTGATCGCTTTCATCTACCACGCGGGGGCGCTCGGGGCAAGCATCTATATCCATGGCAAGCCGCCGGTGACGAATCTCTATGCGTCGGCCGTCTTTGTCGGGTTCGGCGCGGTGGGGCTTGGCCTGCTGATCGAACTGATCTATCGCCGGGGGCTGGGGAGCATGGTGATGGGTATCGCCGGCTTCGGTACGCTCATGATCGCACGCTACCTCGACGCGGGCGACAACTTCCGGCCGGTCGTGGCCGTACTCGACACGAGCCTGTGGCTGATTGTCCACGTGCTGACGATCACCATCGGTTACTCGGCGGCGTTCATCGCCGGTTTGATGGCGATCGTCTACATCGTGCTGGGGCTGTTCACGCCGCTGCTGCGAAACGGCACGGAGCGGGACCTGGGCCGGATGATCTACGGCACGGTTTGCTTTGCGATGTTCTTCAGTTTCATCGGCACGGTGACCGGCGGCATCTGGGCCGACCAGTCGTGGGGGCGGTTCTGGGGTTGGGACCCGAAGGAGAACGGCGCGCTGCTTTTGGTGCTGATCACCGCCGTGATGCTGCACGCGCGATGGTGCGGCTGGATCGGCAACCGCGGCATGGCGGTGCTCGCAGTGGTCGGCAACATCGTCACGGCTTGGGCGTGGTTCGGCACGAACATGCTCGGCGTGGGGCTGCACAGCTACGGGTTCATGGAGCGCGGCGCGATCGCACTGGGAGCGTTCGTGGTGTCGCAGGTGGTCGTGATCGGGATGGGCCTGTTCCCGAGAGACCTGTGGCTCAGCAAGGAGCCCGGCGAGGGCGAAGACAGGCCGGACGACTCCATGCCCGCATTCAAAGCAATCGAGACGACATGACCGCGCGCCTCCCCCGCTCCTTCTACCGTCGTGATGCGGCCGGTCTCTCCCGCGCCCTGCTCGGGCAGCGGCTGGTGCGGGTGCTGGACGGCCGGCGCCTGGCGGGGCTCATCGTGGAAACCGAGGCGTACCTGGGCACCGAGGACAAAGCCGCGCACAGCTACGGCGGGCGGCGGACGGCGCGGAACGAATCGATGTACGCCGACGGCGGAACCGCCTACGTCTACTTCACCTACGGGATGCATCACTGTTTCAACGTGGTGGCCGGACGAGCTGATGAACCAGTGGCCGCGCTCGTGCGCGCGATTGAGCCGGTCGAAGGGATCGAGTCGATGTACCTGCGTCGCGTGAAAGCGTGCCGCGACACCGACCTGTGCTCGGGACCGGCGAAGCTCTGCGAGGCGCTGGCGATCGACCGGGATCTGAACGGGCAGGACTTGGTCGCCGACGAGGTGTTGTTCATCGAACGGGCCCGCACTCGTGCCCTCGCCGCCGGGCGGATTGCGGCCGATGCGCGGATCGGGGTCGCCTATGCTGAGGAATGGGCGGACAAGCCCTTGCGGTTCACGATCAAGGACAATCCGCATGTCAGTCGGAGGCCGCGCTGATGCGGTGGACGATGCGCGATTTGCCGATGCCGGGATGCGCCGTCGGCCCGTGCGCCTGGCGCGGGTCCATGCTGTTGGAACATGCGGCCTACGTGCGGACGCATCCCTCGCTGATCGTGATCGGGCCGGACGATGGCGACGAGTTGCTGGAGCATATCGGCGGTACGGTCGGCCAGATGCCGGTGCTGTTGGGCGTGCGCGAGCCGGCATTCGCCCGGCAGCTCCGCGGCCTGATCGAGAGGCGGCTGGCGACGCTCGGACGCGACCGTGTGAGCGCCGTGGTGATGTGGTGCGACGAGGCGGTCGACCTCAAGGGCGGACACATGCCGGCGACGCTGCAGGCGCTGCGTGACGCGGGCACGATCCAGGCGTACGGCCTGGCCCATGATGATCCACTGGCGATCGAGTGGATCGTGCAGAACGTCGGGGCGCGCATCGCGGTGACCCGGTACGGCCTGCACGAACAGACCGCGCGTTACCGGGCGCTGCCCACGGCCGAGGAATACGGCTATCTGTGCATGGCGATGCTGGAACGATCGGACGAAGCGTCGCTTCGCTTCGCGCTGGCCGAGTCGGCGCGGGCCCTGCCGATTCTCGACTGCCCGCTGCCGCAGGGGTTCGAGCCGATGTCGCCGCACGAGGTGGCGCAGGCGTGGGGTCGATGGCGGGAAACGCATGAGGAGCCGCCGCCGTTGCCTCGCAGCCGCCCGCCGATGGGGTAGCCAGTGGGGGCGTGTCGGCTTGCTACCAGGGCAGATGATCGAGATCCGCGTTGCCGCCCGAGAGGATGATGCCGACACGCTTGCGATCGAGATCCATCGCCGGATCGAGCGCCGCGGCCACCGCCACCGCCGCCGATGGCTCGACTACGAGTTTCATGCGCTCCCAGACCAGTCTCATCGCGGCGGCGATCTGCTCTTCGCTGACGGTGACGATTCTGTGCACGTGCCGCAAGATCGCGGCGAAGGTCAGCGTGCCGAGCGAGGTCCTCAGGCCGTCGGCCATCGTCTGCGGGTCCTTGACCGCGTGCAGCCGCCCGTCGCGGAAGGAGCGATAGGCGTCATCCGCGCCGGCCGGTTCAGCGCCGATCAACCGCGTGTTCGGGGCGAGAGCCGCGGCGACGATGGATGTGCCGCTGATCAGCCCCCCGCCGCCGACCGGTACGATCATGATGTCCGGGTCCGGCACGACGTCCAGCAACTCGACCGCGGCCGTGCCCTGCCCGGCGATGACGCGGGCATCGTTGTACGGGTGCACCATCATCGCGCCGGTCTCGTCAATCACCTTCTTCACCGTCGACTCGCGTGAGAACAGCGTCGGCTCGCAAAGCGTGATGTTGGCACCGTAGCCGGCGACCGCTTCCTGCTTCGCCTTGGCGGTGTTGCGCGGCATGACGATATGCGCGTCGATACCGCGAAGCTTCGCCGCCAGGGCCAGGGCCTGGGCGTGGTTGCCGGAGGAGTGCGTCGCCACGCCGCGCGACGCCTGATCGTCGGTCAGGGACAGGACGGCGTTGCACGCGCCGCGAAACTTGAAAGCCCCGACCTTCTGCAGGTTCTCGCACTTGAAATGGATCGAGCCCCCGGTCATGTGGTCGATGGTTGCGCACGTCAGGACGGGCGTGCGATGGATGTAGGGATCGATGCGCTCGTGCGCGAGCGTAACGTCTCCCAGGTCGGGCAGGTCGGCGGCGGAAGGACGTTTCTCAACCATGGGAGGTCCGGCTTTCCGATTCACGCGGCGATGGCGGCCGCGTCACAGACGTTGGGCGAAGAGCGCGAAGGCGACGAGCGGCTGGTCCCCGTTGTTCTTGAACGTGATGCCGCGCTCGACGGCCTGCTGTCCCAGGAAGAACTCGTCGGCATTCCCGACCGGCCCCCCGCCGCCATCGATCGCTCGCTCATCCATGGCGCCACTGCCCTTCCAGACGAAAAGGACGCAGGGCATCTTGGAACGGAAGACCATCTCGGTTTCGATCGTCAGCCGCATACCCGAGAACTTGTCCGATGCCTCGGGCGGGAAGACCCAATCCAGTTGGCCGCCGGTGTCCTCGGTGACGACGGGTTCGGGCTTGAGACGCACGGACTCGAGCAGGTCGGCTCGGAGGTTCTCCTCCCAGTTGACGACGCCCTCGGCCGCGGCTTCGATGGTGTCGAACCCGGGATAGAGCGCCTCCTCGGGCAAGGGCTCGCCGCCGAAGTCGGTCTGGAAGAAGGTGTAGACATCTGAAGGCTGCTGGATCTCGAGCGTCAGGGCGGTGCCCGGGCGATGGAGCAGGCCGGCCCTGACGATGAAGCCTTCACCGAACCGCTGGATGTCGCCCGGGGTCAGTTCGAGCACGTGGTCGGTGCCTCTACGCATGGCCGCCACGACATCCGCAGCGCTAACGCCGGGATGGAGGCCGACGTGGGTGTACGGGCAGTCGCCCTTCGGGACATCGAGGAAATGGTACGCCTCGTCCTTGCCGAAGCGCTCTTCGGGGTACACGTCCGGGTGACTGGAGACGAAGTGGTCATCCGCATGCACGTGGAACGGTATCGGGCAGCGCGCATCGAGCAGCTTGATGAGCACGCGGTACTCGCCGCTGTGGGCCTCGAACCGCTTCTCGCCCAGCAGTCTCGCGCCGACCTGCGGCATGGCGAGCAGATCCCGGAGCGCCAGTGCGCCGTCCCCGATATTCGCGCACGTCGAGACGCCGCCCGACGGGATGCCGGGCGGGTTGCTGGCAGGCGTGAACGAACCGATCCATCGCTCGGGTTGGTAGTACGGCGGTCGGGGGGCGTCGGGCGCCCGCTGGCCCAATCGATTGCCGTCGCCGTAGAAGCGCCCCACGATCTGGGGGGTGAGCCGGACAATATCCTGATTGGCATCCAGTTGTTGCAGAATCTGTACCTGATCCACGCGCATCACTCCGGACGGGGCTGTAGAATGCAACCGTGGCGTCAAGCATAGGCAAGTCCACTCTCGTGGCAACTGCCCGCCACCGGCGCATGCGCGAGCGGACGCGGTGTGAAAGCAGGGCTGGGCTGTGCACTTGCCTCGACGTGGCAGGTGAGTAAGCTAGACGATTCTTCTATCCAGACGCTCCCTGAGATGGGTGTCCGAATGAATGAGCCGACCAACGAGCGCAGTATGCCCGACTCGACGAAGTCCGCGGATTCCGATCTCGAGCGCGAGATCGAAGCCGCCCTTGGCGACCAATCGGTCGAAGACCTGATGGCGCAAGACGAGGCAGCCGCCCGCGCGGCCGACTCGGCGCCGACAGCGGCCGAATCCTCGCCGGACACGACGCCCAAACCGCAGACGTCAGGCCAGGTCGCAAGCATGGTCCGTCGCGGCCGAGTGACCCGTGTGCAGGGGGAAGACGTGCTCGTCGAGTTGCACGCGGTGGACGGGAAAAATACGGGCGTCGTCCCAGCGTCTCAGTTCGATCGGCCGCCGCGCCCCGGCGCGATCATGGACTTCGTGGTCAACCGGTTCGATGAGGCCGAGGGCCTGTACATTCTGTCGCGCGAGGGGGCCATTGGCGAGGCCACGTGGGAGCAACTGAACGTGGGTTCCGCCGTCGAGGCGCGCGTCACCGGCACGAACAAGGGCGGGCTGGAACTCGAGCTTGTGGGGCGCATCCGCGGCTTCATGCCCGCGAGTCAGATTGATCTGCATCACGTCAACGACTTCGATTCGTTCGTGGGCCAGAAGCTGACAGCGGTGGCCACCGAGGTGGATCGCAAGGGCCGTCGCGTGGTGCTCAGTCGCCGTCAGCACCTCCAGAACGAACGGGAGCGTGCGGAACGCCGGCTCCTGGGTGAATTGGAGGTCGGCCAAGTGCGCGAAGGCAAGGTCTCGAGCCTCGCCGACTACGGGGCTTTCGTGGACCTCGGCGGCATGGACGGGCTGGTGCATGTCAGCGACATGAGCCACAGTCGGGTCGAGAAGCCGGGCGATGTGCTCTCGGTGGGCCAGGACGTGACCGTCAAGGTGCTGAAGATCGACGCCGAGCGTAAGCGGATCAGCCTCGGCCTCAAACAGCTCGCCCCCGACCCGTGGGACGGCATCGGTGATCGTATCCGCCCGGGCGATCAGATCAGCGGCCGCGTGCTGCGGGTCGCGAATTTCGGCGCGTTCATCGAGATCGAGCCCGGTCTCGAAGGGCTGCTCCCCACCAGCGAGATGAGCTGGTCGCGCAACATCCGACCGCAGGACGTGGTGAAGGAAGGGGATGTTCTGCGTCTGAATGTGCTGACGATGGATCCGGCCAAGCATCGCATCAGCCTGAGTCTGAAGCAGGCGGCCGGCGACCCGTGGGTGGGCGCGGAGCACAAGTTCCCGGCAATGGCCGTGGTCGAGGCCACGGTGCGAAGTATCACGGATTTCGGCGCCTTCGTTGAGATCGAGCAAGGCATCGAAGGACTGGTGCATATCTCCGAGCTGGCTGACCGGCGCGTGAACAAGGTCGAGGAGATCCTGAAGGTGGGCCAGACGGAGAAGTTCCGGATTCTCGAGATCGATGAGGAATCCCGACGCATCAAGCTATCGCTCAAGGCCGTGAAGAATCCACCCAGCGAAAACCAGCCGGCGCGGCGTGAGGAAGGCAAGACGCTGAACCTCGGCGCCAAGCCCGCACCCAAGCGAGAGAACCTCCAAGGCGGTCTGGGCAACGTGGGTGGTATCGGGCTGGGTGATCTGGGCAACCTGGACCTGGGTTAGGGCCGGTTCACACCCGTCGGCGGATCCCAGCGCCAGTTGCGCTGCCCGCCGTGATGGATAGCCGGCCACTGATTGACCGTGAACCGACAGAACCTGCCCAACCTCCTTACAATCCTCCGTGCGCTGCTCGCCGCAGTCTTCTTCGTCGTCATCAATACGTATCGGTACCCGGACACGAACGCCTGGGCCCTCTGGCTGGCCAATGGTCTGTTCATCATCGCCGCGATCACCGACTGGTTGGACGGCTGCCTAGCCAGGAAGTGGCGTGCCGAAAGCGCCTTCGGCCGGATCATGGATCCGTTCTGCGACAAGTTGCTGGTGCTGGGGGCCTATCTCTACCTTGCGGGGCCTTGTTTCGTGATTCCCGAGGCCGTCGCGGAGGACCGGTTCTTCAATATGGTTAGCGGCGTGTACCCGTGGATGGTGGCTGTCATGCTGGCCCGCGAACTGCTGGTCACAGGCATTCGGGGCGAAATGGAAAGCCGCGGCGTGGAGTTCGGTGCCAAGCTGGCGGGCAAACTAAAGACGATCCTCCAACTGGTCACCACGCCCATCATTCTGCTGATCATCTGGCTTGATCCCTACCGCAACGAGCAGTGGGCGTGGGCGGCATGGCTGCGTGACGGGCTGGTCTATGCGACGGTCGCGATCACGGTCATCAGCGCTCTGCCGTATGTCACCGGCGCCCGCGCCGCCATGAAACCAGGGTAACCGTCGGGCGACATTATTCGGCCATTCTCAGGATCGCATCGGGCATTACCGGCACCGCGCCGGGTTGTGAGGCGACGTACGCCCCCAGGTGATTGGCCAGTTCGAGGGTGCGCTCCAGCGGCCATCGACGAACCATCCCATAGAGCAGTCCGGCCGTGCATGCATCACCGGCCCCGACGCTGTCGGCATGCTCGGCGCGCTCGTAGGTCGGAACAGTCCCCTCGTATCGTCCCTCTGCGGTGTAGAGAAGCGTACCGCGCTCGCCTCGGGTCAGCGCGACGTGGTTGACGTGGTAACGCTCCATCAAGCGCCGAACAGTCGCGTCATGGTCGTCTTCACCGGCTGAAATGTCCATCCCCAGCAGGCCCACCACGACGGGCAGTTCCGACTCGTTCATCTTGACGATGGAGGCCAACTCGCAACTGCGGCGAATGACGCGCTGGTCGTAGTAGTCCTGCCGCAGGTTCACGTCGAACAGCTTGATGGCGCGGCGGGCGTCATTCAGGAACCGGTAGATCGTGCTGCGGCTCTCGCCGACGCGCTGGGCGAGCGACCCGAAACACACCGCGTCGGTCGAGTGGGCCAGGTCGTCCAGGTCCGGGTCGTACTGCATCCAATCCCAGGCCACATCGCGGACGATGTCGAACGAGGGTTCTCCTCCCGCGTCCACATCGACATAGACGATCCCCGTCGGCCGGTCGGGATCGCGCTGCAGGTACCAGGTGGTCATCCCGCGTTGCTCGAGTTCGGAGACGACCTGGTCGCCGCGCCCATCTTGGCCGACGCGACTGACGACCACGCCCCGTCCGCCGACACGGACCGCCAGTTGATGAGCATGCAACGCGGCGTTCAGGGTCGCCCCACCCAATGCAGCGCCCTGGGGCAGCAGGTCCCACAGCGCCTCACCAATGCCAACGATCGTGAATGTGACTGCCATGGCGGGAAGATTACCAGACTGATCGCGGGTTTGCCTGTCGGGCTCGCCCGGTCGTATCCTCTGGGGATGAGTGCAACGAATGGAGAAGCGAAAGGGCTCGAGGATCGCTACCGCGCTCTGGTCGAGCAGATCGGCGAAGCGGCCTCGCGATCCGGCCGGCGGACGCAAGATATACTGTTCGTCGCCGTCACCAAGTACGCGACAGACCAGCAGGTTCGCGCACTGATCGACCTGGGCCACGTTGATCTCGGTGAAAGCCGCGCTCAGCAGTTGGTTCAGCGTGCGCCAGCCTTCGACGCCACGGTCTCAAACCACAGCCTCGACGCCGCACGTCAGGCGCTCTGGTCGGCTCGCCATGGCCCCACACCGGCCGTTTCGGCGGACCACCGGACGTCCGGTGCCGCGCCTCGCGTGCGCTGGCACATGATCGGTCACCTGCAGCGGAACAAGGTCAAGCAGGTGGCCCCGCTGGCGGACCTGATCCACAGTGTGGATAGCCTGCGCCTTGCCGAGGAGTTGCACGGATTCGCCGCACGCATGGAAGAGTACCCCCGTGCGAGGTGGTCGGGACCGGTGCGTCGCCGCGAGGGATCGATCCCGGTGCTTGTCCAGGTCAACGCGTCGGGCGAGTCATCGAAGTATGGCCTGGCGCCGGGCGCCGTCCTGCACTTCGCCGAACAGCTTGACACGATGGTTCACCTCGAGTTGCGCGGCCTGATGACCATGGCCCCCTACAGCGACGATCCTGAGGATGCCCGATCGTGTTTCGCCCGGTGCACTGAGTTGTTCCACGAGATACGCCATCGCGGTGTCGGCGGCGATTCGTTCAACATTCTGTCCATGGGAATGAGCGGTGATTTCACGGTCGCCATTGAGGAGGGGGCCAACTGCGTGCGGATTGGCAGCGCGCTGTTTGGGGAGCATTGAGTCGGGTCCGGGCCAGCGCAAGAAACTGCATGTACCGATAGGACGGATCGTCCCGTCGCGTATTTCAGATGGTCGCCTCCGTTACGCGCAGCACCTCGTCGACGGTCGTGATGCCCTGTGCCACCTTGGCGAATCCGTCCTCGCGCAGCGTCGTCATGCCGCGCTCCACGCACATCCGTCTGAACTCGGTGACATTCGGATTGCCGGCGATGCGGTCGCGCAGATGATCGTCGAGCAACAGCATTTCGTAGAGGCCGACACGTCCCGCGTAGCCGGTGTCACGACAGCGACTGCAGCCGCGCCCCTCCCAGACCTGGTCCATCGCCACGCCGTGCATGGCCAGGTGCTCGGCGATCCGCTCGTCCGGCTGCACCTGCTCCTTGCAGTGGTCGCATATCTTCCGCACGAGGCGTTGGGCGAGGCATGCATTGACCGCCGACCCGATGAGGTACGGCTCGACGCCGATGTTGATCAATCGCGTCACGCTGCTCGGCGCGTCGTTGGTATGCAACGTGGACAGGACGAGATGGCCGGTCAGCGAAGCCTGGATGGCGATGGTGGCCGTCTCCTTGTCACGGATTTCACCGACCATGATCACGTCGGGGTCCTGTCGCAGCAGGGCGCGCAGCGCCGCAGCGAAGGTCATCCCGATGGACTCGAGGGTCTGAGTCTGGGTGATGCCCTGCAGGTGATACTCGACCGGATCCTCCACCGTCGAGATGTTCAGCTTCCGCTTGTCCATCTGCCCAAGCGAGGCGTAGAGCGTCGTGGTCTTGCCACTGCCGGTGGGACCCGTGACGAGGATGATGCCGTGGGGGTTGGCGATCTGTCGTTTCCAGATCAGCAGTGTGTCCTCGGTCATGCCCAGTTCATCGAGCGTGACGTTGATCGAACGTGTGTCCAGGATGCGCAGCACCGCCTTCTCGCCCTGGGCGGTGGGCAAGGTGGACAGACGCAGGTCGAGTTTCCGCCCGTGCACCATCGCTCGGATGCGGCCGTCCTGCGGCAGGCGGCGTTCGGAGATATCAAGGTTCGCCATGATCTTCAGTCGGGAGATGATGGCCGCGTGCATCTGGTGCGGGGGATTCATCATCTCGAAGAGCACGCCGTCGATACGAAAGCGCACGATGAGCTTCTTCTCCTGCGGCTCGATGTGAATGTCGCTGGCTCCCTCCTTCACCGCGTTGAAGATCAGGTAGTTGACGAACCGAATGACCGGCGACTCGCCCGCCATTCGCTCGAGGTCGACTTCCTCATCCTTCGACTCGACGACCTCGACGTCGTCTTCGTCGATATCGCCGATGATCTCATCGACGTTGACGTCTCCGACGTCATCTTCCTCCTTGAACTGCTCAACCGCGGCGACAATCTCCTGTCGGCACACCACGACAGGCTTCACGGGGAGGCCGAGTTTCAGGCGCACCTCGTCGACGATCATCATGTTGTCAGGCCGCACAACACCCAGGACAAGTCGCGAGCCTGCAACGCGTAGCGGGAAGATCTCGTTCTTCTTGCAGAAATCCGTGCCGAGACGGGAGACGTACTTGCTTGGCGAAAGGTCCTCCGGGTCGATGTGTTCGAAGCCAAGTCCCGCCAGTTCAGCGACAGCCTGCTGGATGGCGGCCTCTTCGATACCCATCTCGAAGAAGATGTCAGCCATCTGTCGGCCGGGGGTGCGCTCGGCGATCGTCCGGGCGCTGTTGATCTGAGCGGTCGTGGCAGCACCGCAGTCCACCAGCATGAGCGCCAAGTCACGCACGCCGCCGGCGCTTACTTCGTGCTGCGGGACCCAGAGATCCGACAAGCCGCCCGCCGGATCGGGTGTCGGGCCGTCGGTCTCACTGGGGCCGGCCGCCCCCGCCCGATCGCTCGCGCCGCTGCCTGATTCGCGCAATGGAAGGGGGTCGATTCGGATCTCGGCGGGCTGCACTGCTTCGCTCGAGTCCGGTGTTTGAACCGCATGAGAGGCAGGCGTGTCCGCACCCGCATCACCCGTCAGGGACACATCGGCCGACTCAGGTTCGTCAGTCTCGACGGCGGGCGCCATGTCAGGCGCGCAGGGTGCTTCGTACTGGCAAGATGGGTCACTCCCGGCCTGGTCAGCCGGCGGGACGACTCCCGCTACGGCAGCCGCATCACCGTCGAACACCGCACGCGGCCATCCGGGCGGCGGCTGGAAATCCGCCTCGGGTTCACTCGAACCGGGCTCAGGACTTCGGGCGGGCTCGTGACCTGTCGGCAGGCCCTCATCCGCCGGACCGCGTGGCGGTTGATCATCGACGCGATCCCCCGGCGCCGCATTGGTATCGGACGTCGGTTCGGCGGACGCATCGTCCCTGTCGGATGCAGCCTTGGTTGTCAGCTCACCCGTCGTTGAATGCAGCCATTCCTGGAGGTCCTTGTCCAGCATCCATGTCTCTCATACGCTCCCGGCTGTCCGTCGCCGGATACCGGTCCACCGGCTATTGCCGGTTGAACAGACGGTTGTCCTCGACTTCCACTTCACTCTCCATCAGCAGATTGAAGCTGAACTTGTCGGCGCTCAGGACAGCGCCCTTCTGCGTAATCGTTTCGATCGTGAAGCTGCCGATGGCCATTCCCTCACGCAGCATCTCGCCGTTGATCACTGCGATCGGGTTCTCGCCCGTTACGACTGTCTGAAGCGTCAATGTCTTCAGTTCGTTCTCCAGTTGCTTGCGTCGCTGCTCCTCGAGCTTCCTGCGCCGGTGCTCGTCGTCATTGCCCGTGTCCACCGCTTCGGGCTCATCCTTGCCGCCGGCCGTCAGCAGGAACGGGTTCTTCTTGACATACTCGATGGGCACCTGCCGGTCCTCCACACGGTTGGCCAGCATGTTGACGATGCGGTCAGGATCGTTGAACAGTCGGTCGAGGTTCTCGCTGCGCATCGGGTCATCCTCGGCCATGCGGTCCGGATGCGCGAGCTTCGCGATCGCCTGGGCGACCTTGGCTTCAGCGGTCTTCGTCTGCATGGTCGCCACGATCGTTGTCCCGGTCACGCGCATCGCATAGATGGCGCCCGCGGCGGTGACCGCCACCAGCACGATCAGAAGCGTGCCCTGGGTCAACAGCTTGTTCGATCGCTTCTCGGACCCGCCGTCGACCGGGGCGGGAGGCGGCCCGCCGGCGACGCCGCCCATCAGCGACATCGATGCCCCCTGCTCTTCCTCGGATTCCATCGGAATCATTTCCGCCCGATCAGGTTCACTACTCATCGCTGCCCCTTTCCGGCGGCGCCTGGAGCGGCCTTGCCTTCAAAGAAGATGGCCAGAGTCATGTCGGCTTGCATCAGCCCCGTATCGCTTTGCTCGTCCTGCTTCTCGAGGTGAAGCATGGGCAGGCGGGTGATCCGGTTGAGCTTCTCGATGTCCTGAAGGAACTGGTAGAAGCCGTCGAAGTCACCGACGATCTGCATCCGAATGGGAAGCTCGCTGTACTGCTCCGTGGAGATCGGCTTGTCCGTGCGGATGCTCTTGGGCGTCAGCTTCTGCTTGGCTGCAAGATTCCACACGCCACGAAGCACGACTTCCACCTCGCGTTGGGGCGGCAGCTTCTCTTCGAACATGTCGATCGCTTCGCTGAGCTTGGCGATCTCCTGGCCCAGATCATCGCGTTTCATCATGTAGTCTTCGAGCTTCTGAAGTCGCTTCTGCTTCTCGGCGATCTCCTTGCGCGCCTCGTCGATCTGGCGGTTGCGCGGCTCGAACACAAAGAAATACGCTCCGGCAGGCACCGCCAGCAGGAGCAGGATGAAGATCAGTTCGCGAATGCCAATCCGCATGGTTTCACTTCCCTTTCTGCAGCGTCGCGCCTGACGAGCCGCCGCATCCGTCGTCTGTGAGCAGTTCCGCGCACCGCGCCGGGCGCTGTCAGTCGCCTTCGGTTGTCTCGCCGTCAGGCATCACCATCTGGCCTTCGTCATCGAAGCGCACCTGGCGACTCCACGGGTTCTGCTTGGGATGCCGGGCCACACGCTGCGGCTCGTAGGCCTCCATGTCGAGCGCCTGGTCGAGCGTCATCTCGACACGGAACTTCCGCATCGGCTGTTCTTCAACCGTCACTTCCTCGCTGTAGGCCAGATTGAGGTTCTGGAACATCGGGCATTGAGACAGCCCAGCCATGAAATCGGCGACGTCGGCATCGGTCGGCGCCAGACCGATGAGCTGCACCGACACTTCGGTCTCCGGGGGCTCGGGGATGTCTTCGGTCCCGTTCTTCGCGTTCTTCTGCTGGGCGCGCTGCTTCTGTTTAGCGCGCTCGAGTTTCGTCAGCGTCCTCGTTCGCTTGACGGTCTTCGTCTCGAGATCGAACGAGATCAGCGACACCGTCGTGGGCATCCGGTTGATCAATTCGGCGAGCAGAGTTGTCCGGGGAAAGCGTTCGACCAGCGCCCCGGTGACACGGCTCTTGCGCAGCATCACATGTTTCTGCCGATTGAGTCGGTCCAGCTCGTCGAGCTGACTGGCGGCGCGGGTGAACTCGTTGGCCACCTCCGCCTGCTCGGCCTCCACCTTCTGACGCTGCTGGTCGGTAACGATGTACGCGCCGACCACGCCGCTCATCACGATCACGAACAACGTAAGGCTCAGGATGTTGGTCCGTCGCTGGATACGCCGTTCGATGTAGTCCTGAGGCAGGAAGCTCGTATCGGCCATGTCTTTCTCCCGCGAGCGTCAGCCCGATGCATTCATCGCGTCGAAGCGCGATCGCTCAGAGGTTCGGTTCGCTGATGGACAGCCCAAAGGGAACCGCCCAACCTGGTTGTGGTTTGCGCAGGTCCAGATGGGTGCACTTGCCCGGTTTCTTCTTGATCAGCCTCGCCAGGGGGTCGCCGAGCTGGGCGCCGATGCGCACCGCCTGCGCGATGCGCTGGCAGAAGGCCACATGATGCGACTCGCCACCGAGGAAAACCAGCTTCTCGACATGGCGTGTCGGAAACAGGCTCTCGTGGTAGCGCAGGCACATGCTCAGCTCGTCGATCACGCAATCCAGCGTTTCGCCGTAGAGGTCCGGCGGCGCAGCCGGCTTTTCCGGCAGGGCCTCGGGGTCCTCCGGCAGCGGCGCGTCGAGCGGGTCGTTCCGGCGCGGCGCGCTCGCGGCGACCTGTGAGTCGAGCAGCGCGAAGCCGCTCGCCCGCGACGGCGGCGCGGCGACGGCGGCCGCGGCGGGTTCGAGGTTGGGAACGGGAACGCGCTCCATCGGCTGAGCGGCCGAAAGCAGGCGCTGTTCGCGTGCTTCGGTGTAGCTCAATGCCTTGTCCTTGCAAAGCGCCTTCGTCAGGTGCTCGCCACCCAAGGCGATGACACGTGCGAACACCAGCGCCCCACCGTGGGCGATCAGCACCTTCGTCGTCGATGACCCGAAGTCGATGAAGCACGTTGTGCGATTAACATCGTCCGGCCGCCGATAGAGGTGGGCGAACGCCCTCAGGATGGCCATGGGCTCCGTGTGCATGCCGACGACTTCCAGCTTCGCCTTCTGCGCGGTCGCAACGTAGCCCATCACCACGTTGTGCGGGGCGGCGAAACAGATGACCTCCTGCTTCACACTGCCTTCCCGTGTGATATCCGCCACGTGCGAATGCCTGACCACCATCGAATTGGGGTCGACGTTCATGCGCGAGAGCAGTTGCTGCTCGATCTGGCCGCGCGCCTCGGACGCCTCGCCGCGACTGATCTGCATGTGCTGGATGAGCATGTCGCGCGCGGGCATCGACACGATGGCGCGCTTGCCCCTGAACGGGTGGCGGCGCAGCAACTGCCGGATGGACGTCACGATGAATTCCGCCCGCGCTTCGGGATCGCGTCGGGCCGCTTCCGACGCAACCGCCGCCGCGGCGGCGACGAGGGCCGGCGGGTCGCCCGGCACAACCTGGACCAGCTTCAGGCTATCATCACCGAAGTCGATCGCGATCGGTGAGTACTTGGGTTTGCTCAAGCCAATGGCCATGCGTGATCATCGCCTCACTGCTGCGTGTCGCTTCGTCGCCACCTTGCGCACCGTTCCCTCATGACATCGGCCGAACCCACATTCCGGTTTAGGCGGCGACCCCGTTTACGCGGACCCTACAGCCGTCAGAAGCAGGATAGACGGCAAAGGACGGCCGACTTTATCGGCATACGCTGAAGCGCGGCGGCGCGTCCGGCCGGAGACCGGCCCGCCGTCACGTTCACATCGGGGAGTAGGTAATCGCCGCAGATACGGCTGGGTGGAAGCAGACCCGGGCCGCCCGTCCCCAATGAACGGTCGGTCCTGAACGGCAACACTTTCGCCGGCGACCGGGCTGGTGGCCGCAAGGGGGGTCTGCGGGCAACCCAAGCATTAGACTCAACTTGCGCACGGTCGATTTCAGTGTGACGTCCCGTTCTGCATTTGACCAAGCCGGACGAAGTCGGGATACTACTGTCCTGCCTTCGTGCCACCCCCCTTTCGGAGTTCTTCACCATGAAGCGCGCCTCCAAGTGGTTGTATCTGCTGGCTCTGGCCGGCCTTGTCGGCTGTGGGTCGGACGGCTTCTCGATGCGATCGGGGCATCGAACGCGAACAACGCCCCCCCCGAACCAACCCTTGATCCTGGACCTGGACGCCCAACAGGAACTGGGCTACTACGTCCGATGGGAAACGCCGCTGCGTCTGGAGCGAG
The DNA here is from genome assembly GCA_964532795.1 of uncultured Phycisphaeraceae bacterium. Taxonomy (GTDB): domain Bacteria; phylum Planctomycetota; class Phycisphaerae; order Phycisphaerales; family Phycisphaeraceae; genus CAZHJL01. The sequence goes on along the minus strand of CAZHJL010000001.1, from coordinate 83,319 downwards.
GTGACACGATCTCACACGTCGAGCTGCTCGACGACGTTGTTGTCCTGATCGAACCGGGTACGCGGCGCGTCACCGCCTTGGCCGAGAGCACCGGCCAGGTCAAGTGGAGTCGAACGATCGGCCGCGAGGCGGCGAAGCTGTATCGGCCATTCCGTATCGACGACCGGGTCTACGTCAACACGACCACCGAGTTGTTCGGATTCGATGTGGAGGACGGCACGATCGTCTCCAAACACAGGCTCCAGCATACGGTGCGCAGTTCGCCGGTCATCATCGACAATCTGGCGATTTTCAGTTCGATCGACGGCACGGTCTTCGCCCATCACGTACGGGCGGGTTTCTTCATCTGGCAGTATCGCATGACCGGCGGCATCGTGACCAACCCGGCGCTCGTCGCTCGGACGGTCTTCGTCGGAGACACCAAGGGCTCGTACGCGATGCTGTCCGATGAAGGTGAACTGCTGTGGCGCAGCCGCACCTTCGAGGCGATCACCGGCCAGCCGGTGGCCACGATCAGAGGGATCTACGTTCCCTCGGAAGACACGAACCTTTACGCGCTGGACCGACGCGATGGCAGCGACCGATGGCGCTTCTCAGCCGAGAAGCCGCTTGAGACCGGTCCTGTGGTCGTCGATGGCACGGTCTACCAGTCGCTGCCGACCGGAGACCTCGTCGCCCTCCGCGATCAGGACGGCCAGGAGCTCTGGCGCATCGACACCGCGCATACACCGCTCATGTCGTTCGCGGACAAGCTCCTCATGTCGGATGAGGGCCGGCTGTATTTCCTGGACAAGAACAGTGGCAAACTGGTCGGCCAATTCAGGACGACACGCCCCGTTCTCCATGTGCGTGATCTCACGAAGGACCAGTTACTGCTCGTCGCGAAGGACGGCTCGGTCTCCATGATCAAGCCGTCTCGCTGAGGGGAATGCCAACACCTGCCGTCGCCCGGTCAGGGAATCCACCGATCAGGGCGAAGACCGGCGCAGCAGCGGACAGCGGCAGTTGTCCGCGCCGCTTGATCAGGGGTAAATCAGATGAGCGAAACCGTACCGGTCAGACGTGCCTTGCTCTCCGTGAGCGACAAACGCGACCTCGTGCCGTTTGCAAGAAAACTCGTAGCGTTCGGCGCGGAGTTAGTCTCCACCGGCGGAACCGCCAACACTCTTCGGGACGCGGGCCTTCCGGTGACGCCGATCGACAAGGTCACCGATTTCCCGGAGATGATGGACGGACGGGTAAAGACACTGCATCCGCGCATTCACGGTGGGTTGCTCGCCCTGCGGGACGAGGACGCGCATGTCGAAGCGATGCGGACACACGGGATCGAGCCGATCGACCTTGTGTGCGTCAATCTGTACCCGTTCGAGGATACCGTGGCCAGGGACGAAGTCACCGACGAAGAAGCGATCGAACAGATCGATATCGGCGGCCCCAGCATGGTGCGCAGCGCCGCGAAGAACCATCGCTTCGTCGCCGTGGTCACCAGCCCGACGCAGTACGATCGTGTCACCAACGACCTGGATGCCGGCGGTGGAAGCACGAGCATGGCCCTGCGCCGCTGGCTCGCCTCCGAGGCTTTTGCTCGCACCGCCGCGTACGATACGGTCATCGCGAACTGGATGATCGGTCGGCGCATCTCGAGTTCGGATCAGGCCGCGGGCGGCGACTTCCCGGAGAGACTGGCCCTGAGCTTCCAGCGGGCCGAGGCGTTGCGATACGGTGAGAACCCGCATCAGTCCGGCGCACTCTATGTCGATCCAAACGCGAGTGAGCCCAGCGTGGCCAAGGCGCGCCAGTTGCACGGTATCCCGCTGGGCTTCTGTAACTACTACGATGCGAACGGGGCCCTGGAACTCGTGAAGGAGATCGCGCCCGAGCAGTTTGCGGCCGCATCCGTAATCAAGCATGCCAATCCATGCGGCTTCGCAATCGCCGATGATCTGCCGACCGCGTTCGAGAAGGCGTACGCCGGCGATCCCCTCGCAGCCTTCGGTGGCATCGTCGCACTGAATCGACACGTGGAACTGGCGACGGCCGAAGCCATCTGCGCCGGTAAGAAGTTCCTGCACGTCATCATTGCGCCATCCTACGACGACGAAGCCGCCGGCCTTCTCGGTGATCGCTGGAAAGACGTTCGCGTGCTGGAAGTCGGTCCCCTGACGGGGCCGGGCAAGCGATCGAAAACGGAGTTTGACCTGCGCAGCGTGACCGGGGGTTTGCTCGTGCAGGAGCGTGATCTGTCCCCCTTCGATCCCGCCTCGTGGCGGCATGTCGCGGGGCCGGCTCCCACCGAAGCCGACCTGCGGCAACTGGCATTGGCCATGATCACGGTCAAGCACCTGAAATCCAACGCGGTGTGCATTGTCAATGACAACATGCTCGTCGGCGGCGGGATGGGGCAGGTGGACCGGCAATCCAGTTCGCGGCTGGCTGTCGAGCGCGCCGGCGAGCGGGCCTGCGGAGGCTACGCTGCGTCCGACGCTTTCTTCCCTTTCGGTGACGGTCCACAGCTACTGATCGACGCCGGCGTGAAAGCGATCGTCCAGCCGGGCGGCTCGAAGAAGGACGACGAGGTGATCGAGGTCTGCAACGCCGGCAACGCCACGCTGATGTTCACCGGCCGGCGTCACTTCCGACACTAACTTCGCAGGACTTCGGCAACCTGTCGCTTCATCTCGGCCGCCGCGCGATCGACGGCCGATCGCCAGTCTTGCGATGGGTCCTTCTCGTAGGCGAACAGGATGGAACGCGAGGCACTGACAATAGCGCCTCGGCCCTGACGGTCAAAGCATGCCCTGACATCCGCCGCCGTCCCGCCTTGCGCCCCGAAACCCGGCACAAGGAAGACCTGCTGAGGCATCCGCGTGCGCAGCGCGGCGGCGTCCTCCGGCCTTGTCGCGCCGACCACGGCGCCCAGAAGCGAATACCCGCTGTCGCCCACCATGCCGGTCGTCGCCCCGGCAGCGGCCATCGTGTCGGCCACCACATCCACAACGCGCCCGCCGTCGCGTGTGGTGGCCGTCTGCAGCGCATCGCCACCCGGATTGCTGGTGCGCACCAACGCGAACAGGCCCTTGCCCTCGCGCCGGGCCACATCCAGCATCGGCTGAATCCCGTCGACGCCCAGATACGAATTCACGGTGAGCGCATCTGGACCGACCAACGCACCGAGGTCGTCAAAGGCGGGTTCAGCGAGACAGCCGGCCGCGTAGTGGGCGCTCGATGAGCCGATATCCCCGCGCTTTGCATCCAGGATGGTCAGCAAGCCCAGTTCGCGCGCATGCCGCATCAGCCCGTGCAGCGACTCCACCCCGGGCCACAGGTAGCGCTCGAAGCAGGCGGACTGGAACTTCACCATGGGCGCGTGCGGCGCGATGACATCCATTACAATCCGGCAGAACGCATCGATCGCCTTAACGCACTGCCGCGCGTGACGCGGGTCCACCGTGTCGCGCATACGGGCTGGCAGACGTTCGAGCACCGGGTCGATGCCCACGCAGACCGGCGCCCCCCTGTCGCGGCAGGCGGCCAGAAGTCGATCCGCAAAGTGTTCACTCATTGGTGTTTCCTGATCGTTTCGCGCTGATCACAGGCCCACACATCCTCCGGCAGCCCATCTTACCCGCCCGTATAATCCGCTGCATGGCCACGCAGAAAACCTTCTATATCATCGATGGTCACGCCCAGATCTTCCGCGCCTATTACGCCATTCGCGGCGGCATGACCAGCCCGGTGACCGGCGAGCCGACACAGGCAAGTTTCGGCTTCGCCGGCATGCTGCTCAAGTTGTATCTCACCTACGATCCTGACTACGTCGCCATGGCCATCGACATGCCGGGCAGGACATTCCGCGACGAACTCTACAGCGAGTACAAAGCCACGCGGGAGCCGCCCCCGGCGGACTTCCAGCAGCAGGAACAGCGCGTACTCGAGATCGTTCGCCTCTTCGGCATCCCGCTGCTGGGCGTGCGCGGCGCCGAGGCGGATGACGTCATCGCCACCATCGTCGGCCGGTTGCGGCAGTCCCAACCCTCCGGAGATCTGGCGGTGCGTATCGTTTCCAAGGACAAGGATCTCGAGCAACTCATCTCGGACGGCGTCGTTCTGTTCGACATCCACAAGGACACAACGATTGACCGCACCGCCCTGATGGAAACCAAGGGCATCGAACCGCAACAGGTCTGTGATGTGCTGGCCCTCATGGGTGACACCGTCGACAACATCCCCGGCGTGGCGGGAATCGGGCCCAAGACAGCCTCGAAGCTGATCAGCGAGTACGGTACGCTGGACAACCTGCTGGCCAAGGTCAGCCAGATCAAGGGAAAGCGGCGCGAGAGCATTGAGGCGGCCGCGGACAAACTGCCTCTCTCGCGCCAGCTTGTCCAGCTCAAGCATGATGTGGAACTCGACTTTGACTTGGAGGAGGCGCGCGCCCTTCGTGGCATCGATGGCTCGGGCTTGCGTGATCTCTTCTCGCAGTTGGGATTCAATCGCCACATGAAGGACCTGGATCGCCTGCTCGATCGCCTGGACGACAACAGCACAACCCATACCGACACGGGTCAGACCCGTACGGAAGAGTATGCCAACACGCTGTTCGACCTTGAGATCGGACCGACCCGGGGCGGGGGCGCCGGCAGTGGCGAGACAAGTGACCACGCAAGCTCGTCCGCGCTCACCTCGACGGCCGATGGTCGGTACGAGGCCGTGGTCAACCGGGAGCAGCTTGAGGACCTCGTCGCGGCGCTGACGCAGGCGCCGCTCATCAGTGTGGATACCGAAACCATCGGACTGGGACCGGCGGCGGACATCTGCGGGCTTTGCTTCGCATGGGAAACGGGCCATGGCGTCTACGTGCCGATACGTTCGCCCGACCCTTCCGCCCATCTCGACGAGTCGACGGTGTTCGCAGCCCTTCGCCCGCTCCTCGAGGATGAAGACAGACCGAAGTGCGGCCACAACCTCAAGTATGACGCACGTGTCCTCGCCCATGCGGGCGTCACACTTCGCGGCATCGAGTTCGATTCGATGATCGCCGCATTCCTGCTCGAGCTTCCCGCGCGCTCATTGGACGCCATGGCCCTATCGTTGCTGCGACACGAGATGACACCCATCTCCGACCTCATCGGGCAAAAGCAGCGCGGGCAGGAACAGAAGACGATGGACCAGGTAACACTCGACCTGATCACGCCATACGCGGCCGAGGATGCCGACATCGCTCTTCGCCTGCACGAGGCACTGGCGCCGCGATTGGCGACACTGGGGATGGGCGAGCTTTCCCAGAATGTCGAGATGCCACTTGTCGGCGTGATCGCCGCGATGGAAGCCAATGGCATCCGCGTCGATCCTGCGATACTCGATCAGCAGAAACAGGAACTGGCCGCGCGGTTGGATTCGCTGCGCGACAGCATCCTCGAAGCCGCCGGCGAGCACTTCAACCCGGACTCGCCTAAGCAACTGGCGGAGATACTCTTCAAAAGGCTCGAACTGCCGATCGTCAAACGCACCAAGACGGGCCCGTCAACGGATGTCGAGGTCCTCGAGAAGCTTGTCGCCATGGACGACCTGCCGGCCGAGAAGCTGCGCGTTCCCGAACTCCTGCTCGAATACCGCGGGTTGACCAAGCTCGTCGGCACTTACCTCGAAGCACTGGTCGAGGCGATCGATGAGGAGACCGGGCGCATTCACGCGACGTTCCATCAGACGGGCGCAGCCACCGGCCGTCTGTCCTCAAGCGGACCGAACCTCCAGAACATTCCGGTGCGGACAGAGGTCGGTCGTCGCATTCGCCGCGCGTTCGTCGCCGAGCCGGGGTACAAGCTGATCAGCGCCGACTACTCCCAGATCGAACTGCGCATGCTTGCCCACCTTTCGCGCGATCCCGCGCTGACCGAAGCCTTCCAGTCCGGGCTCGACATCCACACGGCGGTCGCGGCCCAGGTATTCGGCGTCGAGCCCGACGAGGTCGATCGTGAGAAAAGAACGCACGCGAAAACCATCAACTTCGGAATCATCTACGGCGTGACGCCCTACGGACTGGCACGGCGGATCGAAGGCCTGGACCTGGACGGCGCGAGAAAGCTCATCGCCGACTACCGCAAGCGCTTCGCCGGCATCGGCCGCTTCCTAGACCAGTGCGTTCAGCAGGCCGAGGAACTCGGTTACGTGACCACGATCATGGGTCGTCGCCGCCGCATCCCGCAGATCAAGTCGCCCAATCCGAACACCCGATCGCTTGGGGAACGACTGGCGATCAACACCGTGGTGCAGGGCTCGGCCGCGGACCTGATCAAGCTGGCGATGGTGGACCTCGACCGGCGCATCAGCCGCGAGGATCTGCCCATGAAGATGCTGCTGCAGATTCACGACGAACTGGTGCTCGAAGCCCCCGCGCCCGACGCCGCCGCGATGAGCCGGGTCGTGCAGCACGAGATGGAACAGGCCATGTCGCTCCGGGTGCCATTGGCGGTCGACGCTTCAATCGGGGACGACTGGTTCGAAGCGAAATGAGGATGCTGCCAGGTGCCGGTTCATCCCGATAGCTCGGCAAGGATCCGCTGTGTGAGTTCCCAGAAGTTCTCCTCGCGGAAGGCCGTCGCCGCGCCGGGCAGCGAACCGTGTCGCTGAGTGTGGTGGTTCCAATGAGATTGCGCCTGCATCAGGCGCCGCCGGCACTCCTCGGCGTACGAAGGGTCGCGGCTCTTCTGCATCCGGCGGTAGGCCACGAGTCCCGCCAGCAGGTCTCGCAGTGAGGAGATGAATGACTCGGCGTAAGTCAGGGTATTGACCAGCGGCTCGATTGTCGCCTGATGCTGCGGACCCATAACCCGGTAGAGCGCGGCACGGTCGCGCTCGATCATCGCCACGGCCTCCTCCTTCTCACGCACAAGCTCATCCAGATCTTCGTCGGGAACGTTCCGCACTATCCGCCACGCGGCCTCGGCATCAAGCAGGTCGTCCTGAATCCAGTCGCCGTTCGGATGCCATGGCTTGCGCAATCTCCGCGCGTACGGCCCAATGTAGAAAGCGCGGCGGACCAACTCGGGTGAACGCATCAGGATGTCCCTGATCGCGTTCACCAAACCGGGTTCTTCCACACCCAGCGACTCGCGTATCCAGTGGTCCGCCAGTTGCTGTGGTTCAAGCCGCGGATTCTCGGCGAGCATGGGCGCGGCCGAAACGTTGGCGTCCACCCACGCCTCGCTGCTGATGAACGGTCCGCCCCATCCCCCGCCCCGCACCCAGGCCCAGAGGCCCGCGAGTTCGACGCGCGAGGCGGCCGCCGCAAGTCCGCCCGCATCATCCCCGACCTCGGGCGCTCCATCACGCCACAGCGGCACCTGCCAGTTGGGAATACCGCCTTTGCCCTCGAACTCCCTCTGGCACTGCAGTTCATACAGCACCGGACGCCCATCCATCCGCAGGCTCGATGGGTTCCATCGTTGATAGCGCCAGAAATCGGTTTGCGTGAACTTGAACGAAAGGACCAGGCGATCGTCACCGACCTCGCCCGGCAGACGCCCGGCAACGGCGTCGGCCAGTTCGGGCGTGTCATGCATGCCCCCGGGCCGAACATTCCAAGCCCGCACGATCAGGCGCTTGCCGTGTTCCGTGACAACGAGCCGATGGAACTGCTCGACGATCCGCACGAGCCGATCAACCCGTCCCATCGAACTGCATCGAGGACAGTGCGGCATGAAGATATCGTTGCCGACCAGGTGCGGCAGGCGTCTTGCGTCGTTGTCGCCATGCCGCAGGACGATCCCCGCCAGATCGGGCCATCGCCGCAGTTGCGCGTCCAGCGCCTGCACACTCCGTCGCACCGCGGCTTCACTGGCCGGACACAGGACCTGTTGATTGCGGCAGGTCATTGCCCCTTCGTCACCCTCGACCACGCGCAGCGGCAGGCTGAGCACGTCGTAGCAGATGTAGACATCCAGCCCGGCCGCCCGAGCCGCGTCAATGGTTGACTTGACCTGGTCGAATTCGTGCTCAACCCAACGCCGGATCTCACCGGTCCCCACGCTCTCCGGCTTGTCGATGCCGGACAGGCTTGTCGTCTCGTAGATCACCAGCCCGTTGTAGCCCAGCGACACCAAGTGCCGCGGATCGCGGTAGCGCGTTTCGGGCAAGGGCTCACCGGGGTTGTCGATCAGCGTCGCGAGCTTGAGCATGAAGTCTTTGTATCCGACCGCGCGCGTCCGGGCAACAACGCGTCAGTGTGCGGGCGGCGGTGGCGCGGCGACCGACAGGGCCGGATGCGTGGCCGGGTCGAGCAGGCTCTTCTTGTCGCTGCGATCAAAGGTGTAGCAGGCGATGGGGATGATGAAAAGCTGGAGCAACGTTGCGAACCCAAGGCCGAACATGACCGTCACCGTCAGCGGCTGCCAGAACTCGCCGCCACCGGCCACATTGAGCGCCAGGGGCAGCATGCCGCTGATCGTGGTAATCGTCGTCAGAAAGATCGGTCGGATGCGCAATTGGCCGGCATAGACGACCGCGCGCTCCATCGAGATGCCCGTCTGTTTCATCCGGTTGATGAAGTCGACCAGCACGATCGCGTCATTGACCACGATGCCGGCCAACGCGACGACGCCGATCATCGCTGACACCGAGAAATCAAATCCCGTCACCGTCAGACCGATGAAGACTCCCACCAGACTGATCGGCACCGAGCCGAGCACAATGATCGCCTGACGGAAGCTGTTGAACTTGAACACCAGCACAATCAGCATCGCCCCCAGTGCGACAATCCCGGCGATCGACAGATCCTCGAACGCATCATCGCGGATCTCGGTCTCGCCGCCGAACTCGACGACAAGCTGGTCATCCCTGAAGACCGTTCGTTCGTTCGCACCAGTATCCAATGCGGCCCGCTCGAAGCGATCCAGTTGCGGGTTCAGAGACTCGACCAAGTGCCACCGCACCTGGTCGGTCGCGATGCCATCGCCGAGACTGCAACGCAGATTGATCACGCGCTGCCGGTCGTACCGACGAATGACGTTCGCCTTACGCTGCGGCCGGATTTCGGCGACCTCCCCCACGGTTACGCGCTTGCCGGTCGTGCCGATCAGCGGCAGTGATTCCAAGTCATCGAAATCGTCTCGGAACTCCTCCTTGTTGCGTATCCGGATGTCGAGTACCTCATCACTGCCAAAGTCCACCTCGCCGTACTCAACGCCCTCGAGTGCATATCCCACGGCCTCGCCGACCTGGCGCTTCTTCACATCGTAAAGCGTCAGTAGCTGCGTGTTCGGAACAGCATCCAACTGCGGTCGTACGCGATGGTCGCTGGTGATGTCCACCGTCCCCGGGATCGAGCGCAGCGTGTGCTCGACTTCCCTGGCGCGCCACCCCAGCATCTCCATGTTTGTCGCTTCCTGCCCGAGCACGCGCAACACCACGTCTGCTCCAGCCGGCGGGCCCTCTTGCGGCGATTCGACCTTGTAGTTGAGCCCCGCCAAGAGGTGTGCTTCCGGGTGCGTGCGCTTGAAGGACTCGATCTTCTCCACGATCGCCTCACGAATCTCGCGAGCCGACCGCGAGCGGTCCTCGGCGAGGACCAGCTCAATGTAGATCATCCCGAATTCCGGGCCTGACCCGGCGCCGCTCCCGATGTTCGTGTTCAGCTCGTCCGCCTGCCCCATCGTCGTCACCGGCTTGACGCGCTCACTGCGTTCGCTCGGACGGTACCACTCATGCTCGCGCACCGCTCCGCCGCGCACCACGCCGTCGGCGTCCATGCGGCCGTACACCGCTTCTTCCAGGATGCGCGCCACCTCGGCGGTGCGCTTCTCCATCGATGACCCCAGCGGCACATCGAAGGTTACTTCGATGATGGGCATGTCGGATTCGGGGAAGAACGAACGTCCGATGGCGCCGCTGGCGAACAGCCCGACAGGCGTCGCGATCGAAATGGCTGCCAACGCCAGCACCATGCCCCGGTCATGCAGGGCGTAACGAATCATCCGGCCGTACACACGCGCCACCCAGCTTCCCTGCACGTGCCGTTCGGCATTTCGTATCTCAAGGTCCTCAACCGTTCGATTCTCCTCGTCGGGTTCGAGTGTCAGGAGGTCGTCTTCACCCAGCTTGCCCCGGCGCGGCTTCATGATGTACACGCTCAGAACGGGCAGCAGGAAGTGATCAACCAGCATGGCTGAGCATAGAGCGAAGAGCACCACGATCGGCAGGAGCTGCATGTAGTCGCCCATCACGCCCGTCACCAAGAACATCGGCGCAAACGCGGCGAAGGTGGTCAGGTAAGCCGACATCAGCGAGCCGCCGACCTCATTGATCCCGCGCCGGGCCGCCTCGACCGGCGGACGCCCGAGCTGGCGATGTCGGTAGATGTTCTCACCGACGATGATGCAGCCGTCCACTACCATGCCGATCACCAGGATCGTCGCGAACAGCGTCATGGTGTTGATCGCCAAGCCTTCCGCGACCGTGCGCTTTGCGAACCACATGAAGGCCGCCATGCCGAGAATGGCAAACGGCACGGATATGCTGATCAGCCCGGCGTTGCGCCAGCCGAGGAACACCCAGAGCAGCCCGACGACGAGCAGCATGCCCCATCCGGCGCTTTCTCCCAACTGGGTAAGCATGTAGCCGATGAAGCGCGCCTGGGAGCGAACGGTGCCGATCGTCGTCCCCTCGTTCTCACCGGAAGCGACGAACTGATCGACGATGCTCTGGATCTGCTTCGTCGTCGACATCACGTCGACATCGGTTTTCGGTTGCACCGACAGAACGACCGCCTCGCGTCCGCCGTAACGGGCGATGCTTTGGCGTGGCTTGGCGCCGAACGAGACCTCCGCCACCTCGCGCAGCAGGATGCTGTTGGCTCCCTCCGGATTAAGCGCGAGATTCCGGATTTCCTCCAGGTCTGCGAACTTGCTCCGCACCTGGACGCGCTGGTCTGAGCCGTCCCCGCCCTCGACCCTTCCGCCCGCCGATTCCTGGTTCGCCGCCGCCACCGCCTCGGCCACCTGCCGGTGCGTGAAGCCGTAGAGCGCCATCACGTGCGGACCGACCTCGATCTGGACTTCGCGCTCGTCGCCGCCGAAGAGATTCACCGCCGCCACACCGGACACGTCCTCGATGCGATCCTGCAAGTCCTCGGCGATCTTCCGGCGATGGCGCCCATCGACACCCTCGGAGACGAAGACCTGGATGATGGGCATCTCGTCGAACGCAATGTCGGTGATGACCGGTCCGGGGTCCTGCTGCGCGCGATCGGGAAACTCGCCCTTCACCCGGTTGACTAGGCTCTCAACATCCTTCTTCGCCTGATCCACGTCGATGCCGTGATCGAACACGAACTGCACGACGCCCACCCCATCCACCGCCTGGGAAAGAATGCCGCCCGGCGTGCGCAGGTTCTCAAGCTCCGGCGAGGCGTCTTCGATCCGGCGAACGATCTCGCGCTCGATGACTTCCGGCGATGCCCCTGGATACGGCACCGCAACGATGATCACCGGCAGCTTGACGCGCGGCTCCATCTCCTTGGGCAGGTCCAGCACCGCGACAGCGCCGACCCCCAGCAGAATCAGACCGGCCAGAATGACCAGTCGTGGCGTCAGGATGGCGCGTTCACTCAGATGCATGTGCGCAGGTTCCGCTCTCATCCCACCCGTCAGACGCCGCCGCCCAGCAATGTGCGGGCCGGATTGTCGCGATCAGCCTTCTCCTCGGATTGCGGACCGTCCTGCGACTTGTCGCGCAGCAGCCGCACGGGTTGCCCGTTCTCCAGATTCTCCAGGTAAGGGACGACCAGTTGCGTCAGCCCGTCGGGTGGCTTGCGGACAAGGTAGTAGCCCTTGATGCTCCGCAACCGCTCCAACCCGGTCTTCCGGGCCACCCAGGTCTGCGGCAGATCAACCGGCGGCGCCGAACTGAGTCGACCGGTACTGATGTCGACTTCGTGTCCCTCCTTGATCATGTACACCCAGACCGTATCACCAACCAGTTGTGCCGCCTCCACCGGCACGGCGACTGCCGTGATCGGCTCCCCGCGCACGATGGCGCAGCCGATCAAGCCCGGCAGGATCGCGCCATCGGGGTTGGGAATCGTCACCTCCACGTGGAACATGTTCGACTGGGCGTTCGAGGCCGGTGGCATCTGCGTGATGCGGCCCAGACGCGGCGTACGGCGATCGCGGGCACGGTGGCGGTCCAGCGCGTCGATCAGCACCTCAACAGTCCTGTCCTCCTCCGCCAGGTCGCGGACCATGAGGATCTTCGTCTGCGGTACACGCATCACCAGCGTCACGGCCGTGTCTTCGATCAATCGGATGACCGTACGGCCGGGGGCAACGCGATCGCCGATCTCCACCGGTATCTCCGCGATGCGGAAACGCCGCTTCGGCATCACCACTGCCGGGTCGCCATCGGGGGCAATCTCGGGCGGCTGGCCGCCCGGCGCGTACACGCGCGTCTTCTCCAGCTCGCGTCGCTGCACCGCTGCCGCGCGACCGGCGCCCAAGTAGTCCTGCTTCGCGGAACTGGCCTGCGCCTTGGCCCCGGCCAGGTCGGCCTCGGCCCGCCGCAGGGCATTGACCGCGCCCTGGTACTCGCGCTGCGTGATGACACCATCGTCTTCGTACAGCTTCTTCGCCTTCTCCGCATCAAGCTTCGCGTCATCCACGATCGCCTGGAATCGGTCGACTGCCTTGTTCGCCGCCTCCCAGATCAGGCGGGCTTCCTGTTCCGCCATCTCCGCCGCGGCAACCCGATCTTCCTGCTGTTTCTCCGCCAGTTTGAGCGCCATCAGAAGCGTGCCGGCTTCGACCACATCACCGACTTCCAGCGGCACCCGCTTCATTCGCTCTTGCCGCGTGACCGGATCAAGGCGCGCGACCCCGGTCCGCTCATCGATATCGGGCACTTCCTTGGTGCCGAATCGACCGATCTCACCGTCCACGCCGAACTGCATCCTGATCTCGGCGCTCGGCTCGATGAAGCCGTAGAACTTCTCATAGATCGGGAACGGGCGTTCTTCCAGTTCCCGGACCGCCACCGCCGGCGGCCGCAGGATGCTCGGCTGGCTCGACGTGGCTCGCTCGCGCGCGCGGTATATCGCCACCGCCACCACGGCGCCGAAAACAACGACGAACACACCAAGAATGATCAGCCGAGCCTTCATGTTCCGCCTTCGAGCTGTACGCCTGCCTGTCTATTCATGGATCGGCTTCAGCCGGCCGCCGCATCACCGAAGCTTCCGTTTCGGCGCCATTGGCATAGCCGTTTCAGCCGGCCACCTCCGGTCGCGGCCCATCGCTCAGATCTCGAGCGATCCGATGATCTCACCGACCGACGAGCAGCCCTGATCCGATAAGTACCCGCGAATCCCGTCCATCACCTTCACCGGCGTCGCCGGGTCCACGAACAGAGCCGTGCCCACCGCCAGGCCGCTCGCACCGGCCAGCAGGAATTCGACCGCGTCCTGCCAGTACTGTATGCCGCCCATGCCGATGATGGGCACCCCCGCCTCCCGGGCGACCTCGCGATACACGCGGCTGACCATGTGCACCGCGAGCGGCCGCACCGCCGGACCGGAAAGCCCGCCTGTCCCATTGGCCAGCCGCGGCTTACGCCTGTAGATGTCCACCGCCATCGCGGTGAACGTGTTGATCATGCTCAGCACATCGGCACCGGCTTCCACGGCCGCGCGCGCCGTCACCGTGATGTCACCCACATTCGGTGACAGCTTCACGATCAACCGGCAGTCATCCCGCATCGCCTTGCGTACCGCGGCCACCACCTCGCCCAGCCGCTCGGGGTCGGTGCCGAAGGTCAGTCCGTCGGCGACGTTCGGACACGACACGTTCAACTCGATGGCATCGACGGCCGTTTGCTCGGAGACGCGCCCGCTCGCGGTGACGTAGTCTTCGATGCTATGGCCTGCCACGTTCACGATGATCCGCGGCCCGCGCTCCCGCAACGCAGCCAGTTGCGGCAGCTTCTCCGCGAGAAACACGTCGAGCCCGACGTTCGCCAGACCGATGGCGTTGAGCATCCCGCCGCGCGTCTCGACGATTCGGTACGCTTCGTTGCCCGGGCGCACTTCAGCCGTGATGCTCTTGGTCACGAAGGCGCCGAACCGCGTCAAATCGACGAAGTCGGCGTACTCGTTGCAGTAGCCGCACGTGCCCGAGGCGGTCATCATCGGGTTGACCAGTTCCATCCCCGCCAAGCTGACGGCGAGGCTCGGATGGTCTGTCTGCACACTATGACGTGTCGCTTCCGGCATCGTGCTCCTCTGATCGATCGTACTCCGCCAATTCGCGCAGCGCCCCATGCTACCATACGTCCCGTATGCCCGAACAGCCGCACATCTTCAGTGTCACGCTCCAATCGCTGTCCGAGTGGATGGCCGACCGGGGCCTCGCGCCTTACCGAGCGAGGCAGGTCCTTGAGTGGGTCTACCGGCACGGTGTCATTGATCCACAGGCGATGACCAGCCTCGCTCGCCAGGACCGCGAACTGCTTGCGGAGCAGCTTGTCTTCCGTCGCAGCCGCCTCCTCCAGCAGCACCAGGCCGGCGACGGCACGGTGAAGCTGCTGATGGGTTGGGATTCGGTCGAGCAGCAACCAGGCCTCTGCCGTGATAACTCGGGGGGCCTTCCCCTCGCGGACGAGAGCCGGAATCTTCAGACCGAATGCGTGATGATTCCCGCCGACGCGACAGACAGTGAACGCGGCCGGCGCACCGCGTGCATCTCGAGCCAGGTCGGGTGTCCCGTCGGTTGCCGCTTCTGCGCCTCGGGCATCGGCGGCCTCGATGGCAACCTGACCGCCGGCCAGATTGTCGAGCAGGTCTGGCGACTCAGCCAACTCCCGAGCGTCGATCGGATCACGAACGTGGTCTTCATGGGCATGGGCGAACCGTTGGTCAACTTCGACGCGGTGATCCGGGCCGCCCGGACACTCAACGCCGACTGGGCCTTCGGCATCTCCGCCCGCAAGATCACGATCAGCACCGTCGGCCTGCCGGCCCAGATGCGCCGATTGGCCGAGGCCGACATTCCCGTGACGCTCGCCATCAGCCTGCACGCGCCCAATGACGAGCTTCGCCGCCGGCTCATTCCCTGGGCGGAGTACGTCACCGTCAACCAGATTATTGAGGCAGGCGACTACTACTTCTCACGCACCGGCCGCGAGATCACGCTCGAATACATCCTCCTCGGCGAATTCAACGATCAGCCCGAACACGCGCGGCAACTGGCCGGCCTTGCCCGGCGCATCCGAAGCAATGTCAACCTCATCCGATACAACGAGGTCGTGGGGCTTCCTTTCCGTCGCCCACATGATCAGACCGTCCAGACGTTTCAGCGGTCGCTGCGCGACGCCGGGGTGAACGTCCACCTTCGGGCCAGCCGTGGCCGCGACATCGCGGCGGCATGCGGACAACTTCGCCACGAAGCAAACGCGCGGGTAACACGATGAACCGACGGGGATCGGCACGGCGCTACGTGGTGGTCGGCACGTCCGGCAGTGGCAAGACCTGGCTGGCCAAGGCGACCGCCGACCGTTTGGGCATTCCCTACATCTGCAACGACGCGATCATCTGGGGGCCGGACTGGACCCCCACGCCGCGCGAGGCGCGCTACCCACTGTTTGAAAAGGCGACGCGAGCGCCCGCATGGACCTATGACGGCAACATCGGCTCGCTCAAAGATCGCGAAGACGCGATGATCCTTGATCGCGCCGACACGCTGGTGTGGCTCGATCTGCCGCGCGGGCGCATCATGTCGTACCTGCTCTGCCGCACGCTCTACCGCACGTGCTTCCGCGTCAAGCTGTGGCACGGCAACCGGGAGGGCTTCCGGAACGTGCTGCATCCGGATGATTCGATTCTCTGGTGGTCGTGGCGCACCTACGACCTGCGCAAGCGTCAGTACGCGGCGATATTTGCTGACAAGCGATGGGGCCATCTCCGTCGTGTGCGGCTGACGTCCCGCAATCAGATCAACCACTGGCTCTCGCAACTGCAACCCCTTTCTGACCACGAAGTGCCGCCTTTGTGAGCGCCCGCCCGATCGCCTAGAATGCGGGGCTATGGCTGAATCAACACGCAAAACGCCTGCACTCGAAACGGTTGAGCCCATCGGCAAACGGGTGCTCATCCGCAAGGACGAAGACAAGAAGCAGACGAAGTCGGGCATCCATCTGCCGGACAAAATCGAGATCCCCACGCTGACCGGCTTCGTCGTCGCGGTCTCCGCGCAGATCGACAACGACGACGACTATCCCATCCAGCAATACGATCGGGTGCTGTTCAACCCCAAGGAAGCGATCCCGGTGGACTTCGAGGGCGACAACCGGCTGTTCGTGGTGCCCGTGGAGAATGTCGTCGCCGTGTTCCGGAAAGCCACCTGATTGACTGACTGCCTTCCCATCAGACCGATCGGCCCCTTCCGGCGCTCGCTCGCGCCGCCGGGTTCGAAGAGTCTGACGAACCGGGCGCTCCTGCTGGCCGCGCTGGCCGACGGGCGATCCACGCTGCACCGGCCGCTGATCGCCGACGACACGCGTCGAATGATCGAGGCGCTTGACACGCTGGGATTTCAGCCGCGCCTTGCCGCGGACGAATCCCGCATCGAAGTAAGCGGCCAGGGCGGCAGGATCCCCGAGCCCAAGGCCATGCTCAACCTCGGCAACGCCGGCACCGCGATGCGGCCGCTGACCGCCATGTGCTGCCTCGACGGGCTGACATACGTGCTCGACGGCGTCGAACGCATGCGGCAACGCCCCATCGGCCAGCTTGTCGACCCGCTGCGACATCTCGGTGCGAATATCGAGTACCTCGCCGAAGAAGGTTACCCGCCGCTGCGCGTGCACGGCGGCGGACTCGATGGCGGCGATGTTGAGATGGGCGCAACGTTGTCCAGCCAATTCATCACCGCCCTGCTCATGGCCGGCCCGTGCATGCGCTACGGCTTGGCGATTCGTTTCACCGGGCCGGTTACGAGCAAGCCATACGTCGCGATGACGCTCGGACTGATGCGCGTCTTCGGCGTCGAGCCCGTCGTCAACGAGTCGTTCACAAGGATTGACATCGGACCCGGCACGTACAGGCCGGTGGACTATCGGATCGAACCCGACGCATCCAACGCCGGGTATTTCCTTGCCGCCGCCGCGATCGTTCCAGGCAGCCAGTGCACGATCGAAGGGCTGGGCAAGGGCAGCCTGCAGGGCGATGTGGGCTTCGCCGATGTGCTCGCCCAGATGGGCGCGGGCCTGACGTTCGGCCGCGACTTCATCACGATCATCGGGCCGGCGGGAGATCAGACGCTGCGCGGGATCGACGTTGATCTCAACCACATGCCCGACATGGCGCAAACACTGGCGGTCGTCGCGCTCTTCGCCGAGGGACCGACGAGCATCCGCAATGTCGGCAACCTTCGCGTCAAGGAAACCGATCGCATGGCCGCCTTGCGCAACGAACTGAGCAAGCTGGGCGCCGCGGTCACGATTGACGGGGATGATCTGACGATCCAGCCGCCGGCGCGGATCACACCTGCTTCCATCGACACCTACGACGATCACCGCATGGCGATGAGCTTCGCGCTGGCCGGATTGCGCGCCGAGGGCGTGGTCATCAATGATCCGACCTGCGTCAACAAGACCTTCCCCGGCTACTTCGAGTTCCTGAAGCGACTCGGTGAACCCGAAACGAACTGAGAGGCGATGGGACGCACTGAAAGGCCATCCCGGACGCACCACTTCTGGGTCACCGCCAAGGTGCTGCTGCGCTACAAGCGGGCGATCGCCCTTGTGCTCATGACGGCCGCGATATCGGCCGCCTGCTTCGGCGCCGGTATCAGCCTCATCATGCCGATCATGGAACTGCTGATCGAGCAGAAGCAGGATCTCTCGTTGCTGGTCTACGACAAGATCGGCGGCGGGCCGTCCGGCGGTGATGCCGTCAACGATCAGATCGGCAACGCCATCGCAAGCGTCATCCCCGCGGACCAGTTCCACGCTTTCGCCATGGTGATCGGCATCCTGCTCGTGCTCACGGTGATCGGCGCCGCCTCGCAGTTTCTGTACGGCGTGGTCGCCCTCGCCGTCGCGCAGCGCGGCGCGCTGGTGTGGCGCAACCGCCTCTTCGACCGTCTGATCATGGCCCCCTTGTCTCGGACGATGTACTCGGGCAACGCGGATCGGGTCAGTCGGTTGCTGCTCGACACGTCCACCCTCGCCGTCGGTTACCGCGCCGTGGTGGCGCGCAGCGTGGTGGAGGTCCTCAAGATCCTGGCCGCGCTGACCGCGGCTTTCGTGATCAACTGGCAGCTTTCCCTGATTGCGCTCGTCACCGCCCCGCTGATCGGCGGCCTGTCGGCATATTTCGGTCGACGCATCCGCAAGGCAGCGCGGCGGGTCCTCGAGGAGATCAGCCAACTTGTCCGGGTCGCGAACGAAGTGCTCGGCGCGACGGCCGTGGTGAAGGTTCACCACGCCGAACCCTACGAACGTCGCCGTTTCCGGGCCGTCAGCAGGCGAATGTACGACGAGGAAATTGCCATGCGCCAGGCGCGGGCCCTTGCGTCGCCGGTCAACGAAATGCTCTCGCTGATCGCGGTCGGCCTGGTGGCGACGGTCGCCGCGTGGCACATCTTCCGGACCGATACGCGGGCCTCCGAATTCGTCGCCGTGCTTGGTGCCCTGATCGCCGCCGGCGCATCGATCCGTCCGCTGATCAACATGTACAACGAGATCAAGGAAGCGGACGCCGGCGCCGAGCGCGTGCTTGAGGCGATGGATACGCCGACCGAACCGCTGCGCGTGCATGAGCGCCGCCGCCTGCCGCGCCTGCCGCGCCATGCGCGCGACATCGTGTTCGAGGACGTCACGGTCACCTACCCGAATGCCGAGCGGTCGGCCATCCGCGATATCAACCTGCACATTCCGCATGGCCGGCGCCTGGCGATCGTCGGCGGCAACGGATCCGGGAAGACGACGCTGCTTTCGCTCTTGCCGCGGCTGATCGACGTGACCGAAGGCCGCGTGCTCATCGACGGCGTGGACATCGCGGGAGTCAATCTGCGCTCGCTGCGCGAGCAGATCGGTGTCGTCTCGCAGAAGGGCGTGCTCTTCAAAGGCACCATCGCCGAGAACATCGCCTACGGCCGGCGCTGGACACCGCAGGATGAAGTCGAGCGTGTCGCACGCGCCGCCTTTGCGCACGAATTCATCACGCAACTGCCGGGCGGGTACGAATACGAACTGCACGAACAGGGCGCGGGGCTCAGCGGTGGGCAGCGCCAGCGCCTGTGCATCGCCCGCGCCATGCTGCGCGACCCGGCCATCCTCATCCTCGATGAAGCCACCAGCCAGGTGGACGTGGACTCGGAAGAGAAGATCAACGAGGCGATCCGCCGCTTCAGCGCCGGGCGGACGACGCTGGTCATCGCCCATCGACTGACCACCGTGATCGACGCCGACGCGATCGTCGTGATGGATGCGGGACGCATCGTCGCCGAGGGCGTCCACCGGCAACTGCTCGAAACGTGCGAGACCTACCGAATCCTCACCCAGACGCAACTCGATGCGGGGCGTGCATCGCCGCGCACCTGACGGCGCATCCCCGGTCGATCGCATCAGAACCGCTACCTGAACAGACGCTGCTGCGCCGCGACGGCCGGTGCGCTGGGTTCGATGGTGAACCATCGCGACCGACGTCGCTGGTCGGCCAGGTAGATGCGATCGCGCAGCCGTCCGTCCTGCGAGAAGACTTCCTCGATGATCCCCGGATGATTGCACTGCCGCGACCGATGCAGCAGCACCACCTGTCGTGGCCGGCCCGCGCCGCAGCGGTTGGCGATCTCGCAGACGGCCTCGAACGTCTGCTGGTTCGACAGATGCCCGAGCCGTCCCATGATCCGACGCTTGAGAAAGGCCGGCCGGGGGCTGGCCTGCTGCAGATGCGGGTCGTAGTTGCTTTCGATGGCCAGCAGGTCGACCCCGCCTTCGGCCGAGAAAGCGTCGATCAGTTCCGGCGGCACGCAGCCCATGTCCGTCGCATATCCCAGCCGCGCTGCGCCGCCGCCGTTGCCGGCCGCGCGGGCGATGAGAAACCCAATCGTTCCCTTCGTGTCGTGCGGCAAACGGATCGCCGACACGCCCATCTCCGGCAATGGCTCGAACTGCCGGCCGAAACCGTGCAGCAGTCCGGCGGTTTCGAGGGCCGCGCCGTCGGCGGTTTTCCGGGCGGCGTCCGCGTGCCACTGGTGCATCCAGACGTGGATCCCGAACCGCTCGATGGTGCGCCGCCAGGTCGGCCGGTAGTGGTCGCGATCGAGATGCGTCAGAACCATCGCCTTGACCTGCTCGATGGCCACGCCGGCCTGCGCCAGTCGCTTGATGGTGGTGTAGGGTCCGAAGCCCGCATCGATCAACAGCGACTGGTCGGTCCCGTCGGCCTGACGCGTGGTGAGGACGGAGCAGTTCCCGCCCGATCCGCTGCCGAGAACGCACAGCCGCATCGACGCGCGCTCCTGCGACTGCCGCGCCCCGGGTGTGCGACGCACGCGCGTCGGTTCGGGGACTGTGAACGCCCCGAAAAGCGGAATCTGCGGCTGCGGTCTGGTCGACATCCCTGTCCTTTCGATCGCGAGGCAGGCACATCGTCGTCACGGGGCGCGTTCCGGTCAAGGGGGTCGATCTGAACATGGCAAATGCTCCGTTCATGCCGCGCGATCCGGGGCACGAGCCGCGCGGCATCCGTTACAGATTCACACGCCAACACACTGGCTGAACATCGCTTACAAAAGGCGATGACCTGTGCTGGTTATGCGGCGTCAAGCCGGTGAATCTGGGTCGAAAGGACAAGCAGCGGGTCAAGCAAAAAGGGGGCGTCTCCGATAACGAACAGCGGAAGGCGAAAGTGGCGCGTACCCGCCGGGGCCGCCGATGAGCCCGCCAAATCGGCCCCATAATCCGCGTTCGGAGGCATCTGTGATGGTCCGCCAATTCGTTCTCGCCACGGCCGCCCTCCTCGTATTGGCCGCATCCGGCTGCGCCTTGGCGCCGCAGGAAATGGTCTTCATTGATCCCAGCTACTCCTTCACTGAAGACCCGGTGGCGATGGAGGAAATCGCCCTCGAAGGCGGCGCCATCGAACCGGAGACGGCCACCGCCTGGGTGCCGCCTTTTGATCCGTTGGAGTAGCGCCCGTTCGCCGACCCCATCGCGTCGACGCTTGCATCCGCCCTCACGGCCATCCCATCGCGAAAGACATTGACCATCCGTCGGCGGCGCGCCTATGGTGATCAGGGATGTCATGTGGGATGCGGTTGAGAGGTGCTCGGCCGTCCAGCCGCGCCCGGCCCGGACACATCTTTGCAAGCGGCGATCGAGGGGTCCGACGGCGCGTCGCCGTGGGGTGCTCACGTTTGGTGCGCCGATCAGGCGCAAAAGGAGAATGACATGTTTTGTCGACGAGAGATGCTCAGGGGCGTGATATCTGTCGTATGTCTGCTGGTCTTGGGGGCTGCCGCGAGTTCGGCGTTCGCGGCCATTTCCGCCAGTGAAGGCGGTGGGCCGGCGATGGCCATCGAGTATTTGGGCAACAAGGACAGTGGATTCAACATCTTCGAGGACGTCGCGCTTGATCCGGCCGCCGGCCCTTGGATCAAGCAACTGAAGAACAACGGACCCGGCCCCATCTCCAGCGGCCAGCAGGTCCCGATCTTCGAGGAACTGAAGAACACGGGATCGATCCCCTGGACCGACTGGCACGAGCAGATCATCACGTTCAATGGCCCGCCGATCGACGAGCCGGGGTTCCTGTTCAAGCGAATGGGCGGCAAGCCGATGCTCCTTCTCAAGCTTGACGGCAACACGCTCACCGAAGGCGCCGATTACACGGTCGTGGACACGCCCGCCACGGTCGGCGGCGACACCGGAAGCGTGGCAATCGACATCTTCTTCGAGCCCGGCGCCATCGTCGGGCCGGGACAGACGCTGCGGATCGAGAAGTACATCTTCGAGGTGCATGGCGATTCGAACGTCTGGTTACCGGGAGAATCCGTTGAAGTGCTCGAGTATCCGACGCCGGAGCCGTCCACAATTGTGCTCGGCGGTCTCCTCGCGTTGGCCGGGCTGGGCAGACGAAACCGGCGCTGATCAAAGACCGACCGAGAAACTCGGACCAGACAATTGCGAGGGCGAGCCGGGAAGGTAACACCCGGCTCGTCCCTTTTCGTTGTGGTCCGGCGCTCAACTCACCGTCAACTCAACCCACTGCATGGCCGGCTCTTCCTGGCGCGCGGCTTCGGGGTGATGCACATCCGTCTCGAACACGCCGCCCATCTGCTGCCGGATCGCGGCCGCGTCGAAACGTTGCGGGTCGGCCAGGTTGCAGGCGGCCAGCAGGTCCAGTGCGATCTGCCCTTCCGAACGGGCGCCTTCCAGCACGGGAATCGCCTGCTCGAAACGCTGCAGCCGATCATTGGCGTTCTCGAACGTGCCTTCCTTCTCCAGCCACGTCGCCCCCGGAAGCAGCACGTCGGCCTTCTCCGCCACAGGATTCGCCAGCGTTTCGATGGCCACCGCGAACCTACCCTTCAGCGCGGCCAGCAGTTCCTTGCTCGTCCAGTTCGACGGGTAGTTGCCGGTGATCAGCAGGCCCGCGACCGGCGACTTCTTGTCCCCGAGCTGCTCGACCAGCGCGTCGTACTCGACGATCGCATCGTCGCCGGTCACGAGTTGAATCGCTCGCCTCACGCCGCGCGCGTTGGGCGCCTTTTCCGCGTACACCGTGTAGCCGCCGGGGAAGGTCTTGTCCTTCCCGTCGACCGGCACGGGCCCGATCGCGATCTGCGCCTTGGCATCCAGCCCGCGCACCAGCCGCGCCAGCAGCCAGGCCTCCTCGCAACTGAGCATCGGGCTGATCACCGCGGCCAGCGCCCCCTCCCCCTTCTCGGCCACCGCCTGCCGCAGCTTGTCCTTCACTTCCTCATAGGCCCGATCCCACCTCGTGTCGTCCTGCGTGCCGAACTGCAACCGCTTGGGCCGGCTCAGCCTTTCCTCGCTGTGCACGAACTTCCAGCCGTACCGCACCTCGTCGCTGATCCACCACTTGTTCACGTCCGCGTTCTCGCGGGGCTTGATGCGGTAGACCTGCCCGTCGTTGTGGTGCACCCAGATGTTGTCGCCGCCGGCCGTCAGACCGTCGATCGACGGCGTGTGCTTGAGATACCACACGCGCTGGGCGAAAAGAAAGTCCTTGTCCAGCAGCGCACCGACCGGGCAGATGTCGATCACGTTGCCGCTCAATTCGTTATCCAGCGCCTTGCCGGGGAAGACATCGATCTGCTCGCGATGCCCGCGGCCGAAGATGCCCAGTTCGTTCGTGCCCGTCACCTCGCGCGTGAAACGCACGCAGCGCGAGCACATGATGCAGCGATCGGCATACAGCAGCACGTGCGGGCCCACATCCTTCTTCGGCTGTTTGGCCTTGTCCTCGATGAAGCGCGACTGGCTGCGGCCGTACTGGTAGCTGTAATCCTGCAGGTAGCACTCGCCCGCCTGATCGCACACCGCGCAATCGAGCGGATGGTTGATCAGCAGATACTCCATCACCGCCTTCTGGTTGGCCACGGCCTTCGGGCTGGTGGTGTGCACGACCATGCCGTCGGCGGCCATCGTCTGACAGGTGGGCAGCAGCTTGGGAATCAACTCCAGCTTGTTGTCGTTGCGCGGATTGGGCGACTCGACTTCGGCCAGGCAGATGCGGCAGTTCGCGGCGATCGAGAGACCCGGGTGATAGCAGTAATGCGGAATCTCGATCCCATTCTCGATCGCGACCTGAAGGATCATCTTCTTGCCGTCGAACTCGATTTCGCGACCATCGATCGTAATCTTCGCCATCGCTTGCGGGGTCCGTTTCAGGGGTTGCGGATTTCGGTTGCGGCGTGGCGGACGCCGCGGCGATCGGGGGTGACTCATCATATCGCTGCCGCGACCGGTCGCTCTACTCGCCTTTCTGCTGGTCCTGGTACTCCTCGATCCACGCGGCCTGGATGGCCTCGAGAATCTGCTCGTTGACGCGATGCTCCGGCGAAGGCTCGAACTCCGGCAGGGCCTCGACCAGGTCGCGCAACTGCGTGAACCGCACGTTGACCGGATCGATCTCCGGATGTATCTCGGCCAGCCGGATGCCGATCTCTTCCACGTCCGTCCAGATGAGTGATTCGCCGTCCATTGCAGCACCTCCAGCCGCGGCACACGCCGCGCACGAGAGTTTAGCAGGACCGGGCGTGTCCCGGCGAGGGCGCGATCGGCAACGATCGCCTCTATGATGTTGGGACGAGGCAAAGCGTCCGGAGACCCAATGATCGCATGAACGATTCGACGCGGCTGCTGACCGTCGGCTGGCGCGAGATGATCCGCATCCCGGCGTGGGGGATTGAAGGCATCGTCGCCAAGATCGATACCGGGGCGCGATCCAGCGCCATCGATGTGCTGAGCATCGAGGAACTGGCCGACGAGCGGGTGCGGTTCGATGTCGCCCTGTCGCGGCGGAACCGCAACCGGTCGGTGACGGTGACCGCCCCGATCGCACGCCGCACGCGGGTGCGCTCCAGCAACGGGCTGGTGCATGAGCGGCTGCTGGTCGAGGCCGAACTGGTGCTCGGGCCGGTCCACAAGATCGTGGAGCTGGGCCTGGTCTGCCGGCAACGGATGATCTGCCGCATGCTGCTGGGACGGCAGAACCTGGCCGGCAGCTTCCTGATCGACCCGGGCGGGCGCTACCTGCTGCACGGGGGCAAAAGGCCGAAACGACGAAGACACCGATGAAAGAAGACTGATCATGAATATCGTCATCCTGTCGCGCAATGCGCGCGGCTACTCGATCAAGCGGCTGAAAGAGGCGGCCCGGCAGCGCGGGCACCGCATCCGCGTGCTCGACACGCTTGAATTCACGCTGCAGGTCGAGGGGGGCAACCCCGACCTGCTCTATCGCAACCGGCGCCTCGGTTCGGTGGACGCGGTGGTGCCGCGCATCGGGGCGTCGATCTCCTCGTTCGGCACGGCGGTGGTGCGGCAGTTCGAGCAGATGGGGGTCTTCTCGCTGAACAGTTCGCACGCGATCACCGTGTCGCGCGACAAGCTGCGCAGCCTGCAGGTGCTCAGCCGGCATGATGTGCGCATTCCGGCCTCGGCCTTCGTCCGCCGCAAGGAGGACGTGCGGCCGGCCATCGAGAAGGTCGGCGGCGCGCCGGTCGTGATCAAGATGCTCGAGGGCTCGCAGGGCGTGGGCGTGATCCTGGCCGAGACGGTGAAAATCGCCGAGGCGATCATCGAAACCCTGCACAGCGCGCGGCAGAGCGTGCTGGTGCAGAAGTTCATCGCCGAGAGCAAGGGCCGCGATATCCGCGCGTTCGTGGTGGGCGGCCAGGTGGTCGCGGCGATGCGCCGCGTGGCCAGCGGCGCGGAGTTCCGCAGCAACGTGCACCGCGGCGGGCGCACCGAACCGGTCGAACTCGATGCCGAATACGAACGCGTGGCCGTGATGAGCGCCCAGATCATGGGCCTGCGCATGGCCGGCGTGGACCTGCTCGAAGGCGAGGACGGGCCGCTGGTGATGGAGGTCAACTCGTCGCCCGGGCTCGAGGGCATCGAGAAGGCCACCGAGATCGACATCGCCGGGGCGATCGTCGAACACCTGAACGACATCGTGCAGTTCCCGGACATCGATCTGCAGCAGCGCCTGTCGATCAAGAACGGCTACGGCGTGGCCGAGTTCACGGTGGTGCCGCGCAGTTCGCTGGCCAACAAGACCATCGCCGAATCCGGCTTGCGCGATCGCGAGGTGCTCGTGATCAACATCAACCGCAACGGGCTGATCATCCCCGCCCCGCGCGGCGACCAGAAGCTGCTCAAGGGCGACAAACTGCTGTGTTTCGGCAAACAACTGACGCTCAAATCCATGCTCCCCCCGCCGCGCAGACGAAGAAAGAAGAAGGAAACCGTGTCGGTCCCGGAGAACTGAATGAACAGTCATGCCCGTTTCGAGATCGACGGCCATCGCGTGAAGCGCGGCGAGAGCGTCGACATCAAGCTCAAGGTTTCGGAGCGGTACACCGGCGACCCGATCAGCCTGCCCATCCGCGTGATCCGCTCCCGCCGCGCCGGCCCGACCGTTTTCGTCACCGCCGCCATTCACGGCGAGGAACTCAACGGCGTGGGGATCATCCACGACCTGATGCACGGCCGGCAGATCGAGTTGATCAGCGGCACATTGATTCTCGTGCCCGTGGTCAACATCTTCGGCTTCGAGACGCAAAGCCGCTACATGCCTGACCGGCGGGACCTGAACCGATCGTTCCCCGGTTCGGAAAGCGGCAGCCTGACGTCGCGCATCGCCAGCATCATCTTCCAGCAGATCGTGCGGCAGTCGGACTACGGGATCGACCTGCACACGGCCGCGGCGCAGCGGACGAACTTCCCCAACATCCGCGGCGACCTGACGCAGTTGCCCGTGCGGCGCATCGCCAAGGCCTTCGGCTGCGAGTTGATGCTCAACGGCAAGGGACCGGAAGGCTCCTTCCGGCGCGAGGCGGTCAAGGCCGGGTGCGCGGTGGTCACGCTCGAAGCGGGCGAGCCGTGGAAGATCGAGCCGGCGGTGCTCGAGGTGGGCGTGCGCGGCGTGACGAACGTGCTGCGCTACCTGCGGATGACCGAGGGCGCCATCGTCGCGCCCAAATACCAGGCGCGGGTGGACAAGTCCACGTGGGTGCGGGCGGAGGTCGGCGGCATTCTGCGCTTCCATGTCACGCCCGGGCAATTCATCGAGCGGAGCCAGGCCATCGCGACCAACGCCTCGGTGTTCGGCGAAGCGCAGAACCAGTTGGTCAGCCCGGTCGAGGGCGTGGTGCTGGGCATGACCACGCTGCCGACGGTCAAGCCGGGCGAGCCGGTCTGCCACATCGCCATCCCCGGCCGGTCGCTGCGGCAGCTTCGCCGGGACCTGGAGTCCTCCGGACGCAACAGCCTGTACCGCCGTCTGCGGCGGGACCTGGCGACGAACATCACCCTGTCCGAGAACGAGGCAGAAATTGCTTCCGACGCTCGCGCGGAGCAGGAATGACCCGCCGCAGCGAACAGGCTTAGGTCGGAAGGCAAGCAACAGGCCCTGGCGCGCTGTGAGAGGGGTTGATGGGACAGAAATGCGCAGAATCACAATAAACATCCGGATAAATGTGTCAAAAGTGCACGTTTTTTGACCCAGTTTGAGCCAGTTTCGTTCGGTTTTTGCCGTTTCGGGCCAGTTTCCGCGCGTTTTCGGCCGCGACCGGCCGGACCGGTATTGGCCATTCTTGCCACCGATGCGGCCGTCGGCGGGCAGGGGCGGGATGGGAACGCTGCGTGGATCGGTCATGACAGGTGCCTCGACGCGTCGCGGCGGATCGGCAGGCCGTGGGCGCACGAAACCGCCCTTCCACACTGGGACGAAAGACCGCCCTGGCGCGCAAATCATGGCCTGTTCCGGCAGGATCGCCGTCGGTAAGTGTCGGTGCGGACGGGGGTAAAGAAAACTTTCGCAGGCCCGGAAAACCTCGAATTTCGGGGGTCACGAAATGCGCACAACATGGCGCGTTTCGGTGCGGCCCGGGCGCGGGGGCGAATTGGTAAATTGGCGTCGGTTGGCGTCGTCGGCCAGAGGTGTATCAGTCCCTGCAGGCGGATGTCGTGCCATTGGCGGCTTGCCCGCGAAGACTGGGAAGACGCACCGGCGGGCAAGCCGCCAGTGGCACCGGATGGCGTCTGATCCGGTGTCTGCCGCGTTCTGCCCGCACACCGTTGGTCGAATGGGCGGTTGCCAGGCGCGTCTGATGCGGGTATATTGCGTGGCTCCCTGTGGTGCGGGTGGACCGTGCCGGGGGTCGTTGTATGAACTGTGCGGCGGGCGTGACCCGCTGTTTTGATCCACTGACGGAGCTACCCCGTGGTCAGACTACGACTGAAGCGAATGGGTCGACGCAACCGAGCCGCGTACCGTGTGTGCGTGATGGACCAGCGTTCGGCGCGCAACGGCCGGGCGATCGAGGAGATCGGGTCGTACGATCCGATCGAGACCGACGACGCGAAGGCGATCAAGCTGGATGCCGAGCGCGTGAAGTACTGGCTGGACCAGGGCGCGCAGCCGAGCGATACGGTGCTGATGCTCTGCCGCAAGGCCGGGGTGGTGGATTCGAAGAAGCAGGTGGTCTGACCGACGACCGCCGGCGATGGTGGACCGATCAAACAACGCAGCCGCGCCATGGCGGCTGCGTTTCTCATTGGTAGACGGGTTGTCCCGGGCGGCCGCGCGTCTCAACCGGCGGCGGGGAAGTTGTCCGGTCCGACCGACTGGCCGTCGCCGTTGGTCTGCACCGCGCGACGCTTGCCGGTGAACCGCTCAAGCCGCGCGAGCACCTCGCTGTTGGTGACGATGTCGATCTCATCAAGTTCGGTCAGCAGGCGCGGGCTGAGGCGCGGCGGGTTGAGGTCGATGGGCGCGGGCTCGTCATCGTGCTCAAGCGTCGCGTCCGCCTCCATTGCCGCATCTTCCTCGACAATGGCGTCCGGTGAGACGGTGTCGGCCTCGGGCGGGGGCGGAGCGTCGGTTTCGATCGCGCGGCAGTCTTCCACCAGGGCGTTGAGGCGCTGAATCTGCTCGTCGGTGGCCTTGAGCATGTCTGCAAGCCGCGCGGCCGCCTCCGCGGCGGGGGCGTTGATCAGGTCGGCGGCGTCGCCGGCGCGGGCCAGTTTGTAGCTGACTTCCTCCATCCGCGCCATGGCGTCCAGCATGGCCGACTGGCTCTGCTTCATCAGGCCGTCCATGCGCTCGGTCAGCTTCGCCTCGACCGGTTGCGTCAGTTCGTCGACCTTGGCTTCGAGCGATTCGATGTACTCGCGAACCTTTCGGCCGGCGAGTTCGCAGATGTCCTGCAGGCGCGGCATGAGGTGTTCCATGCGATCGCCGGTCTCGCGCTCGGCCATTTCGGCGATCGAGGCCATGTGCTGGCCCACCTTCTCCAGCCGTTGGTTGACGAACTGCTCCGTATCCTGGATCTGCGTTTCGATCTGCGGGCGCATCGAGCGGATGCGCCGGGTCAGTTGCTGCTCGGCCAGCTCGACCATGCTCTCGCGTGAGCGGCGGACTTCGCCGAGGCGCGTTTCGATCTGCTGGAGCATTTCGTCGACCTGGCGCTCGTACTGCTCGACGCGTTCGGCCAGCGGGCCGTCGACGCCATCGAGCGACTGCCGCGCCTTCTCGATGCCGCGCTCGACGCGCTGCTGGAGTGCGAGCAGCGAGGTGTCGACGTCATCGCGCGCCGCGTGCATGCGGTCCTGCATGCCGGCGATGGTTTCGTCGATGCGTCGGCGTGAGGTGTCGAGGTGTCGGTCGAGCCGCGTGCCGGCCTTGGCCGACAGGGCTTCGAGGTCGGCTTCATACTCCTCGATGCGCCGATCGACCGGCGCGAAGGCCGCGGCCATCTGCTGCTCGAACTGCTTGAGCCGGTCGTCGAGCGGCTTTCCGGCGTGGCGGAACTCATGCTCGAGCGTTTCCAGCCGCGCGTAGAGGGGCTTCATGGCCCGGGCCGCGGACTTGTAAGCCGCGGCGAACTGGCGCCGGACCGATTTGATCAGCCCCTGCCCGCGCTCATCGGCGGTGGCCATGGCCTCGTCCAGCCGCGCTTCGAGGGCCTCGCGCTGACTGTTGAGCGCCTGCTCGACATCGTGACGACGCGCGGCCAGGTGCTCGTCGAACCGGGCGCGTCCGCTGTCCACCGCCGCGGCGATGTGCTCGATCATCTGCTGCGTCTTCGCCTCGCCGTCACGGGTGGCGGCGTCGAGGCGCTCGTGGAGGGCGGCTTCGAGCGTTTCGATCTCGGTCGCGAGCGCCTGCTGCTTCTTGCCGAGGTCCTCATCGATCGCGTGGCTCGCGACTTCGCCGGTCTCGCGAAGCTGTTCGCGCAGCTTGCGCACGAGGTGGCGGGCCTGGTTGCGGGCGCGCAGCTCGATCTCGCTGACGCGGTCGGCGGTGTTTTGCTCGGTCTGCCGCGCGATGGCCTCGGCCTGTTCGCGCAGCGGCGTGAGGTACGCCTCGGTGGTCTGCTTGACGGTCGCCTCGAACTGGCGGAAGGCCGACTCACTGCGGCTTTCCACGCGGTCGATGCGATCGTCCAGTTCACCCTGCATCCGTTCGATCTGCCGGGAGACGGTGATGTCCGCCTCGTCGATGGCGGCGCTGAAACGTTGCTCGGCGGACTCGACCTTCGTCGCCAGCCGCTCGGCGACCTCGGGGGCGATGCGTTCAAGACGCTGCTCGATCCGCTTCAGTTCCTCGATACGCCGGTCGATCGGCGCGGTCTCGTTCTCCACGCGATCGAGCGCTTTGCTCACGGCCGCGTCGATGCGCCGATCCAACTCCTGCTGCACGTCGGCGAGTTGCGCGGCGGTGGGCATGGCGTCGCTGATCTGGCGGCTGAGGGCGTCGGACAATTGGCTCACGGTGGCTTCGAGCTTGGTCATGTGCGCCAGGCGCTGCTCGAGCATGGCGTCGGCCTTGCGGAACTCCTGCATGCGCCGGTTCATCCACTGGTCGATGCTCTTGACGCGCACGTGGACATCGGGCGGCACGGACTGATCGGTCATCGTGGCGGCCGGGGCGGATGCGGTGGCGGGCGCGGCGGCGGCTTCCTTCGCCGCGCGCTCGAGCTTGAACCGCTCGTACTGGGCGCGTTCGATGAGCTGGGCCAGGTCGTTGCTCGCGCGGCGCATATCAGCCAGCGAAGGCGCGGCATCGGCATGCGGGGCGACGGGCGTGGGTTCCGCGTGGTCCATGTGACTGGTTCCTCAAGGACTTAACGAATGTGGAAACAGTGAATCCTTTCCTTCATCGGCGTTGAAGGGGTGGGTCTGAACGGTCTGGGACGGTTGTAGGGGTTTTCGCGTTATCGGTACGTACCGTCCTTGGCGGCCCGTGGGGCCCCGGCTACACTCGTGCCGCCGCGGCGCGGTCCGGTCACGCCGCGCGAGGTCCCGCGGTCATCTTGCGAGGGCGCCGGATGGGTCTGTTTGAAATCATCGCCATCCTCATCACGCTCGCGGCTCTTCTGAGCTATCTCAATCATCGGTTTATCGGCCTGCCGACCACCATTGGACTGATGGTGCTGTCGCTGGGCGGCTCGCTGATCATGGCGGCGATCGGGCACTACCACGCCCCGCTGTACG
This sequence comes from uncultured Phycisphaeraceae bacterium, assembly GCA_964532795.1. GTDB lineage: Bacteria > Planctomycetota > Phycisphaerae > Phycisphaerales > Phycisphaeraceae > CAZHJL01. The sequence goes on along the minus strand of CAZHJL010000001.1, from coordinate 52,080 downwards.
ACTGGGCGGTGGCGTTCCTGGACCGGGTGGACTTCAACGAAGCGCTGATGCACGGCATGCTGGGGTTCCTGCTGTTCGCCGGGGCGCTGCACGTGAACCTTGACGACCTGAAGCGCCGGGCGCCGACGATCGCCGCGCTGGCCAGCGCGGGGGTGCTGATCTCCACGTTCGCCGTGGCCGGCAGCGTATGGCTGGTGCTGGAAGCGTTCGGCATCGGAATGCCGTTCATGTACTGCCTGGTGTTCGGGGCGCTGATCTCGCCGACGGACCCGATCGCGGTGCTGGGGATACTCAAGCGGCTCGGCGCGCCCCGGAGCCTGGAGACGAAGATCGCGGGCGAATCGCTGTTCAACGACGGCGTGGGCGTGGTGGTGTTCATCGCGGTGGTGTCGCTGGCGGGTTTGAGCGTCGGCCACGGCGAGGGCGGCGGGCACAGCGTCGGCGCGTGGGACGTGGCGCGGCTGTTCCTGGTGGAGGCCGGGGGCGGCGCGTTGTTGGGCATCGTGTTCGGGCTGCTGGCCTTCTACATGCTCAAGACCGTGGACAACTACCAGGTCGAGGTGCTGATCACGCTGGCGCTGGTCACGGGCGGTTACGCGCTGGCGTGGGTGCTGCACCTTTCCGGTCCGATCGCGATGGTCGCGGCGGGACTGCTGATCGGCAATCACGGCCGCACAATGGCGATGAGCGAAGTGGTGCGCGACCACCTGGATACCTTCTGGGAACTGGTGGACGAGATTCTCAATGCGGTGCTCTTCGTGCTGATCGGGCTGGAAGCGCTGGTGGTCAAGCTGAGCGGGACGACGCTGATCGTCGGTTTGCTTGTGATCCCGATCGTGCTGACCTGCCGGTGGATCGCGGTGGCGACGCCGATGACGTTGCTCAGTCAGTTCCGCCGCTTCACGCCGGGGGCGGTGCGCATCCTCACGTGGGGCGGTCTGCGCGGCGGGATCTCGGTGGCGCTGGCGCTTTCGCTGAAGGGCGCGCTGGGCGCCGAATCACCGGAGTATCGTGTCATTCTTACGATGACGTACCTGGTGGTGGTGTTTTCGATCGTGGTGCAGGGCCTGACCATCGCCCCGCTGGTGAAGCGGCTTGTGGAGCGAAACATCGAGGCAGAAGAGAGCGAAAGCACCTGAGATAGGCGCTCGAAACTTGCTTCCCAACGTTGGTTACGCTACAAGAGCATGTCTGCACTCAATGACTTATCTTGATAGATGAAGGGATTTTGGAATGGCAGCGAAGGGAAACTCGCTCCCCGACGGTCGGTACCTGTTTACAAGTGAATCGGTTTCGATGGGCCATCCGGACAAGGTTTCGGACCAGGTTTCCGATGCCGTGCTCGATAGTTTGCTCGCGGTGGATCCGAATGCGCGCGTGGCGTGCGAAACGCTCTGCACGACCGGCCTGCTGGTGATCGCCGGCGAGGTCACGGTTCACAACGACGAGGGCATCAAGGCCCTGGACAAGGTGGAAGATACGGCACGCGAAGTGATTCGCGAGATCGGTTACGACGAGCCGGCGATGAAGTTCGACGCCGACAGTTGCGCGGTGATCCGCACGCTGCACGGGCAGTCGCAAGACATCAGCCGCGGCGTGACCGAGGACAAGAAAGCGAAGAAGGAACAGGGCGCCGGCGACCAGGGCATGATGTTCGGCTTCGCCTGCCGCGAAACACCCTCGCTGATGCCGCTGCCGATCGACCTGTCGCACCGCCTGATGGACAAGCACGCGCAGGTGCGGCGCAACGGCAGGATCAAGGGCCTGCGTCCGGACGCGAAGAGCCAGGTCACCGTCGAGTACGACGGCCTGAAGCCGGTGCGCATCCACACCGTGGTGCTCTCGACGCAGCATCACCCGATGTGGAACGGGACGGCCAAGCAGAAGCAACTGAAGAACGAGGTGATCAAGCACATCATCGAGCCGGTGGCGCCCAAGAAACTGTGGGACGGCAAGGCGATCGTGCACGTCAACCCGACGGGTCAGTTCGAGATCGGCGGTCCGCACGGCGACGCGGGGCTGACCGGGCGCAAGATCATCGTGGACACCTACGGCGGACGCGGGCGTCACGGCGGCGGCGCTTTCTCGGGCAAGGACCCGTCGAAGGTCGATCGCAGCGCGGCGTACATGGCGCGTTACGTGGCGAAGAATATCGTGGCGGCGAAGATCGCCGATGTGTGCGAGATTCAGCTCAGCTACGCGATCGGCGTCGCGGAGCCGACCAGCGTTCACGTGGACTGTTTCGGGACCGAGAAGATCGAAACGGAGCGGATCAGCCAGTTGGTGCGTGATCACTTCAAGCTCACGCCGCGCGGGATCATCGAGACGCTGGACCTGCGTCGCCCGATCTACCGCCACAGCGCGTATCACGGGCATTTCGGTCGCAAGCCCGGTAAGAACGGCGCGTTCTCGTGGGAGAAGACGGACGTGGCCGCGAAGCTGGCGAAAGCCGCGGGGCTCAAGTGACCGATGCTTTGATCGGCAGCGCGTCCCGCGGGGCTTGAGGTTGGCTAACTCCCACTACATGGTAGACTTAGCACCGGCAATCCCAGCGCAGCGTCCCGCAGGGGCGCAACGGGTGCGCAACCACGGGGCAGTCTACTTCTGATGCAGACACGACGAGGCATTGCGGTTTCTCCTGGCGTGGCGATCAGCCAGGCGGTTGTCATTGACGCCGAAGACCGGCCCGTGCCCAAGCGCATGGTGGCGGTCAGCCGCATCCCCGAGGAACGGGCGCGGCTGGACGAGGCGCTGGCGGCCAGCCTGCGCGACATCGAGACCCTGCGCGATGAGACCCAGGAGAAGTTCGGGTCCGAACTGGCGCGTATCTTCGGCTACCACATCGGGATGCTGCAGGACCAGTTCCTGACCGACCAGATCCACCGCACCATCGAAAGCCAGCGGGTCGTCGCCGAGTACGCCGTGTACGAAACGATGCGCGAGATGGCGCGGCGGATGATGATGGCCGACAGCCCGATGTTCCGCGATCGCGTGCGCGACGTGTGGGACCTGGAAAAGCGCATCCTCGCCCACCTGATCGGCGACACGCAGGAGTCGCTGAATCACCTCGATCACGATGCGATCGTGGTCGCCCACGATCTGACGCCGAGCCAGACGGCGTCGCTGGACAAATCCCATATCAAGGCGATCGCCACGGACGCCGGCGGCCTGACCAGCCACACGGCCATTCTCGCCCACGCCCTGGGCATCCCGGCGATCGTCGGCCTGGAAGACGTCACCAGCGTGACGCGCACGGGGGACATGGTCATCATCGACGGCAACCGCGGCGTGGCGGTGGTCGACCCGGGGGCCGAGCAACTGATGGAGTACCGCGAGGAAGTGCGCGTGCAGGCGCGCCAACTGACCTCGCTGGGTGAACTGGCATCCCTGCCCGCCCGCACCACGGACGGCACGGACATCACGCTGCTGGCCAACATCGAGTTCCCCACCGAGATCGCCGACGCCCTGGCGCGCGGCGCGGCGGGGATCGGGCTGTATCGAACGGAATTCCTGTACCTCGCGACGGAAACCGAACCGAGCGAGCTGCAACACTACGAGGCGTACGCTCAATCCGTACGGGCGCTTGAGGGACGCCCGCTGACGCTGCGCACGCTGGACCTGGGTGCGGACAAGATTGTCTCGCACGATTTCATGGAACATTCGGAGCAGAACCCCTTCCTGGGCTGTCGGTCGATCCGGCTTTGCCTGCAGAACCCGGCGCTCTTTCGCACGCAGTTGCGGGCGATTCTTCGAGCGAGCGTCGACGGTCCGGTGAAGGTCATGTTTCCGCTGATTTCGAACATCATGGAGCTTCGCCAGGCGAAGATGATCCTCTCGGACGTACAAGAGGACCTGGCGGAGGAAGGCATCGCGTTTCGATCGGACATCCCCGTGGGGATCATGGTCGAGGTGCCTTCCACGGCGCTCCAGATCAGTACATACTGCCGGGAAGTGGATTTCGTCAGCATCGGGACGAACGATCTGATCCAGTACACGGTGGCCGTGGATCGCGGGAACGAGCGCATCGCCAATCTGTATTCGGCGGCGCATCCCGCGCTCATCCAACTCGTGCGCGACGTGACGCGAACCGCCAACCGCCTGAAGACGGAAGTCAGTCTGTGCGGTGAAATGGCCGGCGACGTGGTGTTTACCATGCTGCTGCTGGGCCTGGGTTTGCGGAACCTGTCGATCACGCCGCCGGCCATCCCGGAAGTGAAGAAAGTCATCCGCTCGGTGAGCATCAACCAGTGCCAGCGCATCGCGCGCAAGGTCGCGGGCTTCGAGTCCGATCGCGAGGTATACAACTACCTGCGCGAGGCCCTGCGCCGCCTGGTGCCGGATGTCAGCCAAAGCCGACGCATCGACTGACCTCGCTTCCCCTCGGATCGATCACCCCGACATGCTGGCGCCCCTCGGCAAAGGAAACGAAACGAGGAACGCATGGCAAAACGAGAAATGTTGATCAATTATGTCGGCGGCGAAGAATCGCGCATCGCGATCGTCGAAGACGGGCGGCTGGAGGAACTCTACCAGGAGCGGGCGCGCGACGAATCGCATGTCGGGAACATTTACAAGGGGCGGGTGACGAACGTGGAGCCGGCCATCCAGGCCGCCTTCATCGATTTCGGCCTGGAGCGCAACGGGTTCCTGCACATCTCCGACCTGCACCCGATGTACTTTCCCGGCGACTCGCGCGAGGACACGGAGCGCGTGGGCAAGAAGACGCCGCGGCGCGACCGGCCGCCGATACAACGGTGCCTCAAGCGCGGGCAGGAGATGCTCGTCCAGGTGCTCAAAGAGGGCATCGGCACCAAGGGTCCCACGCTCACCAGCTACCTGTCCATCCCGGGGCGATTCGTGGTGATGATGCCCTTCATGGAGCGGCTGGGGGTGTCCCGCAAGGTCGAGGACGACGACGAGCGGCGCGTCATGCGCAAGATGCTCGATGAACTGAAGCCGCCAAAAGAGTTCGGCTTCATCGTCCGCACGGCCGGGATGGGGCGGACCAAGACCGACCTCAAGCGCGACCTGGCCTACCTGCAGCGGCTCTGGAAGGCGATTGACCGCCGCAAGAAAAAGGTGCGCGTCGGCGAACTGTACACCGAGAGCGACCTGGTCATCCGCACACTGCGCGACGTCTTTTCCAGCGACATCGACCGGGTCGTCATCGATGATCTGGAGGCGGCCAAGCGCGCCCGCGACTTCCTGGCGATCTCGAACCCGCGATCCAGCTCGCAGGTGCTCGTTTACGACGACCCGATCCCCCTCTTCCACCGCTACGGCGTGGAGGAACAAATCGAAAACATCCACGCCCGCGAAGTGCCATTGCCTTGCGGCGGGTCGCTGGTGATCGAGTCGACCGAGGCGCTGGTGGCGATCGATGTGAACAGCGGCAAGAGCCGCGCGAGCAGCGACGCGGAGCAGACCGCCTTCAGGACCAACCAGGAGGCGACGGACGAGATCTGCCGCCAACTGCGCCTGCGCGACCTGGGCGGCGTGGTGGTGTGCGACCTGATCGACATGCGCCACGCGAAGAACCGCCGCGCCATCGAACAACGCTTCCGCGATCACCTGAAGAACGACCGCGCGCGGACGAAGGTGCTGGCAATCAGCCAGCTCGGCATCCTCGAGATGACGCGCCAGCGCATGCGGCCGTCGCTGCAGAAGAGCGTGTACAGCGTCTGCCACCACTGCGACGGCATGGGAGAGACCAAGAGCCCCGAGTCGGTTGTGCTGGACGTGATGCGCCGCCTGGCGCTGGTGATGCACCGGCCGGAAGTGGCGAGGGTGGAACTGACGGTCAGTCCGGACGTGGCCTTCCTGGTGCTCAACCGTAAGCGGCAGGAACTGGTCGCCCTGGAGCAGGCCTACGACACGCCGGTGATGGTGCGCGTCACGCAAGCGGGCCGAATCGACGGGATCGGCATTCTCGCGCTGGATGCGCGGGGCAGCGAGGTCACGCCATCGCTCGAGAAACTGAAGGAGCCGGCGCTCGAGTCGGTCGAGAAGCTCTGGCCGCAACGCAAGGGCAAGGATGCGGAAGCCGAGGAACCGGAGGAGCCGGAGGCCGACGAGAGCGAGGATGTCGAGGAAGCGGCGGAAGAGCAACCCGCGGCGGAGAAGAAGTCGAAGCGGCGACGCCGGCGCGGCCGCAAGTCCGACAAGAAGAGCGAAGAGGAAGCCGAGAGCAAGCCGGACGATGCCCAGGCCGGCGAGGAGGACACCAAGGCGACGTCCGAGGCGGAGCAGGCGGCGACGAGATCTGAAGCCGAGGCCGAGGGCGCCGATGGCGAGGCGCCCAAGCGCAAGCGGCGTCGCCGTCGCGGCGGCAAGCGCCGCGGCAAAGGCGACAAGGCCGCGGAGGACACCGGGTCGGCAGCCGACGAGACGAAGCAGAAAGGACCGGACGGCGGCGGGGCCGCCTCCGGCGACAAGCAGGACGGGTCCAGCGACCAGGCGTCGGGCGATAGCGCGAAGAAGAGCGGCTCGGACGATGCCAAACGAAGCAGCAAACGGCGGTCCCGGCGCGGCGGCAAGAAGTCGAGGAGCAAATCGTCTGCCTCGAAACAGGACGATGCCGACGGCGGCGGATCCAGAAGCGGCAGCGCCGGTGGTAGTGGCAGCTCCGGCGGCAGTGGCAGCGCCGGTGGCAGCGGCAGCGGCTACTCGAATCCCTTGCTGACGGCAGGCGAGAAGAGCGGATGAGCGCGACGCGGACAGACACACGCAATGCCCCGGCCGCGTTGCCTGATGAGGGCGACAAGGCGTCAACGCGCCACGTCGCGGTGCTGGGTTCGACCGGCAGCATCGGCGTGAACACGCTGGAGGTGCTGGCGCACCTGAATGCCCAGCCGCGCGAAACGGCTGACCCGCCCTACCGAGTCGCGGCCATCGCCGCCGGGCGCAATGCGGAGAAGCTGGCCGCGCAGGCGCGGGCGTGCGGTGCTCAGGCGGTGGCGATCGCCGACGTCGCGGCGGCGGACACGCTTCGCGACAGGCTGCCGGGCGTCGAAGTCTTCGCGGGCGACGACGCGGCGCTGCGGCTGGTGGAATCCCTGCCGCGCGTGACCGATGTGTGCGCGGCGGTGGTCGGCAGCGCGGGACTGCCCGCCACGCTCGCGTCCATCCGGCGCGGGGCGCGGATCGGGCTGGCCAACAAGGAAACGCTCGTCGCCGCGGGCGCCCTGGTCACGCCGATGGTCCGCCGCCACGGCGCGCGGCTCATTCCCGTGGACAGCGAGCATTCGGCGATCTTCCAGTGCCTGAACGGGCGCGAGGCGCGGGATGTGAAGCGCATCGTGCTGACCGCTTCGGGCGGGCCGTTCCGCACGGTCGATCGGCAGGCGATGGCGCAGGCCACCGTCGAAGAGGCGCTCAATCACCCCACCTGGGACATGGGCCCGAAGATCACCATCGACTCGGCCACGATGATGAACAAGGCCCTCGAGATCATCGAGGCCCACTGGCTTTTCGATCTTCCCGCGGCAAAGATCGAGGTGATCATTCACCCGCAGTCGATCTTGCACAGTTTCGTGGAGTTCGAGGACAATTCGGTGCTCGCCCAGCTCGGGCCGCCCGACATGAAAACCCCCATCCAGTACGCCCTGACGTACCCTGACCGCCCCGCCGGTTGCAGCCGGGCCCTGGATTGGACGACACTATCAAGGCTGGATTTCCAGCCGCCGGACTATGATAAGTTTCGCGCCCTGAAACTGGCCTACGAGGTGATCGAGGCCGGCGGTACGGCGGGGGCGGTGTTCAACGCCGCGAACGAGGCGGCGGTGGCGGCCTTCCTCGATCGGAAGATCCGCTTCGGGCGCATCGCCGAACTGGTCGGCGAGGCGCTGTCAGCAATGGATACCCGCCCCGTCGACAGCCTCGAAACCGTGCTCGAGGCGGACCGCGCGGCACGGGCGTTCGTGAACCGACGGGTGGCGCAGGCCGTATGAGAGCCGACCCACCCGCAAGCGGGCCGCGGCCCGACGCTACCGAATGAACGAATGATGGAGATCGGATAAATGTTCGATACGGTCCAGGCCTTCGTGCTGCTGGTGATTGGGTTCGGTTTCGTCATCTTCGTCCACGAGCTGGGGCACTTCGCGGTGGCCAAGGCCGTGGGCGTCAAGGTGACGCAGTTCGCCATCGGGTTCGGCCAGGCGCTGCTGGCCTATCGCAAGGGCATGGGCGCCAGCCGCGGCAGCACCGAACCGCTCTACCACTACCGCATCCGCCAGTACCTGCGCCATCACGAGCAGGCGGCCAAGGGCCCGGTGAAGCTGCCGAAGAAACCGGTGACCATGGAAGACTTGCGGGCCGAGTTTTCCGACAACCAGATCGCCGAGGCCGGCGCGGCCATGGGCTTCAGCGAAACCGAGTACCGGCTGAACTGGATGCCCCTGGGCGGGTACGTCAAGATGCTCGGGCAGGAGGATCTGAACCCCGCCGCGATGAGCGACGACCCGCGCTCGTTCAATCGCAAGCCGGTGTGGGCCCGGGCCGCGGTGATCAGCGCCGGCGTCATCATGAACGTCATCTTCGCGCTGATCTTCTTCACCATCGTGTTCCTGCATGGCCTGGAGCAGCGCGCGCCGGTCATCGGCTTCGTCGAGGACGGCTCACCGGCGCAGAAATCCTACGCGGAAGGACACGCGGGCGATTCGAAGTACCTCGGTATTGAGCCCGGCGATAAGGTCTACAAAATCAACGACACGCCGGTCGAGGATTTCGGGACGATCCAGATCACTTCCGCCCTCGCCGGCGAGGGCGAGACGCTGCGCTTTCATGTGCGGCGGGGCAGCGAATCGCTGGTCTTCCCCGTCGTGCCCGAACGCAACAAGACGACGAACATGCTCATGGTGGGCGTTGGGAACAACGCCACGACCACGCTGGCCGACGTCGAGATGGACCTGCCGGTCGAACTGGCGAAGGCGAACGTCCGGCCGGGCATGAAGATCACCAAGGCGGGCGATATGCCGGTGGATGACTACGCGCAGCTTCGCCGCGTGCTGCTGGCGGCCAAGGGCGAGCCGGTGTCGATCCGCTTCGAGCCTACCGACAAGGCGAAGGGGGCCAAGCCTGTCACCATCGAGGCCCGGGCCACGCCGCGACTCGCGTATGACGAAGACGCCAAGCAGTTCCACTGGTTGGGCCTGGTGGTGCCGGCCACGGTGCAGATGGTGCTCGAAGACACGCCGGCGGCGCGGGCGGGCATCAAGCAGCGGGATACGATCCTGCGCATCGGCCAGACGACCTACCCCCACCATGCCCAGGTGACCGACCTGATCAAGGCGACGGACGGACGGCCCTTCGGCGTGACGCTCGATCGCGACGGCAAGCGTATCGACATCGAGCTTGCGACCGCCCAGAAGAACCAGATCGGCGTGCTGCTGACTTCGTCGCCCAACAGCAACATCATCGCGGCGGTGCGCTCGGATTCGCCCTTCCGCGATCTGCGCCTGCCGGCCGGCACACGCATCACCGGCGTCAACGGCAAGCCGGTGACCAACCTGCGTGAGATTCAGCAGTCGTTCGTCGCCGCCGTGCGAGGTGCGACGAAGGAAGGCGAGAAACTGACATCGCTCGACATGCCGATCACGGCGGAACTGGCGGTGGGACCGCCGGAATCGCGCACCGTGTCGCAGCACGTGGTCCACCTGGGACCCGAGGCCATCACCTTCCTGCGCAACGCGGGATGGGAAATGCCCATGGCTTTGAACCTGCCGTACTTCGAGTCGCAGATGATCACCGTGCAGCGCGATAACCCGATCGACGCGGCCATGCTCGGACTGGACAAGACCAAGGAGTTCGGCCTGCAGGTCTATGTGACCATCCTGCGCCTCTTCCAGGGCACCGTGCCCGCCAGCGAACTGCGCGGCCCGCTGGGTATCGCCCATATCGGCACCAAGGTCGCTGAGCAGGGCTGGCCCAAGCTGCTGTTCTTCCTCGGCGTGATCAGCGTGAACCTCGCGGTCATCAACTTCCTGCCCATGCCCATCGTCGACGGCGGCCTGATGGTCTTCCTGCTGATCGAAAAGCTCAAGGGCTCGCCCGTCAGCGAAAAGGTGATGAACGCGGCCAACGTCGTGGGCCTGCTGCTGATCGGCTCGATCTTCCTGTTCACCCTCTTCCACGACAGCATGAGGCTGTTCGGCGGATGAGCAAGGCGGGCGGACTGGTTGACTGGTCAACTGGTTGATTGGTTGATCGGTGGAAGGAAGATGCGTGCCAGAGCGGGCTTCTTCTGGCGGGCGCGTTGGGACGGAGATCGGCCGGACATCGTCCATGGGGACAAGCCCACGGCCGCACCCCAGTTAACCAGTTAACCAATCAACCAGTTACCCCGTCTACCGGTCATGGCCACTCGCGGGCTTCGTCTATACCGCATATACTGCGAGGCTTCGGACGCCCGGCCTCGCGGGGATGCGGGCGGCGGATACTCAGCTGCCAACGGACCGAGCAACGATATGGCCAAACGCTACTGGCTCGCGATATTCACCATCACCATCCTGCTGACATTCGGGGTCGGCTGGCTGGCCTCCGCCGCCGCGCCGAGCGGCTCGGGGACGGGCGACCAGCCCACCAACGACGCGGCCGACGACGCGAATCAGCAGGTCGACGATGATGACAACGGTGAGAAGAAACAGGATGGGTCGGCATCGCAGAAGCCGCCCCGCTACACCGTCTGGCAACCGGCCGACGAGGCGGCGAAGCAGAAGCTGAAGGATGCGGCCGCCGACGTAAGCATCGGCTCGGACGACGCCGACGGCAACTTCAAGATGCGCGTCGAATTCACGCGCTATGGCGCAGGGATCAAGCGCATCACGCTGGCCGACTACGACAAGCAGATCATGGAGGACGAGCCGTACGTGGTTCAGGAGGGCGCGGTCTTCGGCCCTCCCGATGATCGCGATGCGCGGTATCCCTCGGCGGCGGCATTCATCGATATCGACGACCGCCGCGTCTGGCTGCGCAATCAGGCATGGCACCTGGTCAAGGGTTCGCTCAAGAAGAGCGCCTCCGAGCACTCTGTCGCGTGGCGGGCGCAAATCGAGGACAACGACCGCGACGGCAAGCCGAAGATCATCGAGATTGTTCGCACGTACACGCTGAAAGCGAACTCCTACGAACTGCTGTGCAACCAGGTGATCCGCAACCTTGATGAATCGAAGGTCGAGGGCAAGGGCCGCGCGTATCGCGTGCGGTGGGTGCAGTACGGGCAGGTCGATCTGCCGACGAAAATCACCTACATGGGCGACAAGCGTGAGGTGGTGATCGGTTACTTCGATCAGGACGCGGTGGCGGGCGTGGTGTACCACGACGGCACTTGGATGGCCCGGTCGACGGTGATCGATGAGCAGCGCAAAGCCGCCAATCAGAAAGGCGACGCGTTCATTGGCACGCCGGTCTGGCCCAACAGCGGCGCGACGGGCAATACGCAACTGGTCTGGGTGGGCATGACCAACCGCTACTTCGCGGCCGCGACCTACCTGCCGGTAAAGGACGGCAAGCCGCGCCCGCTGGCTGACTCGTTCGACCTGGCGCTCGAGACACCGGGGGCCGACGAGGACGATGAGGACGGCGCCGGTCGGGTGCTCGCAGTGGCGCTTCGCACGAAGACGCTCGACCTGACCGCCCGGCCCGACGATGGCGCGGAGCCGTCACCGGAAGCCGGCGAGATACCGCTGTCGGTGGCGTACTACTTCGGCCCCCGCAAGAAGGCGGTGCTGAATGAGCCGCCCTTCGATGCCCTGGCGCTCGACGGTCTGCTGCACTACTCGCTCGGCGGCATGTGCTCGTTCTGCACGTTCCAGGATCTCGCCCGTGCGCTCCTCTGGCTCATGCGCGGCATTCACGACGTCACGCTCGACTGGGGCATCGCCATCATCATCCTCGTGCTGATGGTGCGGCTTGCCCTGCACCCGTTGACGAAGAAGTCGCAGATCCAGATATCCAAGTTCAGCAAGCAGATGGCCCAGATCCGACCTGAACTGGACAAACTTAAGAAGAAGTACGAGAACGACCAGCAGCGCTATCAGCAAGAACAGCTCAAGCTGATGCGCGAGAAGGGCATCAGTCCGTTCAGCATGCTCGGCTGCCTGCCGATGTTCCTGCAGATGCCGATCTGGATCGCGCTCTACGCGATGCTCTTCTTCGCGATCGAGCTTCGCCATGAGTCGGCCTTCTTCGGTGTCTTCCAGTTGTTCGGCGACTGGCGTTTCCTTGCCGACCTTTCGAGCAGCGACAACTTCATCTACTTCTCTGACCAGACGTACAAGCTGCCCCTGTGCGGATTCACCATTCCGTACTCGGTCAACATCCTGCCGATTCTCATGGCGCTCGTGTTCTTCTTCCAGCAGAAGCTGACCATGCAGCCGGCCATGAACGAGCAACAGGAACAGCAGCAGAAGATGATGAAGTGGGTAACGCTGCTCTTCCCGGTGATGCTCTACGGCGCCCCGGCCGGGTTGAACCTCTACATTCTCGCCTCGTCGCTGGGAGGTATGCTGGACAGCTACCTCGTCCGCAAGCAGATCAAGCGGATGGAGGAGGATGGCACGCTCTTCCAGAAGAAGCCGCCGAAGAAAGGCGGCCTGGCCGACCGGCTCTCCACCATTTCCCAGCGCATGCAGAAGGAAATGGAGAAGCGCCAGCAGCCGGGTAAGGGCGGCAAAGGCGGCGGCAAGAAGCGCCGACGTTGACGGGAACAGGTGCCACTGGCGGCTCGTCCGCCAGTGCTTCCTCGGTCCCCAGTGGAGACACTGGCGGCCCGTCCGTCAGTGACACGACGCGGCAGAAGGGCCGACGTTGACGGGCCCTGGGCGCTGCGACCGCGGTTCCTGCGAAGCAAGGTTCGACGTCCGTGCGAAGGCCGAAGGCGCCATGGACACGGCCGACGGCTTCGCCGCGACCATGGCACCCAGCTATCAGACACTGGCGGACGAGCCGCCAGTGGTACCAGAACCGGCGCCGCCGGGCCGATGCCATGCTCCCCGCGACTGAAACCATCGTCGCCGTCAGTTCGCCGCCGGGTAGAAGCCGGCGCGGCATCGTGCGCGTCAGCGGTGCGGCGACGCGCGATATCGCGGATCGTCTGCTTTCACCGGCTCCCGGGCAGCCTCGCATGCTGACCGCGACGCGGCTTTGTCTCGACGGGGCCGGGCGGCTGCCGGTGCTCGCCGCATCGTTCCACGCCCCGAACAGCTATACCGGCCAGGACTTACTCGAACTGCAGTGCCCTGGGCATCCCGCGCTGCTCGAGCGCGTGATCAAGCAGTGCGTCGCGTCCGGTGCGCGGCCGGCTGAGCCCGGCGAATTCACCTTCCGAGCCTACCTTGCCGGGAGGATGGACCTGACGGAAGCCGAAGGCGTCGCCGCGACCATCACCGCGACGAACGACGCCCAGCTCGCCGCGGCGCAACTGCTGCAGCGCGGGGAACTGGGCCAATTCGCCGCGCGGCTGGTCGCCGACCTGGCCGACCACCTCGCGCTGGTCGAAGCCGGCATTGATTTTACGGATGAGGAGGATGTCGTTCCTGTCACGCCGCGGGCGCTGCACGATGTCGTCAGCGACGCGCTGCGGCGACTGAACGACCTGCTCGCCCGCAGCCGCGCGTGGAGCGGGCTTGATGCGATTCCGCAGGTGGTGCTGGTCGGCGCGCCCAGTTCGGGCAAGAGCACGCTGTTCAACGCGCTGCTGCGCCAGGATCGGGCGGTGATCAACCCCCTGCCGGGCACCACGCGGGACGTGTTGCGCGAGCCGCTGGCGCTGACGGATTCAGGCGGCCGCACGGTGCAGGTGATGCTCGTGGACATCGCCGGGCTGGACGAGCCGTCGGGCGCGCTGGATCGCGAGGTACAGGCGATGGCGCGTCGTGCGATCGAGCAGGCCGAGCTGGTCCTGCGGATCACGGATGGCCAGGCCCACATCGGCGACACGGATCTGGCCCTCCCCGCCCAAGCCGCGGTGCTGCATGTGCGCACGAAGTGCGACCTGCCGGGCCGCGGCGCGGCACATGCGGATCATCGCGTGTGCGCCCTCACCGGCGAGGGCGTGGACGATCTTCGGCGTGCGATCGCCCGGGCCATCGGCGAGCGCGGCGTGAGCCTGTCGGCCGAGACGCTCGCCCTGCAACCGCGGCACGAGGCGGCCCTGCAGGCGACGCGAACGCACCTGCGTGAAGCCGCGTCGCTGCTGGTGCCGCAGGTCGAGGCGACTTCGCTCGAGGGCGTGGAACTGATCGCCCAGGCGCTACGCAGCGCGTTGGACCATCTGGGCAGCCTGGGGGGACAGATGACCCCTGACGACGTGCTCGGCCGTGTTTTCGCGACGTTTTGCATCGGTAAGTAACACCTCGGCAACGCCCCCGGCGGAAAATGCGTGTATGCTGGGGCCCCACGATTCGATGTCCATCAATCCCCAAAGCCCCTTGGGGAGGACCACGGGAAGGCGCCGTTTTGCATCGCTCGTCCGCGACAAGTTCCTCGCCCTCACTGGATCAGGCCGCGCCCGATGGCGTGGATGACGCGGTCGGCAACGGCGATGTGTCACCGGAGATCGTGATCACCCGGAAGCCCCCCCCGGCCGGGGCACCCGCCCACGCGCCGCACCGGACGGACGAGGTCATCCGCCAGACCGTGCGTTGGGAGGCGATCCGAAACGGCCTGACACGCCCGGTCATGACCGCCTCAGGCGGCAGCGGGCTGCTGGTGGTGACGGCGATCCAATACTTCGATGCGAGCAAGACGGCCAAGGGCCTGATCGCCGGGGCGGTGCAGGTGGGCATGATCGCGACGCCGCTGGTGGTGTGGATGGTGGCCAAGTCGCGTCTGTCGGTCTCGAAGTCGATCGCACTGCTGCTGGCGGCGTCGGCGATCGCCACGGCCATGGCGGGGATTGTCGACGGGTTTCCCGCCTATTTCGCCTGCGTGATGGCCGGCGTGCCACTGGCCGCGATGGCCGCCCCGCTGTTTACGGCGCTGTGGCGGCAGAACGTGCCGGGCAGCATCCGCGGCCAGCGCTACAGCATGGTCTCGTGGATCGGCACGGCGATGGCGGTGCTGGTCTCGCTGGGGATCCGCGAGTACATCGGCGAGGATGCCTCGCGCTACCGGCTGCCGGTGATCGGCCTGGCGGTGATGCTGATGGCCGCCTCCGCGGCGATGGTGATGATCCCCAGCCAGCCGCTGGCCCGTCCGCGGCGCTTCCCGCTGCCGCACCTTTCGATCCTGTGGCAGTACCCGCTGTTCGGCTACATCACCATGGCGTGGATGCTGATGGGTTTCGCGAACCTGGCGACGATCCCGCTGCGGGCGGAATATGTCAGCGCGCCGGCGTACGGCCTGGCGTACTCGCCTGGACGCACGCTGCTGCTGGTGATGGTGATTCCCGTGGCGGCTCAACTCGTTTCCATGCTGATCTGGGGCAAACTGTTTGATGTGGCCAACTTCCTGCTCGTGCGGCTGGGGATCAACACCGCCTTCGGGTTGAGCATCGCGTTGTTCTTCGTGCCGAACTTCACGGTGCAGGTGATCGCCGCGACGATGTTTGGCATCGGTGCGGGCGGGGGCGCGATCGCGTGGGCGATGTGGGTGACCAAGTACTCGCCCCCGGAGCGTACGGCCGACTTCATGGCGGTGCACACCTTCCTGACCGGTTGCCGGGGCGTGGTGGGCCCGGTGCTGGCGTTTCACGCGCTGGACTGGCGTCCCGTCCAGGGGCTCGGGGAGGCGCTGGGGCTCAACGCCGCGCAGGTCGCGGCGTGGCTGTGCGTGGGGCTGGTGGCGGTCTCGTGCCTGATGCTGACGCCGATCATCCACACCGGCAGGAGGTCCAATGCGTCGGAGCAGCCGGCGTAACCTGCTTTCAAGGCGATGGTTAGACGTGGCCGTCGCGTTGGGTCGCCCGGTGGACCGGCCCCGCGCAGGCGTCTTTGCACGATAGCGGCGCTTCGCTATACTACCCGGCTCGCCGCATTCGGCGGCGACTTTCCATTGGTGAGATGAGGTCCGCCATGAGCGACACGATTATCCGCGACATCGAACAGTCGCAACTCAACAGCGATCTACCGGAACTGTGCGTTGGCGATACGGTGGACGTGCACCTGCGCATCATCGAGGGCGCCAAGGAGCGCATCCAGGTGTTCACGGGCGTGATCATCGCGATGAGCGGCGCCGGGATCAACCGGACGATCACCGTTCGGCGCATCGTGGCCAACGAGGGTGTGGAGCGCGTGATCCCGCTGCACAGCCCGCGGGTGGCGAAGGTCGAGGTGAAGCGCCACGGTCACGTTCGCCGCTCGAAGCTGTACTACCTGCGCGAGCGCGTCGGCAAGAAGCGACGCCTGCGCGACCGTCGCCGCGGGCTGGGAAGCCTGCTGCAGAAGGAGCCAAAGCCCGAGGAGAAGGCGGAGGTCCAGGCCGAGCTTGACGAGCCGGCTGCGGACGCGGCGGAGGCGGCGTCGGAAGAGAAACAGGAGGCCTGACCCGCGCGGTCGGCCGGCGATATCCGTTGCTCGATGCAAACGTATGACAGCCCCGCCCGACCGGCGGGGTTGTTTTGTGCCCGCCCGGGTGTGCGCTGCCGGCATTTGCCAGCGCACCGACACTCAATAGGATGAGCCGACCATGGCAGACAACCCCACACGCAGCGACTCGCCGCCGGCAGCCCCGGGCGGCGTGAGCCAGGAAGCCGATCGCCGCGCGAAGCTGGCGCGGCTGCGCGATGAGTTCGGCGTCAATCCCTTCGGTCAGCGTACGGACGATCTCGTTCCGCTGGCCGACGCCCGCGCCCGCTACGACCAGGCCGCCGACGAGGCGCACAAGGCCGACGCCGAAGATGATCGCCGCCCGGTGGTGAAGGTGGCCGGGCGCGTGCGGCTGCATCGCGTGATGGGCAACCTCATCTTCATGACGCTGCGCGACGCGACGGATGACCTGCAGGTGGCCGTCAGCAAGAAGGCGGTCGGCGCCGAGGCGTTCAAGATCGCGAAACTGCTGGATCTCGGCGACGTGGTGGTCGCCGCGGGGCCACTGGCGACGACGAAGACCGGCGAGATCACCATATGGGCGACGGGCGATCGTGGCTTCGCCCTGGCCTGCAAGTGCCTCACGCCCCCGCCGGACAAGCATTCGGGCCTGCAGGACCCCGAACTGCGCTGCCGCATGCGATACGCGGACATGTTCGCCAACGAGCAAGTCGTGCGGACATTCCGATTGCGCTCGCGGATCGTCAGCGCCATCCGGCGTTTCATGGACGACCGCGGGTTTCTTGAAGTCGAGACACCGATGCTCCAGCCGATCGCGGGTGGCGCGGCCGCGCGGCCGTTCGTCACGCATCACAACGCGCTGGACATTCCGCTGTTCATGCGCATCGCGCCGGAACTGTACCTCAAGCGACTGCTCGTGGGCGGCCTGCCGCGCGTGTACGAGATCAACCGCAACTTCCGCAACGAAGGCGTCGATCGCCAGCACAACCCCGAGTTCACGTCGATGGAGGTGTATCACGCCTTCGGCGACTACATGACAATGCTGGAACTGACCGAATCGCTCATCCGTTCGCTGGCGACCATGGTGGAGCCAAGCGGCGTCATCGAGTGGGCCGGGCACCGGATCGATTACGCCAGCGACTTCCGGCAGGTCACCTACGCTGAACTTTTCGAGCAGGCCAACGGCTTCAGTATGACGGAAGTCGACAAGGTGCGCGAGAAGGCGCGGCAGCTCGGCCTGAAGGAACAGGGCATGGACGACTGGCTGGTGATCAACGAGGTCTTCGAAGCCACGGCCGAAAAGGGCCTGATCCAGCCGACCTTCGTCATCGACTACCCCAGCGCCATCAGCCCGCTGACGCGGCCGAAGGCCGACAACCCGGACCTGTGCGAGCGGTGGGACCTGTTCATCGGCGAGATGGAGATTGGCCCGTGTTACACGGAGTTGAATGACCCGGACATCCAGGACGCGAAGTTCCGCGAGCAACTGGCCGGCGCGGACGATGAAGAGACGACGTTCCGCTCGCTGGACGAGGATTTCCTCGACGCCCTGAAGTTCGGCATGCCCCCGGCCGGCGGACTGGGACTGGGCATCGACCGCATCGTGATGCTGCTCAGCGGCAGCACATCGATCCGGGATGTCATTCTCTTCCCGCTGCTGCGACCAAGGCACACGGAGAACCAATGACTCGACCGCTGATGCTGCGTCAGCCGATGGATAACATACGCAGACCGCTGGCTGCCGGCCGACGAATCACGCGGCTGGCTTCTGTTTCAACGCGAAGGGCACCGATTGGTCGAAATCCTTGTCTCAATCTACGTTGCAGTCTCGTCGTGGCGTCAAGCAAGGAAACGAGGAGACGACCCCTTGCCTGCCACGGGCATTGCTCTCGCCGCGTATTTCCTCACGCTCATCGCCTGGTACGTCTCCTGCGGACTCGTCTTTGCGCTGGTGATCGCACTAAGAGGTACATCCCCGGGCCTGGCGACGTATCTCGTAGTTGCCGTTGCGATTCTTCTCTCTGGTGTCACGTTGGGAGTGCTTGTTTCGAGGCGGCCGCCGACAGCCCTGATCGGTTTCCTCCTTGATGCTACTGTTGTACTGTTCAAGACGATCGGACTCCTCTTGGTGCTGATCATCGCCCTCGGCGTGGTCGCGCTCCCGATCATCTGGTTTGGCGAATACCTGGTTGCACTCCTCCTACTGGGAGTCATCGCCTACCTGATCTCCATGCCCTTCGGCGGCATGTACCGCCACGGCGTGATGCGGCGTTACCTGCGCCACAAGCTCACGCCGCTGTTCGCCTCCGCGGCCGTGGCGCTGTGCACGGCGATGGTGCTCATCGTGATCAGCGTGATGGGCGGGTTCCTCGACATGATGACCGCCGCCGTGCGCCAGCTTTCGGGTGACATCACCATCAGCTATCCCGATGTGACCGGTTTCCCGCGGTACGAAGAACTGATCACGCAGGTCGAGGCCGTCGCGGGCGTCGAGAGCGCCACGCCCATGGTGACCACCCTCGGACTGCTGACCTTCGGGAAGACGACACGCACCGTCGAAGTCGTCGGCATCGATACCGACTCCTACGCGACAACCACCAACTACGCCGACTCGATCCAGTGGACGAACGAGAACGCCATCGAAGCGTTCGAGCGGATGATCGAGCGCGTGAAGGCCGAGATTCCGGCGACGAATCCCGCCCGCAACGCGGCCATCTCTCACCATCGCAGGCTGATCGAGAGCATCCGCAAGGACGGGATCGTGGACTCGACCATGGACTTCGAACTGGCCGAGCCGTGGCTCGAGCAGTACCAGGGCGATCTGCCGGGCATGGTCGTGGGCATCGAGGTGCCGCCGATCAACCGGCGTAACGACGAGGGCCAGTACGAGTTCGAGGACAACGCCATGGGCGAGCGGGTGACGCTCACCGTGGCGGTGCTGGACGAATCGGGTGAATTCGTCGAAAAGCAGCCGCAGCAGTTCGTGATCGTCAACGAATCCAAGAGCGGTCTGTACGAGCGCGACAAGAGCCGCGTCTACGTGCCGCTCCACAAGCTGCAGGAATTGCTGCAGATCAACGCCCTGCCGATCGTGGACGAGGACGGCGAACTCACCGGCGCGTTCACCGAACCGAAGGCGCACCAGGTGCTCGTTCGACTCGCGCCGGATTTGGACGTCGACGCCGTGCGCGCCCTGATTCAGACCGTCGCGGAACAACACGGCGCGGCGCTGGCGAAGGATGACCCGCGGTATAGCGCCGCTTTCAGCGTCAAGACCTGGCGCGAAGGCAGCGGCGGACAATTCCTCATGGCCGTACAGCGCGAGAAGATGATGATGACCTTCCTGTTCGGCCTGATCAGCGTGGTCGCGGTGGTCATGATCGGCGTGATCTTCTACATGATCGCGCTGGACAAGACGCGCGACATCGGGATCATGCGGGCCATCGGCGCATCGCGCGGCGGGGTGGCGTCGATCTTCCTCGGCTACGGCCTGGCCGTGGGCATCGTCGGGGCGCTGATCGGCCTCGGCGTCGCGGCGTTAATCGTCTACAACATCAACGGCATCCAGGACGCGCTGGCTTACCTGTTTGGTTTCAAGATGTGGGATCCGAAGCTTTACTTCTTCGACCGCATCCCCAGCCGCATTGATCCACTGGAGGCGACGATCATCGTCATCACCGCGATCGGCGCGAGCATGATGGGTTCGATCATCCCCGCCGTCCGCGCGGCCAGCCTCAACCCCGTGGAAAGCCTGAGGTACGAATGACCCCCGCCCCCCCCAACGCCGGCCCCGGAAGCAGCGGCAACGCTGCGCCAGCCGCGCCGGCAGCGCCGCCCGCCGGGGGTCCGCTGCTGTCCGCATACAAGCTCCACAAGCACTACCGCCTCGGCGGTGAGGACCTCCATGTGCTGCGCGGCGTGGACCTGAGCGTGAACCGGGGCGAATGGCTGGCCATCATCGGCGCGTCCGGCTCGGGCAAGAGTACGCTGCTGCACCTGCTGGGCGCGCTCGACCGGCCCGACGGGGGGCAGGTGCATTTCCGCGACCAGAACGTTTACCAGCTCGCCGGGGCGCTGCTCGATGGCTACCGCAATCAGCACGTGGGGTTCGTCTTCCAGTTCTATCACCTGCTGCCGGAGTTCACGGCACTGGAGAACGTGCTGCTCGGCGCGACGATCGGTCAGAACACCATCTCGTGGCTGGGCCGGCAAAGCGAGTACACCGATCGCGCGGCCGCGCTGCTCGAATCGCTGGGCCTCGGCGAGCGCCTCAGGCACCGCCCGGCGAAACTCTCCGGCGGCGAACGCCAGCGCGTGGCCATCGCCCGCGCCCTCATCAACGAACCGGACGTCCTGCTGGCCGATGAACCGACGGGCAACCTCGATTCCGAAACCGGCGAGCAGATCCTCAAGGTCTTCGCCGACTTCCACCAGCGCGGCCAGACGATCATCATGGTCACCCACGACCGCCGCATCGCCGAGATGGCGGATCGAACGCTGGTGCTGACGAAGGGGCGCCTCGAAACGTAAATCCACCGGCAAGAACATTGGCGCACTCGGGACTTGACACCGAGCGTATGATTGTTCGGTCGTATCCGGGCGGAGCGCGCCAGTTCATGACCAACCCCTCGCAGCCCATCAAGGGTATTGAGGTTGACGCCGTCGCGGCATCGGCGGGCGATCAGTTCGAACTGCTGCCGGTGACGATTCTGTCCCAGCCCGACGATGAAACGTGCGGGCCGACGTGCCTGCACGCCGTGTACCGCTACTGGGGTGACATGGTGGCCCTCGACGAGGTCATTCGCAGCGTGCGCAAACTGGAGACGGGCGACCTGGGGCGCGGCACGCTGGCCGTGATGCTGGGCATCCACGCCCTGACGCGCGGCTACCGAGCCGCCCTGTACACCTACAACCTGCAAGTGTTCGACCCGACCTGGTTCGATGAAGCGGGTGCCGCCGACGCCGGCCGACTGACCGACAAGCTGGAGGCGCAGTCGGAGGCCAAGAGCACCGATGATCCGCGGTTCCGCGTCGCCTGTGCCTCGTACCTGGAGTTCCTGTCGCTTGGCGGATCGGTGTACTACCGCAACCTGACCAGCCGCCTGCTCGCCGGGTTTGTACGCAATCGCATTCCGGTGCTCACCGGACTCAGCGCCACCTACCTGTACAAGTGTCCGCGCGAGTACGGACCGACCGATGACTACGACGATGTACGGGGATTCCCGGCCGGGCACTTCGTCGTGCTGCACGGCTACTCGCCGCGGCGACGCGTCGTCGCCATCGCCGATCCGCTGGCCAACAACCCGGGCTTCAAGACGCAGTGCTACCAGGTGCCCCTCTCGCGGCTGGTGCCTGCCATCATGCTCGGCGTACTGACCTACGACGCCAACCTGCTGGTCATAGAACCCGGCGACGGCGCCGCCCTTCGCGGAGAGGCGACATGAGACCCCTGCTGGTTGTTGATTCACCCAAGCGTTGGCCCCATGCGATCCCGGGGGCGGATGTTGTTTCGGCCTACGACTACCTGTCGAAGCCGGAACTCGCGCTCGGCCGGGGTCGCAAGGTGTTCAACCTCTGCCGGTCGCTGCGTTACCAGGCCGCGGGGTACTATGTTTCGCTCCTCGCCGAGGCGCGCGGACACCGGCCACTCCCGTCCATCGCCGCCATCCAGGACCTGCGGCTGGCGCCCGTCGTCAAGCTTGTCTCCCAGGAGTTGGGCCAGCTGATCCAGTCGAGTCTGCGCCGGATACGCTCCGACCGCTTCGAGTTGAGCGTCTACTTCGGTCACAACCTCGCCGCGAGGCACGACCGCCTGTCCCTAGCGCTGTTCAACTCGTTCCCCGCCCCGCTGCTCCGCGCGACCTTCGCGCGTGACGGGTGCTGGGGACTGGCATCGATCCGGGTGCTGGGTGTGGGGGAGGTGCCCGAGTCGCACTGGCCCTTCCTCGTCGCGCAGGCGACGCGCTATCTCAAGCGGGCGCCGCGACGGAGCAAAGCCGCGCCCCCGATGCGGTACGACATGGCGATTCTCCACGATCCGGAGGAGTCGATGCCGCCCTCGAACGGCGCGGCCCTGCGTCGGTTCATCGCTGCGGGCGAGCGCCTGGACATTCGGTGCGAACTGATCGAGCGGGACGCCTACGGCCGCATCGCCGAGTATGACGCCCTGTTCATCCGCCAAACGACGAGCGTCAACCACCACACGTACCGCTTCGCCCGCCGGGCGCAGGCGGAGGGTATGGTCGTGATCGATGACCCGCGGTCGATTGCACGATGCACGAACAAGGTCTACCTCGCCGAAGCGCTGTCGCGCCACCGGATCGCCGCGCCGAGGACGCTGGTCCTCTCGCGCGACGATGCCTTGGCCGGCATCCGCAACGTGGGGTTTCCCTGCGTGATCAAGCGTCCCGACAGTTCGTTCTCGGCCGGCGTCTCGCGCGTGGACGCCGAGGAGGGGCTGGACGAACTGCTGGCCGAGGAGTTCGCCGGGACCGACCTGCTCGTCGTCCAGGAATATGTGCCGACGACGTTCGACTGGCGCATCGGTGTTCTCGGCGGGCGGCCGCTCTACGCCTGCCGGTATGGCATGGCCCCCGATCACTGGCAGGTTGTCAAGCACGGCCCGTCCGGCATCGAGGAAGGAGACGCGCAGACGATGCTCGTCGAAGACGCTCCCGCAGATGTCGTCAAGCTGGCCGTGCGCGCCGCGGCGACGATGGGCGACGGGCTCTACGGCGTGGATTTGAAGGTGGTGAAAGGCCGCCCGGTCGTAATCGAGGTGAACGACAATCCCAACATCGACGCCGGCGTGGAGGACGCCGCGCTCAACGATGAACTTTACGACCGCATCATGCACTACTTCCTCGAGAGGCTGACGATGCCATGAGCGCGCCCGGTGGTCACCATCCGCTCGGGCTCTTCGACGCCGTGGGCATCGAACTCGAGTACATGATCGTCGATCGGCGCACACTCGACGTGCGACCGGCCTGCGATGAGCTGTTTCGCCGCGTCACCGGGGCGGAGGTCAGCGATGTCGAGCCCGATGGCGAGCACGGTGTGATCGCGTGGTCGAACGAGCTGGTGATGCACGTGGTGGAACTCAAGACTCAACGGCCGGCGCAGTCGCTTGACGGGCTGCTCGACCCCTTCCAGGAGCATGTTCGACGGATCAACGCGCTGCTCGAACCGCTGGACTGCCGCCTGCTGCCCACCGGCATGCACCCCTGGATGGACCCGTACCTCGAGACGCGCATCTGGCCGCACGAGCATGGCGACATCTACCGCACCTACGACCGCATCTTCGACTGCCGTGGCCACGGCTGGAGCAACCTGCAGAGCACGCACATCAACCTGCCGTTCGCCGACGATGTGCAGTTCGGACGCCTGCATGCCGCGGTGCGGCTGGTGCTGCCGCTGCTTCCAGCGCTCGCCGCGAGTTCGCCGGTCGTCGATGGCCGGCTCGCCGCGCGGGCCGACCACCGGATGCAGGTGTACTGTCACAACGCCGATCGCGTGCCGCTCATGGCCGGGCGCATCGTGCCCGAGCCGGCCTACACGCGTGCGGCGTACGAGCAACAGGTTCTCTTGCCCCTCTACGACGCGCTGCGGCCGCTCGACCCGGGGGGCATCCTGCATCACGAGTTCGCCAACGCCCGCGGCGCCATCGCCCGATTCGATCGCGGGGCCATCGAGATCCGCGTGCTCGACATCCAGGAATGCCCGCTGGCCGACCTGGCCATCGCGGGCCTTGTCATCGAGGTCATCCGCGCGCTGGTGGAAGAGCGCTGGACCAGCTTCGCCCGACAGGCGGCCGCCGACACCGAGGCATTGCATGGTGTGCTGCTCGGAACCATCCGCGACGGCGAACGGGCCCGTGTCAGCGCGACCGACCTGCTCGAGGCGTTCGGGTGGGGTGGACCGGGCATGACCGCCGGCGACATCTGGCGCGCCCTGCTGGAGCAGGTTCTCCCGGTCGACGCGCCTTGGTGTTCGGCCCTTGACCGCATGGTGAGCGCCGGCACGCTCGCCACGCGCATCACCCGGGCGCTGGGGCCGGACCCGACGCGCGATGCGATGCGCGGCGTCTATGCGGAACTGGCCGACTGCCTGCAGGAAGGGAGGCTGTTCCGTGTCGCCTGACCGGTCAACGTGGCAGCCGACCTTCACGGTGCTGACGTGCGAGCACGGAGGCAACGAGGTGCCGGCCGCCTATCGTCGGCTGTTCCGCAATGCCGCGCCCGCCCTCAGGAGCCACCAGGGCTACGACCCGGGCGCGCTGGCTGTCGCCTGGCGGATGGCGTCGCACCTGGCCGCGCCGCTTGTCAGCGCGACGACCACCCGCCTGCTGATCGACCTGAACCGATCGCTGGGCAATCCGCAACGCTTCAGTCCGTTCACGCGCGATCTGCCTGAGCCGCAGAAGCAGGCGATCGAACGGGCTTACCATCGCCCGTACTGGCGACGTGTTGAGACGCTGCTGAGCGCCCTGCTGGCCGCCGGGCAACGCGTGCTGCACGTGGGCGTTCATTCCTGCATCGACGAACTGGACGGCGAAGCGCGGCAACTGGACGTCGCGCTGCTCTTCGACCCGCAGCGACCAAGCGAAGCGGCGTTCTGCCGCCACTGGCAGCGCCGGCTGATCGCCCATCGCCCCGCCTGGCGCTGCCCTTTCAACCAGCCATACCTGGGCGCCGCCGACGGCCTGACGACGTGGCTGCGCACGTGCTTCCCAGCCGCGGCGTACGCGGGTGTCGAGATCGAAGTCCGCCAGGGCCTGATCGCCACGCGGCGCGCGCAGCGACAGGTGGCCGATGTGCTCGCGGCGACGCTGGCGGAAGCGGAATGAGACGCGCGGCCAAGCGCTCCGGCGGCGAACGCCAGCGCGTGGCCATTGCCCGCGCCCTCATCAACGAACCGGATGTCCTGCTGGCCGATGAACCGACCGGCAATCTCGATGCCGAAAACCGGCGAGCAGATCCTCTAGGTCTTTGCCGACTTCCACCGGCGCGACCAGACGATCATCATGGTCACCCACGACCGCCGCATCACCGAAACGGCCGATCGAACGCTGGTGCCGACGAAGGGGCATCTGGAGCGGTAAGCAATCGACCGACGCGCCGAATTGGCATGGGGGCGCCCCATGATGTCTGCAGGCTGAGCAATCCGTCCGGTCGTGATTCCGTTCGGACCGCTCACCCGTCAGCCGCGACGCCCGATCAGTCCCAGCCACTTCGCGATCAACAGCAGCAGCATGATCACGGGGGCGAACAGTGCGCCGAGGACGAGCCCGGGGATCAGCGTCATGGCCGCGCGCAGCCACCACGGCACGTAGACCCAGTCGGGGCTTGATTGGCCGGGGAACTCCGAGAGATCGGCGTAGGGGTGGCGCGCCCAGAGCGCGTAGAGCACAACCCAGCAGGTAAGCACGCAGCCCACCCACAGAAACGCCGGCCAACGTTCGCGATTCGCAGACTCGCCCATGGTATTCACTGTCGCCTTGACATCCCTTCGCGACTATACCGCACGATCCCCGCCGCAGGTTCGCGCGACACCCCGCGGCCCGGCGAGAGCCGACCGCGCACCTTGCAACCGACACCCCGCTCGATACCCTATGAGGCTCGATTGTCCGCACGCCCCCCACCGGCACGTGCCCGGCCTCCGAAACCCACCCGAAGGCGCCATCATGAGCAAGCGTATCCTCCTGACCACCACCAGCTACCAGGACACCCCCGGCAAGCATCACGAGACGCTCGAGGCGTCCGGCTACGACGTCGTCCGTGCCCGCGGGCCGCTGCCGGAAGACGAGATGCTCAAGCTGGTCGCCGACCACGGCGGCTTTGACGGCCTGCTCAACGGCGACGATGCGATCACGGCCAAGGTGATCGACGCCGCGCTGGCCGCCCCGACGCCCCTCAAGGTCATCGCCAAGTACGGCATCGGGCTGGATTCGATCGACGTGGCCCACGCCACCGCGAAGAAGATTCCCGTGCTTTTCACGCCCGGTGTCAACCACACCACCGTCGCCGAGCACGCCATCGGCCTGATGATCGGCCTGTGCAAGCACTTCTGGGTGCACCTGAGCCAGGTCAAACAGGGCAACTGGAAGCGGATCACCGGCAATGAGCTGTCCGGAAAGACCATCGGCATTCTCGGGCTAGGCCGCATCGGCAAGGAGGTGGTCATCCGCGCCAAGGCCTTCGGCATGGAGCCGATCGCATTTGACTGTTACTGGGACAAGGCGTTCGCGGCGCAGTATGGCGTCAAGTGCTGCGATTCGATGGACGCGGTCATCCGAGAGGCGGACATCATCAGCCTGCACATGCCGGCCACGGACGAGACGAAGGGCTTCATCAATGCCGAGCGCATCGCGATGATGAAGGACGGCGTGATCATCATCAACACCGCCCGCGGTACGCTGGTGAATGAAGAAGACATCGCCGCGGCCTGCAGGAGCGGCAAGATCAAGGGCTACGGCACGGATGTGCTGGCCCACGAGCCGATGCAAACGCCGCATCCCTTCCAGGATGTCGACAACATCATGGTCACGCCGCACGTGGGCAGCCGCACGTTCGAGAGCGTCGAGCGACAGGCGATGCGCGCGACGCTGAACATTGTGAATTACCTGGAAGGTCGCGAGGACTTCATCCAGGCGAATGAGTTCTAGGGGGAAGGCACGAAGCGGAGAGGAACAGAGAGGCAACGCAACGAGCCGCGACCGTGAGGGAGCGGTCTGCCGAAGCGCATCACTCGGAGCAGATAACGCATGGCAACGCAAGCGGATATTGGTTTGATCGGCCTGGCCGTGATGGGTCAGAACCTGGTGCTGAACATCGCCGACCACGGCTTCACGGTGGCGGTCTACAACCGCACGACATCGAAGACCGATGACTTTCTCGCTCGAGCGAAGGAAGAGGAGCCGTCGTACGAACGATTGATCGGCCGCAAGTCGTTGGAAGAATTCGTAAAGTCGATCAAGCAGCCGCGCAAGATCATCCTATTGGTCAAGGCCGGCGCGGGGACGGACGCGGTGATCGACCAGGTCGCCCCGCTGCTTGACAAGGGCGACATCATCATCGACGGCGGCAACGCCCAGTGGACCGACACCATCCGCCGCGAGAAGGACCTGACGGCCAAGGGCCTCGAGTTCATCGGCTCGGGCGTGTCCGGCGGCGAACTCGGGGCGCGCTTCGGCCCGTCGCTCATGCCCGGCGGCAGCAAGGAAGCGTGGGCCTCGCTCGAACCGATCTGGTTGGCCATCGCCGCGAAGGTCGATCCCAAGACCGGCAAGCCCATCGAGACCGCCCAGCCCGGCAAGCCCGTCACCGAAGGCGAGCCCTGCGCCGCCCACCTCGGCCCGGACGGTGCCGGTCACTACGTCAAGATGGTGCACAACGGCATCGAGTACGGCGACATGCAGATGATCTGCGAAGCCTACTTCCTCATGAAGAACCTGCTCGGCATGCCGGCCGGCGCGATCGGCAAGGTGTTCGAGCAGTGGAACCAGGGCGATCTCGATTCCTACCTCATCGAGATCACCGCCGACATCCTGCAGCAGAAGGACCCGGCCAAGCCGGACAACTACCTCGTCGACTCCATCCTCGACACGGCCGGACAGAAAGGCACCGGCAAGTGGACGAGCATCAGCGCCCTGGACATGGGTATCCCCGCCGCCACCATCGCCGAAGCCGTCTTCGCCCGATGCATCAGCGCCATCAAGGAGGAGCGTGTCGAGGCGGCCAAGACGCTCAAGGGCCCGGCCGACTTCAGCTTCGACGGCGACAGGCAGGAACTGATCGACGCGATCAGGGATGCGCTCTACTGCTCGAAGATCTGCTCGTACGCCCAGGGCTTCCAGCTCATGGCCGAGGCGCAGAACGAGTACGACTGGACGCTGGACTTCGGCACCATCGCCCGCATCTGGCGCGGCGGTTGCATCATCCGCGCCCGCTTCCTGCAGAAGATCACCGAGGCCTATCAAACCGCCCCGGGGCTGAGGAATCTGCTGCTGGATCCCTACTTCGAGGATCAGATCGCCCGGGCGCAGCGCAACTGGCGGCGCGTGGTGGCCTTGGCCGCGCAGGCCGGCGTGCCCTGCCCCGCGTTCATGTCGGCCCTCGCGTACTACGACAGCTACCGCGCGGCCGTGCTGCCGGCCAACCTGCTCCAGGGCCAGCGCGACTACTTCGGCGCCCACACGTACGAACGTGTCGACGCCCCGCGAGGCAGGTTCTTCCACGTCGACTGGCCCGATCCGCAGCGGCCGCAACTGGAGGCCTGAGCCCGTCTCTCACCACAGAGGGCACTGAGAACAGCAAAACGCCAAGACGCCAAGAAACATAAGAGACCGCTAACGACAGCCTTGGTGGTCTCTTCCATCCCTACTTCTCCTTGGCGATCTCCTCTGCCCTTGGCGCTCTTGGCGTTGGGTCTTTGGGCCCGGTTGCCTTCCTCAATGCCCTCTGCGCCTCGGTCGTGAACCCCTCTGGTATGCTCATGCCATGCCCGACACCCCTCCCCGCGGCGAACAGGTCGGCTTCTGGGACTTCCTCGCGAAGCGATACGATTTTTCCGCGCGCTTCTGCCGCGTGTATCCCCAGATGCTTGCGCGGATCACGAAGGAAGTCGCGGGCGCCGAGCACGTGCTCGATGCGGCCACCGGCACCGGCCTCGTAGCGGTCGCCATTGCCCCGCATGTCGGACGCGTCGATGCCGTCGACATCTCCGACAGAATGCTCGGCATCCTTCGCCGCAAGATCGAACGGCGAACCATCACGAACATCACGCCCCACCACCAGAGCATCTACGAACTCGACTTTGCCGACGGCACGTTTGACGTGGTCACCGTCGGCAACCTCCTGCACAACATCGCGGAGCCGGACCGCGCGCTGGGCGAAGTCCGCCGTGTCCTGCAGCCGGGCGGCAAGCTTGTGCTCACTTCGTTCTGCATGGGCGAAAGCCGGTGGGGCCGGCTCAAGAGCCACCTCGTAAGGCTCGTCGGCTGCCGCATCTACCAGCGATTCACGCTCGATACGCTTCAGCAATACATCGAATCAGCCGGCTTTGAGATCCGCTCCGCCGAGCGTATCCGCGGCGCGGCCCCGCTTGGCTTTGTCGTTGCCGCCACGCCGGACGACCCCGGGTAATTCACGCCTTGATCTGCACCGGCTGCCCTGTGCGCGATGACGCGTAAACCGCGTCGGTGATCACCTGCATCATCAGCGCCTGCTCGAGCGTCGTCGCCGTCGCGGGGATGCTGCCTGTCTGCACGGCCGTGGCGAAGTCGCGGATCGGGCCGGCGTGGCACATCTTCCAGTCCTCATCGCCTTCCCAGATCACTTCGCTCAGCACGCCCTTCTCCGCGTCAAGCGTGTCCAGGTGATGCTGCTTGCCCGTACCGGGCGTCATGTGCAGCCGCAGCGTGGCCTTGTCGCCGACGATGCTCCAGGCATTGGTCGTCGCGGATGACGTGAACTCCGCGCGCTCCATCATCACGATCACACCACCTTCGCAGGCGATGGTCACCAGCGCGTGACACTCGGCATCCGACCCCTCCGCCACGCGGCCCGGTAGGCCCGGCGCGATCGGCCAGGCGCCGGCCATCACCCACTGCGGCTTGAGCGCGAAGCCCATCAGCCCCAGCAGGTAGTCCATGTCGTAGATGCCCCAGTTCACGAAGAAGCCGCCGCCGTTGAGCTTGTGGCTCACGCGCCACACCGGCGGCGGGTTCTCGCCCGGCCCGCCGTCGGCCTTCAGGCAACGGCACTGCAACACGCGCACCGGCCCGAGCACGCCGGACCGGATGACTTCCAGCGCCTTGGCCGCGGACGGCGTGCCGCGCATGCGCGAGGAGCAGCAGGTGACGATGCGATCGCCGCGCGGTTCCAGCAACTGCCGCACCTCGCCCGCGTTCATCCCCGGAGGCTTCTCGATCAGCAGGTGCTTGCCCGCGCGAAGCACATCCGCCGCCACCGGGCCGCGCACACCCGTCGGCAGCGCGACCACCACGCCGTCGATTTCCGGGTCGGCAAGGAGCGAGGCGGCATCGCCGTAAGCCTTGGGCACGTTGAAGTCCTTCGCCGCCGCGTTGGCCGCATCCTTGTTCAGGTCCGCAACCGCTTCGATCTTCACATGGTCGAACTGCCGAGCCAGATCGGTATGCGTCCGACCGATCACGCCACAACCCACTACACCAATCCGCACCGGTTCCATGCAACTACGCCTTTCTTGTTTTTGGGGGAGGGCAACGTTATACCAGTTTCGCCCCCGCGGGGAAACGGCGGGTATTGCGTCATGCGATTCACAGAAATGCGTCGCTTCTCACGCCGGCTGGTCAAGCCGGAACTGCTTGATCTTCTTGTAGAGCGTCGTGCGGTTGATGTCGAGTTGCTTGGCCGTTTCCTGGCGGTTCCAGTGATTGGCTTCGAGCGCGGCCCGGATGATCTGCTTCTCCGGCTCCATCAGCGCCTCGGTCAGCGGCGTGGGCGTCCAGCCGTCGGCCAGCGCCGGCACGCTGATCGACCCGCCATCGCCGTGGTCCGCGTCGCGCGCAAGGCGCAACTTCGGTCGTTCGCCGCGATAGGTCGCCTGGATGGTGTCCGGCAGGTCTTCCACGCCGATGGTGACGCCGCGGCACAGCACCACCGCGCGCTCCACCGCATTCTCCAACTCGCGCACGTTGCCCGGCCAGTGATACGAACTGAGCGCATCCAGCGCCTCGGCGCCGAATCCCGTGATCTGCTTGCCCGTTTCCTCGCGGTACTTGGCAAGGAAGTGCTCGGCCAGCGGCGGGATGTCGCACAGCCGATCGCCCAGCCGCGGCAGGTGGATGTTCACCACGTTGATGCGATAGAACAGGTCCTCGCGGAACATGCCCTTCTCGACCAGCTCCTGCAGGCACTGGTTCGTCGCCAGCACGAAACGCACATCGACGCTGATGGTTTCGGTCGAGCCCACCGGCTCGAACTGCTTTTCCTGCAACACGCGCAGCAGCTTCAGTTGGAGTGCCGGCGTGGCGCTGTTGATCTCATCGATGAAGAGCGTCCCACCGTCGGCCGCCTTCAGCTTACCGGGCTTGTCGTAATCCGCCCCCGTGAAAGCTCCCTTTACATGACCAAACAGTTCGGACTCAAGCAGCGTTTCGGGAATCGACCCGCACGAGAAGGTGATGAACGGCCCCGACCCGCGGGGACTGCGCGTGTGAATCGCCCGGGCGATCATCGATTTGCCCGTGCCGCTTTCACCGTCGATCAGCACCGTCGTCTTCGAAGGCGCCACGGCCTCGACCAGGTCGTACACCTTCTGCATGCGGTAATCCGAGCCGATGATGCTGTCCAGTCCGTACCGCTGCGAGAGTTGGTCGCGCAGCGTGCGGTTCTCGTGGATCAGCGCATGCTGGCGCAGACCCTTGCTCACCGCGATGAGCAGTTCCTCATCCACGATCGGCTTGGTCAGGTAGTCCACCGCGCCCAGCTTGATCGCCTCCACCGCCGTCTCGATCTTGCCGAAGCCGGTGATCACGATCGGCACCACGGACTCGAACGACTCGCGGATGTTGCGCAGCAGTTCCACGCCGTCACAGCGCGGCATGTTGAGGTCGGTGATCACGACGCCGAACGGCGCTACATTGCCCGCCCCGTGCTGGGCCGCTTCCAGCATCCGCATGGCTTCGTTGCCGTCACAGGCCGTGGCCGCGCCGTAACCCTCGCCGGCGAGAAACTCGGCGAGGCTTTCGGCCACCACCGGGTCGTCATCCACCACCAGGATTCGGTCTTTGCCGGCCATCGCGGTGCCCTCTACGCTTCTTGCTCGTCCTCATCCCGACGGATCGGGTACGTCAGCCGCAGGCAGGAGCCGCGCGGCGAGGTGTTCTCCAGCGTCAGCCTGCCGCCCAGCGACCGGGCCACATCGCGGCACAGCGCCAGGCCAAGCCCGTGACCGCTGGGCTTGGTCGTGCGGCCGAAGGCGAACTGACCGCCGTCATCCAGCAGCGATTCATCCAGGCCCGGGCCGTTGTCACGCACCTCGATGACGATGTCATCCTCGCCTTGCCGCGCTTCGACATGGATGGCCCAGCCTTCCGCCTCGCGGTCCCGCGCGCTGCTCCGCCCCGTGATCGCCTCGATGCTGTTGCGCACCGCGTTGGCGACGACCGTGTAGACCGGCCCGCCGGGAAGGTCCGCGACGGCCGAGTCGACATCCACCTTGATGTGGATCCCGTGGTGCTGGGCCGCGGGATACAGCAACCGCACCGCGTGGGCGATGGTCTCGCTCAGGCTGCGCGTCTCGTGGTGCACCGGCATCGTCGCTTCGCGCTGGTCCAACCACTGACGCACGATCATCGCCATGCGCCGCATGGCCTGGTCGGCCGATTCCAGCCGCGACGTCGCATCCTCGCAGACATCGGCGTCCGGCGGAATCGAGTCGCGCAGCGAGTTGAGCGCCAGCCCGAGATTTCGGAGGCTGCCATCCAGCAGGTTCGCCAGTTCATGGGCGAAACGCGCCGACTCACCGCCCTCGCGCGGCTTGTGCGATTGCGGGCCCTGCGCGGCGGATCGGTGGGGCGGCTGGTTGTTGCTTTCGAGCGACATCTACCGCATGGATCGACCGAATGCGGCCCGCGGTTAAGTCGGGTGTGGTGCGCAGACAACACGGAAAGGAAGGTCGGATGTTGCGGTGGACCGACAGTCGCCGCGCTCATCATGCGGCGCGGTGGGAGGCGTCGCGGCCATCGTCCGCGGGTGCGTCGCCATCCGAAGATGACCGGCCATCGCCGGGCGCGGGCGCCGAGGCAGGTCCGCTCTTCTCGCCGAACGCGTCACCGACGATCTCAACCGGCGGCACGCTGCCCGCCGGGGCGACCTGGCTCTGGTCGTTGCGGATCGGTTCCATCCACTTCACGGCGTCCCAGAACTGCCGTCGGTGGTCGTCCAGCGGCATCTGTATCTGGCAGCGGGCCAAGCCGCGCGTGCGCATGCGGCGGAGCAGCTTGTCCAACAGCATGCGCTCGGTCTCGAGCTTCGCTTCGCCTTCGGAAACGAACAGGTGACGGATCTCGCCACCGAACGTCGAGAAGATCAACCCCACGATCGTCCCGCCGTCCTCGGCCACCAGGGCCAGGCCGATGTTGTGATCGAACAGCTCCTCGGGCAGATCGCCCGCGTGGCCGCACGCCTTGAGCAGCGTTGCCAGGGCTTCCTGCTCGTCCGGTTTTAGTTCGCGCACATCCATCGACACCGCCCTCATCGCGCAAGTCGCGCGGCCCACGCCATGACGGTTCATCGACCGGAAATGTCAGGCGATTTCGCCCGCCGCACCGGTTATCGGCCTTCCGACCCGCGGGCGAATCGGTCGTGCGGCCTGGGCCGATCAATCCACCCCCACCGCTTCGGCATCCCGATCCGAAAGCATGCCGCCGTCGCTCCGCTCCTTCACCGTGCCGTCACGCTTCCACGAGCGCTCGCAGCGCGGCTCGTCTCGCAGGTCCAGCACCTCGAGCACCTTCATCTCGTTGGGATCGCCCGCGTCATCCACCTCCACCTCCACGCGGCTGACCCCGCACAGATCGGCCAGGTCCACCGGGTCGAACACGTTCACCTCGGCCCCAAGCTGTACGCGCAGCCCCAAGTCCAGCGGGTTGTCCACGCCCTGCGAAGCCCGCACCTGCTCCAACTCGCGAAGCATCTGGTCGCGGAAGGCCATCATCGGCTCCCACGCCTCGTGGCACGGCGCTTGGCGCGGCGTGGGCATCAACTGCAAGTGCACGCTGCCCGCGTTCTCGCCGTACAGCGCGGCCCACGCCTCGTCGGCCGTGTGCGGCAGCACCGGCGCCACCAGCCGCACCAGCGCGTCGACGACGTCGAACATCACCGTCTGCGCCCGGCGACGGCGCGGGCTGTCCGGCGGATCGCAGTACGCCCGATCCTTCAGCGCCGAAAGATACACCGCACTCATCGTCTCGTTGCAGAAATCGAAGAGCGCCGTGTGCAGCGACCGGTAGTTGAACGATTCGTACGCCGCCAGCACCTTGGTCACCAGCTTGTTCAGCGCATCGACCGCCCAGGCATCGACGCTGGCCGCGTCGTCTTCGGTCATCGCGTAGCGATCTTCGTTCGGATCGAAGTCCGCCAGGTTCATCATCAGGAAGCGCAGCGTGTTGCGCACCTTGCGGTATTCCTCGCCGGCCACTTCGAAGAACGCGTGGTCGACCTTGATGTCGTTGTCCGTATTCAGCGACGAGACCCACCACCGGCAGACATCCGCACCGAAGTCCTTGAGCAGGTCCTCGACCTCAAGCGTGTTGCCAAGGCTCTTGGACATCTTGCGGCCGTCCTTGTCCACCATGAAGCCGTGGGTCAGCACCGTGCGGAACGGCGACTGCCCCGTTGCCCCCAGTCCCGGCAGCAGCGAAAGCTGGAACCATCCGCGATGCTGGTCCGACCCCTCGAGATAAAGGTCCGCCGGGTAGTCGCCCTGCATGCGTCGCAGCGCGGCGTTCCACGATGAACCGCTTTCGAACCACACGTCGAAGATATCGGTGCCCTTGCGCAACGCGTCCAGCGCTACGCCCCGCACCCATTCCGGCGCGTCCTCGTCCGCATGCGGGTCGTAGTCGGTCAGCAACTGTGCGGGCGTGAAGTCGAACCAGCAGTCGCTGCCGTGCTCGCGAAACTGGTCCGCCACCGCCTTCACCGACGCCGCGGTCAGCAGCGATTCACCCTTCTGGCCGGCCGGCGGGTAGAAGGCCGGTATCGGCAGCCCCCATGCCCGCTGGCGGCTGAGGCACCAGTCCGGGCGGCTGTCGAGCATGCCGCGCATCCGGTTGCGGCCCCACTCGGGCAGGAACGTCACGTCCGAAGCCGTCACCTCCAGGGCCAGCTCGCGCAGCGATGCGCGGTCGCTGCGCAGCGCGTGCTCGCGACCTTCCTCCGACGTCGTCTTCGCCTCGCGCGGCGACAGGAAATCATCGTCGCCGCTCTGCTCCATGAAGCGCAGCGGCTTGTTCACGTCCACGAACCACTGCTCGGTCGCGCGGAAGATCACCGGCGTCTTGCCGCGCCAGTCGTGCGGATAGCTGTGCGTGAACTGATGCTGGAAGAACATGTGTCCGCTTTCGGTCAACTTCTCGCAGACGAGCGGGTTGGCCTCCCACACGCGCTTGCCGCGCAGCCAGTCGGGGGCGGTCTCGTCGAACGTGCCGTCGTGCTGCACCGGGCAGTAGACATCCAGACCCTCGCGCAGCGCGGTCTGGTAGTCCTCGACACCGTGCCCCGGCGCGGTGTGCACCAGGCCCGTGCCGTCTTCGAGCGTCACGTAGTCCGCCGCGACTACCGGCCGCGTGCGATCGTCATCCACGAACGGATGCTTGTATGTCGCACCAAGCAGATCGCGGCCCTTCATCACCCCGAACGGCTCCGGCGCCGCGCCCCCGTTGAGCGCCAGCACCTTCGGCGCAAGCTCCGTGGCCAACACCACCACCTTGCCGTCGTTGCCGACCGGATACACGCCGTACTCGAAGTCCGGATGCACCGCGACGGCCAGGTTGGCCGGCAACGTCCACGGCGTGGTGGTCCAGATCATCAGCGAAACACACTCCACGCCTGGCAAGTTCGCCGTCTCGGGCGCGCCGGCCAGCGGGAAGAAGACATACACGCTCGTATCCTCGCGGTCGTAGTACTCCAGCTCCGCATCCGCCAAGGCCGTCTGGTTCTCTATGGACCAGTGCACCGGCTTGAGCCCGCGGTACACCACGCCCTGCTCGACAAGCTTGGCAAAGACATCCAGCACCGCGCCCTCGTATCCCTTGGCCATGGTCAGGTACGGCCGGTCGTAATCGGCCAGCGTCAGCAGGCGCTGCATCTGCCCGGACTGCAGCTTGACGAATTTCTTGGCGTAGTCCTGGCAGCGTTTGCGGATCTGCATCGGCGCCATGCCGCGCACCTTGTCGCCCAGTTCCTGGGCCACCTTGTGCTCGATGGGCAGGCCGTGGCAATCCCACCCCGGTGTGAACGGACAGTCGTAGCCGGCCATGGTCTTCGAGCGCACCACCATGTCCTTGAGCACCTTGTTCAGGAGGTGCCCGAGGTGGATCGACCCGTTGGCGTAAGGCGGCCCGTCGTGGAAGACATACCGGCCCTTGGGATGCTCGCGATCCCGCAGGGCCTGGTACAGCCCTTCCTTCTGCCACCGCTTGACCGAGGCCGGCTCATTCTGCACGAGATTGGCCTTCATGCCGAAGCTGGTCTTGCGCGGGTTGAGGGTTTTCTTGTACGACTTCTTCTCAGTCTGCTCGCTCATCGTGCGTATCCAGCGTCTTGGGGCACGCGGCCCGTTCGTTCGGTCTGCGGGAAGGGGCTTCACGGGGGACAAAAAAAGCCCCGCCTTTCGGCAGGGCTTGGCAGTCAGATCAATGGATCGCCGGCCCTACCGGTTGTGGCGGAAGGTGCTAATGATAATGATCTCGGCGATTCGTGCGTACATGGCGTATCTCACTTCGACCAAGGAGTATACCACCACCTTCGGCCCGCACAAGGGGCGAACTTGAGCCGCGCCCCTACTCCAGCATCTCCCGCAGCGGCACACTCAACCGGTTGAACGCCTCGCGCGGCATGCACAGCGTATCCCACCGCGGGCTGCGCTGGGTCATGTTCGCCTCGTAGTCATCCAGCCGCACGCCCAGCAGGGCGTACCAGCGGGCGGCGTGCTCGAAGACCTCCAGGAACAGCGCATCCGGCGGCTGGGCATCGCACCAGAAGAGAAAGGCGAAGCACCCCGCGAAACCGTGCCCGAAGATGCGTTCCCACTGCCGCAGGCTCTGCACGTCCGCTCGCGTGACCCAACTGTCCAGCGACCCGCTCAGCCCGCCGCGCCCGCCGCACTTGCGGCCTTTCACGTCCACCAGCAGGTTCGGCCCGGTCTGCGCGTAGACGACGAAATCGAAGTTCTTCAGACTCCCGCCCGGCAGCCCCCTGCCCTTGGCCATCAGCGCCCGCTTGGCCTCGTCCACCGCGATGTACGGCACCGCGTGTTCGCGCAGGTAGGCTTCGAACGCCTGATCGTAATGAAACCGCCGCTGCGCCATGAAAGGCCCCGGTTCAGGCACGTGTCGAGCCGCATGGTAGTCCGTCGCCGCAAGCCCCACAAGGCACGCGCGGGGACCGAGAACCTCGCGTCCCGCGCCTTCGCCAACGCGCGTTGCGCCTGCCCGCCGCCGTCGACCGATCCATACCATGGCGTTCCGCGGTTGCCGGCCTTCCGCGGCCGCCGGCCAGGAGACCAACCCATGACCACCGCCTTCCTTCGTCTGATGTTGACGTTGCGGAACGTTTTGCCCGGCTTCTGCGAGTCGCGGCTCGATCGCGCCATCGAACGCGTGATTCTCCCTGCTTCCCGCTGTCACGCGCTCGACAGCGAGCTTGAACTGCATCTGAAAGGCGATCCCAAGGCGGCCGAACTCTTCGGCGACCCGCCCAAGCCCAGCAGGAAGATCAAGCAGATGATCCGTGAGTTCATATTCCGCGTGGGCAGGATCAAGACGTCCGGACGCAACTTCCTGGAAATCGGCGCGGGTGCGGGCGGGGTGAGTTTCGCCGCACGGCGGATGGGGATGAACGTGGTTGCGACGGACATCGACTTGAACGGTTTCCCCGACGCCTGGATCGCCGCCCGGCGGGTGCTCGGCGTCGCGTCCAGCGAGTTCGTCTTTGGCGCCACCCCGCTCGCGGATATCGCCCGCTTCCCGGACCAACGCCGGATTGATGTGCTCTACCTTGACGGCGTGCCCTTCAACAAGAACGTGCCCGATGGCTTTGCCTATCTCGAGGGTGACGGCCAGGCCTGGTACGATGCCGGTCAATGGCGCAAAGCCATTGACGACATCGATCAAGCGCTTTCGCCCGGCGGCTGGTACCTGCAATACATGGTGACCGGCCTCGACGACGCCCTGATCGCTCAGGTCCGGCGGCACGTGGAGGACGAACTGGGCAACCGTATCGAGTTTCGCCCCTCCCGACGACAGTACCGCGACATGCCCTCGTACGACATCGCCATGCGGAAGCGCGCTGCTTGACAGGCGTGGTCCGATTCGAGCGACTCCACGGCAACGCGCGGCCATCGCCAGCCAGGGGCGGTCATTTCCTCATCGCCGCCCCCCGCGATGTCAAAAGCGGATCCAGTCTGATCGAGCTTCGGCAAGACCCCTACTTGAGCGACCGCCCAAGGGCGGATCAATAGACAACGATCAATATTTTTTGCCGCACCAACGCCGTTTCGTTTGCATCCCGGCCAGCCTGTGTTATCGCTTTTTCAGAGAGTACCCGCGCCTCTCGTCAGCGCGCGGTGGTGAAGCCGAGAGAACCGGACATCAGCATCAGGGGACCGACCATGAGAAGTATCGTAATCACAGGACTTTGCGCGTTCAGCATTCTTGCCGCCCAAGCCCAGGCCGATGTCATCGAGTTCGATCCGGACGGCGCCGCCGGCGGCAACGGGACAGTGTCCGTCGCCACGTTTGATTTTCTGCCGGGCAATTCATTGGCCCGCAACGCAGCCGACCCGGTCTATACCCAGTACGCACAGGGACGGCTGGCGGGAATCCTCGATGCCAACAGCCAGCGTATTCCTGTCGCTGGACTCGATACCGCCTTCGAAATCACGATCGTGGCACAATACGAAGGCACGGCCAGCGCGTTCGGCAACATGGTCAGTCTCGGCCTCGACGGCGGGGGTACAAACTTCGTCCGCATGTACTACGACGACACACCGGACGCGAGCGACCTGACCGGCGCCGGCTTTGATGACGGTCTGCTGATATACGAGGGACAGGTCACCGACGCATTCGGCAGCCTTATGTTCAGCACTGCCGATCCGGTGCTGTTCGACCAGTTTGTTGTCGACAATTACGGCAACCAGGCCACACGACGGGCCATTGGCGCCCTCGATGTGACGTCCGACGTCAGTGACACACATGACGACTTCTTCAAGAGCACGGTCGTGGCCTTCGGCGTCAATACCGTCAACAAGACACCGTTTGCGGAAGTTGACCCGTCTGGCGCTTTCCTTGGCTACGTACCGCAACTCGGCGCGGTGAATGGGACCGGCCTCGACACGCAGTTGCAGACCGATGCCAACGGCAGTTTCGTGATCCCCGAGCCGGCCACGCTCGCCCTGATCGGTCTCGGCGGACTGGCACTGCTTCGTCGCCGCAACGACTGACCTGCGCATCATCCCGCGTCGTCCGCCTTGACGCATCCGAACAAATGGCGGATAACCTGCTCATGGCGGGTTCCGAGGTCGATCGCGAAAATCCCCTCGCACTCATCACCGGCGCTTCCAGCGGCATCGGGCGGCATGTCGCGCGCCTGCTGGCCCGGCGCGGCTACCGGACCGCACTGGTCGCACGACGCGAAGCACGACTGGCCGAACTCGCCGACGAACTGTCACCGCTCGCCCCAAGCGTCGCCGTGCCGATCGACTTGGCCGTCCCTGCCGCAATCGCACCGGCGATCGGCCGGCTCGTCACCGATCACGGCGCTGTCGATCTGCTGATCAACAACGCCGGTTACAATCGCTTCGAGCGATTCCTCGACCAGAGCGAAACCGACCACGACAGCATCCTGCAGGTCAACTACCGCGCCCCCGCCACGCTGACCCGCATCCTCCTGCCTCACATGCTCCAGAATCGGCGCGGGCACGTCATCAACGTCTGTTCCATCGCCACGAAGCTCAGCCCCCACGGGCATGGCGCCTACGCCGCGGCCAAGAACGCCCTGACGAGCCTTACCCGCACCCTCGCGGCCGAGCACGCCGGCCAGGGCGTGCATTTCTCCTCTGTCCACCCCGGCGTCGTACGCACCGATTTCTTCAGGGGAGACGGATACGAACAGATCGAACGGGCGGTCAAGCGACACAGCATCGCGCCCGAGCGCGTCGCGCGGCGAATCGTGCGCCTCGTCGATCACCCTCGCCTCGAGCTTTGCGTCCCGCGCCACTACCGCATGGTCGACTGGCTCAACGCCGTCAGCCCGCGACTGGTCACCTGGATCGGCCGCAAGACGTGCTGCCCCGCAAAGATCAAGCCCTGACCACCTGCCCCCCCCGACCATCAAAGCGGCGACTGCTTGGGCACCCCGGGCAGCCGCGGGTATGCCTGCGGCGTCGGCCGCTCCTTGCAGACCGTGACGATCACCGTGTCCCACGGCGCGTCTTCCGGGTACGCATCGAACACGTTCACCTGCCCCGCCCCGAGGGTCTCGAGCCCGTCGCCGCACGCGCGCAGTTCCTCCTCGGCCTTGGGCCCCTTCATCGCCACCAGCATGCCGCCCACGCGGATCAGCGGCATCGTCAACTCCAGCAGGACGTTCATCGGCCCGATCGCGCGGCAGACGGCCACGTCGTACCGCTGACGATGCTCCGATCGCTGCCCGATCGTCTCCGCCCGGTCATTGACCACCGACACGTGCGTCAGTCCGAGCGCTTCGACACATGACTCAAGAAACCGCGCCTTCTTGCCCGTCGCCTCAAGCAGCGTCACCTGCAGGTCCGGCCGGGCGATGGCCAGCGGAATGCCCGGCAGCCCGCCGCCGGCGCCCACGTCGATCAGCCGGTCGCCCGATTCCAGGGACTGCAGCGCGAACAGGGCCGTAAGGCTGTCCACGATATGCCGCGGCCAGGCCTCCGCCGGATCGCGGATCGCCGTCAGGTTGAACCGCCTGTTCGCCTCAAGCAGCAACGACAGAAAATGCGCGCACTGATCCAACTGCGCGTCCTCAAGCTCGACGCCCAGCCTGGACAGCAGCGGTCTGACCGGTTCGGGAACCTCGCGCACGCTCATCCCATCATCTGCCGATGCTGAATCATCGGATCGGGCGCATCATACTCGAAGCTCGGCCGGTGGATGATCGCCGGCTTGCGCGAGGCGAAGTTGATCGTCAGGCCGATCATCGCGAACGACATGATCAGGCTCGAGCCGCCGTAAGAGATGAACGGCAGCGTGATCCCGATGATCGGCAGCAGACCGATCGCCATGCCGATGTTGATCGTCATCTGGCTGAACATGAGCGCCGCGAACCCGACGGTCGACAGGCGCGCAAAGGGATCCTTCGATACCGCCGCCACCCGCAGCATCGCGAGCAGCAGCAGCAGGTATAGCCCCATCGTCATTACCCCGCCGGCCAGCCCCCAGCGGTTGACGATGACGGCGAACACCATGTCGTTGTGGTCCTCGGGCAACTTGTTGAACCGAAGCAGCGTCGCCGCGCGGTCCCGGCCGTACCCGGTCACACCCCCCGCGCCGATCATCGTCTGCGACCGGTCCTGCTGGTAGCCGGTGGTCTGCACGAATCGGTCGTCGCCCATGAAGGACTGGCGGATCAGGGCCTCGATGCGATCCCGCTGGTAGCCGCGCAGAAGCTGCATCGAATCCGGCAGCACGAAGATGGCCGCGATGTTCAGCGCCACCGCCAGCAGCGCCACCGCCAGCAGCATGCTCAGGTGTCGCAGCTTCGCCCCCGCCGCCACGAGCATCGCGAACAGGGCCGGGGCGAACAGCGCGGCCGTGCCCAGGTCCGGCTCTGCCAGGATCAGCGCCACCGGCACCAGCATCAGCCCGAATGGCACCAGCATGCCCCAGAAGCTGCGATAGCCCCGCGCATGCCGCAGGTACCATGCCGCAGTCAGCACGAAGGCCAGCTTCGCCAACTCAGAGGGCTGGAAGTTCATGAAGCCCATGTCAATCCACGCCCGCACGCCGTTGCGCACCGGCACGATCGAGCGCGGCATGAAGGGCATCACCACCACCACCAGCAGCAGCAACGCCACCGCCATCAGCGGCGCGGCGACCATCCCCAGTTGACGCGGGTGCGGCAGCATCAGCACCAGCATCGGCGCCATCGAGATCAGCAGCCAGTAGAACTGCCGGTTGCCGAAACCGGACGGCGGTTGCTCGGCCAGGTCGGCGGTGCTGATCGCCAGGATGCCGACCGTCGACAGACCCACCGCGGCCAGCAGCGCCAGCCATCCGGCATTGGGCCGGGCGATCTCCTTCACGCGATCGGGCACCGTGATCACAGCCGACCCTCCGCCCGAAGGGCATGCAGAATCTGGTTCGCCAACGGCCCGGAAACCGCCCCGCCGCTGCCCGCATACTCGGCCACCACCGCCACCA
Organism: uncultured Phycisphaeraceae bacterium; assembly: GCA_964532795.1. Taxonomy (GTDB): domain Bacteria; phylum Planctomycetota; class Phycisphaerae; order Phycisphaerales; family Phycisphaeraceae; genus CAZHJL01. The sequence goes on along the minus strand of CAZHJL010000001.1, from coordinate 9,438 downwards.
CGTAGCGCGGCATGGTCTGGCCTTCCTTCTGCACGATCGCGATGCACCACGCGTGATCGCCCTTTCGCACGATCCGGTCGCGGCCGGTGATGCGGTCGTCGTCGTCGCTGTCGATCCGCAGCGGCACCGCATCGGCCGTGCCGCTCTTGGCCATCACCCGCACGCCCTCGATGTTGAAGATGCGCTCGCGCCCCAGCCGCGACAGGTAGTACGTCGTCCCGCCCCGCTCGTTGGCCGACAGGTACAGCCCCTCCAGCGCCAGATCAACCCCTTCGCGCGGGAGGCCGAGATCCCGCTCGATGCGCTCACGCCCGAACAGACCTTCGTCACGGATGAAGTTCGGATTGATGTACCGCCCACCGCGCGCCAGCGCGGTGTACGCCGCCGCCGCCTGCAGCGCCGTCCAGCGCACCGGGCCCTGGCCGATGCCCATGAACGTCGCGTCCTGGTAGGTGAAACCCGGTTCGTCCTCGGTCACGCCCGCGTGCCAGCGCGGCAGGTCGGCCGCCACATCAGGCACCCCGCCGTGCGTGTGCCGGCCGAGGCCGAACGCACGGAACCCCCGCACGATCCCCGGCCCGCGCAGGCGCCGGCCAAGCTTATAGAAGAAAATGTTGCAGCTTTTCTGGATCGCGTGCTCACCGGTCAGATGGCCGTGCGTCTGGTTGTACATCTTGTAGATCCAGCAACGCATGGCCTCCCGGTTGTTGGGGTCGAGGTAGCCCGTGCACTCCAGTTGCTCGTGAATCCCCAGTTTGCCTTCGCGGATCGCCCACGTCAGCACCATCGGCTTGACCGTCGAGCCCGGCTGATACGCCCGCTCCGCCACGCGATTGAGAAACGGCGTGTTCGCCCAGTAGGCGTCCTTCTCCGCCCGCGTCACCCCCTTGCCGGGCAGCGGTTCGTACGACGGCGTGGACACCGCCGCGAGCACGTTGCCCGTCGCCACCTCGATCACCACCGCGCAACCGTTGAGCGGCTCGCCCGCCTTGACCCAGTAGGGGTAGTCCGGGTCCTGCGTATTCAACTCGCCGCGATGCCACGGCTGGGACTTCATCAGTCCGAGCGCCGGATCCATCAGCGCCCGGATGCGCGCCTGCAGGTTCAGGTCGATCGTCAGATACACATCCTGGCCTTCCACCGGCTGCGTGGGAACGGAGACGCCGGTGTCCAGGTGGTGCACGCGCTGCCCGCGCAGGCCGCGCAGGAACGGCTCCATCGTCTTCTCGATCCCGCGGCTGCCCACGCGATCGCCGTCGAGATAGCCGCCCAGATCGATCTGCACCGTGCCGTCCTCGAGCCGCTTCCTGAACGGCCGCGCCTCGATGTCTTCCTTCCATGCGTCGCGCAGACCCCCGAGGATGTGCAGCAGCAGCCCGTCGACGGTCACCTCCCGTATCGGCTGCGCCCGCAGCGGCGAGGGAAACGTGCTGGTATCGATCACGTCACCGCCGGCATTGGCAGCCGATCCGCCGTTGACGATCCTGAACGTGCGCGTCGTCGAAGGGTACTGCCGGCCGCGGGCGTCGTGCACGTGCACCTGCGTCCAGACCGAGGCTTCGTCGGACTCGCGGGCCGCGTCGATCGCCATGAGGATCGCGTCACGCTTGCGGATGTCGCGAGTGCTGACCAGCGTGTGGAAGGCGAACTGCTCGCCGATCGGCGCGGTGATCTCTTCGTCACTCAGTTCGACCTCGTGTTGCGCCATGCGTTCGCGCAGCACGATCCCGCGGATGCGGTTCACGCGATTCGTGATCGACGCGCGGCGATCGGCCAGTTCCGCCGGATCGATCCCCTCCACCTTGCACAACGTCTCCCACAGGTTCGCCGCCTGACGCTCGAACGTCGGCATGTACGCCCCCGCCAGCCGGCTGCGCTGTTCCTCGGTTAGTTCGTCCCACCGATTCCGGTTGTCATGCCTGGCCGCGCGGCGGGACTCCCTGAACTGCCATGTGCCGTTGATGACGGGAAACCGCACCTGGATCTCGTACACCACGCGATCATTGGCCAGCGGCGTGCCGCCGACGTCGAAGATGTCGCCGCGCCGCGTGGGCACCAGTTCGCGCTGCACCAGCATCGACTCGGCCTTGGCGCGGTAGTCGTCGGCCTTCGCCACCGTCAGCCGCGCCAACTGCGTGAACAGGACCAGCGCCAGCACCATGGCCACCGCGCCGAGCAGGAACAGGCGCCGGTGGTACATGCTGGGGATGAGTGTCCGTAGGAATCTGCGCATGGGCTGCGGGGACCTCCGTGTGCCGCCGGTCAGCGTCCGACCTGATTATAAGCGGACCGATCGCGCCTGCTGGAAACGTCGGCCGCCCTGCCGCCGCCCCTTGAACCGGTGTCTGTTCGTGTGACCCCGCGCACTTACCGGCCGGTCGCCGCCAGCCGCGCGCGGGCCTCGGCCTGCTCGGCCAGGCGCTGTTCGATCGCTTCATCGCCCACCGGCACCCGCGCCGACGCCTCGGACAGCGCCTGCCGCGCGACGTCGGCGTCGATCTCATCACTCGGCTCGCACTGGCCGGCCAGCAGCGTCAGAACGTTGTCCTTCATCTGCGCGAAGCCGCCGCCCACGAAATACGTGCGCACCGCGCTGTCCGGGTACTCGAGCCGCAGCAACCCCGCACCCAGCTTCACCAGCAGCGGCGCCCGCGACGGCGCGATGCCCACCTGCCCGTCCCAGCCGGGAATGGAGGCATACACCAGCGGTTCATCCAGCAACTGCGCTTCGGGCGTGACTAGCTTGCACTGAAAAGTCGCGGCCATCTTCTACGGCTCCTTCCGCGAGCGAGATTCTAGACCCGCACGGGCGCCTGTCAAAACGGCCGCATCACCGATCCTCCGGCTCCGCCCCGAGGTAGGCCATTGTCTGCTCGATCACCTCGCGCACCACCGGGGCCGCCACCACCCCGCCGTAGTACCCCTTGTCCGGGTTCGGCTCGTGGATGAAGCAGCCGACGACGATGCGCGGCTGGATCACCGGCGCGCCCCCCACGAACGAGCCCACGTACCCCCGCTCCTTGTACCCGCCGCGCACGCGATCGGGCACCTGGGCGGTGCCCGTCTTGCCGAAGATCTCGTACGGGCTCTCGCCCACGCGGGTGCGGGCCGTGCCCTCGGTCACCACGCGCCGAAGCACCTGACGCGTGATGAGGCTCGTCCGCTCGCTGATCACGCGCGGATACGACACGTGCATGTAGGCGTCCACCGCGTCGCGCTGCGAGAGGATCGTCGGCGGCAACACCAGCCCGCCGTTGCTGATCGTGGCGAAGGCGCTGGTCATCTGCAGCGGCGTGACCGCGATCTCCTGGCCCATGGGGACGCTCGTCTGCGTGTAGTTCGACCAGTCGCGTCGCGAGGTGACGATGCCGCCCACCTCGCCCGGCAGGCTGCTGCCCGTGGGCGAGCCGAAGCCGAACTGCAGCATCTTCTCGCGCAGCCACGCGTGCCGCGCCCGCATCGCCACCTTGCCCATCCCGATGTTGCTCGACTTGATCAGCACCTCGGCCCAGGTCAACAGCCCGTGCCCATGCGCGTCGTGCAGCGTGCGGCTGAAACCGGTGCGCCACGCGCCACTTTCGCAGTCGATGCGCTCGCTCAACCACGATCGCCGCGCGTCGGTCAGCAGCGACCAGACGACCGCCTTCATGATCGACCCCGGCTCGAACACATCCGTCACGCACGCGTTGCGCCGCTGCTCGGCCGTGGATTGCGCCACGTTGTTCGGATTGAACTTCGGGTAGTTGGCCATCGCGAGAATCTCGCCCGTGTGCGGATTCATCACGATCACCTGCCCGCGCCTGGCTTCATATTGCTCGCACGCCGCCTCGAGCTGCTTCTCCGCGATCAACTGGATATTCACGTCAAGGCTGAGCTGCACGTCGCGGCCATGCGCCGGGCGGCGCAGATCCGTACTCGCCAGCAGCAGCGGGTTGCGCCCCGCATCGCGCAGGTACGACACGCTGCCCGCCTCGCCGACCAGCGCGCCGTCCAGCCGCAGCTCGATCCCTTCCAGCCCGTGCCCGTCGTTGCCCACCACGCCGATCACCTGCCCCGCCAGTTCGCCCTGCGGATACGACCGGTGCATGTGGAATTGCTTGCCCAGGCATCGCCAGTTCAGGTGCTTGAGCGTCTCGATGCGCTGCTCGCTCATATGCTCATCGAGTACAACGTACCGTCGATCGTATCGATCAAACAGGCGGCGCGAAATCTCCGCCGGATCGTAGCCGAAGTGGTCGCGCATCTGCGTTGAGAACGTCGTCACATCATCGATCAGCTTGGGGTCGACGAACAGCCGGTAGCGCACCTCCGTCGTCGCCAGCGCCTTGCCCTCGCGATCCAGCAACTGCCCGCGCGTCGCGTGCAACGAAAAGCGGCTGCGCTGCGAATCGACCAGCGCCGCGATCTTCGCCGGCGGCCGGGTCTGCAGCCGGTAAACGCGAAACAGCACGCCCACCAGCGCGAGACAGACCATCACGATCGCCGCCGTGCCCATCCATCCCGCGCGACGCGTCACCGCCCGCGGATCCGCCAGCCGCGCGGCTCGGGCGCGTTTGGCCATCCCCTTCCGTCCAATGGCTTCGCGGTGATTCATGGGCAGGTGAAACCGAAGAAGAAGTTGCGATCGCGTCAGCCGCGTTGCCCGTCGTGGTTCTCCGTCTCGTCGATCGGCGCGCCCAGCACCGCATCATCGGCCCGGACCGCCGGGGCCACTTCGATCCCCGCTTCATCCAGGCGCTGCTGCAGACGATTCGGCTCCAGCTCCGCCGCCTGCTGCTCCTGCAGATTCAGTGTTTCGTGGCGCGTCCGCTCCATCTCCGCGTACGTCCGCGTCATCTGGTTGTTCAGTTCGAACCGATCGTGCCGCATCGACAGCAACGCCACCGCCAACCCGGCCAGGCCCAGAATCAGCACCATCGCACGCACGAACATCGACCCGTCTCCTTCCCGGCGCTACGGCAGATCCAGCACCTGGCCCAGCACCAGCTTGTCCGGATCACTGATGACGTCCCGGTTCGACTCGTACAACTCGTACCAGCGCGCGCCGTTGCCCAACTGCCGCTCCGCGATCCGCCACAGGCTGTCGCCCTGGCGCACCGCGTACTGCCTCGGGCCGAGGCTGCGCGTCGTTCGCGGCGCGGCCGCCTCGCGCGTCACTGTCGGAATACGAAGCATCGTGCCCACCGTCAGCCAGTCCGGGTCGTCGATGACATCCAGATTCGCCTGGTACAGCTCGTACCACCGCCGCGCTGAACCCATGTGGCGCTGGGCCAACTCCGACAGCGTGTCGTTCTTCCGCACCCGCACGTAGCCGGGCCGCGTATGCGGTTCGATCGCCGGCGCGCGCTGCGAGGTGTTCGCCATCGCCCGCACCGACGAGCCGCGCGATGCATCCCCCGCCGCCCGATCGGGAATCGTCAGCTTCATCCCCGGGAACACCTGATCGCCGCCACGGAGCACATCCGCGTTGGCTTCCTTGATCACCGTGAAGTGGATGCCGTTGCCGTAGTGCTGCTCGGCGATCACCCAGAGGCTCTCGTTGTCACGCACCGTGTGCGTCTTCTCCCCAACCCCGCGCAGCCCGTGCGTGTTCGCCCGCGCGTTGGCCGCGGCCCCGTAGCGCGATGATTCGTCGCCGCGCCGCGCCGCGCCGCCGTTGATCTGCTCCCAGACACGGTCACCCATGTTCGTTCCAGATGGCGGTGCGCCGCCCGTCCGTGTGTTGATCCGTTCCGGCTCGCGCACCGCCTGCGTGTTCGACGCAAGCTTCTGCCCCGCCGCCGCGCCAGGGCCGGCCCCCTCGGTCTTCATCAGCGCCTGGGCCTCACGTTCCCCTGCGGCCAGGCCGCGGTTCGCCTCCGCCTCGATCTGCGCCAGGATCTCCTCGGACGTCAGGTGCGACTGATCCTCTTCCGGGCGCGGCAGGCGCGTGGTGTGCGCCGCCGCGTTCGCGTAGCGGGTTCCCCGCGTGCGACTGCCGTCCTCCTCCTCGATGCGCGAGGGCTCGGCGACCGCCGGGCTCGGTTCGTACGGTTGCGGCGCCTGCCCGGCGCCGCCGCCCGATTCCGGCTCGAACTGCGTCACCGTGCGCGATGCGTTGTCCGGGTCAAGATTGCCGTTGTTCGTCGCCGTCAGGTGATCGTTCACGATCACGCCGACCCCGATGATGATCAGCAAGCTGACAAGAAGTCCGATCTTGGCTTCACGTGTCATGTTGTCCGTCCCTGGCTCGAGGCGTCATCATCCTTGACCACACCAGCTTAACGCGATTCAGATTCTTTTCCGAACTCGAACGCCCGCAGCTTGGCGCTGCGGCTGCGGGGATTGGCCCGCGTCTCCTCTTCCGCGGCCGTCACCGGCTTGCGCGTCAGCCGCCTGCCGCGCCCGGCCTGCTGCCACGCCAGCATCGCCTGCTTGACCCGGCGGTCTTCCAGCGAGTGGAAACTGATGATGGCCACGCGCCCGCCCGGACGCATCATCGCCGGTGCATCCTGCAACAGGCGATCGAGCACTTCCAACTCGCGATTGACGGCGATCCGCAGGGCCTGAAACGTCCGGGTGGCCGGGTCGATCCGTGACCGGGTTCCCTTCGCCTTCCTGGCCCGCCCGCCACCGCCGGGCGCTGACGCGGCACGACGCACCACTTCCGCCAGTTGCGCCGTAGTCTTAATCGGCCCTTGTTTCCGGACTTCGGCAATTTTTCGCGCAATCCGTCGTGACCGGCGCTCTTCGCCGAACTGGTAGATCACATCCGCCAGCTCCCCCTCCGGCAGACGGTTCACCAGGTCCGCCGCCGTCACGTCCGTCGACCGGTCCAGACGCATGTCCAGCGGCCCGTCCTCGCGGAACGAAAGCCCCCGCGACGGGTCGTCAACCTGCGTCGATGCGAACCCCAGATCGGCCAGCAACAGGTCCACGCCCGACACCCCCGCCCGCGCCAGCAGCGCCGGCGCATGCTCGAAGTTGCCGTGGATGAACGTCACCGGCACGTCGATGCCTTCCAGCCGCCGCCGCGCGAAGTCCAGGTTCGCCGGATCGACATCCAGGCACACCATCCGCCCGCCCGGCGCCAGGCGCGGCCCGACCATCGCCGCATGCCCGCCACGCCCGGCCGTGCAATCCACGCACACCTCGCCCCCCCGCGGCGACAGCAGTTCCAGCACCTCCCGCCCCAGCACCGGCGTGTGCCCGACATCATCCATGCCGCAGTTATAGCGAATCCCGCACGAAGGGGGACAGAACGTCGGCGTGGGATTCCGCAGTGGCACTCCGCGGTGGGGCTCTGCAGTGGGGCGGGCGTCTCGCCCGCCTTCCCGAACAGCACGCCCCGCAACGAGCCGCGCACGTCAGTAAGCGGTCCGCCTTCCCCCGCGATCGCGTCCCGGACCACAGCCACTGCATCGCTCCTCGCCACGAGACAGCAAGCCAGGTCCCGGCGGGCGAGACGCCCGCCCCACCACCGGACAACCCCGCCAGACCCCACCACCCCGCGCCTCCCGCTACAATCGCGGCATGAACACGACCTACCATGCCACGACCATCCTCTCCGTCCGGCGCGGCGACGATGTCGCCATCGCCGGCGACGGCCAGGTCACCATGCAATCCGTGGTGGCCAAGGCCGACGCGGTCAAGGTCCGCCGCCTCGAGGATGTCGGTGTCGACAAGCAGGGCGTGCTCGTCGGCTTCGCCGGGGCCGCGGCCGACGCCTTCGCACTCCTCGAGAAGTTCGAAGCCAAGCTCAAGGACTCGCCGGCCAACATCAAACGCGCGGCCGTGGAACTGGCCAAGCTCTGGCGCACCGATCGTGTGCTGCGCCGCCTCGAAAGCCTCCTGTGCGTCGCCGATCGATCCTGCAGCCTCATCGTCTCCGGCAACGGCGATGTCATCGAACCGACCGACGGCATCGTCGGCATCGGCAGCGGCGGCGCTTACGCCACAGCCGCGGCCAGGGCCCTGCTGCATCACACCGAGATGCCGCCGCGCGAAATCGTCGAACGCGCCATGCACATCGCCGGCGAACTGTGCATCTACACCAACACGCATCTGACCATCGAGCAGTTATAGCCCCGCTTTCGCCGCAACGCCTTGCATTCGCCGATCCGTGGTTTAGCGTTCTCCTGATAGCCCGGTCCGGCCGGGCGACATGTGCGATTCAGGGGAAACCACGAGATGACGCAGACACTGCTTCGGGCGGCGATCGGTCTGTTCGCACTGCTGGGCGCGTCCGCCGCGACCCACGCCGCGCTGGTCACCATCGATCCGGACGACTACCCCCTCGGCGCGGACCTTTCGAGCCCGGCCGAAGGCGTGCGGCTGCGGGTGCTGCAACTGAACGTGCCCAGCGACGCGCCGATCGTCGCCGCGGGCGCCGGCACGGGCTTGAGCCCCGGTACGGGCACGCGCGTCTTCGGTCACGGGCAGGCGGGCGACCCCCTCTTCCAGGGCGCCGGCTTCGGCGGCCTGCAGGTCACCTTCGAGGCCGCCACCGACTACGTCGCCATCGACTACCTCGCCGACGATCATCACGACCAGGGCCTGCTCATCGCCTTCGACGCGCAGGGACGGCGGATCGGCCAGGCCGTCACCGGCCCGATGGTCGCCGGCGGGCACAGGATGCTGACTGTCACCACCTCTTCGCCGCGCATTCGCATGGTCCTGGCCGGCAGCCTCGCCGATCCCAAGCAAGGCGGCCTGGACCGGTTGGTCTACGAAGCCTCGGACATGCAGGTGCACACGCCCGAACCGGTCAGCGCGCTGCTGCTGGCAACCGGCGCGGCGGCGATGGGGCTGCGACGAAGGCGCGGTTGGGGTGTGTTTTATTCTCCGTGACAGGGCCCATGTCGGACAGACGAGGATGCCCAATCCCTGCCTGGGCGGCATTGCTCACCTCCGGAAAGCACCGGAATGGCTTGAACGCACTGGCACGGGTGGCGTACGGCTGTTTCATGCTCGGCGACCCGCAAAGGCACGCGCGAAGTGTGTACGTCGTCGACCATGCGGTGGGCCCCGGATGAGGATGCCACATTCTGACCCGACCGAAGTGAGGCCAAAGCGTGCGAAACGAGCCGCGACCGTGAGGGAGCGGTCTGCTCGCCAACCGAAGCGGCAGACCGCTTACTCACATGCGCGGCTCGTTGCGTACGCACAAGGCTCGACCCGAAGGGTCGATGGCGGGCGAGACGCCCACCCCACCAGAGATGCCCGCGCCAACCGGAACTGGGCCGCGCCCGGGGGCCACATTGTGACCCGACCGAAGGAAGGGCAAAGTGTGCCGAAGAAGCGCTGGTCTTCATCCACTTCACCGAAGACGGTCAGAGTGTGCGAAACGAGCCGCGACCGTGAGGGAGCGGTCCGGCTCGCCAACCGAAATGGCAGACCGCTTACTCACGGACTTTATGCAACAGTCCTTTCCCGATATCTGTCACGGGCGAGTCGGAT